>JAZQZI010000031.1:0-67660 GCA_045633985.1 Tidjanibacter sp. | reverse complement strand
AGCGTGGTGGCAAACCCCGCGGCGATCGCAAGCGCAGGAGAAACAATAACAACAAATAGGAACACTTCTAAATAACGATAAGACAATGTTACAACCAAAAAGGACAAAATTTAGAAGAATGCAGAAAGGACGCATGAAAGGCCTCGCTCAGCGTGGTAACCAGCTTGCGTTCGGTTCGTTCGGCCTCAAAGCTATGGATTCGACCTGGATCACCGGTCGTCAGATTGAGGCAGCCCGTCAGGCTATCGTGCGTTATATGAAACGTGAGGGTCAGATTTGGATCCGCATCTTCCCCGATAAGCCCATCACCAAGAAACCCGCTGAGGTACGTATGGGTAAAGGTAAAGGTAACCCCGAGGGCTATGTAGCTCCTGTTACTCCCGGCCGTATTATGTTTGAGATTGAGGGCGTACCCTTCGAGGTAGCCAAAGAGGCACTCCGCCTCGGCGCTCAGAAGCTCCCCATCGAGACCAAGCTGATCGTTCGTAGGGATTATGTAGAGTAGTTTAACCTTTTAAAGACGACAAGAAAGTTATGAAAACAGCAGAATTGAAAGAGATGGCTGTAGCCGATTTGGTAGAGCGCCTCGAGGCTGAGCAGGCAAAACTTGCCACTTTGAAGGTAAACCACGCTGTATCTCCCGTGGAGGATACCACCGTTATTAAGAAAGCTCGCAGGGACATCGCTCGTATGAAGACTGTACTGCACCAGAAAAACACTAAATGTTAATTGACACTATGGAAAGAAATCTTAGGAAAGAGAGAATCGGTGTGGTAGTCAGCAATAAGATGGACAAATCTATCGTCGTTGCAGTTCACCGTAAGGTAAAACACCCTATCTATGGTAAGTTCGTTAACAAGACCACCCGCTTTGTGGCCGAGGACGAGCAGAACACCTGCAACGAGGGCGACACCGTAAAGATTATGGAGACACGACCTCTGAGCAAGACCAAGCGTTGGAGATTAGTAGAAATTATTGAAAGAGCTAAATAGTCATGATACAACAGGAAAGCAGATTGGTAGTAGCCGACAACAGTGGTGCTAAAGAGGTTCTTTGCATCCGTGTTCTGGGCGGTACCAAGAAGAAGTATGCCTCGATTGGCGACAAAATCGTTGTGACCGTGAAGAGCGCAACCCCTTCGGGCGACATCAAGAAGGGTACCGTATCGAAAGCGGTTGTAGTTAGAACAAAGAAGGAGATTCGTCGTGCTAACGGTTCGTACATTCGTTTCGACGACAACGCCGTAGTGCTTCTGAACCCCCAGGGTGAGATGCGTGGTACTCGTATCTTTGGTCCCGTAGCTCGTGAGCTTCGTGATCAGTATATGAAAATCATCTCGCTTGCACCCGAAGTATTGTAATCTTAAATACCGATACGCAGTATGAAATTACATATCAAAAAAGGTGATACCGTTTACGTTATCGCAGGCGGTAGCAAAAGCAAAGAGAAAACCGGTCGTGTACTTGAGGTTGATCCCAAAAGCCAGCGTGCAATCGTTGAGGGTTTCAATGTAATCAAGAAACACACCAAACCCAGCGCTAAGAACACCCAGGGCGGTATTGTAGAGCAGGAGGCTCCCATCCACATTTCGAACCTTATGCTCGCAGATCCCCAGACCGGCAAACCTACCCGTGTTGGCCGCAAAGAGGGTGAGAATGGCAAACTTGTACGTTACGCTAAAAAATCAGGAGAGGAGATTAAATAATGGCTTACATTCCTACACTTAAGACAACTTATAAGGAGCAGATTGTACCCGCCCTTATGAAAGAGTTTGGCTACAAGAGCATTATGCAGGTACCCAAACTGGAGAAGATCGTCCTCAACGAGGGTGTTGGCGAGGCTGTTGCCGACAAGAAACTCATCGAGATTGCTCAGGAGGAGCTCTCGATTATCTCTGGTCAGAAAGCCGTTCAGACCCGTTCGCGCAAGGATATTTCGAACTTCAAACTCCGTAAAGGTATGCCCGTTGGCGTACGTGTAACCCTCCGTGGCGACCGTATGTACGAGTTCCTCGAGCGCCTCATCGCAGTTGCACTTCCCCGCATCCGCGACTTCAAAGGTATCAACGAGAAATTCGATGGTCAGGGCAACTACACCCTCGGTATCAAAGAGCAGATCATTTTCCCCGAGATCGACATCGACAAGATTACCAAGATTCTCGGTATGGAGATTTGCTTCGTGACTACCGCTCCCACCGATGAGGAGGCATACGCACTCCTCCGTGAGTTTGGTCTTCCTTTTAAGAACGCTAAAAAAGCATAAGTTATGGCAAAAGAATCGATGAAAGCACGCGAGGTTAAACGTGTTAAACTCGCAAAACGCTATGCTGCAAAGCGTGAGGCTATCGCTGCCGCTGTGAAGGCAGGTGAGATGAACGAGATGGAGGCTTGGCAGGCTCTTTCGAAGCTTCCCCGCAACTCCAACCCCATCCGCCAGCACAACCGCTGCCAGATCACTGGCCGTCCCAAAGGCTACATCCGTCAGTTTGGTCTGAGCCGTATCCAGTTCCGCGAGATGGCTTCCAACGGCCTCATCCCCGGCGTTAAGAAGGCTTCGTGGTAGTGTGAGTGCTCCCAGGTGGAGCGGTCATACGACCCTACATAAGACAAGGCCCCAAGAGCATTGAAGTGCTCTCGGGGCATTGTCTGTTAAAAGAAATTTGGTGTTGTGGGCCAAATATTGAGCCGAGAAGAATCGTGTGTGGCCCGCCGCAACCACAACTCCGCAGGTGTTGCTGCGGAGTAAAAAAATGACGCAAATGATTGAAATTCTGCACAAAAATTTGCAATTTATCGGAAGAAAATTTCTATCTTTGCCCGCTTAAAAGTGCCTAACGGCCTATTTTATGCAATCAATACTACTCTAACCGACTGTCCCTCAGGGGGATGGCCGGCGAAGGTGGTGTGAAATAATTAACTTACATTTTTAACTTTTAATCCATTACAACTATGACAGATCCTATTGCGGATTTCCTCACGAGGATTAGAAACGCGGCGAAAGCCAACCACAAAACGGTTGAAGCTCCCGGTTCAAAAATGAAAGAGGAGATGACCAAGATCCTCTACGATCAGGGTTACATCCTCGCCTACAAGTTCGACAAGAACGAGAAAGGCTTTTCGACCATCAAGATTGCGTTGAAGTACAACGCTGAGACCAAGGCTTGCGCCATCAAAGGTCTGGAGCGTGTATCGCGTCCCGGTCTTCGCCGTTACTCGTCGGCTGCCGACATGCCCAAAGTTCAGAACGGCCTTGGTATCGCTATCGTATCGACTCCCAAAGGCATTATGACCGACAAGAAGGCACGCCAGGAGAATGTAGGTGGCGAGGTACTCTGCTACATCTACTAGTTTTTTTTAATCACCTAATCAAAAAAAGCAAAACACATGTCAAGGATTGGTAAATTACCTGTAAACTTGCCTGCAGGCGTGACCGTTGAGGTTGCAGCCAACAATGTGGTAAGCGTGAAAGGACCTCTCGGTGCACTGAGCCAGAAAGTGGATTCGGACATCACCGTAACCGTAGAGGGTAACGTATTGACAGTAACTCGTCCTACGAATCAGCCACGCCACCGCTCTATGCACGGCTTGTACCGCGCACTCATCAACAATATGGTAGTGGGCGTTTCGAAAGGCTACGAGATTCAGCAGGAGCTCGTAGGTGTTGGTTTCAAAGCAGAGGTTGATGGTCAGCTTCTGAAACTCTCTTTGGGTTATTCGCACGACATCTTCCTGATGTTGCCCGCCGAGGTTAAGGCAGAGGTAAAACAGGAGAAGAAAGGCAACCCCATTCTCACTCTCAAGAGCATCGACAAACAGCTTGTTGGTCAAGTTGCTGCAAAGATTCGCTCGTTCCGTAAGCCCGAGCCCTACAAAGGTAAAGGTATTAAATTTATTGGTGAAACCCTGCGTCGTAAGGCTGGTAAGTCTGCTAACGCTAAATAGTAAAATCGCGTAAATATGGCATTGAATAAGATCGAAAGAAGGGAGAGGATTAAAATGCGTATCCGCAAAGTAGTTGAGGGTACTGCAGCAAGGCCTCGTATGACTGTATTCCGCAGCAACAAGCAGATTTATGTACAGTTGATTGACGACCAGCAGGGCGTGACTTTGGCAGCGGCTTCGTCGCTTGACAAAGAGATCGCCGAGCAGGCACAGAAAGTAAATGGTATCGAGCAGGCTAAACTCGTAGGTAAGCTGATCGCCGAGCGTGCACTCGCCAAAGGCATTGAGGCTGTATCGTACGACCGTAACGGCTACCTCTACCACGGAAGAGTAAAAATGTTGGCAGACGCCGCACGAGAGGGCGGTCTTAAATTCTAAGGAACAACTATGGCAAACAACAATATCAAAGTAAAAACTAGCGATCTCGAGCTGAAAGATAGGCTCGTAGCTATCAAAAGGGTGTCGAAAACCACCAAAGGTGGTCGCACTATGAGCTTTTCGGCAATCGTAGTTGTTGGTAACGAGGCCGGCGTTGTAGGCTACGGCCTTGGCAAAGCCAGCGAGGTTCAGTCCGCTATCGCAAAAGGCGTTGAGGATGCAAAGAAAAACCTCGTGAAGGTTCCCGTAATCAACGGCACCATTCCTCACGCACAGGAGTTCCGCTTTGGCGGTTCGCAGGTGCTTATGCGTCCCGCTGCCCCCGGTACCGGTGTTAAGGCAGGTGGTGCGATGCGTGTAGTATTCGAGAGCGTGGGTATCCACAACGTACTCGCAAAGAGCAAAGGTTCGTCGAACCCC
This sequence comes from Tidjanibacter sp., assembly GCA_045633985.1. GTDB lineage: Bacteria > Bacteroidota > Bacteroidia > Bacteroidales > Rikenellaceae > Tidjanibacter. The sequence goes on along the minus strand of JAZQZI010000031.1, from coordinate 62,921 downwards.
CACAACCTGGTGAAAGCAACCGTTGGCGCTCTTATGGAGCTCCGTGACGCTGCTTCGGTAGCCCAGCTGCGTGGTATCTCTATGAAACAAGTATTTAACGGCTAATCAATTAGGAAGAAATTATGGCAAGATTGAAAATCACTCAGGTTAAGAGCCGCATTGGTCAGACCAAGAACCAGTGCAGCAACCTCGACGCCCTCGGTCTGCACAAAGTAAATCAGACTGTTGAGCACGAGGACTCGGCCATCATCCTCGGTATGATTAACAAGGTTAAACATCTGGTAAAGGTTGAGACCGTTAAAGAGTAAGTTTACAGAAGTTAAAAAAAGTAAAAAAGAGAATAACGATGAATTTAAGCAATCTTAAACCCGCAGCAGGCTCGACTCACCACGAGAAGAGGATTGGTCGCGGTCAGGGTTCGGGTCACGGTGGTACCTCTACACGTGGTCACAAGGGTGCACAGTCGCGTTCGGGCTACAGCCACAAACTCGGTTTCGAGGGTGGTCAGATGCCTTTGCAGCGTCGTATGCCCAAGTTTGGTTTCACCAACATCAAACGTGTTGAGTACAAACCCATCAACCTCGACACCCTCGAGGCTTTGGCAGCTAACAAGAACATCACCGACATCAACATCGAGACCCTCATCGAGGCTGGTTTCATTTCTAAGAACCACAAGGTGAAAATCCTCGGTAAAGGTGAGCTCACCAAAGCTCTCAACGTAACCGCACACGCCTTCAGCCAGAGCGCTATTGCAGCTATCGAGGCTAAAGGTGGCAAGGTTGAGAAACTCTAATTTATACACCAGACAAACAAAGTTAAGCGATGAAACTTGTCGAAACCATCAAGAATATATCTAAGATTGAGGAGCTCAAGAAGAGGATTCTCTACACCCTGGGCCTTCTTCTTATATATAGGTTCGGAAGTTTTGTGGTGATTCCCGGTATCGATCCCAACGCCCTGAGCGCCCTGAGCGCCCAGACCGCCGATGGTCTTATGGGTCTGTTGGACATCTTCTCGGGTGGTGCATTCTCCAATGCGTCGATTTTCGCACTCGGTGTAATGCCCTACATCTCCGCTTCGATTATCGTGCAGCTGCTTGGTATCGTAGTTCCCTACTTCCAGAAGCTGCAGAAAGAGGGCGAGAGCGGTCACCGCAAGATGAACCAGATTACAAGATATTTGACCATTGTAGTGCTCTGCCTGCAGGGTCCCGCTTATCTTGCAAACCTCCACGCCCAGGCACCCGGTGCTTTCGTTATGGAGTACAACGCCTTCTTCATCTTTGCCGCCCTCGTAGTACTTATTGCCGGTACTATGTTCGTGATGTGGCTTGGTGAGAAGATCACCGACAAAGGTATTGGTAACGGTATCTCCCTGATTATTATGGTGGGTATCGTGGCACGTCTGCCCCACGCCCTTTTGGCTGAGTTGGACGCCAGGACCAATGCTGCAACCGGTGGTTGGGTAATGCTGGTTGTTGAGTTCGTACTTCTTTACTTCATTCTTATGGCAGCTATCGCACTTGTGCAGGCAACCCGTAAGATTCCCGTACAGTACGCAAAACGTATTGTGGGTAACAAGCAGTACGGCGGTGTTCGTCAGTACATTCCTCTGAAGATTAATGCTGCAAATGTGATGCCTATCATCTTTGCACAGGCATTGATGTTCATCCCTATGCTCTTCGGCAGGTGGGAGGCAACCCGAGGTTTTGCTGCAACCTTCAGCAACTACACAGGTTTCTGGTACAACTTCACCTTCGCAGTGTTGGTATTGGCCTTCACTTATTTCTACACTGCGATTATTGTGAATCCCCAAATGATGGCCGATGACCTCAAGCGTAACGGCGGTTTCATTCCCGGTGTTAAACCCGGTAAGGAGACTATGAGGTACATCGACACCGTCATGACTCGAATCACCCTTCCCGGTTCGATCTTCCTGGCAATCGTGGCTATCCTGCCCGCATTTGCCGAGATGATCGGTATCAACCGTCAGTTTGCGCTCTTCTTCGGAGGTACCTCGCTGCTGATTTTGGTGGGTGTGGTTCTTGACACTCTCAAACAGGTTGAGAGCTATCTGCTCCTTCGTCACTACGACGGTCTGATGAAGACCGGTAGGATCAAAGGTCGCTACTAGTTCCCGACTTGGAAGCTTACTTCCCGTGTAAGAGTTTTTTAAGACAGAGATTATAGATGATATATCTCAAGACAGAGGAAGAGATCGAACTGCTGCGTGAGAATAACCTTCTTGTGAGCGCTACGCTTGCGGAGGTTGGCAAGCATATCAAGCCCGGGGTGACAACTCTGGAGCTCGATAGGATTGCCGAGGAGTTTATCCGTTCTCACGGAGCAGTTCCGGGCTTCCTCGGCTACGGCGGTTTTCCCAACACCTTGTGTGTGTCGGTAAACGAGAATGTAGTACACGGTATTCCGTCAAACTATGCCCTCAAGGAGGGCGACATTGTGTCGGTAGATTGCGGCACGATTCTCAAGGGGTTCTATGGTGACTCGGCCTACACCTTTGCTGTGGGCGAGATTGCTCCCGAAGTGGAGCAGCTTCTGAGGGTTACCAAAGAGTCGCTTGTGAAGGGAGCCGAGATGGCTGTTGCGGGCAACCGCGTTGGCGACATCTCGTGGGCTGTGCAGTCACACGCCGAGCACTATGGCTACGGAGTGGTTAGGGAACTTGTGGGCCACGGCTTGGGCAGGAAGATGCACGAGTCGCCCGAAGTCCCCAACTACGGCCGAAGGGGCACCGGCCCTCTGCTGAAGGAGGGAATGGTCATCTGCATCGAGCCGATGATCAATATGGGCTCCAAGAATGTGGTCTTTGAGCGTGACGGCTGGACCGTAAGGACCAAAGATCGCAAACCCTCCGCCCACTTTGAGTATGCGGTGGCAATACGCAGCACCGGAGTGGATATTCTGACCGATTTTGGTGTGATAGAGGAGGCAATAGGCGTGCGTAAGTAACTGATAATTTGGAAATCCAAAGAAAATTGTTATCTTTGCGCGCTAAACAGAAAACAAGGAATAACGAAACCAAAAACAAAAGAACTCTTTTATGGCAAAGCAAGCTGCTATCGAAAAGGACGGAACCATCGTGGAGGCCCTCTCGAACGCAATGTTCAGGGTAGAGTTGGACAACGGCCACGTGATTACCGCCCACATTTCGGGCAAGATGAGGATGCACTACATCCGAATCCTCCCCGGTGACAAAGTAAAGGTTGAGATGTCGCCCTACGATTTGACCAAGGGTCGTATATCTTTCCGTTACAAATAGTCCCCCGCCGACGCAAAGGAGTCAAGAGTAAAGGGTGTTGCTCGTAGCGGCCCCACGTGGTGCGACAGAGCACCAGGGCAGAGCAAACAAGGTGCGGGTGCGGCTCGACAAGGTCGAGGCATCGGCATCCACGAGAAAAGAGAAGACGAGTGACAGCCGCTACTTTTGGTTAATACCTTTCGGCCAGGCGACTATGCCACACAAAACAAACTAAATTAAACACTTTTCAAAGATGAAAGTTAGAGCATCCATTAAGAAAAGAAGCGAGGATTGCAAAATCGTTAAGCGTGGCAACCACCTTTATGTAATTTGCAAGAAGAATCCTAAATTCAAAATGCGCCAAAAGTAATTAACTGTAAAAAGAAGAAAGAAAATTTATGGCACGTATAGTAGGTGTAGATTTACCCAAAAATAAGCGCGGTGTGATCGGTTTGACCTATATTTATGGTATCGGCCGCAGCACTGCTGAGAAGATTCTTGATATGGTCGGCATCGACCACAACATCAAGGTTAATGACTGGACTGACGAGCAGGTAGGTGCAATCCGTAATGCTATCGCCGAGAGCGGTATCAAAGTAGAGGGTGAGTGCCGTTCGATCGTTCAGCTCAACATCAAACGCCTGATGGACATCGGTTGCTACCGTGGTATCCGTCACCGTCTTGGCCTTCCCGTTCGTGGCCAGAGCACCAAGAACAATGCTCGTACTCGCAAGGGTAAGAAGAAGACTGTAGCAAACAAGAAAAAAGCAACTAAATAATTAAGTAGAGAGTTATGGCAAAGAAACCAGTATCAGTTAAGAAGCGCGTTGTTAAGGTTGACGCAGTCGGTATGGCATTTGTACACTCGACTTTCAACAATGTGATCATCACCATCACCAACAGCGTTGGTGAGGTTATCAGCTGGAGCTCGGCAGGTAAAATGGGCTTCCGTGGTTCCAAGAAGAACACTCCCTACGCAGCACAGACTGCAGCAGCAGACTGCGCAAAGGTTGCATACGACTTGGGCTTGCGCAAGGTGAAAGTTTATGTTAAAGGTCCCGGTCAGGGTCGTGAGTCGGCAATCCGTACCATCGACGGTGCAGGTATCACCGTAATGGAGATTATCGATGTTACTCCCCTGCCCCACAACGGCTGCCGTGCTCCTAACCGTCGTCGCGTATAATCCGACCGTAGGAATACAAAGTGCATAAACATCAAGTTAAAAAGTAAAACACAAGAAGAACAATGGCAAGATATACAGGTCCCAAAAGCAAAATCGCTCGTAAATTTGGCGAGCCTATTTTTGGCGCAGACAAAGTTCTCGACAAGAAGAACTATCCTGCTGGTCAGCACGGTCTGAACCGCAAACGCAAAAAAGTTTCGGAGTACGGTACCCAGCTGAACGAGAAGCAGAAAGCAAAATATACCTACGGTCTGTTGGAGCGTCAGTTCCACAACGCATTTGACAAGGCAGCTGCAATGGGCGGCATCACCGGTGAGAACCTTCTGAAGCTTCTCGAGAGCCGTCTGGACAACGTAGTTTACCGTCTGGGTATCGCTCCCAGCCGTGCTGCTGCTCGTCAGCTCGTTTCGCACCGTCACATCACCGTTAATGGTAATGTTGTGAATATTCCTTCGTACAGCCTGAAGGCTGGTGATGTAGTTGCTGTTCGTGAGAAATCGAAAGCACTGGAGACCATCACCGAGAGCCTGGCAGGTCGTCGTACCAACCAGTACAGCTGGCTCGAGTGGAACTCGGAGACTATGAGTGGTAAGTTCCTGCAGCGTCCCGAGCGCGAGGATATCCCCGAGAACATCAAGGAGCAGCTTATCGTCGAGCTTTACTCGAAATAGAACTAACTAATTAAAGGATAGAAAATTATGGCAATTTTAGCATTCCAGAAACCCGAGAAGGTGATTATGCTTGAGTCCACCTCCACATTCGGAAAGTTTGAGTTCCGTCCTTTGGAGCCCGGATTCGGTATGACCATTGGTAATGCTTTGCGCAGGGTGCTGCTTAACGCTCTTGAGGGTTTTGCAATCACCACCGTAAAGGTTGCCGGGGTCGATCACGAGTTTGCCGCCATCCCCGGAGTTATGGAAGGAATGATAGATATTGTCCTGAACCTCAAGAAGGTGCGTTTCATTCGCACTGTTGAGACAGCCGAGTCGGAGAAGGTGACCATCAATGTTGCCGGTCAGACTGAGCTCACCGCAGGCTATATTTCTAATTTCCTCACTAACTTCAAAGTGTTGAATCCCGAGTTGGTTATCTGCCACCTCACCCCCGACACCAAGCTGACTTTCGACCTCACCATTGGTAAGGGCCGTGGTTATGTTCCCGCCGAGGAGAACCGCCCCGCCGATGCAGAGTTTGGTCTGCTTCCCATCGATTCGATTCACACTCCTATCGTAAATGTTATGTTCTCGGTAGATCCCTATCGTGTTGAGCAGCGTACCGACTACGACAAACTCAACCTTGAGGTAACTACCGACGGTTCGATCCACCCCAAAGAGGCTCTTAAAGAGGCTGCGAAGATTCTCATCCACCACCTGATGCTCTTCTCGGACGAGAAGATTACCATCAATATGGAGGAGAGCTCGCCCGCCGAGGAGTTCGATGAGAACGTTCTTCATATGCGTCAGCTGCTGAAGACCCGCTTGTCGGATCAGGATCTTTCGGTGCGTGCCCTCAACTGCTTGAAAGCAGCGGAGGTTGACACCATCGGCGACCTGGTTCGCTACAACCGCAACGACCTTCTGAAGTTCCGCAACTTCGGTAAGAAGTCGCTCACCGAGCTCGATGACCTTCTGGCATCGCTGAACCTCCACTTTGGTATGGATGTTACTCCCTACAAGTTGGACAAGGAATAACCCAAAAAATCAGACACATTAACTATGAGACACAATAAAAAAGTAAACCACCTTGGCCGTCAGGCTTCGCACCGCAAAGCACTGATGTCGAATATGGCTGCAAGCCTTATTCTCCACAAGCGCATCGAGACCACTGTGGCTAAGGCAAAAGCTCTGAAGAAATTCGTAGAGCCCATCATTACCAAATCGAAAGAGGACACCACCCACCAGCGTCGTGTTGTTTTCAGCTACCTGAAAGACAAATTTGCAACCGCAGAGCTCTTCCGCACCGTTGCTCCCAAGATTGCTGACCGTCCCGGTGGTTACACCCGTATTCTCCACACCGGTTTCCGTGTAGGTGACGCAGCTGAGATGTGTATCATCGAGCTCGTAGACTTCAACGAGACCTATGTAGAGGGCGCAACTCCTAAGGCAGCTGCTGCTCCCAAAACTCGCCGTAGCCGCTCGAAAAAGGCTGCCGAGGATGCAGAGGTAGTAGCCGAGCCCGCAGCAAAGAAACCCGCTGCTCCCAAAGCTCCTAAGGCAACTGCTGCCAAGACTTCGGGTGCTAAGGTGGCTGCTGTTAAGACTGGCGCATCGAAGAAGGCTTAAAACCCACATAGCAGGTGCTTTTTGCACCAAAGCAAAGAGAGCGAGTTCCTCACTTACGGAAAGTAAGCTGCGGACTCGCTCATTTTTTGGCACAAAAATCCCTCTGCTCTGTGGGCTTTCTGCACTTCTTCGCTTGTCCTAAAATCCTTGCACTCATCTCGTGTTGTGCTTTTTTACGACAACCGACGACCGACGACCGTCGACCGACGACCGACACCCGACGACCGTCGACCGACAAATTCTTATTACTCTATTACTCCTATAACTCCTATGTCCTACCCAAATAGGAATTATAAGAATCATAGGAGTTATGGGCAATTCTCCCTAATGACCTAATGTCCCTATCGTCCCTACTCCTCCATCTTATTTGGGGAGCGGAGGGGCTCTTTCTTTGCAAAAAATTTGGCGAATTCGATATATATATATATTTACCGCCGGAAATTTGCACACAAAATTTAGGACCACGGGTGTGGGAGAAAAATAATTTCTGCCCCGTGCAACGTTTGGGTGTGCTTTTGCGTCTATATAAAAAAGGCAACAGATTATATTAACCACTAAAACCAAATGAGTATGAAAAAATCAATCTTTACCCTGATTCTTGCAGCCCTTGCATCGATGTTTGCGCTGACCTCTTGCGAGAAGGAGCAGGAGCCCGCCGACCTGATTCTCGGCCACTGGATGCTCTCGTCCCTCAATGTGTCGTCCGAGGGTGTGTCGATGGATCTCGACCCCGCACAGCTGGGCTTCTGGTGTGAGTTCAGCTTTAGCTCCGACGGCGGCTTCCATTGCAATATCTATGAGGATGAGAATGGCACGACGGGCGAGACCCTTGTGGGTACCTACGATCTGCTCGCAAGCGACCAGAAGAGCGTTTTGAACCTCTATATGGAGGGTGAAGTGACGGCCCTGGAGGTGCTCCACCTCGATAGCGACTCGCTAATGCTTACGGGTGTTGCGAGTGAGGATGGTGTGGATGTCGAGACAACCCTTTCATTCAGCCGAGGAAGGATGCATATGTTGCAGTAGCAACAATTTGAGGAGCGAGGTTTTCGCTCCTCTTTTTTTGCACGATTTTGGTGAGGAAAAGAGAAGAAAAAGTACTAACTTTGTGTGTATATTCGTTTGAATTTGTAGGGTGCTTTGGCATCATATTGGAAGGACAAAACAGAAAACTATATATTATGAGCGAAGTAGTTAATATTAAGGAACTTAACGAGCGCATCGAGAAGGAGAGCATCTTTGTGGACTCGCTCTCGATGGAGATTGGCCACACCATCGTCGGTCAGCGCCATCTGGTGGATACACTGTTGATAGGTCTGCTCACGGGCGGCCACATCCTGCTGGAAGGTGTTCCCGGTCTGGCTAAAACTTTGGCTATCACTACGCTTGCCAAGGCTGTGGATGCCAAGTTTAGCCGTGTGCAGTTCACTCCCGACCTGCTGCCCGCAGATTTGGTAGGTACCCTCATCTACTCCCAGAAGAATGAGGAGTTCACCGTAAAGAAGGGCCCCATTTTTGCCAACTTTGTGCTGGCCGATGAGATTAACCGTTCGCCCGCCAAGGTGCAGAGCGCACTGCTGGAGGCTATGCAGGAGCGCCAGGTGACCATTGGCGACGAGACTTTCCGCCTGCCCGACCCCTTCTTGGTGATGGCTACCCAGAACCCCATCGAGCAGGAGGGTACCTATCCTCTGCCCGAGGCACAGGTCGATAGGTTTATGCTCAAGGCGAAGATTTCCTATCCCAAACGTCAGGAGGAGAGGGATATTGTGAGGCTCAACCTCTCTGGCGAGGGACTGCCCGAGGTGCACAAGGTTGTCACTCCCGAGGATATTGTGCGTGCCCGCCGTGTGGTGAGCGACGTCTATATGGACGAGAAGATTGAGAAGTATATTGTGGATATCATCTTTGCCACCCGAGAGCCCGCTGAGTATGGCCTCTCGAAGTTGGCGCCTATGATTTCCTATGGTGCGTCGCCCCGTGCGAGCATTGCCCTGGCGAAGGCCTCGAAGGCCTATGCATTCATCAAACATAGGGGCTATGTCATTCCCGAGGATGTGAGGGCTATGTGCCACGATGTGCTGCGCCACCGTATCGGTTTGTCGTATGAGGCCGAGGCGGAGAATGTTACTACCGAGGAGATTATTACCGAGATACTTAATGCCGTAGAGGTACCCTAATAATGCGAGCACATCTCGTGGGCGATTTCTGCGTTACGCTTTTTATTTTGCTTCCTCATTTAGCTTTTGTAAGCTGCGGAGCAAAATAAAAACCAAGCCTTGAACTCGCCTCACGATATGCACTCTTAGGGAAAGGGGGTCCAACGTCTATTGTTGCGGGCCTTCGGCCCGAGAATATTTATAGGGTCGTTAGGGCCATTAGGGGCGATAGAATCATAAGGATAAATTTTCCTATAACTCCTATGACTCTTATAACTCTTATAACACCTATCTGGGGTAGAGCAAAGGCTACACTAAAAGTTTTTGCGTCGCTTTGTGCCGGAACGGCACTTCTGTGATGTCAATTCTTTGCACGGGCTGTGCAGAAAATAGGGTAGAGGCTGGCATAGCGATACGCAGTATCGCCTAAAAGTTTTTGGTGAAGCTTTTTACAAAAAGCTTCAAGAATAAAAACGACTTTTTACAAAAAGCTTCAAAAGAAGGAAAAAATTGAAAGAGACGGCTGACATACTCAAGCAGGTGAGGAAGATTGAGATTAAGACTCGAGGTCTTTCCAATGCCATATTTGCGGGCCATTACCATAGTGCGTTCCGTGGAAGGGGTGTGGCCTTCAGTGAGGTTAGGGAGTACCGCTTGGGCGACGATGTGAGGGATATTGATTGGAATGTCACTGCTCGTGCTCGCAAGCCCCACATAAAGATTTATGAGGAGGAGCGTGAGCTCACGATGATGCTGGTGGTGGATGTCAGCGGCTCGGGCACGTTTGGCTCGGGCGATAAGACCAAGCGCACCATAATGACCGAGATTGCGGCCGTGCTGGCCTTCTCGGCGGCCCAGACGGGCGATAAGGTGGGTTGTATGCTCTTCAGCGACAGGGTGGAGAAGTTCATCCCTCCCAAGAAGGGGCGTTCACACATCCTGATGATTATCCGCACCCTTCTGGAGTTTGAGCCCGAGGGTAGGGCGAGCTCGCTGGTGAGCCCCCTGGAGTACCTCACGGGAGTGCTGAAGAAGAGGAGTACGACCTTCGTTATCAGCGACTTCTATATGCCACCGGCAGAGAATGAAAGGCTGTCGAAGGTTATGGGTATTGCCAGCCGCAAACACGACATTGTGGGCATCAGGGTCTATGACCCGAGGGATGCCGAGCTCACGGATGTGGGCTTGGTGGAGTTGGAGGACTCCGAGAGTGGCCGTAGGGTATGTGTCGATACCTCGTCGAGGAGGGTGAGGGAGCACTACGCTGCCGATTGGAGGGAGCGTGAGGAGGCTATGAGGGCGCTGCTCAACCGTTCGACGGTCGATTGTGCAGATGTGACCACCGATGACGACTATGTAAAGGAACTTATTAAACTATTCCGCCGCAGATAAAGGCTTGTGGGCGGGGGTGTGAAGATGAAGATTGCAAGGAGATATATCGTACTGCTCGTGGCACTGGTGGTTGCGCTGTGTGGCGTGGCTGGGGAGCCTGTGAAGATTGTGGATGCAAGGTTCGAGCCCGGCAGTGTGCTCATTGGCGACCACTTCAACCTCGTTATTGAGGTGGAGTGCGAGGAGGGTAGTGGTGTGGGCTTTCCCGCCATAGGGCCCGAGTTTGCCGAGGGTAGGATAGAGCTGCTGGAGGATGGCAGGGTCGATACCTTGTCGTCGGAGGGTCGCTACTTGTTGCGCAAGAACTACCGAATGACCTCCTTTGACCCCGCAAGTTATAGGCTCGACTCGCTGGCTGTGCTGGCAGCAAGTGCGGATGGTATCGACACCCTGTTTGCTCCCCGAGCGCTGGTGCTGGAGGTGCAGATTATGCCCGTGGACACGGCCCAGAAGACCATTTATGACCTCAAACAGCCCCTGGAGGCCCCACTTATGGTGGAGGAGTTTGGCGGCTGGGTGATGGCCGTGGTCTTTGTGCTGGCGGTGTTGGCAGCTCTGGTTTATGTTGTTGCCCGTGCGGTGAGCCGCAGGGGTGGGGCTGTTGAGGAGGAGCTGCCCAAGAGGCCCCCTCACATTGTAGCTATCGGGTCGCTTGAGGAGCTGCACAACCAGAAACTGTGGCAGAATGGCAGGGTGAAGGAGTACTACTCCCGCCTGACGGAGATTCTCAGGGAGTATCTTGAGGGGCGCTATGGTGTGGCGGCCCTGGAGATGACCACCGAGGAGATTGTGGCCGAGATGAAACGCCTGGGGCTCACCACGAAACAGGTGGCCGAGCTGGGCGCACTGCTCTCGGAGAGCGACCTTGTGAAGTTTGCCAAACATATCCCCGCCACCGACCGCCACGAGGAGGCCTACGAGGAGGTCTATTACTTCGTGGAGGAGAGCAAGGAGGTGGCCGAGGAGATGGTCGATACCAAAGAGATAATGAAAGAGGGAGGCGCCATAGCCCCCGAGGATAAGGAGTAGATTATGAGCAGGATAGCAAGAATATTGTTGGTGCTTGTGGCCCTTGTGGGAGCCACCGCCACTGCTCGTGGCCAGATGTTCCCCGAGCGTCGCCACATCCGTAAGGGCAATGAGCACTACCAGGAGCAGCGTATGGCCGACGCCCAGAAGGAGTACCTTGCGGCACTGCTGAAGGACTCTCTCTCGGTTGCGGCCCACTTCAATCTGGGCGATGCGCTCTACGCCACGGGTGACTATGCCTCTGCCGAGGAGCAGTTTGCACGTGTGGCCCAGATGGAGGGTGCCACCCCCGAGCAGAGGGCCTCTGCCTACTATAACTTGGGCAATGCACAGTTCCAGCAGCAGAAACTTCAGGAGGCTCTGGGCTCTTATAAGGAGTCGCTGAAGTTGCGCCCCGAGGATTTGGAGGCCAAGTTCAACTACGCCTACACCAAGGAGTTGCTAAAGGAGCAGGAGCAGAACCAAGACCAGAATCAGAACCAGGACCAACAGCAACAAAACCAAAACCAGAACCAAGACCAAGACCAGAATAAGGATAACTCCCAGGGGGATAACGAGCAACAGCAGCAGCCCAACGAGCCCGAGGAGGGCGACGGCGAGCAACAGCCCGAGCCCCAGGGCGATAAGCCTCAGCCCACCGAGCAACCTCAGGCCGAGCGACCCGAGCCGAGGCCCGAGAGTCAGCAGATGCTCGATGCGGTGCAGGCCGCCGAGGATAAGACCCGTGAGAAGGTCGATGAGAAACGAGCTGTGGGTGTGGCCGCCTCGGGTAAGAATTGGTAGCTCCACAGAGTGTCCCGAGGGCAAAAATTGGTAGAGAATTGACAATTAGTAACTAACGAAATAAAGCAACAGAGCGAGATGACCTTTGCAAACCCCAATATGTTGTGGCTTTCGGCCCTTGTGGTGCCGATGGTTGCCTACTACATCTGGTGGCTCCGGGCAGGAGGTGCGGCACTGAAGGTGTCGAGCAGCTCCCCGCTGGAGAGTGCCCCCCGCACTCTGCGCTACTACTGCCGCCACCTGCCTATGGTGCTGCGCTCGGTGGTTGTGGTGCTCATTGCGGTGGCTTTGGCACGCCCCCAGAGCAGCGAGCAGCTCACCAAGACCACTGTGGAGGGTGTCGATATCGTTCTGTCGCTCGATGTGTCGGGCACGATGTTGGCGGCCGACTTCGAGCCCAACCGACTTGTGGCGGCCAAGGATGTGGCGGCCAAGTTCATTGCCGACCGCCCCAACGACCGCATAGGCCTTGTGGTTTTTGCGGGTGAGAGCTACACGCAGAGCCCCCTGACGACCGACAAAGCGGCTCTCCAGACCCTACTCAGCCAGGTGGAGTTTGGAGTGGTGGAGGATGGTACGGCCATCGGTATGGGCCTCGCCACTGCCATCAATCGCCTTAGGGAGAGCGATGCCAAGAGCAAGGTGATAATTCTCCTCACGGATGGTGTGAACAATACTGGCCAGGTGGCCCCGATGTCGGCTGCGGAGATTGCTGCCGAGTATGGCATAAAGGTCTATACGGTGGGTGTGGGCCGCAGGGGCTACGCCCCCTATCCCTACTATGACGCTTGGGGTAACTTGCGCTACCAACAACAGTTGGTGGAGATTGACGAGCAGGCCCTCACGGATATTGCCGCCAAGACGGGTGGCGAGTACTTCCGTGCCACAGATAAGAGATCGCTGCGTGATATTTACGACCGAATTAATGAGCTCGAAAAGTCACGCATCGAGACCGACAACTACACCCTCCACACCGAACACTTTGTGGGATGGTTGCTGTGGGCCCTGGCCCTCCTGGTGGTGGAGTTTGCGGTACGTCGCCTGTGGCTCAATAAATTGCCGTAGGCGAAGAGATTATTACCCGGACGAGCAGGCCTCCCTTGTGAAGCTGTGAAGGCGGCCGGCCGTCGGCAGACAAAAAAGTAAAAAATGTTTAGATTTGCAAACATAGATTTGTTGTACCTTCTGCTTTTGGTACCCGTGATGGTGGTGCTCTTTGAGTGGTCGCTCCGCCGAAGGGGGCGTATGCTCGAGCGCTTCGCAACACGTGGGGCACTCCTGCGCCTTGCACCCGAGGCTTCGAAGGGTAAATTGAGGCTCCAATTTTGGCTCCTCGCCGCCGCCTTCTCTCTTGTTGTGGTGGCTGCTGCCCGCCCACAGATGGGCTCCAAACTGCGTGAGGTGGAGCGTGAGGGTGTGGAGATTGTTGTGGCTGTGGATGTGAGTAACTCGATGTTGGCAGGCGACTTTTCGCCCAACCGCCTGGAGCGTACCAAGTATGCTGTGAGCCGTGTGATTGAGGGACTCCGTGAGGAGCGCATAGGTGTGATAATCTTTGCGGGCGATGCCTACACCCAGTTGCCTATCACCGCCGACTACCTGACGGCACGCAACTTTGTGGAGCGCATATCCACCTCGCAGGTGACAAAGCAGGGTACGGACATCGGTAAGGCTATCGACCTGGCTACGAGCTCCTTCTCCAGCGACAGTGGCGCAAGCCGTGTGGTGATATTGGTCACCGATGGCGAGAACCACGAGGACGACGCACTCCAGGCCGCCGAGAGGGCTGCAGCTCACGGTGTGAAGATTTATACCATAGGTATCGGTACTCCCGAGGGTGCACCCATCTCCATTGACGACGACTTTATTCGTGACGAGAAGGGGGAGATTGTAGTGTCGAAGCTCGACGAAGCCTCGCTCCAGAAGATTGCCGTGGCTACGGGTGGCGCCTATGTGCGTGCCACCAACGCAAGTGTGGGCGTGGAGGAGATTGTGGAGCTGGTGAATGCCACCGAGAAGGCCAAGTTTAAGACCGAGATTTTCGAGGAGTACGACGAGAAATTCCCCATACCACTTTCGGCAGCCCTCGTGTTGCTGCTTGTAGAGTTTGCTATTCTTCCCCGTCGCAACCGAGTGCTCAACCGTATGAACCTCTTTGGCGCACGAGAGGGCGACAGGTAGTGTAACGAGGACTCCTCGCAATGATTTTAACCCAAAACGAATTAGTAAAACCCAAACATAAACCCCATCCGATATGGCATATTTCGAGGTATATGGCGGCCGTGAGCTCAGCGGCGAAATCACCCCCCAGGGTGCTAAAAACGAGGCACTCCAGATAATCTGTGCAACACTGCTTACGGAGGAGAAAGTGACGCTCCACAACGTTCCCGAAATTGTGGATGTGCTGGCACTCATCGAACTGCTCCGCAACCTCGGAGTGGAGATTGAGCGCCTCGGCGAGGGGTGCTTCACCTTCCGAGCAAAGAGTATCGACCTCGGCTACCTCCGCACGGAGGACTATCGCAAGCGTGGTTCCAAGCTGCGTGGCTCGGTGATGGTCATCGGCCCACTGCTGGCTCGCTTTGGTGTGGCCTACATCCCCAAGCCCGGTGGCGATAAGATTGGCCGCCGCAGGCTCGACACCCACTTCATCGGTTTCCAGAAGCTCGGCGCACACATCAACTTCGACTCCTCGGGCGACTTCTTTGAGGTGGATGCCAACAACCTGAAAGGCACCTATATGCTCCTCGATGAAGCCTCCGTGACAGGCACAGCCAATATTGTGATGGCTGCCGTGATGGCCGAGGGTACCACCACCATCTATAATGCCGCCTGCGAGCCCTATCTCCAGCAACTTTGTAAGATGCTCAACCGTATGGGCGCACAGATTGAGGGTATCGCCTCCAACCTCCTCACCATCCACGGTGTGAAACATCTTGGCGGCACGGAGCACACTATGCTCCCCGATATGATTGAGGTGGGCAGCTTCATCGGTATGGCCGCTATGACCCGTTCGGAGCTCACCATCAAGAATGTGTCGTTTGACAATCTCGGAATTATCCCTGCGCAGTTTGCACGTATGGGTATCCGCTTTGAGCAGCGTGGTGACGACATCTTCATCCCCCGCCAGGAGCACTACGAGATAGAGAGCTTTATGGATGGCTCCATTATGACCATAGCCGACGCTCCCTGGCCAGGCCTTACGCCTGACCTACTGAGTGTCTTCCTCGTGGTGGCCACCCAGGCCAAGGGCTCGGTGCTCATCCACCAGAAGATGTTTGAGAGCCGTCTATTCTTTGTGGATAAACTGATTGATATGGGGGCACAGATTATCCTTTGCGACCCCCACCGTGCCACCGTCATCGGCCACGACCACCAGCGTAGGTTGAGACCCACAACTATGGCTTCGCCCGATATCCGTGCGGGTGTGGCACTGCTGATTGCTGCAATGAATGCAGATGGCAAAAGCATCATTCAGAACATTGAACAGATTGACCGTGGCTACCAGAACATCGAGGGACGACTTAACGCCCTCGGAGCAAAGATTATCCGCAAAGAGTAACCTCGACAAAAAAGCAACATCAATTCTCATTACTAATAACCCTTAATAAAAAAACTATGATTCTTTATCTGATTGGTCTTATCTGCTCCATCTGGTGCGTACTAGACATCTTCAAGAAAAACATTCAACTCCCCGGCAAACTTATCGTTTCGCTCGTGGTATTGGCCACCAGCTGGGTAGGTCTTGCACTCTACTACTTCTGGGCTCGCACCAAAGTTGAGAGCTGGTTCAAGTAGTACACCATTTGTGTGTGCTTTGCACCGCATATATGAGCGACATCCTCATTGAGGATGTCGCTCTCTTTTATGGATAGAGGCTGGCATAGCGGTGCGGAACGGCTCTTTTGTGATGTCAATTCTTTGCACGGGGAGTGCAGGAATGGGGTAGACACGGTAGTAGAGATACGCAGTATCTCCCAAAAGTTTTTGGGCGACTTTTTACAAAAAGTCGCAAAGAAAAAGTTGTAAAGAGAAAAAGTCGCAAAGAAAAAGGGCTCGGACGCAGTGTCCGAGCCCTTCGTGTTAGAAACCTCCGCAGGATTATTTCACACGGTAGATTTTCTTGTAGCCATAAACAGCCTCGTCGCCGAGCTCCTCCTCGATGCGGAGCAGCTGGTTGTACTTGGCCATACGGTCGCTACGACTCATCGAACCGGTCTTAATCTGACCCGAGTTGGTAGCAACTGCGATGTCGGCGATGGTTGCATCCTCGGTCTCACCCGAACGGTGCGAGGTAACCGAAGTGTAGCCTGCACGGTGAGCCATCTCGATAGCGTCGAGGGTCTCGGTGAGCGAGCCAATCTGGTTTACTTTGATAAGGATGGAGTTACCGCAACCCATCTCGATACCCTTCTTGAGGAACTCAACATTGGTAACGAAGAGGTCGTCGCCTACGAGCTGGCACTTGTCGCCGATAGCGTCGGTCAGCATCTTCCAACCCTCCCAGTCGTTCTCGGCCATACCGTCCTCAATCGAGTCAACGGGATATTTCTCTACGAGGCCTTTGAGGTACTCAACCTGCTCTGCCGAGGTGCGTTTTGCACCCTTCTCACCCTCAAACTTGGTGTAGTCGTAGATGCCATCTTTGTAGAACTCGCTCGAAGCGCAGTCCATACCAATCATAACGTCCTTACCGGGAACATAACCTGCAGCCTCAATAGCCTTCAGGATGCTCTCGATAGCATCCTCGGTACCCTCCAATGCGGGAGCGAAACCACCCTCATCACCCACTGCGGTGCTCAGACCACGAGCGTGGAGAACTTTCTTGAGGTTGTGGAATACCTCTGCACCCATACGGAGAGCCTCACGGAAGGTGGGAGCACCTACGGGGCGAATCATAAACTCCTGGAAAGCGATGGGGGCATCCGAGTGCGAACCACCGTTGATGATGTTCATCATAGGCACGGGGAGGCTCTTTGCGTTGGTACCGCCGATGTAGCGGTAGAGGGGCATACCAAGCTCGGCAGCAGCTGCGTGAGCAGTTGCGAGCGACACGCCGAGGATGGCGTTTGCGCCGAGGTTGCTCTTAGTCTTGGTGCCGTCGAGCTCAATCATAGCCTTATCTACGCCCACCTGATCGAATACGTTCATACCGATGATGGCGGGAGCAATTACATCGTTTACATTGGCAACAGCTTTCAGCACGCCTTTGCCGAGGTAGCGACCTTTGTCGCCGTCACGCAACTCGAGAGCCTCGTTCTCACCGGTCGAAGCACCGCTGGGAACAGCAGCACGACCAACAAAACCGTTTGCGGTGGTAATCTCCACCTCAATAGTGGGGTTGCCCCTCGAATCAAGAATCTCTCTTGCGTGTACGCCTAAAATTTCAGACATTTTTAGTACTTTTTTAGTGAATTAATAAATAACCTAACTTGTTGTATTACATTGTTGGGGGAGGGTTTTTGCGCCCTCCCCACAACATTAATTGCTTTTGCTTAGCTGCGGAATTTAGCTTTCAGATACTCACGGTTGAGGCGAGCGATGTGGTTGATGGTGATGCCTTTGGGGCACTCTGCCTGGCAAGCGCCGGTGTTGGTACAGTTACCAAAGCCGAGCTCGTCCATCTTTGCAACCATTGCTTTAGCCCTGCGTGCGCCCTCCACCTGGCCCTGGGGCAGTTTGGCGAGCGACGAAACACGAGCTGCTACGAAGAGCATTGCCGAGCCGTTCTTGCAGGTAGCGGCGCAAGCACCACAACCGATACAAGCTGCTGCATCCATACTCTCCTCAGCGTCGTCCTTGGCGATAGGAATAGCGTTAGCATCGGGCACACCACCGGTGTTCACCGACACGAAACCGCCGGCCTGAAGGATGGTCTCATAAGCGGTGCGGTCCACCACAAGGTCTTTGATTACGGGGAATGCACGGCTCCTCCAGGGCTCGATGACAATCTTGTCACCATCCTTGAAGTTACGCATATGGAGCTGGCAGGTGGTTACCTCGCTCTCGGGGCCGTGTGCGTGGCCGTTGATACGCAGCGAGCAAGCACCGCAGATACCCTCACGGCAGTCGTGGTCGAATGCTACGGGCTCGATACCTTGGTGGATGAGCTGGGTGTTGAGGATGTCGAGCATCTCGAGGAACGAGCTCTCGGTCGAAACATCCTTAACCACATAAGTCTCGAATTTGCCTTCGGCTTTGGCGTTGGGCTGACGCCAGATTTCAAGTGTTAAATTCATATCGTTGTTCTATTTTTTTGCTTACATTAATCGTTTGGATTCGGGATTGCTTCTGTAACCCTCTTGTTTTAGTCTTTGTAGTTACGCTGCTGGAGGTGGATAGTCTCGAAGGTGAGAGGCTCTTTGTAGAGCACGGGCTCTTTGTCCTCACCCTGGTACTCCCATACTGCAACATAAGCGTAGTTCTCGTCGTCACGCAGAGCCTCGCCCTCGGGAGTCTGATACTCCTCACGGAAGTGGCCACCGCAGCTCTCATTACGGTTGAGAGCGTCACGAGCCATAAGCTCACCGAGCTCCAGGAAGTCGGCCAGACGGAGAGCCTTCTCAAGCTCCTGGTTGAACTCGTCGGGCTTGCCGGTGAGTTTCAGGTCGCTCCAGAACTCTTTGCGGAGGGCCTGAATCTCAACGATTGCCTGCTCCAGCGACTCTTTGGTACGAGCCATACCTACCTTCTCCCACATAATGCCGCAACCGAGTTTCTTGTGCAGCTCGTCGGGAGTCTGGGTACCCTTGATGGCGTAGAGTTTCTCAATCTTGGCACGGATAGCGTTCTCTGCCTCCTCAAATGCGGGATCGTTGGTGTCCACCTTGGGCGACTGAATCTCTTTCGAGAGGTAGTCACCGATGGTGTAGGGCAGAACGAAGTAACCGTCAGCCAGACCCTGCATAAGTGCCGAAGCACCCAGACGGTTTGCACCGTGGTCCGAGAAGTTGGCCTCACCAATCGAGTAAAGACCGGGGACGGTGGTCATAAGGTTGTAGTCAACCCAGGTACCACCCATAGTGTAGTGAACAGCGGGGTAGATCTGCATAGGCTGCTCGTAGGGATTAACGGCGGTAATCTTCTCATACATCTGGAAGAGGTTGCCGTAGCGCTCACGAATCTTGTCGATACCGAGGCGGTTGATAGCGGTCTTGAAGTCGAGATATACGGCCAGACCGGTCTCGTTTACGCCATAACCTGCATCGCAACGCTCCTTGGCTGCACGCGAAGCTACGTCACGAGGTACGAGGTTGCCGAATGCGGGGTAACGACGCTCCAAGTAGTAATCCCTATCCTCCTCTGCGATGTCGGAGGGCTGTTTAACACCTGCACGAAGAGCCTTTACATCCGAGAGGTTCTTGGGAACCCAGATACGGCCGTCGTTACGGAGCGACTCACTCATAAGGGTAAGTTTGCTCTGCTGGGTGCCGTGTACGGGGATACAGGTGGGGTGAATCTGGGTGAAGCAGGGGTTAGCAAAGGCTGCACCCTTCTTGAATGCCTGCCAAGCCACCGAACCATTGGAGTTCATAGCGTTGGTCGAGAGGAAGAATACGTTGCCGTAGCCACCGGTAGCCATAACCACAGCGTGTGCGCCGTGGCGCTCCAATTCGCCGGTTACGAGGTTACGTGCAATCACACCCCTTGCCTTGCCATCAATCAGTACGATGTCCAAAATCTCGTGGCGGGGGTAGCTCTTAACGGTCTTGGCAGCAATCTGACGGTTGAGGGCTGCATAAGCACCGAGGAGCAGCTGCTGACCGGTCTGACCACGAGCATAGAAGGTACGAGATACCTGTGCGCCACCGAACGAACGGTTAGCCAAAAGGCCGCCGTACTCACGAGCGAAAGGTACACCCTGTGCTACGCACTGGTCGATGATGAGGTTCGACACCTCTGCCAGACGGTAAACGTTGGCCTCCCTTGCACGGTAGTCACCACCTTTGATGGTGTCATAGAACAGACGATATACCGAGTCGTTATCGTTCTGATAGTTCTTTGCGGCGTTGATACCGCCCTGTGCTGCAATCGAGTGAGCCCTACGTGGCGAGTCGCTGATGCAGAACACTTTTACATTGTAGCCGAGCTCACCGAGCGAAGCAGCAGCTGCGCCACCACCCAGACCGGTACCGATAACGATAACGTCCAATTTGCGTTTGTTAGCGGGGCTAACGACTTTGATATCACCTTTATGTTTGGTCCACTTGCCTTCGATAGGGCCTGCGGGAATCTTGGAATCAAGCTTAATCATATCGCTAAAAGTTTTTTTGGTTTACAGATTAGATTAGAAAACGAGGATACCGAAGTTCTCCTGCAGGAAGATGACGATTGCGCAGAGGGCAAAGCCACCACATACGAGGGTCGCAACGATTGTCGAGATGCATTTCATACGGTTGAACCAAACTTTGCTGTTCAGACCAAGCGAGTGCATCATACTCCATACACCGTGGGTGAGGTGGAGCCACAAGCCGGCGAACCATACGAGGTAGAGTACCAGGTAGGGCCACTGTGCGAAGTAGTAGCGAACGATAGCAGCACCGTCGGTGGGGGCTACCATAGCTGCGCCAACCAGAACCTCGTGAGCACCCTGCAACTCGGCAAACATCATCTTGTACCAGAAGTGGGCAAGGTGAAGGCCGAGGCCGATGATTACTACGAAGCCGAGAACAAGCATATTCTTCGACGACCACTCCACACCATTCTCACGTTTGGTAACACGGTAGCGGATGGTGCCACGAGCCTTGCGGTTCTGAATGGTCAGAACGATTGCAAGTGCAAAGTGAAGCACAACAATCAGTGCCAGAGCAACGGTTGCAGCAACTGCATACCAGTTGGCGCCGAGGAAACCGCAAATTGCGTTGTAGGCATCATTGGAGATTGCCAATGCCAAGTTCATACACATATGGAATGTGAGGAACAAGATGAGGATACAGCCCGAGATGCTCATAAACATCTTCTTGCCGATCGAAGAGGTAAAAATACTTCCACTCATAATTAATTAGGTTAAAGAATAAATAAGTTATTTTGTGTTTGTTTTGGTTTCGGTGTTGTGTTGCGTTGTGTTGTGTTGCGTTTTGGTTTCAGCCGTGCACCCTCGCTCCATCCTACGGATGGACATTTATTCTGCAAAGTTACCATTGTTTTTTGAATAACACAATTATTTGGGTAACTTTGTCACAGCTAAAACCAATATTTGTCTATGAGAAGGCTGTTTTTTGCACTTGTTGCGCTGCTTGTTTTGGCTCCCTCGACGCTCCGAGGAGAGCAGCAGGGGCGTTTCCCCTATGTGTCGGTGCCAATGTATATAGGTTCGGAAGAGGAGGCTGCCGAGTGGAGCGCCCTCCATTTTTGGGATTCCTACGACTTCGCTCTCGCCGAGAGTGGCTACTCCAAGGAGGCCAATCAGCAGGGATTTCTCACCTTTGTTCGTGTGCTCTACGATGTGCCTATTGCACTGTGGGGCGAGGCGGTGGAGAGTATGATGAACCGTGCCGCAGCGAGCCTGGACGGCTATTGGTACTTCCTGGAGTTCGCCGAGCTGGTGCTCTACGACCCCTCGTCGCCCTGGCGCAACGACCTTCTGTGGGAGCCCTTCCTGCGTCACGCCGTGGGCGCCCGCAGCCCTCTCGATGCTGCCTCTCGTGAGCGCTATGTGTCGCTGCTCAAGCTTGTTGCACGCAATCAGCGAGGAACGGTTGCCACCGATTTTACCTACACACTTCCCGATGGTCGCACGGGTAGGATCCATAATATAAAGTCGCCCTTCACCCTCCTCTTTTTCTACAATCCCGGGTGCAGTGAGTGTGCCCACACAAAGGAGGTTTTTCGCCAGACTGGCATCCTCGATGAGCTCCATCGTAGGGGGGTGTTGAAGGTGTTGGCGCTTTATCCCGACGGCGAGGTGGGGGAGTGGCGCAAGAGTGTGGGCGAAAATCCGGAGTGGTGGATTACGGCCTACGATAGGGGGATGGTTATCAACACCAAAGAGCTCTACGACCTGAAGGCTATACCTACGCTCTATCTGCTTGATGACCAGAAGCGTGTGATGCTCAAAGACCCAACCATCGAGGAGCTCCTTGCCCTGCTCGAAAGGCTCTAATTATGAGCGGAGTTATCAGTTATCAGTAAACAGTTTTTTTAGGGCGGTTAGGGAAAATTTCCTATGACTCCTATGATTCTTATAATTCCTAATTGGGGTAGAGAATAGGAGTAATAGGAGTAATAGGAGTAATAAGAATTATGGGAAATCTCCTCTAATGGCCCTAACAACACTAATGACCCTATCTGCCCATATATGTTTTCGGGCTTGCCACGCAAGCCCGCGACGGTAGACGGTCGTCGGTCGTCGGTCGACATAAAAGAGAGAGCCGCAACCCTCGTTGCGGCTCTCTCTATTTATTTAGATATTCTCGCTTTCGATATCCTTAAAGTATTTGTAGGTCGAAACTTTCAGTTCGCCTGCGGCATCCTCGTCAGCCACGAGTATTCCGTGGCGGTGGGTCTGCAGACCTGTGATGGTCCACTGGTGGGAGTAGGCCCCCTCCACGCCCTCCTTCACGGCACGTGCCTTCTTGGGGCCGAAGGCGAGGATTATAACCTCCTGGGCCGAGAGAATGGTTGCCACACCTACGGTGAGGGCCAGCTTGGGCACCTGATTGACGTCGCCATCGAAGAAGCGGGAGTTCACGATGATGGTATCCTGGGTGAGGGTTTTAACCCTTGTGCGGGAGGCCATTGAGGAGAAAGGCTCGTTGAAGGCGATGTGGCCATCCTCGCCCACGCCACCGAGGAAGAGGTCGATACCTCCGGCGCTCTCGATGCGTTTCTCGTAGTCCTCACACTCCTTTTCGAGGTTCTCGGCGTTGCCGTTGAGGATGTTTACATTCTCGGGGTTGATGTCGATGTGGGAGAAGAAGTTGTCCCACATAAAGCTATGGTAGCTTTGGGGGTGCTCCTCGGGGAGTCCCACATACTCGTCCATATTAAAGGTGATGACATTGCGGAAACTCACGTAGCCCTCACGGTTGAGGCGGATGAGTTCCTTGTAGGTGCCCAGGGGGGTGGAGCCTGTGGGAAGGCCGAGCACGAAGGGGGCGCTTGTGGTGGCCGCCTTGCGATTGATGGCGTCGGCAATGTACTTTGCAACCCAGGCCGAGCCGTTGGCCTGATTCTGGTGGATAAGCAGTCGCATAATTGTATGTTTAATAGTCGTTTAGAACGAAATGAGCGAATAGACGGGGGCAATCTCCTCCAGGAGCTCTTTGCCGTGGAGGAAGCTGAGGTCGGCCAGGAAGATGAACTCCCTCACCTTCACGGGATACTCCTTGCCATCCTTCTCTATGGTGAGAGCCTCCAGGTGGCGAGCCATCTCGAGGGCGGTGCCGCCGGTGGCCAGAATGTCGTCGAGAATCGAAATCTCCACCACACCGTTGGTCACCTGTGCATTCTGGAGGTCGCTCTTGCGGAAGAAGAGGCTGTCCTCGCCATACTCCTTGACGATGGCAACCCTCTGGAGGTCGCCCTCATTTGCGGGCAGTTTGCCGCTCTTGCGGAAGGTTATGAGGTTGTGAGCCTTGGAGTTGGTTACCAATAGGGGTGCTGCAAAGAGGAAACCCCTTGCCTCGGGTGCTGCCACATTGGGGGTGGTGAGGTGCTTGCCCAGCTCCTCAATAATAACGCTAAATGTATCGGCATCACTCAACAGGGGGAGAAGGTCCACGAAATTGACACCCTCTTTGGGCCAATCGGGATAGAACTGAATGAGCTGCTTTGCCTCGTCGAGCGTAACTTTGTTCTGTTTCATCTTGGGAAAAATCTTATTGTTGTTTGAAAAAACCAATCCCAAAGGTAGTGCTTTTTGCATAAAAATCAAAATTTTTGTACCTTTACGCCTACAAACCAAGACTATCATAACGATGAAACCACTCTTTTGCACACTCCTTCTGGGGGCGGCAGCCGTCTATGGCGCTGAGGCTCAGGAGCGTAAACTTTTGACTATGGAGGATGCTATTCTCTCCCGCGAACTCGTGCCACAGAATATCTACACCGTCTGGGGCGCGGATGCCAAGGGCAAAACAATCTATGGCGAAATAACCGGTCGTGACAACCAGCATTGGTTCTATCCTACCAACGGAAAGGAGGCTGTGGCTCCCGAGCACACCCCCTCCGCTTCCGCCCCCTACTACTACACCGAGGGAAACAACCTCTGGGCAGAGATTGAGGGGCGCAAGGTGGCTATTACCTCCGAGAGCGACAAAAATATCGTGAGCGGCTCCCACGTCAGTCGCAACGAGTTTGGTATCGAAGGGGGTATCTTTGCCTCGCCCGACCGCTCGAAGGTGGCTTTCTATCAGAAGGATGAGAGTGCTGTGACCGATTTTCCGTTGCTCGACATCACCACACGCACAGGCTCCCTCGTGGAGATTAAGTACCCAATGGCGGGTATGCCCTCCGAGAAGGTGAGGGTGGGAGTGTGGAACTCCGCAACCGAACAGACCGTGTGGCTCAATGTTACCGACTTCGACGAGGAGCGCTACCTCACAAATATCACCTGGAGCCCCAATGGCGAGCTCATCTACATCCAGGTGCTCAATCGTGGTCAGAACACTATGCACCTGAACAGCTACTCGGCCACTACGGGCGAGCAGGTGGAGCACCTCTTTGTGGAGAGCGACCCCCGCTATGTGGAGCCCTACTACCCTCTGCGCTGGCTCGACGAGAGCGGCAACCGATTCCTTTATGCCACCAATGTGAGGGACGGCTATTGGAACCTCTACCTCTATGAGCGCAACGTGAAGAGTGGCGAGTGGAGCTACCGCCGACTTGTGGCCACCGATGCCGACCTCTTCTATGTGGCCCACAGCGCCACCGAGGTCTTCTACTACTCCTCGGAGGTGTCACCCGCCGACCGCCACCTCTTCAAGGTGAACATCAAGAGCGGCAAGGCCACCCGCCTCACCCTCGATGAGGGTTGGCACAACTGTTCGGTGAGCCCCGACGGCAAGTGGTTTATCGACAACTACTCCTCGCTCCACACACCCCGAGTTATCAACCTCTGCTCCACCAAGGAGGGCAAGGTGAAGAAGAATATCCTCACCGCAGCTGACCCTTGCGAGGGCTACAACTACACACCCATCGAGCTGGGTACCATTAAGAGTGCCGACGGCCGCTGGGATAACCACTACCGACTGATTTACCCCATCGACTTCGACCCCGCAAAGAAGTATCCCGCAATACTCTACGTCTATGGCGGCCCCCACAGCCAGATGGTTAACAACTCCTTCCAGGCCAACCTGCGCCGCTGGGAGATGTATATGGCCCAGAGGGGTTATGTGGTATTCGTTATGGACAACCGTGGCACCCAGTTCCACGGCAAAGAGTATGAGCAGGCCATCCACCGCCAGTGTGGCAAGGCCGAGATGGAGGACCAGATGAAGGGTATCGAGTGGCTCTGCTCCCACGAGTGGGTGGATGCCGACCGCATAGGTGTTCACGGCTGGAGCTATGGCGGCTTTATGACCATCTCCCTTATGACCCACTACCCCGAGGTCTTCAAGGTGGGTGTGGCCGGTGGCCCCGTGATTGATTGGAAGTGGTATGAGGCGATGTATGGCGAGCGCTATATGGACACCCCCGAGGAGAACCCCGAGGGCTATGAGGCCACATCGCTCATCAACCAGGTGAACAACCTAAAGGGCAAACTGCTTATTTGCCAGGGCGCCATCGACCCCGTGGTGCTGTGGCAGCACAGCCTGAGTTTTGTGAGGGCGTGTGTGGTGAATGGTGTTCAGCTCGACTACTTCCCCTATCCCCGCCACGAGCACAATGTTCTCGGCAAAGACCGTGTTCATCTGATGGATAAGGTTACGATGTACTTCGCCGACTACCTGTAAAAAGCGCATCTTATCGGTGCTTTTTGCACCAAACTTCGATAGGCAGCTTCCTCATTTGCGTTCAGCAAACTGCGGAGCTGCCTTCTCGTTTGGCACAAAAATCCCTCGATAATCTGTGCTTTTTACGTCGACCGTCGACCGTCGACCGTCGCGGGCCTGTGGCCCGAGGAATTATTAGGGCCGATAGGGACATTAGAGTCATTAGAGAAAATTTCCTATAACTCCTATAATTCTTATAACTCCCATAACTCCTATCTGGAGTAGAGCATAGGAGTAATAGGAGTAATAGGAGTAATAGGAGTAATAGGAGTAATAGGAGGCTCCCCATATACCCCATACACCCTACTCCCTCTCTAAGTTAGAGGGGTGTCATAAAGTGATGGGGGCGTGTGCACTCCTCCCCTACGAAAGGGGAGGCAGGGAGGGGTGGTCGAAAATTGTGTGTACGTCCCCGCACACAGGGGAGGTGCCCGAAGGGCGGAGGGGGGGCTGTCAGTCGGTCGTCAGTCGACAAAAAAACAGACAGCCGAAAAGCTGTCTGTTTTTTACTTCACAACGATGGTTTTTATTATCTCGCTTCCGAGCATAGCGTTCATCTCATAGCGGAAGATCTCCCTATTCATAAATATCTCGTGTCTTACAACCGAGGGGCCCACCTGCACGAAGAGTGTCCCACGGGCAAAATTGACCTTCGTGGCGTCGGCCAGGGAGTCGCCTGCCACTCTGCGCCACACGTCGGGCACCGAGCCTATGGTTATAAGCTGTGCAATGGCGGGGTGTTCCTCCTTAAATCCGCCCCACAGCTCGCCTATGCGTGTTGGTTTACAGCGTCGCATACTCTACACCTCCTCCGCTTTAACCTCTCCCCCCTCCACGGCAAAGAGTCGGAACTCGGGGTGGCAACCCTTGAGCACCGAGATTAGACGTTCACGATTGCAGTCGGTGATAAACACCTGGCCATACTCCTCTCCAGAGGTGAGCTCTATAAGGCGTGAGAGGCGCTCCTCGTCGAGTTTGTCGAAGAGGTCGTCGAGCAACAACAGCGGGTGTTCGCCCAGGCGCTCGTGCAGCAGGTTATACTGCGCCAACTTGAGGGCCAGTAGGAACGATTTCTGCTGACCTTGCGAGCCGAACTTACGCAGGGGGTAGCCGCCGATGGTCATCACCACATCGTCACGATGGGGGCCGGCGGTCGTAAAGCCCATAATGAGGTCTTTCTGCCTATTGCGCACAAGCACCTCCCCGAAGGGTGTAGTATTGAGTTCCGAACGGTAGGCGAGCTCCACGCTCTCCCTCTCGCCGGCAATCCTGGAGTAGATAGCCTCCACAATGGGTGCCAACCTTTCGAGCACCTCACGGCGCACGGAGGCAACCCTCTCGCCCACCTCCACCATCTGCTCGTCAATGACCTCCAACAACTCGGGGGGCAGCATCTCGCCCTGCTTGAGGAGCGTATTGCGCTCGGCCAGCAGGCGGTTGTAGCGCATTGTTGCATCGAGGTAGGAGTGGTCGAGCTGCGAGATGAAGGCGTTGAGCCAGCGGCGGCGCTCATCGGCAGCCTCCACAACGAGTGCCCCATCCGAGGGCGACACCATAACCACGGGCACCACACCTATGTGGTCGGCCAGGCGTGGATACTCCTTGCCACAGAATTTCAACGACTTACCCTCGCCCCTCTTGAAACTGCAGCTGACCGTCACACCCATATCGCCGTCGGTGGTGTAGTCGCCCTGGAGCATAAAGAAGGGCGCTCCGTGGCGCAGACATTGGCCGTCGGTCATCGGCAGCGATGACTTGCTCATAGAAAGGTAGTGGATGGCATCGACCACATTGGTTTTGCCGGCGCCATTGCTGCCCACAATGCAGTTGATACCCTCCGTGGGGAGGAGCTCACACTCCTCGATATTTTTGAAATTCAGTAGCGAAAGTCTTTGGAGCTTCATCGTTGTTGGCTTGAAATTTCTGTGAATTGCGGGTGTTGCACTCCCGCTTTGACCACTCAAAGGTAGTAATTTTGTGCGAAAGGAGAAAAAAATGTGGCGGCGAACGCTTTTTTTCGACAAAAAGATTTACTTTTGTGGTTCGTATGCGAAATGTATATAAATAACAAAACAATAATAAAACTATGACAAACAACAAACCCCAAGAGACCAACTACGAGGAGGTAGTAACTGAGACCGTAGGCAAAACCGAGCAGTTCTTTGAGAACAACAAAAAACTTATCACCTGGGTACTCGTTGCCCTCATCGTAATCGTTGGCGGCTACTTTGCAAACAAATACCTCGTGGCACAGCCCCGTGCAGAGAAGGCTTCGGCAGAGATGTTCGCAGCTATCCAGAACTTCGGCGCCGAGGAGTGGCAGGTGGCTCTCGATGGCGACGGCAACTACGCCGGCTTCCTCGAGGTTATCGAGAACTACGGTTCGACCCCCCAGGGCTCGCTCGCAGCTCACTATGCAGGTATCTGCTACCTCAAACTCGGTGACAAGGAGAACGCTCTGGCCTACCTCCAGAAATACGACGCAACCAGCGGAGCTCCCGCCGAGATTGTGAACGCACAGAACCTCGGTCTGCAGGCCGACCTCATCGCCGATGGTGGCGATATGGCCAAGGCTGCTGCTCTCTATCGCAAGGCTGTGAAGGCCAGCGAGAACAGCCTCACCGCTCCCTACTACCTCAAGAAACTCGGCCTCGCTGAGGAGGCTCTGGGCAACAAGGCTGCTGCACTTGCTGCTTTCCAGAGGATTGCCGACGATTACAACACTGCACTTGAGGCACGTGATATCGATCTCTACATCGGTCGCCTCCAGTAAAAAGCGCATCTTATCGGTGCTTTTTGCACCAAACTTCAGAGAGCGAGCTCCTCACCTACGGAAAGTAGGTTGCGGGCTCGCTCCTTCGTTTGGCACAAAAATCCCTCGATAATATGCGCTTTTTACGTCTACCGTCTACCGTCTACCGTCAACCGTCGCGGGCTTGCATATGCAAGCCCGAAAACAAAATTATCCTCCCCTAACTTATGGGAGGGGTAGGGCCGTTAGGGTCAATGGAGCCATTAGAGATAATTTCCTATAATTCTTATAACTCCTATAATTCCTATTGGGGTAGAGTAATAGGAGTAGTAGGAGTAATAGGAATTTGTCGTTAGACGTTGGACGTTAGTCGTTGGACAAAAATTTTGCATTTTCAATTTTCCATTCTCCATTCTCAACTCCTTTTATTATCTTTGTGAGGTCGGACTGCCTATGGTGGTCGAGAAATAGTAATTGGTTATGACGAAGCTGAAATTTGGATTTGTAATAGTTGAGGGCTGTGGTGAGCAGACGATGGTTGCCGAGCACACGCTCCACGCAATGGTGGAGGTGGAGGGCGAGGTGGAGTATCGTCTGGTGCCCGGCACAGGTGAGACGGTGTTGGCCGCCAAGTGTTTCGCCGAGTTTACGAGTGTCGATGCCGTATTGGTGTTCCTGCCCCACGAGGAGAACCCTGCGGTGTTGGCTGCTGCCCTCAATGGCCTCACGGAGGT
This sequence comes from Tidjanibacter sp., assembly GCA_045633985.1. GTDB lineage: Bacteria > Bacteroidota > Bacteroidia > Bacteroidales > Rikenellaceae > Tidjanibacter. The sequence goes on along the minus strand of JAZQZI010000031.1, from coordinate 33,415 downwards.
TGTCCTGGACTGGAATATGCCCATAGTTACCACCACTTCCTATCCAGATGGCCTTTCGTTGGCCCGTGCGGCGGTGACAATGGTTGGCATACAGATGGAGATGGAGGCCCGTGCCGCCGAGGTGGCTGCTGCCGACACAGCCGTGAGTTAGCATCACAATATCCCCATAATAAAAGGATGACCCACTGCGGGTCATCCTTTTATTATATATGTGCCAAAGTATCTACTCCTCGGCTCTCTATCTTTGGCCTCTTACTCCTCGGCTCTCTATCTTTGGCCCCTTACTCCTCGGCGGCGATAGCGGCGGTGTTGTAGGGCTTCAGGATGCCTCGCTTCGAGCTGCGGATGAACTCCACAACCTGGTTGCGTATCTCGCTCTCGGGGAACTGTGCCATAACGATGTCGCAGGCGGCCGAGTAGGTGTGGCCATCCTGGAAGAGCACACGGAAGATATCCTGAATCTGCTTAATCTCCTCATTGGAGAAGCCCCTGCGGCGGAGGCCCAGGAAGTTGGCACCCACATAGGTGATGGGGGTGTGGGCGGCCTTCACATAGGGGGGCACATCCTTGTTTACATAGGTGTTGGCGGCAATCATTGCGTGGTCGCCGATGCGACTGAACTGGTGGGCACCAGAGTGACCGCCAAATACCACAAAGTTGCCGAGCTCTACCTCGCCGGCGAGCGACACGTTGTTCACAATTACGCAATTGTTGCCAATCACGCAGTCGTGGGCGATGTGGGCGTAGGCCATCACGAGGTTGTTGCTACCCATCACAGTCTTACCCTTCGCCTCTGTACCACGGTTCACGGTGCAGCACTCGCGGAAGGTGTTGTTGTCACCAATCTCGCAGGTGGTGTACTCGCCGTGGAACTTGAGGTCCTGGGGCACGCCGCCAATCACGGCGCCGCTGTGCACCTTACAATTCTTACCCATACGTGTGCCGGCCATAACACTTGCGTGGGGGCCGATCCAACTGCCGTCGCCGATGACCACATCGGCCTCGATGTAGGCAAAGGGCTCTACTGTTACACCCTCGCCGAGTTTGGCGTCGGGGTGGATATATGCCAAATTACTAATCATACTCTCTATACGTGGTTTTCTTTGTTTTATTGTCCTTACTATCAAATATTTTGCCCGACGGCGGTTACTCTGCGAGTTTTTTCTCCAGCAGTAGTGCCGTCTGTGTATTGGCCAGGTGACCGGGGCGCACTGCCACCACACGACCCTTTATGCGTCGGCCCAGAAGTGCCAGGTCGCCCAGGATGTCGAGCAGTTTGTGGCGTACAATCTCGTTGTCGAAGCGCAACTTGAGGTGGTTGAGGTAGCCTCTTTCAACCTCGATGTCGTCCCTGCCGAAACTCTTGCAGATGCGCTTGCGGGTGCTCTCCGAGATAGGTTTCTCCACCACCACAATGGCACTCTCCACACTACCGCCCTTTATAAGGCCCAGCTTGAGCAACAACTCAATCTCGTGGAGGAAGACAAATGTGCGGCAGGGTGAAATCTCGGCAGAGTAGTCCACAGCCTCGGTGTAGAGGAAGTTTTGGATGCCTACCACTGTGGAGTTGTAGTCCACCGTGATGTCAATCGAAAACTCCTCGTCTGGGAGAACTTCCACCTTCACACCCTTCTTGGCAATCTCGAAGCAGCAGGGGTCCTCCACGGTGAAGTAGCGTCGTGGGGAGTTCTGCTCCACGGTGCCGACCCTCAAAATCTCTGTGGCATACTCTCTTGCGGAGCCATCCATAATGGGGGTTTCGGGGGCGTCAATGTCCACCAGTGCATTGTCCACGCCGAGTGTCCACAGGGCCGACATAATGTGCTCGATGGTAGATACTTTGGCTTTGCCATCTTTGATGGTTGTACCCCTCGATGTGTCGCACACGTTGTGGGCAAGGGCAGCCACGGTAGGGGTTCCCTTGAGATCCGTGCGGCGGAAGAGGATGCCGCTATCGGCCTCGGCGGGTCGGACGGTCATCGTCACAAGCTCTCCGGTGTGGAGTCCTTTACCGCTGAAGGTAATGGGTGCTGCAAGTGTTCTCTGGTTGGACATTTATGTTGAGGTTTTCTTTTTGAACTACAAAGATATTAATTTTTTCAATAAAAGTTACTACCTTTGTATGATTTACAATTTTTTAGTCGTTAGAGTCAATAAGTATGCAAACCTCGAGCCGTCCGAAGACTACAAGCAAGCCCCGCAAGGCGCCCGTAACAAGTGGGCGTAGGGTGAGTGTGGCCGAGTGGGCCTACGACCACCGTGTGTCGTTGCTCATCACCGTGGCGGCCTATGTGGTTTTTGGTGTGGCATTTGTGGCGGCCGATGTGGTTGTGAGCCGTCGTGAGTCGCAGTCGGAGATTATGCTCGACTTTACCGACCTCCAGAAACTCCAGGAGGAGCTCCAGAGGGCCCAGGAACTAAATAAAATGCTCAACGAACGCTACGATGAGTCGCCCGCAACAAACCGCATCTCCAATGAGAACGCCCTCAATGATAATTTGGATGACCATCGTACCGATGCACGCAGTATTTATGAGGAGGCCGATAGGGTGCAGCAGAGTGTGAGGGACAACGCTGCCGACTATGCCTTAGGGCTTGAGCGAGAGCGACAGATACTCGACCAACACTACGAGGGAGAGAAAATCGAAAACCGCAAGGTGAGGGGTAATGTAACCGTCTCCTACTCGCTGGCCGACCCTGTGCGCTATGCGTTGAGGATGCCTGTGCCGGCCTATATGTGCGAGGGTGGCGGCGAGGTGGTCGTTGATATTGTGGTCAATACCTCGGGCGAGGTTGTTTCGTGCAGTGTGAACGACGCTCTCTCTGAGAAGAACAGTTGCTTGAGGGAGGCGGCGCTCGAAAAGGCGGGAAGCTCGCTCTTCAATGCCGACCCTGTAGCACCCCAGCGGCAGAGAGGAAAAATCTCCTATCTTTTTATTGCACAGTGAGTTAATAAGATGTAAAATGCGTAGAAATAAATGATAATAACAACGGGAAACATATTGTTGGTGGGTTCGATAATCCTCTTTGTGAGCATCTTGGCGGGCAAGGCGAGCAGTCGCTTTGGTGCCCCTATGCTGCTCTTCTTCCTTCTGGTGGGTATGGCCTTCGGAACGGATGGTGTGGGTATCGAGTTTGACAATTTTGCCGCTGTGCAGTTTGTGGGTATGGTGGCCCTTAGTATTATCCTCTTTTCGGGCGGTATGGACACCTCTTTTGAGGAGGCGAGGCCGGTGCTGAAGGAGGGATTGGTGTTGGCAACGGCTGGTGTGATGCTCACAGCAGCGCTCACCGGTACGGTAATCTACTTTGTGGGTGCGTGGTTGGGGCTCAACATTCCTTTCCCTATGGCGCTCCTCATTGCGGCCGTTATGTCCTCCACCGACTCGGCCACCGTGTTTGCCACCTTGCGCTCCAAACGCCTGGGACTCAAGGAGAACCTTCGACCGCTGCTGGAGCTTGAGAGTGGTAGTAACGACCCTATGGCCTACATCCTTACCATTGTCCTCATACAGCTCAATCAGGGAGGAGGAGCGGCTGCAGGCGAGGTGGTGGTCACCTTTCTGCAACAGATGGGTATAGGTGCTATTACGGGCTACTTGCTGGGTCGTGGTGCCACCTATGTAATCAATCGTTTAAATGTGGGCAACAAGTCGCTCTACTCGGTGTTGTTGCTCTCGCTCATTTTCTTCACCTCCTCGTTTACCGACCTGCTGGGCGGCAACGGCTACTTGGCGGTCTATATTGCGGGTATCGTTATGGGTAACCAGCGCTTGAGCCATAAGCGTACGCTTGCCACTTTCCTCGACGGAGTCACCTGGTTGATGCAGATTGTGATGTTCCTTATGCTCGGTCTGTTGGTCAATCCCCACGAGTTGGTGAATGTGGCGCAGGTGGGTATTCTGGTTGGTGTGGCGATGATTTTTGTCACCCGACCTGTGGCTGTGTGGATGTCGCTACTCCCCTTTGGGAAAACACTCTCCGTCAAGGCTCGCCACTATGTGTCGTGGGTGGGATTGAGGGGTGCGGCACCCATTTTGTTTGCCACCTATCCCAAATTGGCCGGCCTCGACCCAAATAACAATGTCTTCAATATCGTTTTTTTCATCACCATCTTCTCGCTGGTGGTGCAGGGTACCACAGTGGGCTCTATGGCCCGAGTGTTGGATGTGGCGGATAAGAGCCCAGAGAAGGGTTTTGATATCGACTTGCCCGACGAGGTGAAGGCGGCCCTTACAGAGGTGGATATTATTGAGGGAGGTGCTCGTGATGGTGCACTGCTGAAGGATGTGAAACTGCCCGAGAAGACCCTGGTGATGATGATTCGCAGGGGCGACCGCTATATTGTGCCCAATGGTGGCACCACGCTCCATCGTGGCGACAAACTGCTCCTCATCTCGGAGGAGGTGCAGGCCAATGAGGCTCCCGAGATTGAGAGCCACGACCACATCGTTCTGTGGGATAGCCTGCGCCGATTTATATTGAACCAGAGAAATAAAAACGAGGGCGAGGATAAATAACCTCCCCACCCCCGCCAACTAAAAACAGATTACTGATAACTGATAACTGAAAACTGTTTACTGACAACTGATAACTAAAATATGGTGGCAGAGAATGTTTTGGAGGAGAAGGGCTCCTTTTTGTTGCGCTGGATGAGCACCCTGCTCGACTGGCTGGGGCTTAACTCCTCGGAGGGAGGATATAGGTCGCTGTTTGCGGCCATTGTGGTTGTGGCCTCGTGTGTTCTGGTGTGGCGCTTGTTGAGGTATATACTCCTCAGGGCCAATAAGATTCAGGACTATATAGACACCCCCCTGGAGGTGATTTTCGACAAGCCTAACCTGGAGAAGATAGCTCTCACCATCTCGGTGCTCATATTCTATATGATGATGCCCCTCGCCTTCGACCCCGCCACCCACCTCGGAGTGGCTGTTCGCAAGGGTCTGGATGTGATGATTGTCTGGATGTTTGTGAGCGCCGTCAATTCGGTGGTGAAGACCATTTTTTCGCTCATCTACCTCAAGCGCAAGACCACGGGGGCACCGCTCAAGGGATTTATGCAGGTGGTACAGATTGTGGTGTGGATTGTCGGCGTCATCTTCATCATAGGCATTCTCATCGACAAGTCGCCCACCAAACTCTTCACCGGTCTGGGTGCTTCGTTGGCAGTGGTGAGCTTCGTGTTTAAGGATGCTATTCTCAATCTTGTGTCGGGCATACTGCTCTCCAGCGACAAGATGATGAAGGTGGGTGATTGGATTGAGATGCCCTCGGCAGGAATAGATGGTGTCGTTATAGATATGACCCTCAATACTGTGAAAGTGCGTGGGTGGGACAACACCATCTCCAATGTGAGCCCATATACGCTCACTACGGGTACATTCAAAAATTGGGAGGGTATGTTCTCCTCGGGAGGCCGAAGGATTGCCCGCTTTGTGGAGATAGATATCAACACTGTGAAGTTCTGCTCCGAGGAGCTGCTCCAGAGGGTTGCCAAAGTGGAGCTTATGGCCGACCATATAGCCTCGCTCCCCGAGCCCCGCACACAGGTCTCCAATCTGGAGTTGTTGAGGGTCTATATTGAGCGCTACATGGAGGCGCAACCTTGGCTCAACAAAGATATGCTCCACATGGTGCGCCACCTACAGTCGAGTGACACGGGTGTTCCCTTGCAGGTGTATGCCTTCACGAATACAACAGTGTGGGTGGAGTATGAGCGTATCCAGGCCTTGCTGTTTGAGCACATTATGGCCATTGCTCCCCTCTTTGATATCCGCATCTTCCAGCGTCCTTCGGGCAACGATTTGGAGAAGCGTGCCACTGTGGAGGAGATAGAGAAGATTGTATGAAATCAGTGAGTTTCACGGGCCACCGCCCCGAGAAGATTGCCAAGTGGCGTGACAACCCCCAGGCTACGGAGCGCTCCATAAGAGGTGCTCTGGCCGAGGAAATTGTGCGCTTGGTGGCGGAGGGTGCCGAGTACTTTCTGTGCGGAATGGCCCCCGGGGTCGATTTGTGGGCGGCCGACGAACTCCTGCGACTGCGTGCCGAGGGAGGGATTGATAATGGTGTGGCTCTTGCAGCTGTGGTACCCTACGAAGGCTTTTCCCGCTCCTTTGATGCGGAGAGTAAACGACTCTATGAGAGGGTGTTGGAGGGTGCTGAGGTGGTTGTTATTATGGCCAACCACTACCACCACGCCTGCTATGCCAGGCGCAACCGCTACCTCGTGGACAATGCAGACCGTGTGGTGGCCTACTACGAGGGAGGACGTGGCGGCACACGCCAAACCATCGACTATGCCCGCAAACAGGGCAAGGAGGTCGTAAACCTCCACCAACCGACACTCTTCGACTAAAGGGTGCTACGATTATTGATTAAACGATTTTAATAGAAAATACTACACAAAATGTTCGGTTTCCTGAAGAAAAAATGCTACCTGCGAGATAGCCTCCAGGGGCTCTATGACATCCACTCCCACCTGCTGTGGGGGGTTGATGATGGCTGCCGCACGGCCGAGGAGAGTGTGGAGGTGGCTGGCCGCTTGCGAGATATGGGTGTGAGGGGCGCAGTGCTCACCCCACACATTATCTATGGCATCCACGGCACCCGCTCGGAGAGCGATATGGTGAGCCGTATGGAGGAGATGCCTCCCCTGGGTGACTTTGAGGTGAGGCTCGCCGCCGAATACTACCTCGACGAGCAGTTTATGGGGCACATTAACAACCCTCAAGGCCCCCTTACTATGGGCGACGATTGGCTGCTTGTGGAGTATGGTATGGGCTCAATGAGGGCCGACCGCCAGGACGAACTCTTTGAGGTGGCACTGTCGGGGAAGAATATCATTGTGGCCCACCCCGAGAGGTATGCCTTTGCGGGCGACGGACTGAAGTCTAGAGAGCTCAAAAAGCTGACTACAAAGAACTACTCGCTGCAGCTCAACATCCTCTCCCTCAGCGGCTACTATGGTGACCGTGTGCGTAAGGTGGCAGAGGAGCTGTTGCTCGGAGGTGCTTACTCTTTTGTCGGCACCGATACCCACAACCTCCGCTATGTGAAGGCTCTTGAGGAGGGCGTCATTTCCCCCAAGGTGGTGGCACCCCTGGCCGAACTTGTGGTCAATAATGCTCGCCAAATCTGGAAGAAATAACCATAATAACAACGCATAAAATGGGGGCGGTTTCCTACTTGGAAACCGCCCCTCTGTTTGAGTATTGCCACACTCAACCTCTCGCCGCTATGTTGTGGTTGTGAATTATTGGCGAGTGGTATTACTAATTATCTATTCTTATAAAATCGCCGTCGAGGCTGAAGTCGAGGTCGAGGTTGTTGTTGAGCTCCACGTTGTAGATGTACTCTCGCTCGATATCCACCACAAAGAGGCTTGAGTAGTTGGTTGCAACGTACTCGTTAATCTTTGCGGGGATGATGGTTGTGGGAACGCCGGCTGTGCGGTTCTCCACCTCTCGCCAATCACCACTCTTGCCGAACTCCACATAGGTGCCGTCGGAGAGGTAAGTATTGTAGGTGACGGTGAAATCGTCGTGCTCCTTCACTACCGAGCTGATTCTCGCTCCGTCGAAGTGCTCCTCTATGAAGCTCTGTGCTGCCTCGGGAAGGTGGCCTGCATCCACCAATTTGTCGTCGTCGCAGGAGGTGAGCCCCACTACTGCCAGGGCTGCCAAAGTCCATATTTTCAATACGTTTTTCATACTTTTACTCTATTTATTAGGTTTTGTATTCTTTTTTTGTTGTTTGATTGTGTGATGAGGGTTTAGTTGTCATACCAGCGCAGCTTGCCTCGTTTATCAAAGTGTACCTCAGTGCCGTCCGAGAGCTCCACCTCCCAGGTGCGGTCGTCCAGCTCGGCCCTCACAATGCGACTTGTGGGGTGGGTGTTCTCAATGTAGGTGACCATAGGTGCGGGAAGTACCGACGAGGGCACCGAGCCTCCGGGACGTCCCTCCACCTTGATGAGCTTGCCACGGAAGTTGAACTCCGCCTCGGAGCCATCTTTGAACTTCACGTCGTAGATGTTGTCGCCCAGCTCGCTGTCGTAGGTGACGTAGGTAACCTCTGCTGCTCCGCCGAAGTGCTCCTGGATGAGTTGTTGTGCCTGCTGTGGAAGCCTCTCGTAGTTTATCAATCGCTCTGAGGCTTGGGCCGAAGCAGTGGCTATCGCTATTGTTATAAGGGTGATAATAATTCGTTTCATAATCCGTGTTTGTTATCATTATTAATTTGTACTCATTACAAAGATAGGAATAAAATTTTAATCTCCAAATTTTTTGTGTGAAAAAGTGATGCGGTGGTGAGTTGTGGTGCAAATAGCGGGCCAGGATTTTTTTGTGGGGGGTGAGGTATGTAGGGCCGTTAGGGAGAAATAGGAGTTATAGGAGTTATAAGAGTTATAGGAAAATGTCCCTAATGTCCCTAACGGCCCTAATGACTCTATACACCCTATATACCCCATATATAGTTTTCGGTCTGGCAAGCAAGCCCGCGACTATAGACGTTCGACGTTCGACGTTCGACCGTAAACAAAGGAGCTCGCCTGTAAAAAGGCGAGCTCCTTTGTTTACTTATACATAGGTATTATTTAATCCTCTCACGGAAGAAGCTCATATACTTACCCGACCAATCGCTGGGAATCTCGTGTTTCATCTCGGGGTAGTAGTACATCACCTTATCCTCATTTGTGAGGTTGTTGAAGGGTGCGAGGTTGGTGTGGGGAGGGCAGGTGCCATCCTGCAAGCCGCTACAAGCCATCACGGCGCAGTTGATGCGGGTTGCAAGGTTCTTGGTGTCGAAGTAGGAGAGGAACTCATACATCTCCTCGTCGCTCATAGAGCCCTGATTCTCCTTGGCGGTGCTGCCGGGCCAGCTAACAATGTTGAAGTAGTCGGGGAAGTCGCCCAGGAAGGCCACGCAGGGAGCGATGGCGGTGAAGGGGTAGGGGCTGAGGGCTGCGGCGGCATAGGAGAATGCGCCACCCTGGCTCGAACCCTCGGCGAAGAGGTTGTTCATATCGCTGGTGGGGCGGGAGGCCATAAAGCGTACGGCCTGCACGCAGTCCATAAAGGCACCACGATAGTAGTAGCCATCCCTCTGACCGAAGTGGAAGGCAAACCAGTCGCCATAGGTGTTCACAAAGTCGCCTTTGCCGTCGGGCTCACGCAGATTTGCGGGACGGTTGTTTACAACCTGTCCACGGGTCGAGAGGTAGAACTCTGCGAACTCGGCCTTTGAACCACCCGAGGGGCAGCTTGCCTTGGAGGTGGGTTTCTGGTCGTCGTAGCCGTAGAAGTGGATGAGTACGGGGTGTTTCTCGCCATCCTGGGGCTCGCAGTAGTAGCCACGCACAATCACGGGCTCACCACCGGGGCTGTCGGGTACCGATTGCATCTCCACCAGATAGACCTTCCTTGCGGAGCTGCTCTTTGAGGGAATCTCGGTGAGGGTGGCGTTCATATCGAGGGCCTCCAACTCGGCGATGGTGGCATCCCAAAACTCGTTGAAGTCGGGCTGCATATCGGGTGCCGAAACAATCTCGGAGGGTTTTACGCCAAAGATAAACGAGCGTGCAATCTTGCCATTTACAGCGCAAGTGGCTTTGTAGAAGCCGGGCTCGAGGGTTACGTTGGGTTTCACAACGAGGTTTTTCTTCTGCTTGGCGGGAACGCTATCTGTAAACTCCACGATGTCGAGCTGTTTTTTCTGGTCGGTGTAGAAGTAAACCTTCACCTCGGCAGGCATATCACCCTCGTTGGGGTTCTGTGCGGTGATGGTAATCTCGGGCTGGCCGTCGTAAATCCAGTTGTTGGTGACGGGTACAGAGAGCTTCAGGGGCTCGTAATCTGCGGGGATTTCGGTTTTGTTACCCTCTCCGTCGGGCTCGACGGGAACGTCGTTGCCACAGCTGGCCAACATAATTGCAGCAAGCACCGCAAGGGCAAAAAATTTCTTCATAGTTTTTTGTTTTGGATAATGATTTTATGACTAATCTAACTCTGATTCTTTTGTGAGGTTATTGCCAGATGGCCTCCTATTTGTTGTCGTTCACCTCGTCCTCGGGAAACTCCACGGAGTAGATGAGGTGCTCCAGACCACGCAGCAGGTCACGCTGGCCGTGTTTGGGCGAGAAGACGTAGCAGTCGATGCAGACCACACGGTTGGTCTTGGTGTCCACGGTGCTCCAGCTGACCATAGGGCCTCCCATAAAGTCGCCACCCTCCAGGTTCCAAAAACCCCTCATCTCGGCCCAGAAACGACCGTCGATACGTTTGTAGCTCACCTCGGGGCCATACTGCCTTACGGTGGTCATATGCGACTTGCCCGAGGGGCCGGGGATGTTCTTCACAAAGTTGTTGCGCTGGGCGATGAGGTTTTCGAGCTCAAAGTCGCTCTTGCCCTTATAGGGGTAAGAATAGATGGCTATGCCCTGGGTGGCTACGGGATACTCGAAGCTGGTGACCAACAGGCTGTCGCCACTTGTGCCTCGGGAGGTGTAGCCCCTGGGAAGGTCTATCGCAAAGCCGAACATATCACGGATTTTATCGACCATCACACCCTCTTTGTGGCGCTTGTTTAGGCGGAGTGCTCGGTTGCGCTCGGCACGCTCGTAGGTGCCTATGAGCTCCTCCTTGTTGTCCCACAGATAGGCTATGAGCTCATCTTCATTGGGGGCGGTGAGGAGTATGAGCATCTGGCCGTCGGCATAGAGGTTCTGCTGGCCCGTGAACTCCACCTCGCTCTTTGTTGGGTCGATGTTGATGTAGAGCACATTGCGGTGTACTTTTATGAACCCCTCGAAGGCGGAGGGCATAACCCTCATAAGGTCCAGGCGGGGCTGAATCTCGGTAAGACCCATCACGGGGTCGGAGAAAATCTCCTTCAGGGTTTCGCCCACAGCACCCTCCCACTGTGGCTGGGCAACCACGGCTATGAGCTCATAGGGGGCACCGCCGGCTGCCTGCTGGCCTGTGCCTATGGTGGAGGAGTTGCAACTCACTGCGGCGGCCATCATAACGAGTGCGCCGATGGCACCAAGGATAAATCGTTTCATAATCGAGGATAGTTTTCTATTAACAAGTGACAAATATACGAAAAATTTATACCTTTGCTCGCCCAAAAGTGAAAGATGACAGCAAAAGTAGGTAAAAACAACTATGTACTTCCGTTTTCCCAAGTTTATCCGCCGAATGATGCCCACAATGCTGTGGAAGGTCGATAGTCGTGAGGCCGTCTATCTCACCTTCGACGACGGCCCCACACCACGCATCACCGAGCAGATTCTCGACATACTCGACAACTATGGTGCCAAGGCTACCTTCTTCTGCCTGGGCAACAACGCCGAGCTCTACCCCGACCTCGTGGAGGAGATTGTGGCACGTGGCCACGCCATAGGCAACCACTCCTACGACCACACACGTGGTTGGCTAACCACCACCGACAACTATATGGCCAGCGCCTACCGTGCAGGCCAATTCCTTCCCCACACACGCCTCTTCCGACCCCCCTATGGACGCATAGCCATCCGTGAGGTGGTACGTATGCGCTCGCAGGGCTGGAGGGTGGTGATGTGGAACAACATCTCCGAGGACTACAATCCCAAAATATCGCCCCGCAGGTGTGCACAAAAGGTCACCCGACACATCCACCCCGGCAATATCATCGTCTTCCACGACTCGGTGAAAGCCTCCAAAAATATGCTACACGCACTCCCCCTGGTGCTCGAAGCAATCCGCAAACGAGGGCTTAAGTGTGAGATTATTACCTCGGAGTTGTAGGAATTCCGACAAAAATCATTACCTTTGTCGCTTGGAGCGACACGGCACCACACGATAGACATACAACCGAAAGTTCAAATCTAACAATAAAACATTTTTAATACTATGGCAACAGCTTCTGATATCAAAATCGGTATGTGCATCGATATGGACAACAAGACCTTCCTCGTTGTCGATTTCCAGCACGTAAAACCCGGTAAAGGCCCCGCCTTCATCCGTACCAAACTCAAAAACCTCGAGAACGGCCGTGTGCTCGACAAAACCTACTCATCGGTGAGCGAGCGTATCGAGCCCGTGCGTGTTGAGCGTCGCCCCTACCAGTACACCTACGAGGATGACCTCGGTATCCACCTTATGCATATGGAGACCTTCGAGGAGATTACCATTCCCCGTGACCTCATTGAGAACTCCGACCTTATGGTAGATGGTCAGATTCTGGAGGTTATGTTCCACACCGAGAAGGAGCAGGCACTCACCGCCGAGCTGCCCCCCATCATCGATATGGAGGTTACCTACACCGAGCCCGGCGTGCGTGGCGATACCGCTTCGACCAACTCGCTCAAGCCCGCAACCGTGAACACCGGTGCAACCGTTAAGGTTCCCCTGTTCATCAACACCGGCGACAAGATTAGGGTTGATACTCGTACTCGTGAGTACTACGAGCGCATCAAGTAAAAAGCACACCTTATCGGTGAATTTTTACTAAATTTCAGATAGCGGGCTTCCTCATTTGCGATAAGCAAACTGCGGAGCCCGCTTCCTTATTTAGCAAAAATTCCCTCGATAATCTGTGCTTTTTACGACGACCGACTACCGTCTACCGACTACCGTCGCGGGCTTGCTGGGCAAGCCCGAAAACTTTTATAGGGTGTATAGGGCCATTAGGGAAAATTTCTTATAACTCTTATTACTCCTATAATTCTTATAACTCCCATAACTCCTATCTGGGGTAGAGAATAGGAGTAATAGGAGTAATAGGAGTACCTCCCTAAATTCCCTAAAAAGTCGGCCGTTGGTTGTCGGTCGTCTGTTGTCGGAAGACCTTGATTATTGCGGATCGACATTCACCGTGGTAGCGATGTGGCGGAAGCTCTTATCTCGGGCGAACTCCTTGAGGGTGTGGAGTATAAGGCTCTTGGTTGTTGCGGGGTTGGTGGTTCGGTCTATGCGCACCATAATCTGCATAATGTAGGTGTCGGCAATGTGGCTTACGGCGGGTGCGTGGGCGTCGCTCACCCCGTGGTTTATCACCTTGCGGAGCCTCTCTGCGAGGGCTCGGGCGCCGTGGAACACAAGTTCGGGAGAGGTGTGGCGCAGGGTTATCTGCACAAGGCGGGTGAAGGGTGGGTAGCCGAAGGCCTCACGGTCGGCGAGCTGGCACTCGGCCATTGCCTCATAGTCGAAGCGGGCAGCCTGAATTAATGTATGGTTATCGGGCTGGGCGGTCTGCACAATGGTGTGTCCCTTATGGTTGCCACGGCCCGCACGGCCCGCAATCTGCACAATGGTCTGGAAGGTGCGCTCCTCTGCCCTGAAGTCGGGGCGAGAGAGGAGGTTGTCGGCATTGAGCACTCCCACGACCGACACTCCCGCAAAGTCGAAACCCTTGGTAATCATCTGTGTGCCAACGAGTATATCGGTATTGCCGCTCTCAAAGTCGGCAATCACCTTGCGCATACGGGTGGGGGATGCGGCAATATCGCCATCGAGCCTGGCGATGTGGGCTGTGGGGTAGAGCTCGGCAATCTGCTCCTCTATCTTCTCGGTGCCGAAACCCTGTGGCAGGGGTTCTCCTTCGTGGCAGGCGGGGCACTTTGTGGGGGCCTCCTCGCTGTGGCCACAGAGGTTGCAGCGCAGTTTGTTCCCCTTTTTGTAATATGTGAGAGTCACTCCGCAGTGGGTACAGCGGGCGCTCCAGCCGCACGAGGGACACTCGATGTAGGGGGCAAACCCTCGGCGGTTCTGAAAGAGCATAATTTGTGACCCTCGGGCGAGGGCACCCTCTATGGCATCCCTCATCTCTTTGCCGAGGTGTCCGTGGCGTTCGCCACGCTTTGCGCTCTTTATGGTGTCGGAGATGGTGACTGTGGGGAGCACGCCTCCTCCGTAGCGCTCGCCGAGCCACACATAGCCGTAGCGGCCACGCCGGGCATTATGAAAACTCTCCAGCGAGGGGGTGGCGCTGCCGAGCAGTGTGCGACAACCCAGACGGCCGGCCATCCACACTGCTACATCTCGTGCCGAAAAGCGGGGTGCGGGCTCTTCCTGCTTGAAGCTGCGGTCGTGCTCCTCATCCACAATGATAAGCCCTAAATTATTGAGCGGCAACAGTATGGCCGAGCGGGTGCCCACCACAATCTCGCCACCCTCCGAGCGGCTGAGCTTTATGTACATCTCTGTGCGGGCACGGGCTGTGAGTCCCGAGTGATAGACCACCAATCCCTCGCCAAAGGCTTCTCGCAGACGGGCTATGAGCTGTTGTGTGAGGGCCACCTCGGGGAGTAGGTAGAGCACCGACTCACCACGCCCCAGGGCTTCGTCGGCAAGGCGTATGTAGAGCTCCGTTTTGCCACTCGATGTGATGCCGTGGAGGAGTACCGTAGAGTGGGTTTGGAGGCCGTTGTGCACCTCCTCGAGGGCTCTCTCCTGTGCGGACGAGAGGGTGGTGTTGTGGCAGAGCTGTGCCGAGCGGTAGTGGGGTGTGCGCTCACGGGTGAAAGTTTCGAGCACTCCCCCCTCCACAAGTTTGGCTATCACGGGCAGCGACGCCCCGAGCGATGCTCGTGGAATGGCTCCCTCAAAGAGGTTTTCGACCCCCACCTTGTCACAAAACTCCACCATTGCGGCATACTGCGCCTTGCGGCGGGGCAGGAGGCATTCAAAAACCTTGTTGAGTTCCTCTTCGTTGCGGATGGTGGGGGATAGGCGCACCATCTGCTCACGACCCAGCGAAAAGACTCTCTCCTCGAAGAGGTCGTCGTTTTTGGCGCTGGGCTTCAGGAGCGATGGTAGTGCGGCCCTCATAATCTCACCCACCGTGCACATATAGTAGTCGGCCATCCACTCCCACAGGGCGAGCTGGGTGAGGCCAGCCAGGGGCTCACTGCGCACAATGGAGCAGATGGTGCGGATGCGTTTGTAGGGAGGGGTATTGTGGTGGAGGCGACAGACGATGCCTGTGTAGAGCTTGTTCTCGCCGAGGGGTGCCGACACCCCCGAGCCGACAGCTATGCGTCCCCACAACTCCTCCTCCACCTCGAAGGTGAGGGGGGCTATGGCGAGGGGTAGTATGACGTCGGCAAAGAGTCGCTCCATAAAAAAACTAACCTAAAGGGTTGAAATTGTGGTCAAATTGGAATATTGTTCCCCAAGGGGGAAACAATTCTTCACAAAAATAGTCAAAAATCGGAAAAATGGTTGTACCTTCGTGTCGAAATATAAAGTATTAATTTATGAAACTCTCGAAACCTACATTCGGTAATGTCTTTACCTGGGTCAAAGACCTTGTGCTGATTACCATCGGCGTGGCAATCTACGCTTTTGCTTGGACCGGAATTATTAACCCCGCAAACGGTATGGGTGGTGGTGCAACCGGTTTTGCACGACTCGTGTGTGAGCTCACCGGCGGTGTTGATGGTGGCGGTGTACCTATTGGTGTCACCTTCTTCATCTTCAATGCGGTGTTCCTCACCATCTGTGTGTTGCTGCTGGGTGCCAAGTTCGGTATCAAGACCATCTATGCAATCTTTATGACCTCGGTGCTGATGACACTCTTCGAGGGCATTTTGCCTCGCGAGGGTATCTTCCCCGAGTTGGCACAGGATCCTCTGCTCTCCTCGGTGCTGGGTGGTATTGTGATGGGTATTGGTGTGGCAAGCTGCCTGCTGATGGGTGGTAGTACGGGTGGTAGCGACCTTATCGCTATGATTGTTACCCGCTATCTAAACCTCAGCTATTCGCAGGTTGTGGTGTTTGTGGATGTCTTCATCATCGGTGCCTCCTACTTCGTGTTCGGTGGCAACATTATGATTACCATCTACGGTTTCTTGACCACTGCAGTCTTCGGCTATGCGAGCAACCTGGTGCTATCGGGCGACAAACAGTCGTTGCAGATTTTCGTCTTCTCGAAGGAGTATGACAAGATTGCCGATGTGGTTTCCAATACTCTCGAGAGGGGTGTGACCCTCCTGAATGGTACGGGCTACTACTCGAAGCAGGATGTGAAGATTGTGATGATTGTCTGCCGCAAGAACGAGCTCGGTATGATGATGAGGGCAATTAAGAGCGTCGATTCCAATGCCTTCATCTCGGTTGCAAATGTTATGGGCGTTTATGGCGAGGGTTTCGATAAGTATAAAATCGCCGGCAAAAAAGAGCTCAAGGCTGTCAAGAAGGCCGAAGGCATCATCTAATTCCCGACATATATACCCCTGCCTTGTGCGGGGGTTTAACTATATATAATTCGAAGCAAGAAAAATGAGTAAAAAAGAGTTTAAAAGATATTTGGTCACTTCGGCGCTCCCCTATGCAAATGGCCCTGTCCACATCGGTCACTTGGCAGGTGTATATGTGCCTTCGGACATATATGTGCGCTACCTGCGCTTGCGCGGTAGGGATGTGGTTTGGGTGTGCGGTAGCGATGAGCACGGCGTGCCCATTACCATTAAAGCACGCAAAGAGGGTGTAACCCCTCAGGATGTTGTGGATAAATACAACGACATCATCAAGAGGTCGTTTGAGGGACTCGGCATTTCGTTCGACATCTACTCCCGCACCACTTCGCCTACCCACTACCAGACCGCTTCGGAGTTCTTCCGCACGCTCTATGATAAAGGTGTCTTCTCGGAGGCTACCTCCAAACAGTACTACGACGAGGAGGCAAAACAGTTCCTTGCCGACCGCTACATTATGGGTACCTGCCCCCACTGCCAGGCAGAGGGAGCCTATGGCGACCAGTGTGAGAAGTGTGGCTCGACCCTGAACCCCACCGACCTTATCAACCCCAAGAGTATGATTTCGGGCTCGGCCCCCGTGATGAAGGAGACCACCCACTGGTACCTCCCACTCGATAAGTATGAGCCCACTCTGAAGGAGTGGATTTTGGAGGGCCACAAGGAGTGGAAGAGCAACGTCTATGGCCAGTGCAAGTCGTGGATCGACCTCGGTCTGCAGCCCCGTGCTGTGAGCCGTGACCTCAATTGGGGTATTCCCGTACCCGTGGAGGGCGCCGAGGGTAAGGTGCTCTACGTGTGGTTCGACGCCCCCATCGGCTATATCTCTGCCACCAAAGACCTCACCCCCGATTGGGAGAAGTATTGGAAGAGCGAGGATACCAAGATGGTACACTTCATCGGTAAAGACAATATCGTCTTCCACTGCATCGTTTTCCCTGCAATGTTGATGGCTCACGGCGGTTATATTCTCCCCGAGAATGTCCCCGCAAATGAGTTCCTGAACCTTGAGGGCGACAAGATTTCCACCTCCCGCAATTGGGCTGTGTGGCTCAACGAGTATCTGGAAGATATGCCCGGCAAGCAGGATGTGCTCCGCTATGTGCTCTGCGCAAATGCTCCCGAGACCAAGGATAACGACTTCACCTGGAAGGACTATCAGGCTCGCAACAACAACGAGCTGGTGGCTGTGCTCGGCAACTTTGTGAACCGTGCGCTGGTGCTCACCCAGAAATACTATGGTGGTGTGGTGCCCGAGGCAGGTGAGCTGACCGACTACGACCGTGAGATTTTGGCCGAGCTGCCCCGTATCAAGACCGCTCTGGAGGAGAATCTGGAGAACTACCGCTTCCGCGAGGCACTCAAGGAGGCTATGAATATGGCCCGCCTGGGTAATAAATACCTGGCTGACACCGAGCCTTGGAAGGTAGTTAAGACCGACCCCGAGAGAGTTAAAACCATCCTGAACGTGGCACTCCAGATTGTGGCAAATACCACCATCGCCATCGAGCCCTTTATGCCCTTCAGCGCAGAGAAACTGCTCAAGATGCTGGGTGTGGAGAAGATTGAGTGGGATATGATGGGTCGCAGCGACATCATCGCCGCAGGCCACACCATCTCGACCCCCGAGCTCCTGTTTGAGAAGATTGAGGACGAGGTTATCGAGCGCCAGGTGAAGAAATTGCAGGACACTAAGGCTGCCAATGAGGCCGCTGCGGCTACCGTTGAGCCCCAGAAGGAGAGCGTAACCTTCGATGACTTCGGCAAGATGGATATCAGGGTTTCGACCGTGGTGGCTGCCGAGAAGGTTGCCAAAACCAAGAAACTCCTCAAGCTCACCGTGGATACCGGTATCGACACCCGCACCATCGTGTCGGGCATTGCCGAGTACTACACTCCCGAGGAGTTGGTGGGTCGCCAGATTTTGGTGCTGGTGAACCTGCTGCCCCGAGAGCTTAAGGGTATCACCTCGGAGGGTATGATTCTTATGGCGGCAGACGCTACGGGTAAACTCACCCTGCTCGCTCCCACCGACAAAGTGCCCAACGGCTCACAGGTGGGTTAGTGCCACCATATATATTATATATAGGTAGAAATAAACAATTAACAGTATAAACACACACTAAATTTATCCTAAAACTATTTAAGTGATGAAAGACATTAAATGGCAAGAGCTTGGTTTTAGCTATGTAAAAACCGACTACAACACCCGTTGCGTATGGAAAGATGGCGCTTGGGGTAAGGTTGAGGTGAGCGACAGCGAGTACCTCCCTATCCATATGGCAGCAACCTGCCTCCACTATGGTCAGGAGGTGTTCGAGGGTCTGAAGGCTTTCCGTGGCGTTGATGGCAAAGTGAGGTTCTTCCGTCTGGAGGAGAACGCAAAGCGTATGCAGCGTTCGGGTGAGTATCTGCGTATGCAGGTGCCCAGCATCGAGCTGTTCGAGGAGATGTGTACCAAGGCTGTTCAGGCCAATGCAGAGTTCATTCCTCCCTATGGTACCGGCGCATCGCTCTACCTGCGTCCCCTGCTGATTGGCACCGGCGCACAGGTGGGTGTTAAGGAGTCCAACGAGTACACCTTCGTGGTATTTGTAACCCCCGTAGGCCCCTACTTCAAAGAGGGCTTCAAACCTATCACCGTTACTCTGGAGCGTCTGTACGACCGTGCAGCTCCCCACGGTACCGGCCACACCAAGGTGGGTGGTAACTACGCAGCCTCCATCGGCTCGGGCTCGAGGGCTCACGAGGCAGGCTTCGCTAACGTTCTCTATCTCGATCCCCAGGAGAAGAAGTATATCGACGAGTTTGGTGCTGCCAACTTCTTCGGTATCAAGGATGGTAAGTATGTAACTCCTGACTCGAGTTCGGTTCTTCCTTCGATTACCAATATGTCGCTCCGCACCCTGGCAGAGGACCTCGGTTTGAAGGTTGAGAACCGTCCTATCCCCGTTGAGGAGCTTGGCACCTTCGAGGAGGCCGGCGCTTGCGGTACCGCAGCCGTTATCTCGCCCGTAGGTCGCATCTTCGACCCCCTCACCAAGGAGTATGTTGAGTATGGCGCAGAGGCTGGCCCCGTAAGCGTTAAGCTCTATACCTTGCTTCAGGACATCCAGTACGGTCGTGCAGAGGATAAGCACGGCTGGACCACCATTATTGATATTGAGTAATAACAATGTGCAAACAGAAAAACGGCTCCCAAACTTGGGAGCCGTTTTTTCGTGGTTGATAGGCCAACTATCTGTAGAGGAAGCGGCGGATGGATTTTTTGGGGGTCTTTTCAAACTCCGTGGGGCGAAGCTCGATGTATGCAACCTTCTCGTAGGAGGCAACAAGCGTGTTGAGCTCCTTGAGTATCTCATCCATAATGCTTTGCAATTGCGAGTGGGGAATCTGGGCGGCATCCAGCTGCTCGTAGTCGGGCACCACAAGCGCCACGAGTTTGCCATCACGCTCCACAATGAGGCTCTCCAAAACGTAGGCGAGGTTGTTGAGCTTGGCCTCAATCTCCTCGGGATATACATTCTGACCGCCACTCATAAGAATCATAGTCTTGCTCCTTCCACGCAGGAAGATGTTGTGGTCGGCATCGATGGTGCCCATATCGCCTGTGTGGAGCCAACCCTCCTCGTCGATAGCCTGTGCGGTGGCCTCGGGATTTTTGTAGTACCCCTTCATAACCTGCTCACCACGGATGAGAATCTCTCCGGGGATGTTTGCGGGGTCGGGCGAGAGGATGCGACACTCACAGAAGTTGGTGAGCAGACGGCCTGCGGAGGTAGGGATGTAGCCATCGGTGTAGAGTCGGTGGCTGATTAAGGGGCCACACTCGGTCATACCATAGCCCACAGTGATGGGGAATTTGATGCGGTGGAGGAACTCCTCTACCTCGGCATTGAGGGCTGCGCCACCCACCACAAACTCCATAAACTCACCACCCATTGTGGCCACAAGTTTCTTACGAATCTGCGAATATACCACATTGTCAATCAGGGGTATTGAGAGGGCAGTTTTCATAAGGCCGCTACCGAGGATGGGGAAGATTTGTTTTTTGACAACCTTCTCTATAATCATCGGCACCGAGCAGATGATGTGGGGCTTAACCTCGGCCATAGCCTCCACCAAAATCTTGGGAGAAGGAATCCTGCCCAACAAAGTTATGTGGGTGCCTGCACCCAGTGAGCAGAGCATATCAATGGCGGCGCCAAAAGCGTGGGCCAGGGGGAGGAAGCAGAGCACCCTCGAACCACGGAAGTGGTATTTGATGGGGAGCACATAAGCGAGCTGCACGGTGAGGTTGTTGATGGTGAGCATCACACCTTTCGAGAAGCCTGTGGAGCCGCTGGTGTAGCTCAAAAGGCACACCTCATCGTTGGCCACCTCGGGATACTGGATATCTTCGGCAGAAAAACCTCTGGGGTAGCGGTTGCGGTAGTGTTTGACGATATTTTTCTGGAAGGCAGTAATCTCATCGCCCTTACGCTCGAAGATGCAGCGGAAGTCGGTGAGAGAGAATACGGCCTTGATACCCATAATCTTATCCTCATCAATCACATCCCAAAAAGCGTCGCCCAGGAAGAGGAGCTTCGACTCGGAGTGGTTTATGATATGGTTGATGTCGTTGGGATTGAAGTCCTGAAGGATGGGGACAATCACAGCACCATATGTGATGGTGGCCAGATAGGTGATGACCCAACGGGGGTTGTTGCGACCGATTAGGGCAATTTTGTCGCCCTTCTGGATGCCACACTGCTCAAAGAGCAGGTGGAGTTTGGCAATCTCCTTGGCCATCTCATAATAGGAGAAGGTCTCTTTCTTGAAATAGTCGGTCAGTGCGGGGAGCTCTCGGTTGTCACGAAAACTCTGCTCATAAATCCTGATAATGTTCTCTTGTAGCATAAAAATCTCTATTTTTTATGTTATAAGCCCAACACAAGGGTCGGGACACACAATTTTAGTTCTCTTTTTTGCCCTCTTTACTACGCCCAAAGAGGTAGGTTTTGTTCTCGGTGCCGTGGAGCAGGCGGCCGATGTTGGAGCGGTGGGTGTAGAAAATCACGAGTGACACAAGGCCATAGAAGCCCAGCAGTCGCCAATCGTCGGTGCCGCAGAGAGCTGCATAGAAGGGGTACAGCAATCCGCCCACCATAGAGCCCACCGACACATAGTGGGTGATGCTCACCAGCACAAAGAATGTGGCCAGGGCCAGCAGGATACCTCCTGTGGAGAAGGCGAACATAATGCCCACCAGCGTGGCGACACCCTTGCCACCCTTGAAGCCCGCAAAGAGGGGGTACATATGTCCCACCACGGCCAGCAGAGCCAACGCCATCTTGAGCCACACGTAGCCACCATCGGCGGGGGTAAGACCGCTCCAGGCAACCAACGACACTGCGGCATAGCCCTTGAGAATATCAATGGCAAAGACGGGGAGGGCCGCTTTGGCGCCGAGTACACGCAACACATTGGTTGTGCCGGCGTTGCCGCTACCTTTGGTGCGCACATCCACACCGTAGAATATCTTACCAATCCACACTGCGCTGGGGATCGAACCGAGCAGGTAGGCCCCAACGAGAGTGAGTACTATCGAAGTCCAAATCATAAATCTCGTTTTTCGCTAAAAATCAGCAAGTTGCCCCCTTTTGGTCGGGAGGGCAAACTCCTTCACCAATTACAAAGATACAACTTTTTTGTCAATAACCCAATCCACTCGGCCTTCTCCCATTCTGCGGAGCAAACCTCTACGATGCCCAAAGTGGCTAAAAGAAGCCAAAGGGAGCATATGTATCGCTGTTTTGAACATTGTGGGCGGATTGCGCTACGCTCCTCAAGGGGGATTCCCAACATAGAAAAACAAAAATCGGGCTCGGGAGGTGTAGATTTCAACAAAAAGGAGTATATTTGTAAGTTAATTACAACGCCATTTTAAAGAAATTGAACAAACCTAATACACAAAAACCTTTATGAGCGCAAAAATCAAATTCAAAGCCTTCGACAAGAAGGAGTTTTTCACCCTGAAAAACCTTATGTCGTGGTTGGTGGTAACCATCGGTGTAGTTGTTATGTCGGCCGGTTTTGCCCTCTTTACCAACCCCTATAAGATTATCCCCGGCGGTGTTTATGGTCTGGGCCGTGTGCTCCACGACATCTTCCCCAGCATCCCCACCGGTACCTTCGGTTTTATGTTCGACATCCCTCTGATGATTACGGGCCTTCTGGTGTTTGGTGGCAGTTTTGGCGCCAAGACCATCTATGCAGCCCTCATCTCTCCTCTGGTGATGAACGGCCTCACCTCGTGGTTGGGCGAGGGTCCCTACTACGATAACGGCTGGATTGCCACCTCCTTCAACTTTGCTGACGACCCCCTGATGGCTGCCATCTTTGGTGGTCTGCTGATTGGTGCAGGTGTGGGTATCATCATTCGTGGTGGCGCAACTTCGGGTGGCACCGACATCGTGTCGATGATGATTAGCAAGTTCTGCAAGATGAAGTTCTCCACAGCGATGGTTATCGTGGAGAGCACTATTGTGGTTATCGGTATGCTCCGTTTTCAGGATTGGCTGCTGCCCCTCTACTCGCTGGTGAGCATCTACATCAGTAGTAAGGCTGTCGATTTTGTGCTGGATGGTGCAACTTACGAGAAACTCCTCTTTGTTATCTCCGAGAAGAACGACGAGATTAAGCAGTATATTCTCCACGAGCTTGGCCGTGGTGGTACCTACATCAAGTCGAGCGGTATGTACACCGACAAGGATAGGGATATGGTCTTCCTCGTTGTCAGCCGCAAGGAGATTGCTGCCGTGAAGAGCAAACTCCACGAGATTGACGAACAGGCATTTGTGGTTGTTGTGGATGCCCACGAGACCTATGGCGACGGCTTCAAGAAGTTCGAGATTGACGCCAACACCAACGCATAAACAGACAGAATATCATAGGGTGGGAGAGCGGTTTTTGACACCGCTCTCCCCTTTTATTTTGTGGCAGTGATGCGGCTGGGTGAAACTTTTTTGCCTTTGGGGGCGGAAAGTTCCGACAAGGAGATTATTTTTGTGGTCTGAAAACCAAGAATAACAGCGTAAAGAAGAGATATATGAAGATTGAGAGAGTAACAACCGGTGGCGGGCGCAAGCTCTACATCGAGACCTACGGCTGCCAGATGAACGTCGGCGACACAGAGATTATCGTCTCCGTTATGCAGGCCGAGGGGTACATCTACACCCGCAATATCGAGGAGGCAGACATCATCCTGGTGAACACCTGTTCCATCCGAGATAATGCCGAGCAGCGTATCTGGGGCCGACTCAAGGAGTTCCAGCGCTACAAACGTGCCAAACGTTCGCTTGTTGTGGGTATTGTGGGCTGTATGGCCGAGAGGCTCAAGGAGCAACTGCTGGAGCGTGAGCCCATTGTGGACATCGTTGCAGGCCCCGACTCCTACCGTGATATGCCCCGCCTGGTGGAGGCAGCCTCGGCGGGCAGCAAGGGTGTAAATGTGCAGCTCTCGCAGGAGGAGACCTATGGCGACATCCGCCCCGTGAGGCTCGATAGCAATGGTGTGAGTGCCTTTGTGAGCATTATGCGTGGTTGCATAAATATGTGCGCCTACTGCGTGGTGCCCTACACCCGTGGTATCGAGCGCAGCCGCGACCCCCAGACCATCCTTCGAGAGATTGGTGAGATTTATGAGGCCGGCTACCGAGAGGTGACCCTCCTGGGCCAGAATGTGAACTCCTATCGCTGGAAGAATGAGGAGGGTGAGGTTGTTGTGGACTTCCCCCGACTGATGGAGATGGCGGCGGGCGTTGCTCCCGACCTCAGGGTGAGGTTTGCCACCTCCCACCCCAAGGACCTCAGCGACCGCCTGATTGAGGTTATGGCCTCCCACAAGAATATCTGCAAGGCTATCCACCTCCCCGCACAAAGTGGTAGCAGCCGTATGCTTCAGATAATGAACCGTAAGTACACCCGTGAGTGGTACTTGGGTCGCATCGCCGCCATCCGCAAGGCTATGCCCGATTGTGCCATCACCACCGACCTCATTGCGGGCTTCTGTACCGAGACCCTCGAGGACCACGCAGAGACTCTGTCGCTTATGAGGGAGGTGGGCTATGAGAGCGCCTTTATGTTTAAGTTCTCGATGAGGCCGGGCACCTTCGCTGCACGTCATATGACCGACGATGTGAGCGAGGAGGAGAAGACCCGCCGCCTCACGGAGATTATCAACCTCCAGAATGAGCTCTCCATCGAGAGTAACCGCAGGGATGTGGGCAAGGAGTTTGAGGTGCTCATTGAGGGCTACTCAAAGCGTAGTGAGGAGCAGCTGTGTGGCCGCACTTCGCAGAATAAGATGGTGGTGTTCGACGCTGCTCCAGGCCTTAAGGCTGGCGACTATGCCACCGTGAGGATTACCGATTGTTCTTCGGCAACACTCTTTGGCGAGTTAATCTAAACTTTGCAGAGCCGAACGCTACTCGTGTGTAATAACAAGCGGGGCGACCAATGGTCGCCCCGCTTGCGTTCTGTTGTTACTCTTTATTTCTCCCCGCCCTCCGGCTGTGCCTTACGGGTGATTTCTGCGTTACGCTCGGGCTCGAGAAGCTCATTTACGCCAAGTAAACTCCGCTTTCTCGCCTTTCGCAGGCCTTGAAATCCCTCCGCAAAACCCACCCGACCATTGTGGCGAGAGATCTGTTGTTACTCACTATTTCTCCCCGCTCTCCGGCTGTGCCTTGCGGGTGATTTCTGCGTTACGCTCGGGCTCGAAATGTTTAGAAAATGTAGTTGGTACCGATGTTCAGACCGCCCTTGCCGTCGCGTTTGTCGAAGGGTTTGCCATACTCAACCGAGATGATGAAGTTGTGGTTCATCACGAGTTTGAGGCCCAAACCTGCGCTGGCGTGGATGTTGTCGTAGTCGTGGTAGGATTCGATGATACCAATGGCGTCGTCGGCCATCTGACTATCCCTCATCTGGTTGAGTTTGCGGTCCTTGGTGATGACACCCGCATCCACAAAGGGGTTGAGGGCCACATACCAGTTCTGGTTGATGAATCGGAAGTTGACAATTTTGATCCTTGCCTCGAAGTTGGCCCACGCATAGCCATCGGCGAGAATACGGTTCTGGAGGACACCACGAATGGAGTTCTTGCCACCCAGACCCTCGTTCTTAATCTGGCGCAGATAGAGGGGAGTGGTGGTCTGCTGGAGGTAGAAGGGGGCGTCGCCAAATGTCTGCTGCCAATTTACACGGTAGCCAAGCACCAATCTATCTCCCACGACGGGGAAGAATTGGCGCCAAGTGGCCATAATGCGGCCGTATGCTCCGGCGTCACCAAAGAGTGCGGGCGAGTAGCTTGCCACAACCTCTGCGCAGTAGCCCTTGGTGGGTGCTGCCTCCATATCGCGAGTGTCATACACGAGACCCGCCTTGAGTTCGAGGTGGGTACCTGCAACCTCACTTTTGTCGATAAGGCCCAAGAGGCGATACTCCTCGTAGAGCGAGTGCTCGCCTTTATACTTGTCGAGCTCCACGTCGCCGGTGGTTACATTCCAGAAAGTAAGGCCCGCCATCCAGGTGAGTTTATCGGAGATGCTGCCCTGAATGTCGGCAATGCCGCGCAACATTGTGCGGTCCATATAGTAGAACGAGCTGCTTTTGGTGAGGCTCTCATAGAGAGGCGAAGCGTAGCCGTTGAAGCCATAGAAGGGCGACATTGCCGAGTCCATATAGGAGAGGGCGGCGGTTACACGGAGGCCGGGCAACAGATACTTCGAGTCGTAGAACATATGGGCAATGGTCTCGCCCTTGGTGTAGTGAGAGAGCTCCACATTGAACTTGTGGAGGTAGGTGGGGTAGGTGCTACCGTCGCCAAAGTAGAAGATGTCGCACAGGGCACCATACTGAAATCCGAGGTCGGAGTTGTAGCTCACTGCGGGCAGGGGGCCGAAGTTCCAACCGGTTTTTACCTGCTCCTTCTTCTGTGCCGAGGCGCTGAGGGCCGTAAAGCCACAGAGGAGCAATGTGAGAAGAGTTCGTTTCATAATTTTTCTCCTTGTTTTTGTGTTATTTGTTTATCGTTTATTTCGATAGTTGTGGTCTTGGTAAATCTCTATTTTGCGGGGATCACCTTCGTTGGTATTCCATCCTCGTATCTCGTGCCACGGTAGGGCTCGTCATCCCTCCACTCGCCCTCGAACACCTTGTCGCCCATAGCGTTGTAGGTGGTACCCTGGCCATTCTTGAGGCCTGCTTTCCACTCTCCATCGTAGAGCAGTGCGCCGTGGGCAAAGAAGTAGCGACCCTTGCCCTCTCGTTTGCCGCCCACGAAGTGGCCCTCGTACATCTCGCATATGTTTAAGTCGGGTGTCCAGTACCACTCGGTACCCAAACCCGAGTAGACGCCGTGGTCAAATGAGCCAAAATAGACCACATTACCCTCGTCGTCAAAGCGTGTGCCGAGACCGTGGGGGCGTGTCTTGTCCCATTTGCCGTAGTACATAAGTCGGCCGGAGGGGAAGTAGGCGGCGCCCCAGCCCGTCAGGTGGCCGTTCTCGTAGTTACCCACAAATCTCTCGCCCGAGTTCTCGTAGTATATGGAGCAGAAGCCGTGGGGTTGCGACTGTTCGTTTATGGTGCCCGTGAGGGTTGTGGAGCCATTGCCGTAGGTTTCGGCCTCCACAAACTTGCCATCCATCCAGAGTCCTCGCTGCGTGAGGTGGCGGGTGCCGTTGCTATCCACCTCGTCCATCATTCCCCAGCCGTGGGGCTTGCCGAGGTGTACCGTGCCGTGGTAGTGCTTGCCATTGGAGATGAGCATCTTGCCATCCACAAAGCCACTGTTTATGGTGAAGTAGCCATCCTGCATAGTTTCGCCCCACTTGTTGTAGGCTGTACCCTTGCCGTGGTGCGCTCCGCCATACCAATGGCCGCTGTACTGCTTGGCATTGTCGGTGTCGGCGTCGGTGTAGTAGGATGTGCCGATGTTTGTGCGGCGGTTTAGGACCATAGTGCCTTCATATTCGAGCTTGTTGTTGCGATACTCCCTGGCGTAGCCACACGCAAAACCATTTTGCCAATCGCCCTCAAGGCGGGTGCCCTCGGCGTGGTCGTAGGCGGTGCCCCAACCGTGGAACTCGTCATCTTTCCAACCACCCTGATACTCCACACGCCCGAAGTAGTCGTAGAGTGTGCCCTCGAAGTCACGCTTGCCACCTCTGACGTAGCCCTCGTAGCGACCGCCACCCTGCTCATCGGGGTAGGTGATGGTGGTCTCTGTGAGTGGTTCGTAGGGAGCGCCCCCCATCCACTCGCCGCTGTAAGCCACCGAGCCGTCTCTGTTGTAGAGAGTGCCCCGGCCTTCATATTTGCCACTCTTCCACCCGCCACTGTAAATCACAGTGCCGTCGCTGTTGTAGAGTGTGCCCTGGCCGTCGTATTTGCCATCCTTCCACTCTCCCACATACTCTTTTGTTTTGAAGAGTGGGAGATAGGAGGTGCCTTTGCCTTCATATTTGTTGTTCTTGAAGGAGCCTGTGTATAGCCTTTCGCCGAAGTGGTTGTACTCGGTGCCGTTTGCCCACCGATCATTCTCCCAGGTGCCGTCGAAGAGGAGATAGTGCATCCCCTGTTCATACTTATACTCCTTACCCTTGCCGTGGCGCAGACCGTTGTTGTATTCGCCCTCGTAGAGGAGTTTGCCTCCCTCATAGAGGGAGCCACTCACCAGTTGGCCGTTGGCAATAGTGCCCTCAATTCTTATGTTGGTGTTCTCTATGTAGATGGTGCCCCGGCCCTCTTTTTTACCCTCTTTCCACTCGCCCTCGTAGCGAAGTTGGCCCGAGGGGTAGAATTCTGCACCCTGGCCGTGGGGCCTATCGAGCTCCTGCACATCGCCATAGTAGTAGAGCCCATTTTTGTCGTATAGAGCCGCCTTGCCATTGATGGTTCCCTCCTTCCACTCCTTGCTGCTGATGCATCCTTCGGGGTGGAAGAGGATACCCTCACCCTCGATTTTGTCGTTGACGGTTTGGCCCACATAGCGGCTCCAAGTGCCGTCGCTCTCTCTCCTCTCTATGATGTTCCAGCCGTGTGCACGGCCATTTGTAAAGTCACCCACAACAACCATTGTGGAGGTGATGTGGGCACCAAATCCGTGGAACTCTCCACTGCTGTTGGTGTCGCCGATGTAGGAGGAGCCGTCGCTGTAGGTGTATTTGCGTGCCTCGTAGGGCTCGCCGTCTTTCCAGAGGCCGTAGCGCTCCTTGGCTCCCGTGTAGGAGTTGTAGGAGGTACCCAGGCCGTGATAGCGGGAGCGGTGCCAGTGGCCCTCATAGGTCTTTGTGCCCTTGTAGTAGCTCACGCCGTAGCCATTTTCCCAATCATTGTAAAAGTTGCCAACGTATCCTTTGTAGGCTCCCTGATACCTATAAATAGTACCATTACCCTCCTTGCGGCCATTGATGTAATTACCCACGAAGTCCTTGTAGCCATCGATGTAATAGGTCGCCGGGCCCATCTCTCGGCCATTATACCAATAGCCCACGTAGGATTTCTTTCCATTGTAAAAGCTTGTGCCCTTGCCGTGTTCTCTATCGCCTCTCCACTCGCCCTGGTAAGTCTTTTCGCCCTTGTAGTATTTGGTGCCCTGGCCCTCTTTTTTGCCCTCTTTCCACTCGCCCTGGTACCGCTTTTCGTCCTTGTAGTACTCGGTGCCCCGGCCCTCTTTTTTACCGTTTACCCATTGGCCTTCGTAGGATTTTTGGTTTTCGTAGTATTGGGTGCCTTTACCGTGTGGCTTGCCATCTTTCACTTCGCCCTCGTAGTAGGAGCCGGCGTAGTAGTCGATACGCTGGGTGGTTTGGCCATACGATACGGTGGTAGTAGCCACCAAAAGAGCGGCCACAAGAGTGGTATAAATGGTTGAATGTTTCATAGTAGTGGGGGTGTTAGGGGGTTGGTATGAATATGGGTGGGTTAGAGGGATGTCTGCTCCACCCATAACAATCGGTTGCGGCTACTCCACGGGCTCGGGTGTTACCGATACCCTTGTGCCGTTCTCCCACTCGCCCTCGGCGATTCTCTCTCCCAAAATGTTGTAGAGAACGCCTTTGCCGTGCTCACGGCCCTCGTAGAACCCTCCCTCATAGACCTTCTTGGTGGTGTTGGGGAAGTAGAGAGTGCCCTGTCCGTGACGCAGACCCTCTTTCCATTCACCCTCGTAGAGGATATTTCCCATATTGTACTCGGTGCCCTGTCCGTGGTGTTTGCCATTTGCCCACTCGCCCTCATACTCCTTCGAGCCGTCTTCACGGTAGGTTGTACCCTTGCCGTGCATAGTACCCTTTGCCCACTCGCCGTGATAGAGCACCTGGCCGTTGGGCCAATAGCAGGTGCCTACACCCTGGCACTGACCATTCTGCCAGGGGCCCTCATACCTCTCACCGTTGGCCATATAGTAGATGCCGAAGCCCTCTCGTTTATCCTTCTCCCAGCGGCCGACAAACTTGTCGCCATTGGGCCAATAGAAGGCTCCCATACCGTGACGCAGGCCATAACGCCACTCGCCCTCGTAGTACTTCTCGCCGTCGGTGCGGTACATAATACCCTCACCGTGGCGGTTGCCCTCCTTCCAGCCGCCCACATATTTCAGGCCGTTGGAGTAGTAGAGGGTGCCGATACCGTGGCGAACGCCATCAATGGCAAAGCCCTCGTAGCGGTCGCCATTGGAGTATGTTGTTTTGACATATTCAGCCTTGAGGGTCATCTCCTCATTGTCGGCAATGTTCTCTTGAGCATAGAGGTACTCGGTGGTGCACAACGCCACCAAAGCGAGCAGAAGGAATGCATACTTTTTCATACTCCAATAGGTTTTTGTGGCCCCACGGTGGGGTGGGTTAGTGTTATGTTGAGTTTTGGCCGTGGTTGTTTGGTTGTCAGTGTTGGTAGCTTATAGCACCATCATCAGCGAGTACATAAGGTAGCCGAGGTAGTTGCCCACGGCGTAGCCCACAAGACCGATGGTCACACCCACAACGATGATGTCCTTATTCTTCATCGAGGCGGCAATCATAGGTACAAAAATAGGGCTGTTGATGAGGGTGTTGGAGGTAATTACTGCGGTGTCGCCATCCACCTTGAAGAGTTTGGCTCCCAGCATAGTGAGTAGGAACGAACCGAAGATTGCAACAATCTGGAAGAGAACGATGTAGAGGGCACCCTCGTAGTTCATCGTGCGGAAGTTGGCCATCGATGCCACCACCACCGAGAAGATGTAGATGAGGTACATACCTGCATCGTAGCTCTTATCCCAAGTCTTCACCTCCTTGCAGAGCGAGAAGAGCAGTGCGAGGGTGGTGAGGGTGAGAATCATCACCACGGTGAAGATGTTCTCGTCGAAGCGTTTTGCATAGGTGGCAATGCCGAAGGCGGCTGCAACAATTACCAGCGTCAGCAGCAGTACCTTCACAAGCTGTTTGATGGTCTCCTTCTTGCCAAAGTCCTTGTAGGGGTGTTTGTCGGTATACTCGTCGATATTTACCTCGGTGTCGGTGGTGTAGATACCCCTGCCAAGCCACTTGCGGCCCCACTTGATACCCACAGTCATCAGCATCACAAGGTAGAAGAAGCAGATGACCATGTCGAACGAGTTGAGGATGATGAAGGTGGAGTTCTCCATATCCAGCATCACCTTGAGGGCTGCAAGGTTGGGGGTACCACCCGTACACTTACCCATGATGGCACCTCCCACCACAGGGGCCTCCTCGCCAATGCCGCCACGGAATGCAAAGAAACCGGCAGTTACGGCGATGGCTACGGCAACAATGCCAATAATGGTAATCTTCAGCGAGGTCTTAACCGAAAACCTCTTAAAGTTGCAGCTGTAAAGCATCATCGGCAACGCCAAGGGGATGGCTATGGTGGAGATGGTGTCCTGCAAGCCGGCGCAATCGGCGGGGATGAGGTTGAGGTTGGCAACGATGATGCCGAGGAAGTAGAGAATCAGCACGGGGCCGATTTTGTTCAGAATCTTCCATTTGTTGCAGGCCCACAGAACTGCTGCGGGCGAAAGAAGATAAAAGAGTACAAGTGCAATTTTACCAATCATAACTCTGTTTTTTTATGTCTGTTTTATGGCCACTCCACCTCTTTCCGCAGAGTGTCCCAATTTATGTGTGGCACCCCAAATATAACATTTTTTTGCTAAACTGCACCATCTACCACCCTAAATGCAAATGCCCTCCGTTTTTGGGAGGGCATTTTGTGTATTGGGTAGGCTTCATTAGAGCATCAACAGCAGTTGGTATATAAGGTAGCCGAGGTAGTTACCCGCGGCATATCCTGCCAGACCATTGGTGATACCCACCATTATGGCTCCCTTGTTCTTCATCGTTGCCGCAATCATAGGTACGCACAGGGGCGAATTGACCAATGTGTCGGAGGTGATGACTGCCGAGTCGGCATCCACCTTGAAGGGCTTGGCCAACAGTACGGAGAGGGCAAGCGAGCCGAAGATGATGATGGTCTGGTAGATGAGCACCCACAAGCCCAACTTCCAGTCGAGCTGTGAGAGGTCGGCCAACATTGCCATCGCAAGGCAGAAGATGTAGATGAGATACATACCGCCATCGAAACTCTTATCCCACGAGCGTACCTGCTTGAAAGAGGTGAGCAGAAGGCTTATGGTCGTGAGGCCTAGTATGAGCACCACCATCGAGTAGTCGCCGCCCATAAGGTCGAACATAGGGGTCCCCTTCTTGAAGAGGTTGCTCAAAAGGAGTGAGGCTACGGCCACCACCGCTGCCGTGCCAAATGCCTTGAGCAGCTGAACGATAGAGTTCTTTTTTCCGAAATCTTTATAGGGGTTGTCGTTTACATACTCCTCGGTATTGATGGCGTCGTTGTACTCCTTGAGTTTCTTGCCGTGGACAATCTTGCGGGCTATGGTGACACCGCCGCCCATCAGGAACATCAGGTAGAAGAACGACACAATGAGGTTGCAACTGCTCACCAGGGCGAACTTCTCCTCGGAGAGCCCCTGCTCGTCGAGCATCATATTGACCGCCGCAAAGTTGCCCGCACCGCCTGTGTACTGACCCGTGAGGGTTGCACCAATCGTGGGGCCATCCACGCCGAGCTGCTTGCCCAGGAGCAGGTAACCAACCACCACCATCAGGGCTACGGAGAATACACCTATCACAAAAGCCTTCACGGTGGAGCCCGCCTTCATACTCTTAAGATTACAACCAAAGAGCATCATAGGGATGGCCAGAGGAATCATCACATCCTGCAGGGTCTTTTGTATGGAGTGGAGTTCGCCGGGGATTATGTGGAGGTTTGCAATCACCACGCCCAGGATGTAGAGCGTGAGTACGGGGCCGACTTTCTTGAACACGGCAACCTTTCGGCAGATCCACAGAACACCCGCAGGAGCCAATAGGTAGAAGAGAATGAGTAGTAGTTTTGAAATCATAGAGAAGTGTGTTTCATTCTTGTGTGGCATCGCAAAGATAGTGAAAAAATCTAAAAACGAAAGAGCGGTTTCGATTAAGGAATTATACCTATATATATAATATATAAAGAGGGAAACGGGAGTTCGGAGGCTACCAAAAAGTGACGCAAAAAAGTTTATTGTGAGTGGCGCTGAAAATCAGTAAGTTAAGAAAAAAGATGCAAAAAAGTGTAAAAATTTTTAGAGAAACGCTTGCAGGTTTCAAAAAAGTCACTACCTTTGCATCCGCAATTGAGAAACAAACGATGTCGAAAGACAAAAAATGACTCAAATGCAAAAAAAGTTCTAAAAAATTTGGTGGTTACGAAAAAAGGTCTTACCTTTGTACCCACGTTCGCCTCAGAAAATGCGGCGATTTTTTTAGCGCCTCTCCGAAAGGCGGGGCACCAAAAATGGTTCTTTGATTTATTGGTTTAACAGAGAGAAAAAGAATGCAGAAAGCAATGAAGTTGTAAAACTTCATTCAAGTTCAATTCAATTCCTTAAATGGATAATGAAGTAGTCAGGACTCTAACAATACATTATAATTTTTTTACAATGGAGAGTTTGATCCTGGCTCAGGATGAACGCTAGCGGCAGGCCTAACACATGCAAGTCGAGGGGCATCACGAGTAGCAATACTTGGTGGCGACCGGCGCACGGGTGCGTAACGCGTATGCAACCTACCC
>JAZQZI010000030.1:0-2040 GCA_045633985.1 Tidjanibacter sp. | reverse complement strand
TTTCACCTCTCCGAGGAAAATCTCGTTGGGGAGCTCTATGGTGTTATGGACGGTTGTTGTCATGGATTATCGTTGGAGGTTACTGCCGCGTGACAAACTTCGGCGGCCTCTTGGTCGGGGCGGCAACCTAAGGTGTAGAGTGGTGTCAGCTCTATCAGGCGCGATACACTATCGCAGATGCCGCCATAGACACGCTTGTCCCACTTCATTGTCGACATCGAGGGTAGCAGCACGGCGAAGGCTTGCAGCGCTCCCTCGCGCTCGATGTGGTTGGTAGGTTCTTGCTTGATGCGTACGAAGGCACCTATCGGGGCGCTGTCGTTCTTGTAGCAGGGGGTCTTGCCGCTCCAGGGCGAGCCGTATACGGTAGCTGCCTCGCCTTCGATGCGGATAACGGGATTGTCATCATTGAGCAGCTCGCTGCCTTCAATATGTTTCAGCCATAGGCTGCTGTGTGTGCTCTTGCCCGTGCCGCTTTTGCCGAGGAAGAGGTATCCGTGGTCGTGGTTCTTGATGACCGAGGCGTGTATGAGCATCGTCTCCATGGTGGCCGTGGCAAAGGCATAAACCAGCATCAGCGCATTGTTGACGGCAAAGGTGCGCATCGAGTCCTCGCCTCGGGTGGCTATGGTGGCTTGGCTGAAGTCGCCGTTGGCTTGCAGGAGTCCGCAGTACTTGCCTCCGGGCGGACTGATGAGTATCTGATAGGTGCCATCGGCCAGGCGGTAAACGCCAAAGTCGGCAGCTCCGCAATCGAACTCTCCGATGGTGTCGCCCTTCTCCGTGGGGTAGAATGTGTCGTCCACCGTGAGGGTAAACTGCGGTTTTTCGTCACCTGCGGCTACGGCAAATGGCTCGTAAGAGGGTAGGGCGATGCCCTTCTCTCCCTCGGGGAGGGTCACCGCGAAGGTGTGGCGGGCTACGGTGTAGTATCGTGTTGGCATCTTTGGAGATTTACTTTTTTGACGATTTTGCAATTTACTATTTATTATTTATAACCACTCTACCAGTGGGGCCAGTTTCATGCTGTTCGACCCCTTGATGAGGATGGTGCGTCCCTCGGGGCGCTCGGCCTCGAGTGCGGCCTTCACCTCTTCGGCATCGGCAAAGGTGCGCTGGGTGTGCCGTGTGGCGGCAAAGGCGGGACCTACGAGCCACACCTCGGTGAAGTCTCGGGCGTCGAGCAGGTCCACCACCTCCTGATGGGCCGTCGCGGTGGCTTCGCCCAGCTCCTTCATGTCGCCCAGGATGAGCATCTTGTGGGGCACCTCCATCAAGGCAAAGTTATCGATGGCCGCACGCATGCTCGTGGGGTTGGCGTTGTAGGCATCCACGACGAGGGTGTTGTGCTCGGTCTTGGTCAGTTGCGAGCGGTTGTTGGTGGGGGTGTATTCGCTGAGTGCAGCCGATACCTCCTGCTCGGCTACTCCGAAGTAGGTGCCCACGGCTACGGCACACAGGGCGTTGTCTATATTGTAGCTGCCTATGAGTTGGGTGCTCACCTCGTGCCACTCGCCACCGCGCTTTCTCCATTGGAATCGCAGGTAGGGCGCACAATCGATGAGTTTGCCGCAGATGTCCGCCTCTTCCGCCTGGCTGTAGGTGACGGCTTCAAGCCCCTCGGCAATGGCACACAGGTGATGGTTGCCGGTATTCAGGAATATGGTGCGGCGCGGTGTAGTGCGCAGGTAGTCATACATCTCGCCTTTGGTGCGGATGACCCCTTCTAACGAACCGAAGCCCTGCAGGTGAGCCATGCCTACGTTGGTGATGAGGCCATAGTCGGGCTCGGCAATCTCCACCAGCTCCTTGATGTCGCCCGGATGGCTGGCGCCCATCTCCACCACGGCCATTTCGTGCTCGGTGGTGAGTTGCAGTAACGTGAGGGGCACGCCAATATGGTTGTTGAGGTTGCCCTGCGTGTAGTGGATGTGGTACTTACGGCTCAGCACGGCGGCGATGAGTTCCTTTGTGGTGGTCTTGCCGTTGGTGCCGGTGATGCCCACGATGGGGAGGCCCAGGGTGCGGCGATGGTGGCGA
>JAZQZI010000029.1:0-2158 GCA_045633985.1 Tidjanibacter sp. | reverse complement strand
AGGGTGATGACGGTTGTGCGCTTCGAGGGGAGGGTGGGGGACTCCTTGGCGTTCTTCACAAAGGTCTTTACTGCCCAACGTACCTTGTTGTCGTCGGCACCAACCACGAAACTCTCGCCACCCATCGTGAGCTTCACCTTGTTGTCTTTCTGCAGCTCGATGACCATCAGGTTGCGCTCGTCCACCAACATAAAGGGGACATCATCTTGAACAACGGTTACCTTGTCGGTGTCGGCACTATCTCCGGCGGGAGGGAGTATGCGGGGTGTTGTGTCGTAGTAGATGCGGTAAAGTTTTGCTTCACGCAGAGTGTTCTTTACGCTCTCCAGCTTCTCCATCTTTACATCGCCTTCGATGCTGATGTAAACTACCCTGCCTGAGGTGGAGGTACACTCTTGTTTGATGTAGTTGTCGAGCTCTTCGGCAAGTTTGTCGAACTCTATCTCCTTGCCGTTGAGTAGAGTTGAGTTGTCACCCAGAGTGATTGTGATATAGTGCGATGTGGGTGTTTGGCTGCCATCGAGATAGACTTTACCATCCACGACCCTCAGGGTGGTGACTTGGGTTGTTTGGTTTTCAGGAGAGTTTTCCGTAACTTTGTCGGCGTTGATGACGACTGTTTCGGTCTGGGCGAATGCGGTGAGCGATAGGCACACCAGCGGCAAGGCGCAGAGAAGTCTCATACGACTCGCAGGAGTTGATTTTTTGTGCAACATCATAGTAATACGGTTTTTAAGTGTACTGTGATTGAGGCTGTTGGCAATGGAGTAGGATTTGTTGCCGACAGCCTTCTTTATTAGTAGTAGTTGATAGTCACGAGCGTTTGCGCCCCCACGTAGCACCTCCAGGTCGGCCTCATACTCGTGCACCTCTCGAAGGTCGCGACGAAGAAGCCACACGGCAGGGTTGAACCATTGCAGGGCGCAGCAGAGATTTACAAAGAGCACATCCCACGAGTGGAGAAGACGTATGTGAGCCATCTCGTGAGCAATAACAATATCATAACCCTCTGCGAGGTCCCTTTCGGAGATGATTATTGTCTTCATCCAGCTGAAGGGGCTAATATTTTTGTCGGAAACCATAGTCCTCACACGACCATCGTTAGCCACCTCTTTGGCATCACGCATAAGTCTGCGTACTGTCACCACCGATGCCACACTCCACGCCACGACAATCACAGCCCCGACAATGGCCACAATTCCACCCGCTAGCCACCAATCAAACCCTCCTGTGGCGGCTACGGCTGTGGGATGCTCCACGATTTCGATGGGGGCGACAAGGTGTGCCGAAGACGGGGACTCCACGACCACCGTGCGCTTGATGGTGATGACGCACAGCGGGAGTACCATTGAGAGTGGTGCTGTGGCAAGCAACACTATGCGGTTGAGGCGGTGGAAGGTTTCACGGGAGAGTAAAATCTTGTAAAACAAGTAGAAGGCAAGTATCACAGCCGCCGCCTTAAGTGAATATAGGATGTACTCCTGCATAGCGAGCGGCTGTTTTAGTTGTTACCTTTCTCAATTTGCTCGATTAGCTGCTTGAGTTCCTCCACAGAGATTTTCTCCTCCTTCACAAGTGCAGATACGGCTGTGAGGTAGGAGTTCTCGAAGTAGCGGCTTACGGCACCCTTGATTGTGGTGCCACCGTGCTCGGTTTCGCTCACCACGGCGTAGTATTGATAGCTGTTGCCATAAGCGGTGTGGGCCAGGTAGCCCTTGGCCTCGAGCGAGCGCACCATTGTGGAGATTGTGTTGAAGTGGGGCTTGGGGTCGGGATAGAGGGCAACAAGCTCTCGCACGAACATCGCTCCGTGCTGCCAGAAGAGCTGCATTACCTCCTCCTCTTTGCGAGTGGGTCGTTTCATAAGGCTTTAGGTTTGTGGGGTGTCCCCCGGGTTGCTTGCACA
Organism: Tidjanibacter sp.; assembly: GCA_045633985.1. Lineage (GTDB taxonomy): Bacteria > Bacteroidota > Bacteroidia > Bacteroidales > Rikenellaceae > Tidjanibacter. The sequence continues at coordinate 252 of JAZQZI010000029.1, read as the reverse complement.
AAGATAAACTAAAAAATATAGTTACGCAACTAAATTTTGTAGTTTTTTATTTTGGAGATGTGGTTAATCCCTTTGGGATTAAAAAAGTTTGAGAGGATGTTTTGTTGGGGGGGGGAGGGTGATGACGGTTGTGCGCTTCGAGGGGAGGGTGGGGGACTCCTTGGCGTTCTTCACAAAGGTCTTTACTGCCCAACGTACCTTGTTGTCGTCGGCACCAACCACGAAACTCTCGCCACCCATCGTGAGCTTCAC
>JAZQZI010000028.1:0-1106 GCA_045633985.1 Tidjanibacter sp. | reverse complement strand
CTTTTTTAATCAGATTGAATCTCGGCCTCGCTCAGCAAAAGAAATAGGAGATAATATAGCAGTTTACCCGGGCCTCTGGATTGTCCACCTAAATTAGGGGGCGTAGCGAGGCCTTTAGAGGGTTGGCTAAATGCCAAGCCGTACCGAGTGAGGGGAGCGCAGTGCTCTGCGCGACGGAGGACCCGTTAGGGAGCGAAGCGGAGGGGGTATTTTTGAGCAGACCATCATACCACCTCCCCCTCTTTGAGGGGAAAGGCCTTCGGCACTCCTTAATGCCGATAAATCGGCAGCCGTCGCTACCGACACTATCATTGCTTTCAGCGACCTAAAGGTTCCGCGTCGGCCTCCTACTTTAGGAGGAGAATTTAAGGTTTTGGACAACAGCTATATTATTACCAAAATTAATGCTCCTTACTTCCACAGCCGCTGCATGAACAGGTTGCAGTACTCCTCCCAGTTGTACCACTGATGACCACCCGGTGTGGTGAGGTACTCGTGGGGGTAGCCGTTGCGGGTGAGGTAGTGGTGGTAGGCTATCATGCGGGGGTAGAAGAAGTCGGTCTTGCCTATCATCACCCAATAGAGTTCGGGGGCATCGGCAAACTGTGCCTTGTGCTTGCGCTTCAGCCCGCGGTAGAAGGCGGCATGGGCGCTGGGGTAGGGCACGGGATGCACCATGGAGGAGAAGACACCCACGTAGTCGAACATGTCGGGGTGGTTGGCACTGATGTGGATAGACGGGAGGGCACCTATCGAGAGCCCCCCGATGGCGCGGGCCGACTACTCGGGGATGGTGCGGTAAACGCTATCGACGTGGGCCACCACATCGCTCACGAAGGCATACTCCACCATGCCGTCGTTCTCGAAGAATGACTCTATGGCTCCCTTGATGCGCGACTTGCTGTAGTCTCGGTCGCTGCGGTGCTGGTTGGTGTTGGGCAGCACCACGATGCTCTTTTCCATCAGTCCATGCGCGGTGAGGCTGTCGATGTTGTGCAGCAGGTTGCCCTTCTCTATCCATGAGGTCTCGTTGCCACGGGCACCATGCAGGAGATAGAAGACGGGGTAGTGGGCCGTGGTGTCGTAGTACTCTGCCGGGAGGTACA
>JAZQZI010000027.1:0-32661 GCA_045633985.1 Tidjanibacter sp. | reverse complement strand
AAGCGCAGATTGCGAGATAAATACAAGGCGCACAAGAAAACCCCCTCCGGAGTTTGCTTGACGCAAATGAGGAAGGGGGTTTATCGCAGTCGGGCGCAGTAGTTGCTCGCAAGGTGCGCTTGGGCACCGATAAGATGCGCTTTTTACTCTTCTACAAGTTTAATCTTCAAATCAACCAACTGTGCAGGGTCAATAGCCGTGGGCGAATCAACCATCACATCACGACCCTGGTTGTTCTTGGGGAAGGCGATGTAGTCACGAATAGACTCCGAGCCGCCAAAGAGCGAGCAGAACCTATCGAAACCAAAGGCGATACCTGCGTGGGGAGGTGCACCAAACTTAAAGGCGTTCATCAGGAAGCCAAACTGTGCCTCGGCCTGCTCGGGAGTGAAGCCAAGCAATTTGAACATCTTCTGCTGCAGCTCGCTATCGAAGATACGAACCGAGCCACCGCCCACCTCAACACCGTTACATACAAAGTCGTAGGCGTTGGCACGTACCCTACCGGGGTCGCTATCCATATATTGTACATCCTCGGGCTTGGGCGAGGTGAAGGGGTGGTGCATAGCGTAGAAGCGCTGTGTCTCCTCGTCCCACTCGAGCAGGGGGAAGTCCACAACCCACATAGGAGCGAACTTCTTGGGGTCACGCAAGCCCAGGCGGTCACCCATCTCCAGACGGAGAACATTGAGTGCCGAGAGGGTGTGTTTCCTGTCACCTGCAAGAATCAGGATGAGGTCGCCCGAGGCAGCACCGCACTTGGTGGCGATGGCCGAGAGCTCCTCGGGGGTGTAGAACTTGTCGATGCTCGACTTCACACCGTTCTCGTCGATGCGAATCCACACCAGACCTTTGGCACCCACCTGGGGGCGTTTCACAAAGTCGGTGAGGGAGTCAATCTGCTTACGGGTGTAGCCGGCACAGCCGGGAGCCACGATGGCACCCACATACTCGGCCGAGTCGAAAACAACAAAATCTTTACCCTTAACGTCGTTGGTAATATTGTTGAACTCCATACCGAAACGGATGTCGGGTTTGTCGGAGCCATATTTCTCCATAGCCTCGTGCCACGACATACGGGGGAAGTCGTAGTTAATTTCCACGCCCAGCACCTCCTTAAAGAGGGTCTTGGCGAAGCGCTCAAAGATGTTCAAAACGTCCTCCTGCTCCACAAACGACATCTCGCAGTCGATTTGTGTAAACTCGGGCTGGCGGTCTGCACGGAGGTCCTCGTCACGGAAGCAGCGCACAATCTGGAAGTAGCGGTCGTAGCCGGCCACCATCAGCAGCTGCTTGAAGGTCTGGGGGCTCTGGGGCAGTGCGTAGAACTTGCCGGGGTTGAGCCTCGAGGGAACAAGGAAGTCACGAGCACCCTCGGGGGTGGAGTTAATCATATAGGGGGTCTCAATCTCCATAAAGTTCTCGCCGTCGAGGAAGTTGCGAGTAACCTGTGCCATACGGTGGCGGAGCATAAGAGCATTTTTGAGGGGGTTACGCCTCAGGTCGAGGTAGCGGTAGCGCATCCTCAGGTCGTCGCCACCGTCGGTGTTGTCCTCGATGGTGAAGGGAGGGGTGTCGGCAGCGTTGAGCACCCTCAGCGCAGAGAGGGTCACCTCAATCTCGCCTGTGGGTATTTTGTTGTTTTTGCTGGAGCGCTCCAGTACACGGCCCGAAGCCTGAATTACGAACTCCCTGCCGAGCGAGGAGGCAGCCTCTTTTACCTCATCGGAGCTGCTGTCGTCCACCACCAGCTGGGTGATGCCATAGCGGTCACGCAGGTCGATAAAGGTCATACCGCCGAGGTTGCGTACACGCTGTACCCAACCGGCGAGGGTTACCTCCTGTGAGAGGTTTGAAAGGCGAAGTTCGCCACAAGTGTGTGTTCTGTACATAGTGATATTTTATTGTCTGATTATTTTTTCTTATCTTTGTATGATTTCCGGTTTTCAGAAAAATCTGTCAAAGGTACACAAAAAGATGGAAAACGATTACAACATAGAGCATTTTTTTATGCAAACAGCCCTCTCGGAGGCCCGTATGGCGGCCGAGGAGGGTGAGATACCCATCGGAGCGGTGGTTGTGTGCGGCGGCCGCATAGTGGGCAAGGGCCACAACAAGGTGGAGGCTCTGGGTGATGCCACGGCTCACGCCGAGATGTTGGCACTGACGGCAGCAATGAACGCCCTGGGGAGCAAGTACCTTCCCGAATGTACACTCTACGTCACCGTGGAACCCTGTGTGATGTGTGCCGGAGCGCTCTCGTGGAGCCAGATAGGCCGTGTGGTTTATGGTGCTGCCGACCCCAAAAGGGGATATTCGACCTTTTCGACATCAATTCTCCACCCCAAAACAGAGGTCCGTGGGGGCTTTATGGAGGAGGAGTGCAGGGCCCTGATGGAGGAATTTTTCAAAAAACTGCGAGGGTAGTTTGATTTCCTCGGAGTAATTTATACTTTTGTGGGCTGAATATCCGTTATGTAACAGAAGGAACGACAAAACTAACACAATAAAACCAAGCAAACAATGAAAATCAAATCGTTTATCGTAGCTCTCGCAGCGTTGGCCGTGAGCACCATCGCTTCCGCACAGGATGACCCCGCAGTATTGTGGAACAAAGCAGTTCAGGCCCTGAAGGCAAAGAACTATGCAGAGGCCCTCACCGCTTTCGAGCAGACCGTGGAGGCTGCATTTAATGCCGAGAACTTTGAGCTCGCAGAGAAGGCTCAGGGTTATATCCCCAACTGCCATTTCCAGATTGGCTACGCACAGACCAAAGCTAAAGATTTCGACAATGCTCTGGTGAACCTCGCCAAAGCAGAGGAGACCGCAAAGCTCTATAACGACTCCAAAACCCTCAACAAGGTTAAAACCATCATCTCGCAGATCTACACCGTGAAGGGTGCCTCCGCATTCAACAGCAAGGACTACGCTTCGGCAGTGGAGGTGTTCGTGAAAGGTTACGAGGCCAACCCCCAGGATACCAAACTCGCTCTCTACCTCGCTATGAGCTACTGCGAGCTGGGTGATTGGGAGAATGGCGTAAGGGTTTACACCGACGTTATCGCTCTCGAGAAACGCCACAGCCGCTTCGCAGAGGCTGCTGCACAGGCTAAAGCAGAGCTCTCGCAGTACCTCCTCGTGAAGGCTCAGGACGAGAACAAGGCCGGCAATAAGGAGGCTGCTTACGCAACCCTTGAGACCCTCATCAACGCCGACCCCACCAACTACGACAACCAGCTCTACCGTCTGCAGACCGCAGCTACCAACGAGGATTGGGATAACGTTGTGGCTTGGGGTGAGCTCGCAGCTGCCTTCGCAACTCTTCCCGCACAGCAGAGCGAGATTTACTACCTCATCGCCGTTGCTCACGACACCAAAAACAACAACGAGGCCGCTATCGAGAGCTACAAACTCGTGACCAAGGGTGATAAACTCGAGGCTTCGCAGAAGCGTATCGTGGAGCTCAACGACTTCATCAAAGCACAGAAGGAGCACAAATAGCAACACCCACCACCCCGAAACCTGCCACGTGTAGGCCGACGGGTGCGATGAATAAAACTCTCCGAGGGTGCCTCCAATACGGGGCACCCTCGTTTAGTTCTACTTTCGGGGTCGAACAACTAACAACCAACAAACATCATGGAAAAACTCACCCCCTATGTCATAGACGAGGGCTCATTCGAGGGCCACATCGTTGGAGATGTGAAGGCCGGTTTCCCCTCGCCCGCTGAGGATTTGAGAGAGAAGCTCGACCTCGTAAGACTCCTTGTGCGCCATAAGGCCTCCACCTTCTTCTTCCGCATCGACGGCGTGTCGATGGTGGACGAGGCGATGGATGACGGCGACATAATCATTGTGGATCGTGCCATTGACCCCTACAATGGCTGCAAGGCCGTATGCTACATCGACGGCGAATACACCGTCAAGCAGGTGGAGATGACCCCCTCCGGGGTGAGACTCCTCCCTGCCAATGCCGACAACAACAAGTATAAACCAATAGTTATCACCCCCGAAAACGACTTTACAATCTGGGGCGTGGTGACCTATATTATTAAAAAGGCTTAACTATGAAGAGAACCACCTGCCTACTGCTTCTCATTTTCACCCTTGCAGCCCCCCTGAAGGCGCAGGAGGGGGAGAAGAATGCCCTGAAAATCACCTTCTTGTCGTGGATTACGGGCAGCACCAAAATCTCCTATGAGAGGGCCCTGCCGGAGTGGAAGCAGAGTGCCGAGTTTTGCACAAGCCTCATCTCGGCAGGCTATGACAAGTTCGACAACGACCCTCTGGGATTTACCCTCCGCTACAGCCACAAATTCTTTGTGGGCGACTACACCCCCATCCGCCCTCTGGATGGCTTCTATGTGCGCCCCGAGGTTATCTACTCCCGCTACCACTACACCCACTCGACGGGTGGTCGTACCCTTGCCGAGATGTGTGCACTGTTGGGCACAGCCGGCTATCAGAGGTGCTTTGGTCGCTTCATTGTGGATGGTTGGGCAGGTGCGGGCTACGCCTTTGGCTCCCCCGCCGAGACGGGCTACCACCACGGTTTCCAACTGCTCGACTTTATGGGCCTCAAGAGCGACAATGTGGCACTCAGTTTTAGCATAAGGATTGGCTACACCTTTTAGTCCCCGCACTCGCATCAGATGTACGCCCTGGCCGACTGCAACAACTTTTTTGCCTCCTGCGAGAGGGTCTTTCGACCCGACCTTGCGGGGCGTCCCGTCATTGTCCTTTCGAGCAACGACGGCTGCGCCATTGCTCGCTCCAACGAGGCAAAAGCTCTCGGCATAAAGATGGGCGACCCGCTCTTCAAAATCCGCCATATTATTGAGCGTCATAATGTTGCAGTATTCTCGGGCAATATGGCTCTCTATGGCGATATGTCACGCCGAGTGAGGCTCGTATTGCAGGAGTTTGCCCCCAGCGTGGAGGTATATTCCATCGACGAGGCATTCCTGGACCTCACGGGTATGGAGCACCTCGACCTCGACGCCTATGCCAAGGAGATTTCCCGCCGTTGCCAGCGGCTTACAGCCATCCCTGTGTCGGTGGGTATAGCCCCCACCAAAACCCTTGCAAAGATTGCCTCGAAGCTCTGCAAACAGTACCCCAAACTGCGTGGAGGATGCTATATGCACCGCCCCGAGGATATCGAAAAGGTACTCTGCAAGTTCCCTATTGAGGATGTGTGGGGCATAGGTCGCAAGTCGGCCCGCAAGCTGCGTGAGAGGTATATCTATACGGCGTGGGAGTTCTGCCAGATGGAGGAGGGGGTTGTGAGGTCGCTGCTGGGCGTCACGGGCACCCGCACGTGGCGAGAACTCCGTGGGGAGCCCTGCATAAAGTTTGAGGACACCGCCATTGCCAAACAGTCGATATGCGTGTCACGCAGCTTCGCTCACGAGGTTACGGACCCCACAACATTGGCCGAGCAGGTAGCGGGCTTTGCCGCACAGGTGGCCGAGAAGTTGCGCCGGCAACACACGCTGTGCGCCGAGATGGTGGTGTTTGCACTCCCCAATAGATTTAAGGAACAGGTGGCCGAGAGCTATGGCAGTGTGCTTGTACCCTTTGCGGAGAGCACCAACGACCAGCGTACCATTGTGTCGGCGGCCGTGAGTGCCGTGGCAGAGCTCTTCAACCCTGCTGTGGGCTACAAGAAGGCGGGCGTTGTGGTGACCCGTATGGAGCCCGAGGGAGCGACTATGCAGAGCCTCTTTGGCGACTGCGACCACCGAGAGAGGGAACACCGCCTCACCGAAGCACTCGATGCCATAAGCACCACCCACGGCCGAGGAACTGTGCGCCTGGGTGTGCAGAACAGTGGCGAAGGGCTCTCGCTCTGTGGCAACCGCTCACCCCGCTACACCACCCATTGGGACGAAATCCCCACCGCCAGCGTGAAATAAAATTAGCAGTCAGCTATTTTATAGTCTACCGTTTACCGTCTACCGTCTACCGTCGCGGGCTTGCAGGGCAAGCCCGAAAACTTATATAGGGTGTTTAGGAAATTTAGGGAGGTTAGGGAAAATTTCCCATAACTCCTATAACTCCTATAACTCCCATTTGGGTTTGAGAATAGGAGTAATAGGAATCATAGGAATAATAAGAGTTATAGGCCATTTTGAATTTTGAATTTTGAATTTTGAATTTGATAAGGTATCTTTGTGGGCTGTAAAAGGCTGAATGAACAAATAATAACAATAATAAACACTCAATGAAAAAGATTCTTTTTGCAGTTGCAGCCCTCGTGATGGGTCTTACTGCTTGCAACAACAACGCTCCCGCAGCCGCCACCGAGGGTGAGCAGGCAGCTGTTACCACCGGCAAAATCGCCTATTTCTATGTCGACCAGGTGGTTGCCGAGTACAAATTTGCCATCGACCAGAACGCCGAGTTCCAAGCCGAGTATGACAAGGTAACCAAGCGCCTCGCCGCCACCGAGCAGGCCATTGAGAAGGACTACACCAAACTTCAGAACAAGGTTGTGGAGCTCCAGGATAAGGTAAACAAGGTGCTCATCACCCGTGCTAATGCCGAGGCCGAGATGCAGAAACTCGCCGCCGAGGAGGCCAAGATTCAGGAGCGCATCAACAAACACCAGCAGGAGGCTCAGAAGGTGGGTAACGAGCTGGCCGAGAAGGAGATGGTTATCAACAACCAGATTGTGAACAACATCTATGAGTATGTTGCCAAGCTCAACAGCGACCTTCGCTACGACATCGTGCTGTCGAGCCAGACCGTGGGTGGCCCCATCATCAACGCCAACCCCGCCCTCAACATCACCGCCGAGATTGTTGCCGGCCTCAACGCAGGCTACACCAAATAGAGTAGCCCTCACACACCTAAAAGACGGAGCACAGCCAGGCTGTGCTCCGTCTTTTGTTTTGCCCAATGCCAAATTGGCGGTCGTTTTTTTATAGTCCTTTGTGTGCCAGGCGCCAGGCCCATTTATTGTAGAAATTGTGGAGAGGCAGGCGCAAGCGGCGGGGAACCAGCAGCAGTAGGCGCAGTTTGGTGAGCCCTCGGCGGTAGTGGCGTGTGTAGCCAAAGTTGTGAGCCACCCTGCGGCCAAACTGTGTGTCGCCCTTAGCCGTGAGTGTCAGTGCTTTACCTATGGCACATTTGGCAATAAACTCCCCTCTCCAGGGGTTATCTGCGGCCGACTCATAGGGCGGTTGCAGGAACTCTTCGAGGGTGTAGGGGGTCTGCTCGGGGGTATAGATGGCTCCACTACGATTGGAGGCCACCATCGAGTATTCGCACAGCGCTCGGGGCGAGAAGCACACCCTATGGCGGCTGGCAATTTTTATCCACATCCATTGGTCGCCACCCATCTTCATACCCTCGGGAAAGCCGCCCAGCTCCTCCACAACCCTGCGGGGGATGACGGTAGCCGAGGGGATGGTGACGTAGCGGGTCATACTCTCCCGCCAGAAATTCTCGACCACACCTCGCTCCGTGGGGCAGTTGCCTCGCACACGCCCCGTGGGGCTGACAACCTCAAAGGCAGTAGAATAGAGCCCACAATCGGGCCACTCCTCAATCATAGAGGCCACCTCCTCCAGAAACTCGGGACGCCAGCAGTCGTCGGCATCCACGAGTGCAAAGTAGTCGCCACGAGCCTCGCTCATCGCTCTGTTGCGTGCGGCGCACTCACCTGCATTGCTCTGCCTGATGAGCCTCACAAGGGGTTCGCCGAGGCTCTCCACAATCTCGGCGCTACGGTCTGTGGAGCCGTCATCAACCACCACAATCTCCAGAGGTAGGAGGGTTTGGGCCAGCACCGAGCGCAGGGTGGCCTCCACCTCACGCTCCTTGTTGTAGAGGGGGATAATAACCGAGAATGTGGGTTTGTTATTCATAGAGTTTGCCATTTCTGGTGTTGAACGATAGTTTTAGGGGAGCGTGATTGACCTTCTGCTCGTCGGGAATATCCTTCACGAGTACGGGGTAGTGGTGGTGGAGGTAGCCCTCCAAGTCTCCGGGCACCTTAATCATCAACCGCCCGAAAGGCATCCTCCTCGGGTGGCGTACCGACTCATAGTCGGCCACGTCGAGCCCCAGGCGCACCACATTCACCCTGCTGCACTCGGGATTGTTGTTGAACCATCCCATCTCCTTGTTCATCTTGTGGTAGAGCCACCGGCGGCTCACGGTGCGGTAGAGCACCCCGAGCACCAGGCGGCTGAGGTGCGATTTGCGGTAGTAGAGCGACTCCCGGCGGGGTATCTCACGTCGTTTGGCCCAATAGGGCTGGAGGCTGAAGGCGCTGATAAACCAGGCACACTCGGCCCTGTGGAAGCGCTCCACAAATCGGTTGTTCGGAATACGGTCGAAGGGGAAAATATCGACAAACAGGCCGTGGTTGATATCGAACCACTCCACCCCCTTCTCCAGAAAGAGGGTATTTTTCTTCCTCACCTTTGCCCAATAGAAGGGCGTGTTGGGGTTGGTGGTAAACTCCTGAAGCTCAAACTCCTCGCTCAACAATGCGGGGGCCTCGGCGAGAAATTTCTGGTAGTCGCTGCGGAGCATACCGAAATCGACATCGTCATCCCAGGGGAGTATGTTCTGCCAGAAGTGCACCCCGATAGCCGTGCCGCCAATGGCAAAGAAATCGACATCCAGAAGGCGGCACACCCTCTCAATCTCCTCGATAATCTCGAAGAGAGCCTCGTGTATTTGGTTGAGTATTTCGGGGGTGTATTTCACATCAAAAAAGAGCCGAAGAGGCGAGCGATTATCCTCCACGGAAACCGCTCCACGCTCTTCGGCATATACGGGGTGTTACTATTTCTGCGAAATGAGGAAGCGCTCGCAGTCCATAGCGGCAATAGCACCGCTACCTGCTGCCACGATACCCTGGCGGTAGTGGGGGTCTTTAACGTCGCCTGCAGCGAATACGCCCTCAACCGAGGTCTTGCCCGAGGCACCCTGGGTTACGATGTAGCCCTCCTCGTTGAGCTCCAGCTGGCCGGTGAAGAGCTTGGTCTGGGGAGCGTGGCCGATGCCGAGGAAGAAACCATCAATCTTAATCTCCTCGGTGTGACCGTCGGCGTGGATGAGCCTAACGCCCGTTACGCCATTCTCGTCGCCCAAAATCTCCTGGGTGTTGCAGAGGTAGTGAACCTCGATGTTGGGGGTAGCCTCCACCCTTGCCTGCATAACCTTCGAGGCACGCATATAGTCCTTGCGGATAATCATATGCACCTTGTTGCAGATGGATGCCAGGTAGGTTGCCTCCTCGCAAGCGGTGTCACCTGCGCCTACAACAGCCACATCTTTGCGGCGATAGAAGAAACCGTCGCAGGTGGCGCAAGCGCTCACACCCATACCACGGAACTTGGCCTCGCTGGGCAGACCGAGATACTTGGCGGTAGCGCCGGTGGCGATGATAATAGCCTCAGCCTCAATCTCGTCGCTGTCGTTAACAACAACCTTGAAGGGGCGCTCCGAGAGATCTACTTTGGTCACAACACCGGCTCTAATGTCGGCACCGAAGCGGAGGGCCTGACGGCGGATATCGTCCATCATCTGGGGGCCCATAACACCCTCGGGGTAGCCGGGGAAGTTCTCCACATCGGTAGTGGTGGTGAGCTGACCACCGGGCTCAAAACCCTCATAGAGCACGGGGGCGAGGTTGGCACGCGAAGCGTAAATTGCGGCGGTGTAGCCGGCAGGGCCACCACCAATGATAAGGCATCTTACTTTTTCCATTATTCGTGTAGTTTATATTGTTAGTTACTTTTTCGCCATTATAGCCCACAAATATAACTATTATTTGTGAAAAAACGCATAAATTCGCTCGGCTTTTGTTTTGCCCACTTCGGCGGAGAGCTCCTCGAGTGAGGCACGCTTAACCCCCGCAACGCTTCCGAAGCGAGTGAGCAGTTGTTGGCTTGTCTTCTCGCCAATGCTCTCAATATCAGTGAGTCGGGTGGTTGTGAATGCCGCCGAGCGTTTGTTGCGGTGGAAGGTGATGCCGAAGCGGTGGGCCTCGTCACGGATGTGGCGCACAACCTTCAGCGGCTCGCCATTACGGTCGAGGTAGTAGGGCTCGGGGTCGCCGGGGAAGAATATCTCCTCCAACCTCTCGGCCAAGCCCACAATGGGCACTCTGTCATAAATCCCCAACTCCCGGAGTACCTCCACAGCCGAGGAGAGTTGTCCCTTGCCGCCATCCACCACAATCAGGTCGGGCAGCTCGCCACCCTCGGCCAGCACCCTCGAGTAGCGGCGGTGGATAATCTCCCTCATTGTGGCAAAGTCGTCGGGGCCCACAACCGTCTTTACGTTGAAGTGGCGATACTCCTTGCGGGCAGGTTTGCCGTTGCGGAAGACCACACAGGCGGCCACGGGGTGGGTGCCCTGAAGGTTGGAGTTGTCGAAGCACTCTATATGGCGTGGCTCGTGAGAGAGGTGGAGCTCCCTCATCATAGAGGCCATAAGGCGCTCGGTGTGCCTCTCGGGGTTCTTAATCTCCATATTTTTGAGCCTCTCGGCACGGAACATCACAGCACTCTTGCGGGCAAAGTCGAGCAGTTTCAGCTTGTCACCCCTCTGGGGCACAGTAAATTTAACACCCTCAAACTCCTCGTCGGGCTCCACGGGGACAATTACCTCACCCGCCAGACGCCCTTCGGCAACCTCGGGCACCATCTGGCGTATGGCATAGGAGAGAATGGTGGAGCTCTCGCTCTCGGCACCCAGCGACAGCAACATTGTGTGTGACGCCACAACCGAGCCCCTCGACACCCTTACAAACGAGCAGTAGGCTTCCACATCCTCGGCAAGGATGAAAAAGACATCCACATCGCCCAGCGTGGGGCTCACAATGACGCTTTTGGCCTCATATTTTGAGAGAGCCTCTAGCCTTGCCTTATAGTGGGCTGCCTTCTCGAAGTTGAGCACCTCGGCGGCACTCTGCATACGCCCCGTTAGGTACTCCTTGGCGGGTCGCAGGTCGCCCTTCAGGTGGCGCTTAACAAGCTCAACCATAGTGGCATACTCCTCGGCACTCTGGCGTCCCTCGCAAGGGCCCGCACAGTTGCCTATGTGATACTGAAGGCATACACGGTAGTTGCGCTTGGCAATCATCTCGGGCGAGAGATTTAGGCTGCAGGTGCGTATCTGGTAAATCTCCCTGAGGCTCTCCAGCACAGCCCTCTGCACTCCAACAGACGAGTAGGGGCCGAAGTAGGTGGAGCCATCCCTCATCAACTTGCGGGTGGACTCCACACGGGGGAAAGCCTCGCCACGAACCACAATCCAGGGGTACGTCTTGTCATCCTTCAGCAGGATGTTGTAGCGGGGTTTGAGGGTCTTTATGAGGGAGTTTTCGAGCAGCAGGGCGTCGTGCTCGGAGGGAGTGTCGATGTGTTTGAGTTGTGCCACCTTCGACACCAGCACCTTCACTTTGGCGCTATGTTTCTTGGAATCAACAAAGTAGGAGCCTACACGGCGGCGCAGATTGACAGCCTTGCCCACATAGATAACCCTCCCCGTGGAGTCCATAAACTGATAGACACCCGGGGTGGTGGGGAGCAGCGACACCGCCTCTTTAAGTTCCTTTATAAGTTTGTTATCTTCAATCACACCACAAATTAACTACTTTTTATTGATTAAACGAAAAAAAATGGTACTTTTGTCCCTTAATTGGAGTCCTTTTTACCACACACACCCTAAGGCTCCTAAATGCATACTCAAACTATGAGCAACAAACTTTTTAACACCGAGGAGTTTACCTTCGGTCGCAAGGGGCTTTTTGCCCGCCTTGTGGCCCGTTTCATATTGTGGGTTTTCGGCACCCGCAAGGCAGAGGAGGCCTATTCAAGGCTGATGGCGCAGGAGAAACAGGATCTCGACGCCATAATTGCCGAGTTGGGCATCAGCGTCGATGTGGACTCCAAGAGCCTTTCTAACATCCCTGCCGAGGGCCCCACAATCATCATCTGCAACCATCCTACAGGAATTGTCGATGGTATTGTGCTGCTGCACGCCGTCAGTCGCATCCGTCAGGATGTGAAGTTCCTCGGCAACTTCCTCCTCACCCGTCTGGAGCCCATTCAGCCCTACCTTATCCCCGTAAATCCTTTCGAGGAGCGTAAGGGTGGAAATCTGGCAGGACTCAAGCAGGGCCTCAAGCACCTTAGTGAGGGCGGCTGTCTGCTCCTCTTCCCCGCAGGAGAGGTCTCCACCTGGCAGAAGGGTTGGAGCCGCATCTCCGACAAGAGGTGGGACTCGGCAGCCATCAAGCTGATGCGAAAGAGTGGTGCAACCATCGTTCCCGGCTGGATTGATGGTAAAAACAGCCTCACCTTCCGACTGCTCGGAAAGATTCACCCACGTCTGCGCACCGCAATGCTCTGCCACGAGGTTTTCAATAAGAAGGGACAGACATTCCCCATTGTTTTGGGTTCGCCCCTTTCGGCCTCGTGTCTCAAGGAGCTCTCCGACCTCGATGCCTACCACAACTACCTCCGTGCATCGGTGGACTACCTGGAGAATTGCAGGGAGAAACCTGTACGCTCAGGCGAGGAGATTCTCAAAGACCAGGGCGATATGGGTGACATCATAGCCCCCATCGACCCCGAGAAGTTGGCAGCCGAAATAGAGGCCCTCGACCCCTCACGCAAACTTTTCGACCAGGGCGACCACTACTCCGTATATCTCGCACCCTCGGCCGAAATACCCTATATGATGCAGGAGATTGGCCGATTGAGGGAGATAACCTTCCGCAGCATTGGCGAGGGCTCGATGAAGAGTGCCGACATCGACCACTACGATGGCTACTATCGTCAGCTCTTCATTTGGGACAGGGATGCGAAAGCTCTGGTGGGTGCCTACCGTATGGGCTTTGGCCGTGAGATTATGGATAAATATGGCCTGGATGGTTTCTATACCCACTCGCTCTTCCGCTACGATAGGGAGTTGGAGGGTATGTTGGCCGGCGCCATCGAGCTGGGTCGCTCGTTTATCACCACCGACTATCAGCGCAAACCAACCTCGCTCCTGATGCTCTGGAGGGGTATTTTCCACACTCTGCTCACCAATGCGGATTACCGCTATCTTGTGGGTCCTGTGACTATCTCGGGCGAATTCCAGCGCTCTTCGAAGACCATCATTATGACCCACCTCTCGCAGCACCACTTCGACCACCAGCTGGCTGCACATATCCACCCCCGCACGGGTGCAGAGGGTATTGATGCTCCCATCGACCCCCGACTTATTGAAAAGGTGGATAGTATCTCGCTGATTGATAAGATTGTGGGCGATATTGAGAAGGATGAGCGCAAGATACCCGTGCTTATCAAAAAGTACCTCCAGCTCAACAGCCACGTTGTGGGCTACAATGTGGACCACGACTTCTGCGATGCACTCGACGCACTGATGATTCTCGACCTGGAGCAGGTGCCCGAAAACCGCCTCCAGATGATTCTCAAGGATATGACCGAGGAGGTCGCACAGCGCTTCGGCAAGCCCCTCGGCGCATAGACTGTCTGTTAGGAATAAAACATCCCGACCTTTTACCAAGGTCGGGATGTTTTTTTATGGGGTGTATAGGGTCATTAGAAATTCAAAATTCAAAATTGCGAGTAAGCGAGAGCAAAGACCGGTTGCGGACTATGCCGAGCGAGAGCAATTAAAAGCCCCCGAAGAGGGATTAAAATTGAAAAATCAACCAAACACATTAAAAATCTGATAGATATGAGTTCGATTAAAGGAACACTTACCGAGCAGAACCTGCTCAAAGCATTTGCCGGCGAGAGCCAGGCACGCACTCGTTACACTTTCTTCGCTTCGCAGGCAAAAAAAGAGGGCTTCGAGCAGATTGCCGCCATCTTTATGGAGACCGCAGAGCAGGAGAAAGAGCACGCAAAGAGATTCTTCAAATTCCTGGAGGGTGGTATGTTGGAGATTACCGCCAGCTACCCCGCAGGCGTCATCGGCGACACCGCAGCCAACCTTGAGGCCGCAGCCAACGGCGAGCACGAGGAGTGGGCAGACCTCTACCCCGAGTTCGCAGCCGTAGCCGACGAGGAGGGTTTCCCCGCAGTGGCAGCTGCCTTCCGCAACATCGCCAAGGTGGAGGCCTACCACGAGAAACGCTACCGCTCGCTCTACGCACGTGTGGCAGATGGTGAGGTATTCCTCCGCAAGGATGAGATTACCTGGCAGTGCCGCAACTGTGGCTTCATCTATGTGGGCAAAGAGGCTCCCAAAGCCTGCCCCGCCTGCCTCCACCCCCAGAGCTACTTCGAGCCCCTGAAGGATAACTTTTAGTGGCCAATAGCCACCTCTGTACCCGAAACTCCTATTCTTCCCGCAAATGATGTGGGCAAGGATAGGAGTTATAGGAGTTATAGGGACATTAGGGCCGTTAGGGGAATTCAAAATTCAAAATTCAAAATTTCCCTAAATTCCCTAAATTCCCTATAAAAGTTTTCGGGCTTGCCCAGCAAGCCTGCGTCGGTCGTCGGTAGTCGGTCGTCGTTTATCGGCTGGAGATTGCGAGGAGTTTTCAAAGCACTCAAAGAACACAAACTATGAAATTGGACAAACGAAACTGGCCCCTTAAAGGCGACGGATGGTTTTACACAGGCGAAGAACAAAATGGTGTGCCACACGGATGGGGCATAAAAGCCTATGTGGGTGAGGGTGAATGGTGTACGGGAATGGAGGTGGGACAATTCGCCGAGGGTGTGCTCCACGGGAGAGGTTATCTTCTCGAAGAGGTGGAAAAGGTCGAAACAGTTGAGCACACACCCACCTACGAGGAGATTATGAGCACCGCCGAGTTTGACCAATGCGGCCGCCCCATACACTATGGCGAGGTACCACGCACAAAGAGGGTGCACAGCTTCCGTTGGCAGGTGGTACAGTATGGTATTTGGCAGGGCGGCAAGCTGAAAAGCCCCCTGCGCAGGAGCTTTTTGCCGTTCGGCAAGTATGAGCTCACCATCGAGCGGGAGGAGATAATGTATGGCCGCATAAACGAGAGGAGCTACCCATTAACATACCCCTTCAGAGAGTTTCCGATAACAGGCCAGGTGAGCGACGGAATGAGTTGCACCATAGTAACCCCTCTGGAGGATGATACGTTCCTATTGCAGGACAAAGAGTTCCTCACAATCCTCCGACCAGGTGAGCAGGCGGTGTTCAACAACGCCCCAAACGATACCTGCTACAACCGTTTCTACTACAAAATTGACTTGAGAAAGAAAAAATAGCCTCCCGAAGAGGCTATTTTTTATTATATCAGAACCAACATTGTGGCCGAGAGGGCAAAGCCTCCCACAAGCCCTCCCATAACGGAGAGCAGTGGGACCTCGGTGAGCCACAGTCGCACGGTGCAGAGCAGGCCCGAGAGCACTATAAGCACCCCAAAGGGGATAAGCAATCCGAAATTGCCAACATAGAGCAGCATCCACATCATACCGAGCAGAGCACCGAGCGCCGTCGTGTGGCAGTCGAGAGGGTAGATACGCTCCATAAGATAGGTCACAATCGTCACGGCAGCAGCCGTGTAGAGCACCTTGCGCACAAGTGCCAGCACCACCACCCCATCGAAGACATAGCCACAAGCCACCAGGCAGATACTCTGCACCAGGAGGGCTACAATCTTCCACGTGCGGCCACTATTATCAACCCCTCGGCGCCGTTCAACAAAGAACAAGAGGTGGCGGAAAGCCATAGGGATGGCAACCGTCAGTACCACGACATTTACCATCACATAGGTGGCTACGTGGGCGGGAAACTTGAGGGGCGAAGCGACTCCCAGCACAATCAGCAGCACCATAAGCGGTGTCATCACCAGCGGGTGGAGCACCCATTGCAACAGGCGTGCAGCACGCTCCAAACCCTTCTGGGGTGCAGCATTGGCAGTGGTTATAGTTGGGTCGTTATTCATCGGCAATCCTCTAAAGTTGTCGGCGCAGTCGGGCGACGGGTATGCGGAGCATCTCTCGATATTTGGCCACCGTACGGCGGGCAATATGATACCCCTTGTCGTTGAGAATGTTCATAAGTGCCTCATCCGTCAGGGGGTGGCGTTTGTCCTCCTCCTCGATGCACTCGGAGAGTATCTGTTTGATTTCGTAGGAGGATACCTCCTCGCCGCTGTCGGTCTGCATAGCCTCCGAGAAGAGGCTCTTGAGGGGGATTATGCCAAAGTGGGTCTGGATATACTTGCTATTAACAACCCTCGAGATGGTCGAGACATCGAGCCCCGTGCGGTCGGCAATATCCTTCAAAATCATAGGTTTCAGCCTCCTGGCATCGCCATCCACAAAATACTCCCTCTGATACTCAAAAATCTCCGTCATAGTGCCCATAAGGGTGTCGTGGCGCTGCTTGATGGCCGAGATAAACCACTTGGCAGAGTCGATTTTGCTCTTCACAAACTGCAACGCCTCCTTGTCCTGCTCGGCAGTGGTACCACCTGAGAGTGAGGTGCGCAACATATCCATATAGCGGCGATTAATCTTCAGGTCGGGAATATTGTAGGAGTTGAGCCTCAGGTCGAACTCACCCTCACGGTAGTCGAGAATGAAGTCGGGCACCACATAGGGCGCAGCATCGTCGGTAGCCTCGCCATAAAGGTTGCCGGGCTTGGGCGAGAGGTGTCGTATCTCCTCTATGGCCTCGGCAAACTCCTCACGACTCACAGCAAGCCTTACGAGCAGTCGGTCGTAGTGTTTCTTGGCAAAGTCGTCGAAGTGGAAATAGAGAATGTGACGTGCGAGCTCCTGGCTGTCGTTGAGTGGTTCGAGAGCCCTAAGCTGCAACAACAGACACTCCTGCAACGAGCGTGCACCCACACCCGCAGGCTCCAACTCCTGCACAACGGAGAGCACATCCTCCAACTCGCCGGGGTCGATGTCGAGCCCCACACTGAAGGCCATATCGTCGGCAATGGAGTCCAGGTCGCGACGCAGATAGCCGTCGTCGTCAAGGCTGCCCACCAAGTATTTGGCAATGGCCATTCGCCTGGGTGACAACTCCTTATAACCTAACTGCTCCTCGAGATACTCGGTGAGCGAACGACCTCCAGAGATATAGACCATCGGTTGGCGGTCGTCTTTGGAGTAGTTGTTGGTGCGCATCTTGTAGGCTGGGGTGTCGTCCTCACGGAGATACTCATCCACCGAAATCTCCTTGCTCTCCTCTCCCGAAGAGTCATCACCTACCCTCTCCTCCAATACAGGGTTCTCCTCAACCTCCTGCTTGATGCGCTGTTCGAGCAACAACGAGGGGAGTTCGAGGAGCTTAATCATCTGTATTTGCTGGGGCGAGAGCTTTTGCTGAAGCTGCAGTCCCTGAACCTGTTTGTGATTGAATGAACTCATAGTTTCGATATACTTTAATGTGAAAAAAAGACCACTTTTGTTACATTGCGGTCTCTTCATTCATTAAAGTTTTTGGGCCAACGTCTTACGTCCTACGTCTAACGTCACGGACACTCTGTGTCCGAGGTTTCATTAAGGAAATTAGTGAATTTAAGGAGCTTAGGGCCCTATATACCCTAATTTCCCTAAATTCTCTAATCTCCCTAATTTCTCTATTTTTCAGTATCCCACCATCGGGCGGATATCGTGGAGGGATTTTTGTGCCAACCCCACTACCTATCGAGTGGATATTGCGAGGCGAATACAAGGCTTGCTCTACTCCCCCACTACCCATCGAGTGGATATCGTGGAGGGATTTTTGTGCCAACCGAGCGAGCAACTCCGCAGTTTACAGGACGTAAATGAGGAAGTTGCGATGCGATGGTTGGTGCAAAAATCACCCACGAGATACGCTCGATTAATACTCGGCGTTCTTAGGAGTACGGGGGAAGGGAATCACATCACGAATATTGGCCATACCGGTCACAAAGAGCAACAGACGCTCAAAGCCCAAGCCAAAACCACTGTGAGGTGCCGAACCCCAACGACGAGTGTCGAGGTACCACCAAAGAGTCTCCTTGCTCATACCACGCTCCTCGATAATGTTGTTGAGTTTGTCGTAGTCGGCCTCACGCTCACTACCGCCGATAATCTCTCCAATCTTGGGGAAGAGCACGTCCATTGCACGAACGGTCTTACCATCCTCGTTCTGCTTCATATAGAACGACTTAATCTCCTTGGGATAGTTGATGAGGATAACGGGCTTCTTGAAGTACTCCTCAACGAGGTACCTCTCGTGCTCGCTCTGCAGGTCGCAACCCCAAGTGCAGGGGAACTCGAACTTCTTGCCGCTCTCGCCGAGGATGCGGATACCCTCGGTGTAGTCGAGCCTTACAAAGTCGCAAGCAACAACACCCTTAAGGCGCTCGATGAGCTCCTTGTCGAACATATTGTTGAGGAAGGTGAGATCGTCCATACAGTTGTCCAGAGCGTACTGAACGCAGTATTTGATAAACTCCTCTGCCAGCACCATATTGTCCTCCAGGTCGTAGAAAGCCATCTCGGGCTCAATCATCCAAAACTCTGCCAAGTGGCGGGGAGTGTTGGAATTCTCGGCACGGAAGGTGGGGCCGAAGGTGTAAATCTGACCCAGCGAGAGGGCACCCAGCTCACCCTCCAGCTGACCCGAAACGGTGAGTGCTGTCTGGCGAGCGAAGAAGTCCTGCGAGTAATCTACCTTGCCATCCTCGGTCTTGGGTACATTGTTGAGGTCGAGGGTGGTGACGTTGAACATAGCACCTGCACCCTCACAATCCGAAGCGGTAATCAGAGGGGTGTGCCAATAGTAGAAGCCTTTGTCGTTGAAGAACTTGTGGATTGCATAAGCCATAGCGTGGCGGATGCGGAACACTGCACCAAAGGTGTTGGTTCGGGGACGCAGGTAGGCAAT
Source organism: Tidjanibacter sp. (assembly GCA_045633985.1). Lineage (GTDB taxonomy): Bacteria > Bacteroidota > Bacteroidia > Bacteroidales > Rikenellaceae > Tidjanibacter. The sequence continues at coordinate 13,812 of JAZQZI010000027.1, read as the reverse complement.
CTCACGGAGGAACTCCATCGAGTGGCCCTTCTTCTGGAGAGGATAGGTGGCGTCGGCCTTACCGTAAATCTCGATATCCTTGGCCTGCACCTCCACGGGCTGACCCGAGCCTACCGACTCCACGAGCAGACCTTTAACACAGAGGCACGAACCGGTTGTTACCTCCTTCAGGAGAGCCTCATCGGCTGTGGACATATCCACAACTACCTGAATATTGTTGATGGTAGAGCCATCATTCAGGGCGATGAAAGCCACATTTTTGTTGCCACGTTTTGTGCGCACCCAACCCTTCACTACAACATCCTGACCTTTGGGCTCCTCGTGGAGCAGGTCAATAATTCGTACTGTCATACTTTTTTCTCTCTTTACTGTTTTATATGTTTCAATTTTTTCTGTACTCTTTTCCCATTTTGCCACCATAGGTGACATCAGCCCATAATAAGGCAAAGGTAATTCACGATACAAATATAAACATTCTTTCCAAAAAAGCGTTAAAAGTGCATTATTAGTTGCGTTTTTGGGATGTTTTCCCCAAAAACTTCTTATATTTGTAGGTTAATTGTCATTTCTTAACCACAGAGTGCCGATGAGTGATACACAATACAGAGTTCTTTCCCAACCGGAGATAGACCTGCTCACCGCCAATGGATGTTTGGCGGAGGATTGGTCCAACGTGAGGGTAGCCTCCGTAGGCTTCACTCCTGAGAATATCTGTCGTTGTCGATTCAAAGGTCAGGTGAGAATTGGCGCAGGGGTAACCATTAAGGACGTAACCTCCTTCATTGCAAACTACACCATAGGCAATGGAGTGAAAATTGTCAATATAGGTATCCTCGAAACCAAGGGCGAGAGTTCATTTGGTAATGACACACAGGTAGCGACAATCAACGAAAATGGAGGAAGGGCAATCGGTATATACGACGGATTAACCTCACAGGTCGCCTATGTGTGCGCACTCTACCGACACCGCCCACAGACTGTCGAAAGGCTTCAACAGATGGCCCGTCGTCACGCTGCCGAGGTACGCTCCACAATGGGAACCATCGGCGATGGCGCAAGGGTGTGCGACTGCAAGATTATACGCAACGTAAACATCGGCCCTGATGCAGAGATTTACGGAGCATCAATTCTCCACAACGGAACCATCATCTCTTCAGCCGAATCGAAGAGCAAGGTGGGTGTAGATGTAAAAATGTACGACTTCATTCTGTTGGACGGTTCGTCAATTGACAATGGCGCTTTGTTAAGACGATGTTTCGTAGGTCAGGGTGTGATTATCGAGAACCTAACCGCCAGCGAGTCGCTCATATTCGCAAACTCCCACTTGGAGAATTGCGAAGCGTGTAGCATATTTGCCGGTCCATACACGGTTTCCCACCACGCCTCATCGTTGTTGATCGCAGGAATGTTCTCCTTCTTCAACGCCGGGTCGGGAACCAACCAGAGCAACCACCTCTTCCGCACAGGTGCGGTGCATCAGGGTATCCACCTAAGGGGCGCAAAGTTTGGCAGCAACGCCTACACAATGCTACCCTGCCGCAACGGAGCCTTCACGGTCATCATCGGCCGTCACCGCAACTACGGAGATACGGACTCTTTCCCATTCTCCTACCTTGTAGAGAAAGAGGGCGAGTCGCACTTGATGCCCGGCAGAGGTCTTTTGAGTTATGGTACCGTAAGGGATCTTGCCAAGTGGCCGCAGAGGGATAGGCGCAATGGTGAGAAGAGAGATAACATCAACTTTGAGGAGTGTAACCCCTACGTAGCGGTGAGATTCCTGAAGGCCATCGAGATACTCTCACAACTAACTGCCCACAGCAGCGACGGTCCTGAGGTAATCAACTGGGGCCGAATGAAAATAGGACGTAAGGCTGCCCAGCAGGGCGAGAAAATATACCGCGACGCACTCTACAAATACCTCGCAGAGATGCTCTCCAAGGGGAGCAAAAGAGAGGATATTTCGGGCAGCGGACATTGGATTGATTGTGGCGGACAGTTTATGCCACTATCGGCAATGAACGACATACTCGCCAAGGTGGACAGTGGCGATATCGACTCAGCAGAGGACCTAAAAAAGGCCTTTGACTTTGTGAGTGACAACTACGACGACTTTGCCTTCAATTGGGCATTGAGTGCAGCAGAGGAGTTGCTCGGCCATCCAGCCACACAGGATGATATCGCACAGATAATCAAACGTGGCGAGGAGTGTCGCCTGCGACTAAAAACACAAACCGAGGCCGATAGAGCCAAGGATTTCGATGTGACAGCACGAGTGGGTTACGGTATCGACTGCCTCACCGACGAGGAGATTCTCGCAGACTTCAAGGCTGTGCGCGGAGAGAAGTAGTAAAGATGCGGTGATGAGGAAAATTCCATATCGCCACACAGAATATAAAACAGAAAACAATAAATTTAGACAATGCTCATAACCTTGGCAATACTAACATCTCGCTCATCACTGGCAAGAGCATACTGGGCAAAAGAGACAAAAAGCAGGGCAAAGAGCAGAGCAATAAAAGCGATAAAACAAAACAGACACAATAAACACATTTAACCATTAACTTTTCAAAACACAAAAACAATGAAATTACCTTATTCGGAACCTTACCGTATTAAAACGGTAGAAGCAATCAAACCCTCGACCCGCCGTCAGCGCGAGAAATGGATTAAAGAGGCTAACTACAACCTGTTTGCTCTTCCCGCAGAGCAGGTTTACATCGACCTTCTGACCGACTCGGGTACCGGCTCGATGAGCGACAAGCAGTGGGCTGCTATGATGACCGGCGACGAGAGCTATGCAGGTGCTACCTCCTACTTCAACCTCAAAAAGACCGTTCAGAACATCTTCGGTTTTGAGTACTTCCTGCCCACCCACCAGGGCCGTGCAGCAGAGAACGTTCTCTTCTCGGCACTCGTGAAGGATGGTGACATCGTTCCCGGCAACTCGCACTTCGACACCACCAAGGGTCACATCGAGTCCCGCAAGGCTACCGCTATCGACTGCACCATCGACGCAGCCAAAGATACCCAGCTGGAGATTCCCTTCAAAGGTGAGGTGGATATCGAGAAACTCCGTGCAGTATTCGAGAAATACCCCAAGGAGAGGATTCCTTTCTGCGTTCTGACCATCACCAACAACACCGCAGGTGGTCAGCCCGTTTCGATGAAGAACATCCGTGAGACCTCGGAGCTCTGCCACGAGTACGGCATCAAACTGCTTATCGACTCGGCTCGCTTCGCAGAGAACGCATACTTCATCAAGAAACGTGAGCCCGGCTACGGCAGCAAGACCATCAAACAGATTGTTAAGGAGATCTACTCCTACGCCGACTATATGACCATCTCGGCCAAGAAGGACGGTATGGTTAATATGGGTGGTTTCTGCGCTATGCGTACCCAGGAGGAGTTCGACCTCGCAAAACGCTACTGCATTATGTACGAGGGCTTCGTAACCTACGGTGGTTTGGCAGGTCGTGATATGAACGCTCTGGCAGTTGGTTTGGATGAGAACACCGAGTTCGAGCAGCTCGACGCCCGTATGCGCCAGGTGGCTTACCTCGGTAAGTTGCTCGACCGCTACGGCGTGCCCTACCAGCGCCCTGCAGGCGGCCACGCTATCTTCGTGGATGCCAAGAAGATGCTGCCCAACGTACCCAAGGAGGAGTTCGTTGCACAGACCCTCGCTATCGAGCTCTACCTCGAGGCAGGTATCCGTGGTTGCGAGATTGGCTCCATCTTGGCCGACCGTGACCCCGTAACTCGTGAGAACCGTTACAGCGACCTCGAGCTCACCCGTCTGGCTATTGCTCGTAGGGTTTACACCGACAACCATATGGCAGTTATCGCAGCCGCTCTGAAGAATGTAATGTCGCGTGCCGACAAGATTACTCACGGCTACCGCATCGTTGAGGAGGCTCCCATTCTCCGTCACTTCACCGTGAAACTCGAGAAGATTGAGGAGTAGTCCCCAGCTTTTGAGCACAATTAACCACGAGCCTCCGAGGGCACTCTCTCGGAGGCTCGATTTTAAGATACCCAGCAGACACCGAAGAAATCACTGACAACCAACAACCACCCCCCTAAAAACGACAACACAAAGGATATGAGAAAGACGCTATCAATACTTCTGGCACTCATCGTCACCGCCACCACTTATGGTCAGAGTCTTAACAACATAGGTTGGAAAGGCACGGCTCCCTGGCGCACAGAGTTCATCTCCTACTCCACACGCAACGCCGCCGAGAAGGGCAACCGCTCGACAGAGCGTTTCTACCTCAATCTGACCCACAAACTCACCTCGTCGCAGACCAACCAAGCGGGTGAGGTGGTCCGCACCTATGAGGTGGAGCTCCCACTGCTGTGGCGTGACAGGGATATCTTCCTCCACACCGAGGGAGGCGCCGCCGAGAAGCGTATTGTGGTGAATGGCCAGCAGGTGGGCGAGTGTCGTGACGACCGCACACCCTCGGAGTTTCTCATCTCCAAACAGATAAAGGATGGTGTGACCCGCATAGAGGTCATCTCCCCCGCAGAGTGCGACCCCAGGCCTGCCGAGATGATGGGAGTGAACCCCCTGGAGGAGCAACTATTCCTCTACTCGCAGCCCTCTGTGAGAATCCACGACATTGTGGTCAGCTCCCAGCCCGACCCCACGGGTAATCACGGCGTTCTCCGCCTGGATGTTATTATCAGCTCCGCACGCCGCTCGGTGGAGCACATCTCGGTGGGCTACGACATATACTCGCCCGAGAAGGAGCTCAAATACTACGATGTGAGGGAGGTTGATATTCATCCCAACGGGCTCGACACCCTCCACTTCGAGACTAACATTTATGGCGCTATGGAGCGTCTGTGGAGTGCCGAGAGCCCCAAGCTCTACGACGTAACCCTCTATGTCAAGAGGGGTGGCATCATCTCGGAATATGTGAACATCAACGTGGGATTTGGCACCACCACATACGCCGATGGAAAGATTATGCGCAACGGCAAGGCCATAGATATTCGTGCAGCTCACTACAACACCTCTGGCAATGCCAAGAGTACCGAAGCCGACCTCAGGGCACTCAAAAAGGAGCGCATCAACACCCTCTATATCGACTATCCCCAACCCTATTGGTTCTACGACCTGTGTGACCAAGTGGGTCTCTACGTTGTGGAGCAGGCCAACATCAACACCGACCCCAAAGGTGGCGACCGCAGTCGTCGAGGCTCCCTCGCCAATAATCCCAAGTGGTTGGACGACTTCCTGGAAAGGATTGAGGCAAGCTACTACCGTGTGAGGATTCACCCCTCGGTTATTGCTTGGAGCACAGGAGGTTACTCGGGTAGTGGCTACAATATGTACAAGTGTTACGAGTGGCTCAAGAGTGTGGAACCCACCCGCCCCGTGGTCTATCGTGGCGGCGAGTGGAACAACGATGTGGTGCTCCCCGAAGCCGTGAAATAAACACCATAGAGAACGTTATGAATGTTGAGCTGATAGTTGTGGGCAAGACCGACTCCAAGGAGGTGAACAGCCTCGTGGAGGAGTACAAAGGGCGCATAGGGTTCTACACCCGCTTTGGCATAACCGTCATCCCCGATGTGAAGAACACCCGCTCGATGAGCGAGCAACAGCAGAAAAAGAGCGAGGGAGAGGCCATTCTCAAACTCCTCCAACCCTCCGACTATGTGGTGTTGCTCGACGAGCGAGGGATGCAGCCCACCAGCGAGGAGTTTGCCGACTGGATGCAGAAACGTATGGCCAGCGGCTGCAAGAGGCTCGTATTTATAATAGGTGGCCCCTACGGCTTCTCGGAGGAGGTCTATGGTCGTGCAGCAGGCAAGATTGCCCTCTCGAAGATGACCTTCTCCCACCAGATTGTGAGAGCCATCTTCGCCGAGCAGCTCTACCGAGCCTTCACCATCATCAACAACGAACCCTACCACCACAAGTGAAATGCAAAATTCAAAATTCAAAATTCAAAATTGATATGAAGAGATTGGCGCTTACAATAATGATGTTGCTCGTGGCAGGAGGCCTCTGGGCACAGGATTTCGGCACCTACTTTGCCGACCGTACACTCCGCACCGACCTGATATTCTCGGGTGACATCAACCATCAGGACGTCACACTCCGAGCACTCCACTCGTGGGAGGGCTGGAGCGGCCGACGTGTAAACCTCGACAAAGTACCACTCAAGGGCGACGGCGAACTCTCACTCACCGACCTCGCCTCGGGCAAGGTAATCTACCGCACAACCTTCTCGTCGCTCTACCACGAGTGGCTCGCAATGGAGGAGGCCGCAAAGGTTAAGCGTGCCTATGAGTTCACAATCCTCGCTCCCCTACCCCTCGCACCCGCAACACTGCGAGTGGAGCTCTTCAACCCCGAGCAGGAGGTGATGGCCGAGATGTCGATGGTGCTCAACCCCACCGACATCCTCATCCGCAACTGCGACTCGCAGCCCCAAACTCCTCACACTGTGCTCTTTGAGGGCAACTTTGAGGGCGACAAGATAGATGTGGCCATCGTTGCCGAGGGTTACACCGCCGAGGAGATGCCACTCTTCCGCAAAGATGCCCAGGCAACCATCGAGGCTCTCTTTGGCCACGAGCCCTTCGGATCGATGAGGGAGCGTTTCCGCTTTGTGGCTGTGGAGTGCGAAAGTGCCGACAGCGGTGTGAGCATCCCCCGCAATGGCGAGTGGCGACGTAGTGCCGTGGAGAGCCACTTCGACACCTTCTACTCCAACCGCTACCTCACCACCAGCGCCCTGTTCCGTATGTCGGACCTGCTGACCGGCATCGACTATGAACACATCATCGTGCTGGCCAACACCGACACCTATGGTGGCGGAGGTATCTACAACTCCTACACCCTCACCACCGCCCACCACGCCCACTTCGCACCCGTTGTGGTGCACGAGTTCGGCCACAGCTTTGGCGGCCTTGCCGACGAGTATTTCTACGATACCCCCGACATCGCCTCCAACCCCCTGGTAGCTACCCTCGAGCCCTGGCAGCAGAATATCACCAACCTCGTGGACCTCGACTCCAAGTGGGGCGATATGCTCCCCGAGGGAACAACCATCCCCTCCGAGCCCACAGCCAAGGCGGAGAAGAACTACACCGTGGGGGTCTATGAGGGCGCCAACTACGCCTCGAAGGGGGCCTACCGCCCCGCAGTGGTGTGCCGTATGCGCAACAACACCGCCACCCAATTCTGCCCCGTGTGCCAAAGGGCGCTGGAACGGATGATTAGGTTCTACACCGAGTAACAGAAAACCGACCCATTCACAGGGTCGGTTTTTTTGGCTAATAGCGGTCGGTCGTCGGATTGTTTATGTTATCAGCTATCAGTTCTCAGTTCTCCTATTACTCCCATTTTATCTACGCCAGATAGGAGTTATAGGAGTTATAAGAGTTATAGGAAATTTCCCCTAATGGCTTTAATTACCCTATACACCCTATATACACTATAAAAATTTTCGGGCTTGCCCAGCAAGCCCACAACGGTAGACGGTAGACGGTAGACGGTCGTCGTAAAAGCGCAGATTATCGAGGGAATTTTTTGCTAAATAAGGAAGCGGGCTCCGCAGTTTGCTTATCGCAAATGAGGAAGCCCGCTATCTGAAATTTAGTGAAAATTCACCGATAAGGTGCGCTTTTTACATAATGGGGGTGCCCATCAGACCGGTTACAAGGAAAGTAACGGCCACGGTGATAATTGCATAAAGCTCGGGGAATACGGCCAACAGAAGGGTCTTACCCATAACATCGTAGCCACCACCAATAGCAGCGATACCGTTGGCACAAATCTGGCCCTGACGGATAGCCGAGAACAAACATACAAGACCTACGGTCAGACCCAGACCAAAGATGGCGGCAGCCTGCATAAGGCTGATACCTGCGGTCAGGTAGTTCTGCACGAAGAAGAATGCAGCAAAACCGTAAAGACCCTGGGTTGCGGGCAGTGCCGAAAGAATCATCGACTGACCAAACGAGTTCATACGTTTCTTCATAGCGCCAACAGTTGCGTTTGCAGCAATCGAAGTACCATAGGCACTACCAATACCGGAGAGTGCTACCATAAGCACAACACCGATGTAAGCAAGAATAATGTTCATAGTTGTAAATAAGTTTTTAGTTTGTTAATTTATTGATTTTTAGTTTGTTTTTTGTTTCCTAAAAGGAGTGTAGAGGCGGGTCGAAGCCTCGAAGCCTGCGTTCTTGTAGAACTCAATGAAGGTGAGTCGCATTGGGTGAACGAAGGCGCCGATGGCCGACATAAAGATGTTGATACCGTGGCCGAAAGCCAAGATGAGGAACATCACCAACTGGCGCAGACCGGGGGTGTCGGGTGCAAGGCTGCCGGCCAGGTCGTTGAACACCACAGCCAGAGCACCTCCCGAAAGGCTGATGGCGAACAGACGAACGTAGCTCAACACATCACCCAACAGACCTGTGAGGTTGTTGTAGGTGTCCCACAAGCCCGAACCGAAGTTAACCAGGGGGTTGCGATTGGGGTTGTTGAGCAGCAGCATAAGCACTGCGCCCACACCCAGAATTCCCAGGCACACAGGCGACGAAAAACCGAAGCCCTCCACGCCCACCATAGGCAGCAGGAATGCCAACAAGCAGTCCACCAAGATGATAAGCCATCCAAGAGTGCCAAACGAGTACTTAAATCCGTAGGCGATGGTGGTATTTATCACATTGAGCACCAGGGCAAAGATAATCTGCACAATACCGCAGCCAAGTGCGATGTAGAAGAGCTGGTCGTTGATGGTCTGCAACGCATTATGGTACCACTCGGGTACGCCCAGAGTACGCAGCGACACACCATAGACATTACCCACGCAGAGGCCAAAGAGCACCGAAGCTGCACCCAACCACATAACCAGCTGGGAGATGAGCTTCATACCCTTCATCTTCTTCAGGTACATAAACAGACCGATGAGGAAGAATGTTGCACCATAGCCCGCATCGCCAATACAGAAGCCGAAGAAGAGCATATAGAAGGGTGCAAAATACTTCGTGAGGTCCATAGTGCCATATTTGGGCACAGCGTAGAAGTCGCCGATAAACTCAAAGGGCTTGGCAAACCAACCGTTTTTGAGTTGTACGGGGGTATCGTCCTCCATTGTGGGTTTCTCCTTGATGAAGAGCACGTCGTTCTCCGCCTCGAGCATAGCATCCACCTCGGCACTATTGGCCTCGGGTGCCCAGCCCTGAAGGATTACAAGGTGGCCCTCAGCCTCGGGATTACCACTGCGTGTAACCTGGCTCAGCTGCAAAGCGTCTTTCAGTCCGCAGGCGTGCTGCTCGATGAGCTCCTCGCTTGCCACACAGCGGGCCATAACCCTCTGCCACTCGGCCAAGCGGGCCTCCAGAGCTGCAATCTCGCCCCTCTTACCCTCGACATTGAGCGCAGGGGTCTTGATGGGCTGTGCGTCAATCTGGGGTGCGGACTCACCCTTGCGGCCTACGACCACAAAGTAGGTAGTGCCGTTGTGCTCCGAGATGGGCTCCACGGTGTAGTTCTCGCCCCACGAGGCTATACCCTGTGCATACTCGTTGGAGTAGCAGGAGTAGAAGTGGAGCAAGATACCCTCTGCCTCGAGCTTGGCCAGCACCTCGGGCTCAAATACGCCCCACATAGCCAACTCCTCGGCCTCCTTTGTGGCCTTGGCAATCTGTACGCCGAGCTGCTCGATGGCGGCCGATGCACGCTGGTAGTTCTCATAGGCCTCCTCGCCTGTGGCGAAAGGCTCTCCACCCTGATACTTGGGGTTCTTCTTCAGAGCCGAGAAGTTCTCGCCTGCGGCCTTGTGGGCCTCAATCTCTCCGAGCACCTCACGCTCTGCCTCGTTGGGCTCCCAGCCGGTCGTCGTGATATCGACAACGCCGAGCTCCTGAAGACGGTTCAGGAACTCCTCCTGTGCCTTGCGGTAGAGCACAAGAGTGTATTTGTTCATCTTAACTATCATAACTCTTCGGCGGGATTAAGTTGTTCGTGTTTGGTCTTAACAATCTTCTGGGCGCTCTTCGAGAGGTTCTCCTCGTCCTCCAAGAATCGTTTAATCTTGCGGATAGCGTCCTCATAGCCCGGAATCTGCACTTTTTCATACAGATTGACCTTCTGTGTGGTCTTCTTACGGGCGTGGTCGAGCAGCTCGGTGCGCCTCTGGAACACCTCGAACTCGATGCCCAGCAGAGCAATCTCCTTGAGCACCTCCACACCGTCGGCATACCACGCGGGCGACGAGAAGAGGTTGTAGGGACGCTGCTCAAAGACCACATCCTTCAGCGCAGGAATCTTCACGCCGGCAATCTTATTGACCCCCAGCACCACATCCTTCACCTCCAGAAGGTCGCTCTCGAACTCGCCCCACAGGGCGGCCATATAGTCATACTTGGCCATAAGCTCCTCAATGCGCTGTTGGTAGCCCTCTGCCCTATCTTTGGCAGCCGACACCTCCACCCTCAGGGCCGACTCCTTACTTTTGATGGTAGGGAGAGCCCTCTGGCGCATCTTGAGCTGTTTGCCGAGTTCGCCGAGCGATGTTTTGTTATATTGAAATTTTATTGCCATCTAATTCAATTCGTTAGGATGGTTTTATATTTGCCGTAATTTGTCGGAACAGTTATTTCTGTTGTTGTATCTACTCAACTTGTAACTTCGTCGGATTTCCGAGCCATTCCTCCGCCTTCGGCAATGAAGCATAGCGGGCCTATGTGACCGAGCCGAGGAGGAAAAAAAGCCAAAAAGACGATGAATTACTTCCAGTACTTTTCGACAAGCTCCGACTTAATAGTTACCTCCGATTTCTTGAAGTACTTGGCAAACAAGCTCCAAGCGGTGTCCAACATCTCGGTAATCTCGATGTTCACATCAATCGACAGCAGTTTGTCCGAATACTCCTTGGCGAACTTCAGCGCACGCTCGTCGTAGTCAGACAGGTCGAAACCGTTCTCCAGCTTGGTCTTGGCACCCGCAGCATCCGAGTACAGACGCACAGCTGCGTTCATCACCTGGGGATGGTCCTCACGGGTTTTCTTACCAATAACGAGCTGTTTCAGACGCGACAGCGAACGGAAGGGGTCAACGATTACCTTACCGGTGTCGGTGTCGTTCCTCAGGAACAACTGACCCTCGGTGATGTAACCGGTGTTATCGGGAATAGCGTGTGTGATATCACCGCCCGACAGAGTGGTCACAGCGATGATGGTAATCGAGCCGCCCGAGGGAAGCTGCACAGCCTTCTCGTAAATCTTTGCGAGATCCGAGTAGAGCGAACCGGGCATCGAGTCCTTCGAGGGAATCTGGTCCATACGGTTCGACACAATAGCCAGAGCGTCGGCGTAGAGGGTCATATCGGTGAGCAGCACGAGCACCTTCTCGCCCTTGTCAGCAGCGAAGTACTCGGCAGCGGTCAGCGCCATATCGGGCACCAGCAGACGCTCCACGGGGGGATTCTCGGTGGTGTTCACAAAGCAGACAATCCTATCCAGCACACCTGCATTCTCAAACAGGTTCTTGAAGTAGAGGAAGTCGTCGTTGGTCATACCCATACCGCCCAGGATAATCTTGTCGGCCTTGGCACGCAGAGCCACATTGGCCATAACCTGGTTGTAGGGCTGGTCGGGGTCGGCAAAGAATGGAATCTTCTGGCCCGATACAATAGTATTATTAAGGTCGATACCTGCAATACCGGTTGCAATCAGCTCCGAAGGCTGGCGGCGGCGGAAGGGGTTCACGGTGGGACCACCAATTTCCCTCTCCTCGCCCTCAACGGGGGCACCACCCTCCAGAGGCTCGCCATAGGCGTTGAAGAAGCGGCCTGCAAGACCATCGCCCACCTTCAGCGTGGGAGGTACGCCGTGGAACACCACCTCTGCATCGGTGGAGATACCCTCGGTACCCTCAAACACCTGAAGTGTCACCTGGTCGCCCATAACCTTCACCACCTGGGCCAGGTGGCCACCAACGGTTGCCAGCTCGTCGTTACCCACGCCGGTGGCACGCAGCGACACAGTCGCCTTGGTGATATTATCAATCTTGGTGTAGATTTTCTGGAATGCTTTTGTAGTCATATCTCTCTCCTTTATTTGGTGGCGACAAATGCCCTAATCTCCTGCTCATACTTGGCAAACTCCTCGCTCTTCCACTCGGTGTAGTTGAGCTGTTTGAAGAGGTTGATCAGCGTCTTGAAGAAGGCCGAGCACTCCTCGAAGTCCGCAAAGCCATACTGGCGGCGGCAAATCTCCATCACAAAGTCAAACATATATTTCTGGCGGTCGATGGGGCAGTTGGCGTCAATCTCGTCAAATGCGTCCTGCTGGAGGATGACAAAGTCCACGAGCTCGCTCTTCCAGAACATCTCGTGGTACTCCACGGGTACACCGTCGTCGCCGAGGATGTTAATCTGCTCGGCAGACTCCTTACCTCGGCGCACGAGGGTCTTGCCCTCCATAACATTCTTCACCCAGCCCTCCTCGATGTGGTCGTCGAGGTACTCCACAATCTCGGGATACTCCAGATACTTCGAGTAGCTGTCCAGGGGGTCGATTGCGGGGTAGCGTTTCGAGTCGGCACGCTGCTGCGAGAGTGCATAGAAGCACCTTGCAGCCTTCTTGGTCGATTCGGTCACGGGCTCTTTGAGGTTACCACCCGCAGGCGACACGGTACCGAGGAAGGTTACCGAGCCGGTCTGACCATTGCGGAGGTGAACCAAACCTGCCCTTGCGTAGAACGAAGCGATGATGGCCGAGAGGTCCATAGGGAATGCATCCTGACCGGGAAGCTCCTCCAGGCGGTTACTCATCTCCCTCAGAGCCTGAGCCCAACGAGAGGTGGAGTCGGCCAGCAGCAGTACCTTCAGACCCATTGCACGGTAGTACTCGGCGATGGTCATACCGGTGTAAACCGATGCCTCACGAGCAGCCACGGGCATATTAGAGGTGTTGCAGATGATGGTGGTACGCTCCATAAGTTTGTGGCCTGTGCGGGGGTCGTCGAGGTGGGGGAACTCTGCGAAAATCTCCACAACCTCATTTGCACGCTCGCCGCACGCTACCATAATAATAAGGTCTGCCTCGGCCTGTTTCGAGATGGCGTGCTGCAACACGGTCTTACCTGCACCGAAGGGGCCAGGGATAAAGCCCGTACCGCCATCGGCAATGGGGTTGAAGGTATCAATTGCCCTCACACCTGTCTCCATAATACGGCTGGGACGGGGTTTGGCGCTATAAGCCTTAATGGCCTTCTTAACGGGCCAACGCTGCACCATAGTCACCTCGTGGTCCTCACCCTTCTCGTCGGTAAGAACTGCAACAACGGTATTCACGTTGTACTGTCCCTCCTCTTTGAGCGACTTGATGGTGTAGGTCTGCTCCATCACGAAGGGAACCATAATTTTGTGTGCTACCCACAACTCCTGAACCTCACCGAGCCAATCACCAGCAGTCACCTTATCGCCCACCTTTGCGAGGGGTTTGTAGTCCCAGAGTTTCTCGTAGTCGATGGGGTCGGTTTTGGTACCCCTCTCAATGAAGAGGCTCTCCATCCTTTCAAGGTCATTTTGCAGACCATCGTAGTTACGCGAGATGATACCAGGGGCGAGGGTTGCTTCGAGCATATGGCCCTCAAACTCCACCTCGGTACCGATTCGCAAACCGCGTGTCGAGTCGAAGACCTGAACGTAGGCATCCTTACCCGTCACCTTAATCACCTCCGCCATCAGTTTCACACCGCCCACGGTAATGTAGCAGATTTCGTTCTGCGACACTGCGCCCTCGGTGCGTACAATCACGATATTGGAGATAATA
>JAZQZI010000026.1:0-73395 GCA_045633985.1 Tidjanibacter sp. | reverse complement strand
GTTGAAGTACTCTATGAGTCTGATAGACAATATAGATAAGTTCTTTAAGTATGCCCCCGCAGATGCCAAAATCAGGGCATTGAGTTCGATTTTTTCTGAAAAAATAGAATTTGACGGTAAAAATTTTCGAACTGAAAACCTTAACAGTGTGCTTGGTCTAATATATCAGCAAACCAATGAGTTACGAAATCCTAAAAAAGAAAACGGGGAAAGTTTTTCAACTTTCCCCGCCACAGTACCCAGAGCCGGGGTCGAACCGGCACAGGGGTTAACCTATTGGTGTTTGAGACCAACGCGTCTACCGATTCCGCCATCTGGGCTTGGCCTTTGCTCTCAATGAGCGCACAAAGATACAAAGAAAATTCAAAATGCAAAATGCAAAATTCAAAATTTTTGCCAAACGGCCACCAGGGCGGAGGGCAGCCAAGAATTGACGTGGTAGAATGGGCTCCCTGACGTCGCAACCCTCTGCCTTTAGTGCAGTTTGGCACCTATCAACTCCAGGAACTCCTGGCGGGTCTCGTGGTGGTTGAGGAAGGCACCGCTAAAGGCCGAAGTGGTCGTAATGGAGTTCTGTTTCTGCACACCCCTCATCTGCATACACATATGGGCAGCCTCAATGACCACCGCCACGCCCAGGGGGTTGAGTGTCTCCTGGATGCAGTCCCTAATCTCCATCGTCAGGCGCTCCTGCACCTGCAATCGGCGGGCAAAGCTCTCCACACAGCGGGGAATCTTCGAGAGTCCCACAATCTGGCCATTGGGGATGTAGGCAATGTGGGCCTTGCCATAGAAGGGGAGCATATGGTGTTCGCAGAGCGAGTAGAGTTCTATATCCTTCACGATGACCATCTGGCGGTAGTCCTCCTTGAAGATGGCGCTACGCAGAATCTCCGCAGGCTCCTCAGCATAGCCCTTCGTCAAAAACTGCATACACTTGGCCACCCTCTCAGGGGTTTTCAGAAGCCCCTCTCGCTTCACATCTTCACCCAGCAGCTGGAGAATGGCGTGGTAGTGCTCCATAAGTTTGGCAGTCACCTCGGGGTCGTATATCTCTTCTCTTTTGTACATATTTCGGGGTAGTTTTATTGGTTACTTGGTTGTGGTTTATTCTTTAGGGGCGCCGAGCACCACTGTTTCGAGCGAGTCGGCACGGAGGGAGAGCACCTCGGCCCTCTGGCGGAGTGTGTCGCCCACGAGTGTCAGGCTATCAGCCTTCAGCGTCAGTTTTTCGGCCTCCACAAGGTTTTTGGCGTGGGCCACAGCTCGGAGTGAGTCGTTGCGGTACCACCTCTTCTCGGCCGCCGAATGGAGCTCTTTGCTCTTTGCCAGCAGCTTCTCCACCTCCTCGGCAAGCTCCTCGGCACTGCCCGAAAGGCTGTCGGCATCCACTCGGAGGAGGCGAGCCTCGGCCAGGTCGATGGAGTCGATAGCCACCCACACGGTGTCGTGGGGCAACCTGGGGGGCTTGGCGTCGAGGTATCCTCGGGCACGTATGGTGTCGTTGGTCACAATGCCGGGGCGGAACCTCATCAGCGAGTCCATATAGGCAAGCGCCACCTTCACAGGGGGGTAATAGACTACTCGTATCGAGTCGAAGAGAATGTGGGGAGCATCCTCACGGCGTGTGTAGTCAGCCAGGTGCAGGCGGTAGGTCGAAGAGCCCTTGCGGGGGTAGATGGTTGTACCATAGCTTTTGCGGCTGAGGCGGGTGAGGTTGTTGCGCACAAGGTGGTTGCGTACTCCCTTGTCGGTGTAAACCTCGTGGCTCGATTGCAGGCGGTGGTTTTTGTCGAGCGAGTCGATGTAGTAGTTATAGCTCACCACATACTCGCCCTCGTCCACAATGGGTATTGTGAGCCTCAGGCGGGCGGTATCCTTGAACCTTGTGACCTCCACCTTCTCCACAAAGAGCACCTCCTTGCGGAGCATCGACTTGGCGAGCGAGTCCACATATCGCAGGTCACGGAGTTTGCGCTCATAGCCTGTGGAGAGTCCTTCGAGGTTCTGTATGGCTGCCTCCACGATGTCGCTGTAACGTGCGCTCTTGCGCTTCTGGAAGTTGGCCAGGGTGTTGAAGAAATCGTCGTGGGTGTAGCCGTAGCGCTCCAGGATGGGGGTGTAGATGTCGAGCGAGTCGGTCTTGATATTCTTGTTTGCCACATAGGCATTTGCCAGGAACATCTCACGGGTTATGCGCTCCAGGTCGTCGTCGGGTATGATGTGCTTTTTTGAGCATCCTACGGTGAGGAGTGCGCCACAGAGCAGCAGGAGTATATATTTAAATGCGTGCTTCATTGGGTTTGTTTACTCTCGGCACCATCCGAGATATTGTAAAATTAGTTAGCAACCAGGTGACGGCCATCACAGCCACCACGATACCTATAATGTCCCCTGCGGCAATCTCCACGGGGTAGTTCTCAATGAGAAATGTTGAGCCCGGCATCTTCACCACGCCGAAGCATATCTGCACCAGACAGATGGCCACGCCACCTATGATGCCTCCTACAACACCTCTGCCTCCGATGAAGAGGCCTGCCAGGCGGAACACTTGTGCCACAAAACTTCTGCGGGCTCCAATCGAGTAGAGGGTGGCGATGTCGTTTTGTTTCTCGCCCACGAGCATCACGAGCGACCCCACAATGGTGGCGGCGGCTATGATGGTCACCAGCAGCAGGATGAAGAAGATGGCCCACTTCTCCGCACGGGTGGCCTTATAGACCGCCTCATTGAGCTCATAGCGACTCTTTACACTAAAGCTGTCGCCCACCACAGCCTCCAAATCTCGCTTCACTCTGGAGAGCTTGGCTCCCTCCTCGGCATCCACCACCACTCCCGAGAGTCGCCCCTCCAGCGTAAGGAGCTTTTGGGCCCAATCGAGCGAGGTGAAGATGTGGCCACCGAGCGACGAGGTGCCATCTCCGAGCGTTCCGGCGTGGCGTATGCGGGCACTCTTGATGGCTGACATAGGCACCAGGGGAGAGATGCTCTCCCTGCGCAAGGCGTGGAGTGTGAGCATATCGTGTGCCGAGGCATTTTTGGCCGAGTAGCCGTCGCCGAAGATGTTGTCGATGTCCCTGCCCACCACTGCTCGTCGGAAGTCGCCGTGGGAGAGTTTCCACTCGCCATACCACATCACACCGGGGGTGGTGAGGGGTACGGCCTCTGTGTAGTTGTCGCCCACACCTCTCAGCGTGGCTACCATCTGACGCCCCCTGTATTCGGCCATCACACTCTCCTCCACATAGGGTGAGGCGGCCACCACGCCCTCCACCTCCGTCAGTGCGGCGATGTTGAGCGCCTCTGCCTCGAAGCTCTTGCCCCTGGTGGGCAGCACCACCAAGTCGGGCTCGGAGGTGTTGCTAATCTGTCGCAGGAGGCCGTCGAAGCCGTTGTAAACCGACATCAGTATCACCATTGCCGCCACGGCCACACCTATGGCCACGGAGCTCACAGTCGCTGTGGTGTTAATCACCGAGAGCGACCTTGCCGAGCGCAGGTAGCGGCGGGCAAAGAGCAGTGGGAGGTGTTTCATAGCGTGCGTGAAAGGAGGGCTCTTCGCAAAAAGTACCCCGTGGTGTTACTGGCTACTTTTTGAGTAGGTTGTCGATATTCTCGATATACTCCAGCGAGTCGTCGAGGAAGAAACTGATTTCGGGCACCACCCTCAGCTGGTTGCGCATCCTCTCGCCCAGCAGGCGGCGGATTTTCCACTTGTCGGCCTCAATGCGTGCCATCACCTCCTCGTGTTTAGCAAAGGGGAAGATGCTCAGGTAGATGCGGGCATACTCCAGATCGGGGCTGACCCTCACGGTCGTAACCGACACAATAACGCCTCTCACCAACTCAGCGCACTCCCTCAGGAAGAGCTCGCTTATGTCTTTCTGAATCTGTCGGGCAACCTTCAACTGCCTTGTCGATTCGCCAAATGTATTCTCCATTTTTCGTCTATTTTGTGTAATATCTATGTTTGTAACTCTTTGTGTCCTGATTTATTCCACCTCGATGGTCGAGCCACCCTCGGTGATGATTGTGCCGCTGGGGAGTTGCTCCCTGCGAGCCTCTCTTGCTGCCCTGCGCTGTGCGGGGCTCTTGGCAATGAATCCTGAGTGGTCCCAGCGGTAGGCCACACCGAGGCTGAGGTTGATATTGTCGAGGGGTGAGCGCAGAAATTGGGTGCCGAGATAGATGGTCTTACGCTTCACAATGTCGGAGTAGCCGAAGTAGTACCTCACCTCCATCATCACCTCTATTCTCTCGAAGTTCCAACCGCCGCCAAGGCCCACCACAAGGCCGTAGCCCCAACGGTTGTCCCTCACGGTCTGCCACTCATAGGGAAACTCCTCCCTCTCTCCCGTCTCGTTATCGATATAAAACTCCTTGGAGCCGGCATCGAGGTTGTAGGAGAGTGTTGCACCCGCATTGAGGAAGAGCCTCAGCCTATCCTCAAAGAGGAATGTGTGGGGCTGCCACATCACGGGAACGACAATGGAGTTCATTTGGCGACCATAGGTGTAACGCTCCGTGTTGCGGTCGAGCGCCGCATACTGAAAACCCCTCTGAAGCAGCTCCAACTCAACACAGACGCCTCCGGTGTACTTGTCGTAGAGATAGGCACTCTCCTCGCCGCCACCGTAGAACACCCAATAGAAACCACCGTTCACCTTGCCCCACACGGGGGGAGATGTCCAGTGGGGATAGAGCCTCACGTCGCCCTCGCCCCAGCCGCCCTTCACACCGAAGTATTGGCGCTGTGCGGATAGGGTGCCGGTGGCCGCAAGGGTCACGAGGGCCGTCGCCATCAATATTTTTACTATCTTTTTCATTCTTCTTTTCGCCTATTTGTTGCTGCAAGGGTGGCTACCATCTGTTGCTGCCTGTGCTGCCGCCTATGGAGCTCACGGCACCCTTCATAGAGCTCATACTCGAAGAGAATCCACCCAGACCACCCTTCTGCTCCTGCTCGCGCTTGAGGGCCTCCTGACGTTTCTTCTCCCTATCCTCCAAAATCTTGCGGAGCCTTACTGCCTCGGTCTTGCGCAGCTGCTCATTGACACTCTCGAAGGTTATGGGCTTGAAGATGTTGTCCAGATTGGCGGCAATCTCCACCTCCCAATTGGCCTTTACCTCAAATATCTCCTCACCCTTCTCATCCACATAGGGCTCCGTGCGCTCGGGCTGGCGACGCTCTATGAGGTTGCCGGGGTCCCAACGGCCGTTAGCATTGAGATCCTCCAGCACGCCAATTCGTGCCTTGCCGGGGTTTACATAGGTGAAGGTGTGCTTGCCACGGGTGGCATTCTTTATCTCGTCGATGACCTTACCTGCTTCATTCTTGAGGTAGATGACGTAGTGGGCACCCTCTCTGCCGCCCGTGAGGTTCACTATCACTTTACCAAACTTGTCGGGGTCCATTGTGGTGTAGTCCGAACGCAGGGTGTCGTTCTGCTGACCGGCAACATTGCGGAAGGTGCCGGCAGGAATCATCAGTTTATATTTCTTCTTGGGGCTCCACTCGGCCTTCAGGTGCCAAATCTTCATATCGACACTATCCCTGAAGAACTCGAAGGGGACTGCGGGGAGCTCCGAGATATCCTCCGAGAGTTGCTCCACACCCCTCTTTTGGGCCTCCTTGGCCTTGGCATCGGCGAGTTTCTTCTCTTCCTCGGCCGAGAGTGCGTCGCCCGCCACTCGCAGGTCGATGGCGGTAGTATCAACAGCCACCAGAGGCATTGCAAAGGTGAATGAGAGGGTGCGGGTGGGGTTCAGCTCGCCCCTGACCATAGTCACCGAGAAGGGGTTTTTCTTCACGGGGGGCACATACTCCACACTATCCTTGAGAGCCTTCTCCATCTTCTTTTCCTCCTCCTCGCGAGCCTTCTTCTCCTCCTTGCTCTCTATGTATTTCCAGTAGAGTTCGAGCTTGGTGGTGTCGGGCACAAGGTTGTTCACCGAGTCGTGCTTCATAAAGACAACTCTTCCTCGGAGGGTGTCGGCCAACCTCTCGGCGGGAACGTTGAGCCAATAGTTCACCGTATCCTTGCCACGGGTCACATACTCGGTCACAATCTCCTCGGCGGCGATGCTGTCAATCGAGAAATCGAGAATTTCGGGGTTGGGGGCTCCGAAGTAGAGGGTCACTTTGTGCTGCTCGTCACGCTTCGACTCGGCCAACGTCTGACGCTTAAACCTCGTGTCGGTAAACATCTTGAAGTAGAGCTGTGGCTCTCCCGAGAGGTAGTGGCGTGTGGTGTCGTACCACACACGGAAGTCGGGCTCACGGAGGGGGTTGTGCACCGAGTCGAGGAAACCTACCATATCGGTTTCGGGGTCGTAGGTGAAATTGTTATTTTTGTCCTCAATAGCGTAGATTTTATAGTCGATTGGCTTGAGGTTCTGGGCGATGAAGATGCCGTTGGTTGCGGCACGGGCCACCGCTGCGGGCTTGTACTTGAGCAGTATGGAGTCATACTCGGGGATGGAGTCCACCTCGGCGGGGTAGAAGAATATGAGCGACTTGCTCACACTATCACCCTTGCTGGCGCTCACCGTGTAGCCACTCATCACCATCGAGTCGATGGTGGAGCCGGTGGAGAATACGTAGCGGAAGTCGTTGAGCTTGTTACCCTCATTGTTGTCGGCAATGGAGCTGCCAAAGTTGAGGGCGTAGGTTTGGTTTGCTTCGAGTGTGTCGAGAATTTCGATGCGTATGCCACGACCATTGGTGGAGATTTTGGGTGTTTTCTTCATCATTGGCGAGGTGAAGAACTCCTTCTGCTGGTCTTTTATCTGGACATACTCATCGAAACCGATGTAGATGACATTGCCGGTGAAGTTGGTGGTGTTGAATGCGGGTGCGGCGCTCACGATGATTGGTGGGAGCGAGTCTTTGGGGCCACCTTGGGGCGACGATATGTTGGCACAACGCCACAGCAGACTACTGCCGAACAGCGCCACCATTGCCACCTGCAATAACCTCTTAACCAATATTTTTCCCTTCAACTGTATCATCCGTTCTCTTTGCTCTTTTCTCTGTTCTCTAATTCTCGCCCTTGGCCTCCATCTCCTCAAAGAGGGTGTGGATGGTTTTGCGCAAGACGGGGTGTACCTTCTCGGGGGTAATCTCATTGAGGGGGCGCAACACAAAGTCACGGTCCTGAATGAGGGGGTGGGGGATTTTGAGAGTGGGGGTGTCGATAACCTCATCGTCGTAGAAGAGGATGTCGATGTCAATCTTGCGGGGTGCAAACCTCTCGCCCGTCTGTGCCTTGATGGCAGCCTCTTCCTCACGATTGCGGCCGAGCTTCAGCTCAATCTCCAGCACCTTCTCCAACAGCTCCTCGGGTGTGAGGTCGGTGTCGAGAATGATAGCCTGGTTGTAGAAGTTTTCCGACGAGGTGAAGCCCCACGCCTTGCTCTCGTAGCTGTGCGAGCAGCGAAGGATAATGCCCAACTCCTGGTTGATAGCCTGCTGTGCGCGGCGCAAAGTATCCTTCACATCGCCCACGTTGCCTCCTGTTATTATAATCGCTTTTGCCATAGTTTTTGTTGTTATGTATGGTTTGTATTTAGGTTTTTTTCCTCTGTGTGTTTAGTGTGCCCTCTGGGCTATGAGCTTGCTCACCGAGAGTGCAAAGTGGCTGAATACCATCTTTGGGTTGCCATTTTGCCCCACATCCCTCAGTGCTCGCTCCATCTCGGCTACCAGGGCCTCTACGTTGTGGTTGCCCACATAGGGTGCAAACTTCAGGCAAAACTCCCTCTCGGCGCCCCATAGGTGGCTTACACCCTCCAGCCCCGCCGTGAGCATATAGCTCTCACGGATAAGCCCCAGGGAGTACTCCAGTAGGTTCTTCTGTCCCTCCCTGCCGAGGGCTGCGACCTGCTCGGCCCACTCGAAGAGCTCCAGGTGGCGGTTGCTGAAGGAGAGCCTCATAAGGCGTGTGAAGAGCTCGAAATTGTCGGCCGAGGCACCTCCACCCTCTCCTAGGGCACGTCGGAGTGCCACCACCGAACCTCCTGCAACCCTTGCTGCCTGGGCGGCCGCCTCGGGCGTGGCTCCCAACTTCTCCACAGCATAGCGGGCCAACTCCTCGGGCTCTATGCGACCTACGCTCACCGTCTGTGTGCGGGAGATGATGGTGTCGAGCAACTCCTCGGGGTGCTCCGAGATGAGCACAAAGAGGGTCTTGTCCCAGGGCTCCTCCAAAATCTTCAGGAGGGTGTTGGCCGACTCTCGGTTCATCCTCTCAGGGAGCCAGATGATGACACTCTTGTTCTCACCCTCAAAGGCCTTGAAGGAGAGTTTGCGGATGATGCTGTCTGCCTCCTTCTTGGGGATTATGCCCTGCTGGTTGCTCACATCTATTGCCCCATACCAGTCGTGCTCGTCGAAGAGGGCGTCGCTGGAGGCCACCATCTCTCTCCATTCGGTGATGTAGGAGTCGGAGGTGGGTGTTTTTGTGGGGTTTATTATGGGGAAGGTGAAGTGCACGTCGGGGTGGGCGAGTGCCTCGATTTGCACACACGAGGGGCACTTGCCACAGGCATCACCACCCTCCTTGTGGGGACAATGGAGATACTGCACATAGGCCAGAGCCACCTGCAAGGTGCCCCAACCACACTCACCCACAAAGAGTTGAGCGTGGCTCACTCGGCCACGGTCGATGTTTTCACGCAGCCTGCCGAGGAGCTCTTTGTGCCCTATGACGTCACTAAATTTCATTCCTCCCAGGTTTGGTTAAGGTATTAAATTACAAATATACAATCGAAAATTGAGAATTGAAAATCGGGAAAGGAGAATTATTGTCTAACGACAAATAAGCTGACTGCTGACCGCTGACCGCTAACAAAAAGCCCGAGGCGATAACCTCGGGCTTTTGGTAGTCTATTTTCCGGTGCTGCCGAAACCTCCGGCGCCACGGCTCGTGTCGGAGAGCTCCTCTGTGGGCTCCCACTCCACCTGGGCGTGGGCCGCAACCACCAGCTGGGCAATCCTCTCGCCATCGTTGATGGTGAAGGGGGTGTTCGAGAGGTTCACCAGGATAACCTTCACCTCGCCACGGTAGTCGGCATCGATGGTGCCGGGGGCGTTGAGGACTGTGAGTCCGTGTTTGGCGGCAAGGCCGCTGCGAGGCCTCACCTGCATCTCATAGCCGGTGGGAAGCTCCACATAGAGGCCGGTGGGTACGAGTGCTCGCTCCAGGGGGGCGAGGGTGATGGGCTCCTCCAGGTTGGCCCTCACGTCCATACCTGCCGAGAGGGGGGTCTCGTAGCGTGGCAGGTCGTGGTGGGAACGGTTTATGACCTTAACATTCATAGTTTTAGAAGTGTGATATGGTTATCGTTGTGTAAAAAATTATTTCCTTCGGAGAACGCTACGCACGAGGGCTCCGATGCGTATTCCCTCACGCCTTACGGCCCACAGAGCAAAGCCGCCCACAAGGAGGGTGTTTGTCGCATAGTGGAGCACCTCGGGGAGTCGGGCCGAGAGGAGCGAGAAGCCCCACAGGGCGGCTGCCACGGCCACATAGGAGAAGATGCGGCGGAGGTCATAGGGGGTGGGGGAGTGGCGCTGCCCCAGGCGGTAGCTCACAACCACCATTGCACTCTCGCAGAGAAGCCTGGCAAGGGCGGCACCTGCATAGCCGAGCGTGGGCACCAGCAGGATGTTGAACACCACGGTGAAGAGCAGTCCCGTGCCCGTAATCCAGATGGCATATTTGGTGGCTCCCGACTGCTTGTACCAGAAGGAGAGGTTGAGCACCACGCCACTGAGGGCGTTGCCCACAAGCACCATCGGCAGAATGTACATACCCTCCCTGAAGTCGGGCCCCACAATGAGAGAAAAGAGGTCGGCAAAGAGGGTTATGAAGAGGAAGATGAGGAGGCTCACAATGACAAAGTATTTCATCACTTCGGCATTGGAATTTTTAAACTCATCTTTCTTGAACTCAGCCAGGAAGAATGGTTCGGCGGCCAGGCGGTACATCTGTGTGAAGAGCAACATCACCACGCCGATTTTCACTACTGCGCCATAGATGCCGAGTGCTGCGAGACTCTCCTCGGAGGGCATCAGGAACTTAATCATTTGGCGGTCGATAAATTCGTTGGCGGTGCCGGCGATGCCGCTCACAAGCAGGGGCAACGAGTAGAGGAAAATGGTGCGGAGCACCCGGCCACTGAAGCGAGGCCTACCACCCTTAGAAAGCCACAGCAGGGCCACATAACTGAGGGCGCTGGCCACAAGGTTGGCCACAATGGCATAGCCGGGATCGGTGGGGTTGTCGAAAATTCTAAAGCACTGTGGCTGACCATTGTAGAACCACAGACAGAGGGCTATGTTCACCACCACCGAGAACAATCTCACAGCCACATAGTGGAGCGCACGACCCTCCTGGCGCAGACGTGCAAAGGGGATGGCTCCTGCTACATCGAAGAAGATGATGAGGGCTGTGGTGGCCACATAGGGGGTGCCGCTGTAGCCCATAGCGGCCGAGAGTGGGCCATTGAAGGCGAGCACTCCCACCAGAAAGAGCGAGGCGGCCATAAGCACCGCACCCCAAGTGGAGCCATAGACCCTCGATTTGTCCTCCGCCGTGGCGGCTTTGGCTGCAAAGCGGAAGTAGCCGCTCTCCATACCTAGTGTGAGCACCACAAGGGCGAAGGGTATGAGGGCATAGATATCCGTAATAACACCATACTCCGCAGGGGTCATAATGCGGGTGTAGTAGGGCACCAAGAGGTAGTTCAGCAGGCGTGCGACGACGCTGCTGATGCCGTAGATTGCTACTTGTCCTGCGAGTTTCGAGAGGTTGGCGGCCATTGGGTTACGATTGTTGGGAGTGGCAATTATTTGCGACCGGCCTCACCCGAGAGGAGGCCGCAAGCAGCCTTGATATCCTCTCCTCTGGAGGCACGGATGGTGGTCATTATACCCTTCTTGGTGAGGGTGTCACGGAATCGTATCATCTTCTCACCATCGGGGCTCACATAGGGCGAGTCGGGGATGGCGTGGAAGCGAATGAGATTTATGCGGCACTTCAGGCCGTCGAGCAGTCGGCACAGCTCCTTGATGTGCTCGGGCGAGTCGTTGGTATCCTTCAGCACGATATATTCGAAACTCACCCTGCGCTGATGGCTGAAGTCATACTCCTTGAGCAGTGCCACCACATCCCTGATGGGGAAGGCCTTCTCCACAGGCATAATCTCCCTTCGCTGGTCGCTGAAGGGGTTGTGGAGCGACACGGCCAGGTGTACTTGCGACTCGTTGAGGAAGCGACGCAGATTGGGGATGACGCCCACCGTGGAGAGAGTTACCCTCGTGGGGCTCCAGCCGAAACCCCACGCCGAGGTCATCACCTCCAGCGCACGCATAACATTGTCGGGGTTGTCGAGGGGTTCGCCCATACCCATCAGCACCACATTGGTAATCTTCTCCCTCTCGGGCAGCGAGCATATCTGGTTGAGAATCTCGGCCACCGAGAGGTCGCCGTGGTAGCCGCCACGACCCGTGAAGCAGAACTTACAACCCATCTTACACCCCGCCTGTGAGGAGATGCAGAGTGTCGCACGGTCGCCGTCGGGGATGTAGGCACTCTCAATACGCAGGCCCCCACCCACCACAAAGATATACTTCTTGGTGCCGTCGCTACTCTCGGCCACACTCACAGGGTCGCTGAGCCCCAGGGTGTAGCGTTCGGCGAGTGCTGCACGGCCCGCCTTGGAGAGGTTGGTCATCTCCTCGAACGACCTCGCCCCCTTTTTGTATATCCATTCGGCGAGCTGTGTGGCTGCGAACTTGGGCAACCCCACCGAGAGTGCTACTTCTCGGAGCTCCTCCATATTTTTACCTAAAAGTGTCTCCATAGTGCAAAGATATGGATTTAACCTGAGTTTTGCGAATTTCGGCTGAAATTAAGTGCCCACCGACGACCGACTTTTTATAGTCTAACGTCCAACGTTAGACGTCTACCGTCTACCGTCTACCGTCGCGGGCTTGCTTTGCAAGCCCGAAAACATTTATAGGGTGTATAGGGCCGTTAGGGAAAATTTCCTATAACTCTTATAACTCTTATAACTCCTATCTGGGGTAGAGCATAGGAGTAATAGGAGTAATAGGAGTAATAGGATAGCATCCCTAAACTCCCTATCGTCCCTAATGTCCCTAACGACCCTACCCCCACCAAAAAAACTGAGTGGGGTCCACCTCTCGGTTAGGACCCCACTCCCCTTTCACCACTAAACAAAAGCTTTCTGTGAAATTGTATCTTATGTTCGCTGTGCGACGGCGGGACTCTCCCTGCCGTTTTGCACTTCACCTTCACATTCCTCCCTAAATCCCTCCTTTGCGAAAGGAGGGACTTGGTTGCTCGGCCTTATTGCCGAGCAATAGTCTTTCTGTGAAATTGTATCTTATGTTCGCTGTGCGACGGCGGGACTCTCCCTGCCGTTTTGCACCACGCTATTTCTTTTTGACGGCCTCGGCCACCTTGTCTATGTCGCGGGTGATATCCACCTCCACGGCGCCATCCCCATCGAGAAGCAGCACAAAAGGTGATGCCGTGGTGTCGAAATGGGCCTCATCAAGAGCAACAAAGGGGGCACAAAAGAGCCTCCAGGGCGAAGGTCTGCTCTCTGCCAGCTTACCCACCTCCTCGGGCGACTGACCAAGCGAGATGACCAGCAGATCCAGCTCCCCCTTAAGCGAGGCATTCCACACCTCCTTGCACTCCTCCACGCTGTCCATAGTGTCCACGCAAGAGGGGCAGGTGGTATCAATAACCATCAGGAGTGTCGGGCGGTCCACCTCATTGAGGAGTGTGGTTGCACTACCGTGGGAATCGAATATGTGGATGTCGCACACCCTCTCTCCACGTCTGTTGTGGCTGAGGATTCTCAGCAACCCTGCCGCCTCCTCACGGAGGTCTGCGGGGCAAGCCTCGGAGGTTGCGACAAGCTCCACAAAGTGGCGTGCAGCCACTTCGTTACGAGCCGTCGAACCCAAGCCATAGAGGTTGCTCAACGTCCACTCCCAGCCCACATAGAGCGCCACCTCGTCGGTGGTGATGGCGGCGAAAAACTCCTCCACGGAGCGCTCCACAGCCTCCTGCTCGCTCTTGGCCAGCAGTTTGGTCCACCTCTCGAACTTCTCCTCGGCACCGGCCACATCCTCCATAATCGATGAGGGGTCCCACTCGGCCCAATAGCCGTCAAGGCTTCTCTGTCGGGAGGTGCAGCCCACCAGCACAAGTGCGCTACACAGCAGAGCAAAAAGCTGCTTCATAGAGGGTACTACTTTTTGCCGGCCACAACATTTGCGGCATACTCAATCTTCTGGCCCTGCACCAAGTGGTCACACTCGATGGTGGGCACAGCACCCTTGGTGTAGCAATCATCAATAGTCACCCAAGCACTCTCGCCGGGCATAAGGGTGCGCAGGTTTACCTCGCCACGCACGCCGCCCACAGCAACCCACGCATCTCGATAGATGGGGGCAACGCCACTATTGGCAATCTGGATGGCCACCGACGAACCCTTCACACGGTAGTCCTCGATGGTGAACTTGTAGCCCATAGCCATACCGGCCTCTGTGAGGCGGTCGGCCTTCTGGTAGCGGGGCTGGTCGTTGGCCATAATGTAGGTCATATGGAACTTGGCCACCTCATCCTCGAACACTCGGCCGTGCATACCCTCTCTATCGAGGCAGTGTTTCTGGTCGGAGTCGGTGTAGTAGCTAAACTCGCCACCAAAGGGGGAGTGTTTGTACCTCTCCTCGCCAAACTTCTTCCACATACGGGTGTTGTAGCCGTCGTGGTCCTCACACATAAACGAGTCGTCGAAGTTGCCAAACTCAAGCTCCAGCAACTCGGGGAACTGTGCGAAGGGGCCGTAAACGCTGTCGCCAGCATCAATAGAGATGCTCCACGAGCAGTCGTCGAACCACTCCTTCATACCGAGGAAGAACTCATTTTGGAACTCCTTGCTAGGGAAGGTCTGACCCTTGATGAACAAGCCGTCGTAGATGTGGTACTCGGCCCACAGACCATAGCCGGTCTGCACAAAAGCCAAGCGTGGATCCTTGTCGTAGCGCTCGGCAAACTGACGGTGGAACTCCTTATGGAACCTCTGGAGCTCGGGGTGGCGCCAGTCTGGGAACTCGGTATCCCTACCCTCGCTCTTGGAGTTGCGCACCTCATAGTCGGGCAGGGCCTTGATGTAGTCGGGGACGGCCGACTTATATCCGGGGTAGGTGTAGCGGAACCTCACGATGGCCTGGTTGCCACGTGCGGCCACCTGCTCCAGCAGCCTATCCATAGGGGTCCAATCGAAGATATCCTTCTCCTTGCACACATCGTTGTAGAGCATATAGGAGAACTCCAACTGCACATAATCTTGTTTGTTGGCGCTCGAGGTGTTCCACACCACAAGGCCTGTCATGGGCTGTACACCCGTAATTTCACTCTGGAGCTCTACCCTTGTGTAGTCGGGGAAATCCTCATCTTCCATCACGCAGGCGGTGAAGGACAAAATTGCCGCAAGGGCCATCCACATGTTTTTCATCGTCTGTATTGTTTTTAAATTAGTAGGAGTTGTTTATTTATTCAATGTATGTAGAGTCATATTACTTAATGAAGGAGCTGATAGTTTTCGACAGCTCGCTATTCTCCATCACGCCGTCGAACTTCTCGGCACCTGCGCCATAGGCAAAGTAGGGAACCATCATACCATTATGGCCCTCGTTGGCAAAATTAACCTCCACAGTGCCGGCTGCAATGTCGCCCCACAGGAGAGTCATAGCGCCGGTGGCGTGGTCGGCGGTAACAACCACCAGAGTCTCGCCATCCTTTTCGGCCCACTGGAGAACATCGCCTACCACACGGTCGAAGTCCAAAATCTCCTCCACGGCAGCATCCACCCTATTGGCGTGGAGCCAATCGTCGATGCAGGAGCCCTCCACCATCAGCACGAAGCCCTCCTCGTTATCCTTCGAGAGCATCTCGAGCGATTTGGCAGTCATCTGTCGGAACATATCGCCCCTCTCGCCGCTCAGCGCCGAGGGCAACTCCAGGGGGGCCAACACTGCGGCTACGGGGAGCTCCTCGGCATCCATCAGAGCCTCCACACTCTCGTAGGTGTTGTAACCCTTCTGGCCAATCTCTGCAAAGATGTCGCGACCGTCGGTACGCTCGGTGCGCCAATAGTCCATACCACCACCTGCGATGAAGTCCACGCCGCAGTTGAGGTAGTCGGCAGTGATAGCCTCTGCCTCATCCCTATCTGGGTCGTTGCAGCAGAAGGTTGCGGGGGTTGCGTCGTTCAGGCGGCACACAACAACCACACCGGTGCGTTTGCCTACGCTCTGTGCAAGGTCCATCATCGAGTTGAGCTCCGTGCCGTCGGGCAGGGTGGCAATCATACCCTTGTTGGTCTTGCTACCGGTTGCAAGTGCAGTACCTGCGGCGGCCGAGTCTGTCACCAGCCAGTTGAGGCAGTAGGTGCGCTGGAGGCCCACATAGGGCATCTTCTCCATATTGAGCTTACCACGGTTGGCAGTCCAGGCGGTCGACACTTGCTCCAGGCCCATACCGTCGCCAATCATAAAGATGATATTCTTGGGGGTCTTACCCTTGGCGGGCTGTGCTACCTCCACGGTCTCGTAGGGAGTGGGGCAGGTGTAGCTGGTAACCTTCTCGCTCTCGGCGGCCTTGTTGCCACAGCTGGCAGCGAGGGTTACCAGTGCAATTATCCACAGTTTTTTCATTATAGTCACTCGTTTTCTTCGTTGAACACTATTTCTCATCCTTGGGTTTGGGCTCCAGCGAGAGGGCTACAATAGCCACGGTTGCCAGCACAAGGCCAATGGCCAGCATAGGGCCGGGAACCTTGCCATAGAGCACCAGGGAGATGATGATGGTCACCACAGGGGCCAAACCCTGCATAGGTGACACGATGATAGCCTTGCCATAGCGGTAGGCGTAGTTGATGGTCAGTGCACCCACAGCATTGAGAATCTGGATGCCAAAGACGGTCCAGAAAACTGTTGCGGGGATGAGGATACCATCCCAACCACCCTCGGTCATCAGCAGCGCCACGGGGATGAGCACCAGCGACCAGATGGTCTGGTAGCAGAAGACGCTCTCGGAGGGCATAGCATTGTTGGCAAACTTGAAGAAGTAGCCCTGAACGCCCCACATCAGGAAGACCAGAGTGGCCAAAATGAGCCAGCCATAACCCTTGACATTGGTGTCGGTGGGGTCCTGCCACGAGAGGAAGAAGATGGCCACAAGTGCCACGATGATGCCAATCCACTGGGTCTTATTAGCCTTCTCCTTGAGGAAAATCATACTCATAATGATGGTCACAATGGGCGACATCGAGATGAAGGGGAAGACGATGTAGGCGGGACCCTCCTTGAGTGCGGCGAAGAGCAGCAGCTGGCCGCCCGAGCCGAGAAGGCCTACCAGGGCGCCCGACACAACACTCTTCTTGTCGGTGGAAATCTTCCAACCGCCGAGCCACAGAGCCACAATCATACAGGGAACCATCGAGAGGGCCCACACAACATAGACCATCGTCGAAGGACATCCGGGAACCTCGCTGAAGGCGCCCCAGATACCCCAGGTTACAAGGGTGATTATCGCATAGAGCAACCACCCTTTTTTGGTGTTATCCTGAGTCATAAATATTTGATTCTAAAAAGGTTGTCCGACAATTAGATGGTGAACTTGTGGATCAGGTTGTAGCCACGGGCCTCATCCCACATACCTTTACCCTTGTGCAACAGACGGATGGAGTAGAGAGGGTTGCTTGCCAGGCTCTCGTAGCCGTCGGGGAGGTTGAGGTAGAGTTTGCACTCGCCTGCGGGGAGGTTCTCGGGCAGGGTGATGGTGGTGCCCAGCGAGGTTACGCTGTTCTCAAACCAGAAGCGGGGGTCGGTGTCGATTTTGTAAATATACTCCTTGCCTGCGGCATCCTCGAGCACGAGCTCGCAACCACGGGGGTTCATAGGGGCTGCCCAACCGCCGTTGGCAATGTTCAGAACTACACGGTAGTCGCCACCTGCAACAACCTCATTTGCGGGGGTGAAGAAGGCGCTGTCGAGGGTCAGACGGTAGCCCATACGAGCCAAAATCTCGTTGAAGCACTTCTCGGTGCGCCAAGTGTTGAGCACGCCCTCGTGGTAGCCGATGTTGAGGTACGACCAGTGCTGCTCAGCCATACGCTGGAGGGTGTTCTCGCAGTGGTGGAGGCCGCCGCCGGTGCCGCAAGTCTCGCCACCCATAATGGTGTAGCGGCTCTCGGCATCCCAGAAGAGCCAGTCGCCGGTGCCACGCTTGTCGTCGAAGGTGCCGGTGTCGCTGCTCGATGCGAGGTAGCAGTCGTTGTGGCCGGCCAGACGAGACAGGTCGCTGCCGTTGTGTGCGGTTGCCACGGTGATGGTGTCGGCCAAACCTACTTTATACATTTTCATCTTGAACTTGGGGGTGCGGAGCTCCACCTGACGATCCTTGGGCAGGGCTGCGAGGAGGCCGTCAACCACCTTCCTACGGTCGGCATACTGTGCGTCGGTCGAGATGTGCTGGTGGAAGTTGGAGGTGTAGTACCACTCGCCCCACGAACCGATGAAGCCGGCCTGCACGGTGAAGATAACATCTGCATTTTTGCTGAGGATGGGGGTCACCTGCTCGATGTGGCGAGCCACGAGCTCCTGAGTTGCGTCATAGGGTTTGCTGAGGGTGCTGTGGTCATCCTTGTAGGCGAACCTCACGATGGCCTTACCGCCACCTGCACGCAGGTTGTCGAAGGTAGCCTGCATAGCTGCCAGATAGTCGGCCGAGATGTCGCCATCGATGTAGTCGGTGAGGTAGAAGAGGGTGAGGTGGAGGGTGCGGGCAGCCACACGGCTTGCCTTAACCACCGACGAGTTCAGCGATGTGGCCGAACGGAAGGATGTCTGCGAGTAGAAGCCACGCTCGGGGTTGCAGATGCGCTGCTGGAACTCCTCATCGAAGGTGTAGGCGGTGTAACTAACCTCCTCAAGACCCTTGGTATCGAGGCCGGGATTTACGGGGTCGGGATGGTTGCACGCAACGAGTGCGGCAGCTGCTGCGGCAGCAAAGATGAATGCTTTGAATTTCATAGTATTGTGAGTTGTTTTGTAGATATATATTGTCTTTGTTTTGTTGTCTGCATTTGGTGGGCCTCCCTTGTGGAGGGTGGCCGGGTGGACAAAGGTTGTGTGTTTTAGTGTGTGCGGGGTAAGTTTTGTTGGGGTTGGGAGGTAAAAAATGTGGGCCCCCGAGGGTTTTTGGCTCCAGAGTTGGGGGCCCACAGTGTTAGAGATTATGTTGCTAACTACTCAGCTGCGGGGAGGGTGAGTTGCAAGAGGTGGTTGGTTGCGCCATTCTCGATGCGGTCCTCCTCGGCGATTGCGGGGAGTGCACCTACGGACGACCAGCCGGCGGTCTCGATGATTACACCCAGGCCGATGGTGTCTGCCAGGGGCAGGGGCAACATCTCGCGGATAATCTGAATCTCCACAGCCGAGGTGGTGTCATTGAGAGCGGCAGCGATGGAGGAGCTTGCGGCACCACCTACGCCGAGGTTAACCCACTCCCAGGCCTCGCCGCCATCCTCGCCACCGAACATATAAATCGAGGGATCCCACGACTTGCCGGTGCCCTGCACGGTGTAGTCGGCGTTGAAGTTGTAGAAGCTGCCCTGAAGCATCAGGCCTACGCACTCTTCCCAGCCGCCGGAGAGGTTCTTGTGACCGGTCACGGGGTCGTTGTCGTCGTTGATGAAGAGGTCGATGGTGCGCACCAGATTCGAGGGGTCATACTCGAGGTAGAGGCAGATGAAGTACTCGTCTGCATAGGCCTTGAGGGTTTTGAGCTGCGAGTATTTGGGGGTACCCTCCTCGGGGAGTGATGCCACTACGGGGGTGATAGCTGCCCAGTCTGCGAAGTCGCCGTCGATGGTGATGTCGGCGTTGTCTTTCTCAATCTCGGGAGCCTCGATGGTGCCGAGGTTATAGATTTTGTTCTTCTCGAAAGTGAGCTCTTTCGACTTAACCTCCTTACCCAAAACAGAGGCAGTCAGGGTGTAGGTGCCGGTTTCGAACATGGGGATATAGATGTCGGTGCCGGTCTTGGTAGCGGTGTAGGAGGATGCCCAACGGCCTGCCTCGGAAGAGAAGGTGCTAATAGAGGTGGTGAAAGTCACTTGGTACTCCGAAGAGTATTTCAGCACGGGGAGTACATTGAGAACGATAGGCTCTGTGCCGAGTGCGTTGGTGCTACCATTCATACCCACGCCACTGATATCCTCTTTGGCGGTGTTGCACACCGAGCCATTGCCCGCAGGTGCGCCACCAAAGTAGAATACAGACTGTTTGGTGCCCACGAGTGCGCCTACGCCATCGGCCGTGCAAGTGAATACATACTCGTCGCCCTCGGTTTTGGTGTAGGTAAACCAATAGTCGGCCTCGGTGCCCGTACCACCCCAAGCGTTGGATACCAAAATCTGGTCACCCTCGGTGAAGGTGAGTTTGTAGCCTTTGCCCTCCTCGAAGTCGCCAAGGGCAACACGGGTCTGGTCGGCGATGGTTACACGAATCGATACACCCTCTCCCTCGGGTGCGATGGTGTCGTTAATATCGTTCTGGCAAGCGGCTGCACTCAAAGCAACAGCAGCAATAGCAAAAATGCGGAAAATCTGTTTCATAATCTTCACTCTCTTTTTTAGCTTCTGTTAAACTTCGGGTTACTACCAATTGACCTCCTCCTCGGTGAGGTAGATGTCGTCAATTCCGTTAACGGTCTGCAGGCTCGCTGCGATGCCCTGCTCGATAGCCATCTCGATGCACTCGAGAGTGGGCTGGGTGTAGAGTTTTTTCATTAGTAAAAGTAATAAGTTATTATGTTTAAGTAGTTTGTAAGTTTCTCTTTGTTCCACCGAGGAGGGTCAGCCCCTCGGTGGATGGGGATGTGGCGGAGTCGAGAACAAACCAAAAGGCTCCGCCACAAGGGATTATGTTGTTATGAGCAACGACTATTTGTCGATGGTAATAACGAACTGGGGGGCAAGACCGTCGGGATCCTCCTCGGTGCAGGTAGCGTTGGGCATAACGCCGAAGTTACCCCAAGCTTTGGTAAGGCTAACACCCATAGTGAAGGTGTCCTCCCACTGGCAAGGAGTCATCTCGCGGGTCAGCTGAATCTCGTAGCCAAGAACGGTACCGGCACCCTTAGCAACGCCGTTACCCTCGTCAACCTGGCCCTCGGTGGTGCTCCAGTTCCAGCCGTCGCCACCAACCTCGCCTACCCAAGGATATACGCCGGGATCGTAGCTACCGTAAACGGTACCATCGTAGATCCAGCCCTGTGCGAGGTAGTCAACACCAGCGTTGGTCCACACACCTGCGTAACCACCGGTGAGCTCGCTGTTGTCGCTGTTGAAGCAGAGGTTTACGTGGTAAGCCTGACCAGCCTCTACATCCTCGTAAGCCTCGAGGTAAACGTTTACATACATCTCGTCAGCGTAAACCTTAACGAGCTTCAGGCCGGCATACTTCGAACCCTCAGCGTTCTCGGCAACAGCCACTTTGCTTGCGTCGAGACCAGCCCAGTCTGCGAAGTCACCGTCGATGGTAATGGGGCTTACAAATACGTCACCCTCCTCATCGCCATTTACGGGTTTCTTACCCTCCTCGTTGTTGTCGCCACAAGCGAACAACATAGCAGCCATAGCTGCAATTGCAAAAAGTTTTTTCATAGTTTTTTGTTTGAATTTGATAAAATTAAATGTAAGGTTTGTTTTGTTGGTTTGTTTTTACATTAGCTCCACCGAGGAGGGTCAGCCCCTCGGTGGATGGGGTGCACAGGAGGGTCGAAGAAAACCCCTTTTAGCTTTAGATTGCCCTCCTGTGCAGTTTCACAATGCTCCCAAATGACTATTTGTCAATGGTAACAACCATCATAGTGGTTGCGCCATCGGGGTTCTCTTCGGTAGCGTTGAGGATGGGAAGTGCACCGGCGGTGCTCCAATCCTGCTGGATGTCGAAGCCGCAAGTGAAGGTGTCAGCCCAAGTTGCGGGAACCATCTCACGCATAATCTGAATCTCGTATGCGTTGCCAGCACCGGCACCGCTTGCTACACCGTTACCCTCGGTGATGATAGCGCCCCAGTTGTGCTCCTCGTCTCCGGGAACACCTACAGGGTGCCACTCCCAACCGTAGGTGTTAGGCTCGCCACCCCAGGGGAATACGCCGGGATCCCAGCTCTGGAATGCGCCCTCCGAGAAGAGGCTACCCTCGAGCATCCACTCTGCGCAGTAGGGTGCCCAGAGAGCGTCGCCACCACCGGTGGTCTCATCGCCGTCAGCGTTGAGGTAAACGTGGAAGGGAACCCACGAGCGGTCAGCGATAACCAGATCGTCGAACTCGAGGTAAACATTCAGGTAGAGCTCATCAGCGTAAGCCTTTACGCATACAAGACCGTCGTACTTAACAGCGCCATCGGGGCGAGTAGCAACCGATACTTTGCTTGCGTCAAGCGAAGCCCAATCCGAGAAGTCACCGTCAACGGTGATTTTGCTCTCAAATACGTCCTCAGTGTTGTCGTTGTTGTTGTTGTTGTTGTTGTCAGGCTTCTCGCCACAAGCGAACAACATAGCAGCCATAGCTACAATTGCAAAAAGTTTTTTCATAGTTTTAGTTTTGTTTAAAAGGTTTGTATAAAAGGGTTTTTTTTCTCTGTTTCCAACAGCCTTCCTTCTCGGAGGGGGGCCTTGGGTAGCCTTTGCCACCCAAGGCTTTAGCCTCTCCGTCGAAACGAGTCTTTTATAACCTAACTAACTCCAATATCTATTATAATAATAGGTATTGTCAATTATTTGGCGCTGGTGGGAATGCCGCTTACAAGATACTCGTCTGCAGGAATCTTGAAGGGGATGCGGGTGTCGGTAGGCTCGATAACCTCCCAGATGTGAACACCTGCAAACTGGCGGTCCATCTTCAGACCATTGCGGTAAACATCCTGGGTGCGGTGACCCTCGAAGCAGAGCTCCAAGCGGCGCTCGTCGAGAACTACGCTCAGAACATCCTTGTAGCCGTGCTCATTCCACTTGTAGCTGTCGTTCCAAGCGGGGATACCGGCCCTCTCACGGATGATGTTTACATCGGCAAGAGCCTTGGCGTCAGCACCAAGTTTGGCGTTAGCCTCGGCACGGTTGAGGATAACCTCAGCCCAGCGGAGCATAATGGGCGAGCAGAGGTTGCTGTCGCCATCCTGACCCGAGAACTTGCTCATCATATAGAGGGGGAAGCCGTTACGAACACCGGTAATCATATCGGCGTGGGGACGTACATAGCAACGGGTCTTCTGGCCCTCATACTGGATGAAGGTCTGAGTGTAGCCGTCAACAATCTCCTCCTCAACAACATACTGCTTACCCTGGAAGGTGAAGGCCCACTTGCCGTCGGCATTCAACTTGGCGGTGTTGGTTACATTGTTGGTCCTCCAGTTCTCACCCTGGTCGTATGCCCAGTGTACGAGGCGCTGGGTATCGTCGCCGGTGGTAGCAAACTGCTCAAAGAAGGCAGCAAAACGCTTGTCCTCGGGGTGACGGAGGAAGAGCTCCATCAGAGGATCCGACCAGTAGATCTCGCACCAACCGGTACTACCGGTACCATCGGGCGAGTAGTACATCGAACCAACAGAGCTACGCTCGGCGGTCTCCACAGCGGTGTGGGCAACACACCAGAGGGTCTCCTTCGAGGTGGTAGCTGCGGTAGCAAGGTTCCTCAGAGTGTCGCCACTCTCAAGTTTGCCGGCAGGCGAAGCGCCCAGAAGCTGGTCGGCAATCTCCACAACCTTGTCGTTGTTGCCCATATAGAGGTGTACACGGGTGAGAAGTGCCATAGCAGCCTCATAGGAGATGTAGCCTGCGTGGCCACGGCGGCTGCCACCCTTCATAAGGGCAGCTGCCTCCTCGAGGTCGAGTACAATCTGGTCGTAAACCTGACCTACGGTAGCACGCTCGGTCACCGAGCAGTCGGTCGAAGTGCGCAGAACGATACCGAGGTTGTCGCGGCCCTGCGAGTAGGGCATAGCGTAGATGGTCACAAGGTGGAGGTGAGCAATAGCCCTCATAAAGAGGTTCTCACCCTTCATATGATCACTCTCGGTCGAAGCGCCGGTAACGATGGCGTTGATGTTCGAGTTGGCACCGTAGATAATCTTGTAAGCGATGTACCACATATAAGCATTGTTGCCCAGGGTGGCGTCATCAGAGTAGGCATATGCCTGATAGAGAGGGTCGGTGGTACGACCCGACAGAGTCATATTGTCACCACGAAACTCGGTCATCTGCAAGTAGTGGCGAACATAGGTGTTTGCCGAGTACTCCGAACCGTTGTAGAGCAACACATCTTTGAAGAGCGAGTAGTTGCCGTCGGTGGTGTAAACAGCAGCGCCGGGATCGGAAGCAAGCTGGCTCGAGGTCATAGTGTCCGAGCGGAAGTGCTCCATCTCGCACGATACCATAGCCAACGCAACAACGGCCAATGCGCAAATATTAATAATCTTTTTCATGATAGGTTTTGTTTTTTGTCTTGGTTGGTTTTGTAGGTTAGGGATTCTGGTCAATGCCGCTCACCGAAATCTCATCGTAGGGAATACGGAAGAGAATGCGGGGATCGTCATAACGAACCTCCTCCCAAGTGTGAACACCTGCAAAGCGGCGATCCATCGTGCGCTTCTGGCGGTAAACATCAAAGGTACGGTGGGCCTCATAGCAGAGCTCCATACGGCGCTCGTCGTTCACCACCTCGATAACCTCCTTATAGCCACGCTCGGCCATATTGTCGGCGGTCATCTCGGGGATACCGGCCCTCTTGCGAATGACATTCACATCGGCAAGTGCCTTGTCGTCGGCACCCAACATCGCATTAGCCTCCGCACGGTTGAGGATAACCTCTGCCCAGCGGACCATAACGGGCGACGAAAGGTTGGAATCGCCATCCTGCCACGAGAATTTGCTGCAGTAGTACTGGGGATAGCTGTTGCGAATACCGGTAATCTTGTCGGTATTTTCGCGAACAAACACCCTCTGCTCCTTGCCCTCATAGGTGATGTAGTACTCGGGGTAGGTGTTCACAATACGCTCCTCAACAACATAGTGTTTGCCACTGTAGTCAAACTCATACTGACCGTTCGCATTCATCTCAACATCGAAAACTACGCAGTTCTCGTAGCTGCCGTTGCTGCCGGAAGGTATAGGCCAGTGGATCATCTTCTTACCGTCGTTCTTCTGGCCATAGAGCGAGATGTACGAGGCGAAGCGTTTGTCCTCGGGGTAGCGCATAAAGAGCTCCATCAGGGGGTCCGAAGTGTAGCACTCGCCCCAACCGGTACCACCGGTACCATCGGGAGAGAAGTACATCGAGCCCAGCGACGAACGCTCACGGGTGTCGGTTGCAGTGTTGGTGATGCACCACAGGGTCTCTTTTGAGCTACGGGCGTTGATGAAGTAGTTGGCAACATCGGGGTCGAGTTTGCCGGCTGCATCTGCGCCCAGCATCTCGTCGGCCAGCTTAACAACCTTGTCCCACTCCTCCATATAGAGGTACACACGGGTCAGAAGACCACGGGCAGCGTCATAGGAGGCGTAGCCGGCATCGCCACGGCGAGTGCCGTTCTTCATCAGCTCTGCGGCCTTATTAAGGTCGCTAACAATCTGGTCGTAAACTTTACCCACGGTAGCCCTCTCGGTCACCGAGCAGTCGGTCGAGGTGCGCAACACAACACCGGGGTTCTCCCTGCCGTGCGAATACTGGCGGGAGAAGAGGCACGAAAGATTCAGATGTGCAATAGCACGAAGGAAGTAGTTCTCACCCAGCAGGTGGTCGTCAGCGTCGCTCTGACCCTCGGGAAGGCTCTCGATGATGGTGTTTGCCGAGAAGATAATCTTGTAGGCAATCCACCAGAAGAACTTACCGTGCTTGAGGGTGGGGTCGTCGTTGTAACACGCCGAGTTGTAGATGGGCGAGGTGGTACGGCCCGACAAGTTTACATTGTCGGCCCTCATCTCAGCCATATGGAACCACATCTTCTGATAGGACAAACCCGAATCTGTCGTACCACGATATTCCTGAAGATCCTTGAACATCGAGTAGTTGCCGTCGGTGGTGTAAACCGCCGATGCAGGGTCGTCTTTGAGCTGTGCGGAGGTCATCGTATCCGAACGATAGTGATCCATCTCACAGCCGCCGAGAACCGCAGCAACTCCCAAAACAAGGAGTATGTGGAAGATTCGTTTCATTGTACCTATTTATGATTAGAATTTCACATCAATACCTGCGGTGATACTCATAGGTACGGGATAGTTGGTCGAGTAGGTACCTGCGAGCTCATAAGCACTCGACTCCAGACGAACCTCGGGGTCCATACCGGAGAACTTCGAGAGGGTCAGGATGTTGTCAGCCGAGATGAATACGCGAGCCGACGACATCGAGAGGCGTTTGGTAACCGACTTGGGTACCTCGTAGCCCAGGGTGATGTTGCGCAGACGGAAGAAGCTACCATCCTCCAAGAAGCGCGACGAGATGCTGTTCGACGACTTGTTACCGTTGAGAACCAGCTTGGGGTGAGTAGCGATATCGCCCTCCTGCTCCCAACGGGTCCAACCAAGACCGTTGTTGTGCGACTGCATATTGTAGTCCGAGTAAGCACCGTCACCGTCCATCGATACACGGGCGTAGTTGAAAATCTTGTTGCCATATACGAACGAACCGTTCATACTCAGGCTCCAGTTCTTATAGGTGAGGCTGGTGCTAACACCACCACTGAACTTGGGCGATGCGCAACCTACAATCTGAGGAGTAGCCTCTGCAAATGCGTTGGTAACGCTGGTGGTGCCATCCTCGTGCACTACCTCCCACTGGGGATCACCATTCTCGGGGTTAACGCCGAGCCATTTGGGCATATACCACGAGTTCAGGGCAAGACCCTCACGTACCATCTGTTTCAGACCGCTCGAGTTAGCCTGCAAGAACTCGCCATTGGGCAGCTTTACAACGCTGTTGCGGTTCATACCGATGTTGAAACCAACATTCCATACGAGGTTCCTGTTCTTGATGATGTTGCCATCAACTGCCAACTCAATACCGCGGTTGCGGATGGTGCCCACATTGTCCATAAACTCAAAGAAACCGGTGCTGGTTGCCTGAGGAACGGCCAACAGAAGGTTGGTGTTCTTGGTGTTGTAGAGCTCCAGGGTGATATTAACGTTGTTGTAGAGGGTTGCGTCGATACCGAAGCTGGTCATATAAGCCTCCTCCCAGCCGAGGTTGGGGTTAGCCTGACGCTCCAGAACGGCTGCAACTACATCGTTGTATTTTGCCGAAAGCGAGTAGGTATCCTGATAGAGGAAGGCCTCGATGCTGTCGTTACCGGTCTTACCGTAACCACCACGCAGTTTCAGGAAGGTCACAGCCTCGTTTGCGAGCATAAACTCCTCCTCCGATACCAACCAAGCTGCCGAAAGGCCGGGGAAGTAACCACCACGTGCTTTGGGAGCAAACTTGGAAATCTCGTCGTAGCGAACCGATGCGGTAGCTACATATTTACCCATATACGAGTACTGTGCCTGTGCCAACCAAGCCCACGAGGTCGAGGGGTAGTTGTAGCCGCCAATCGACTGCATAACGGCGTTGCTCAACGAAGCCTGGCCGTTAGGCATATCGGTACCGCTTGCCCACATCTCCTGGCTGAAGCCGGTGCCATACTCCCAACCAACGATTGCGTCAATGCTGTGGTCGCCGAGCTCTTTGTGAGCTTTCAGGATGTTGGTAGTACCAAAGCCGGTACCCGAACCGGTGGCGTTGTAGATGTAACCATTGCTGTACGAAGGCAGTTTGGTGCGGGGGTCGATATACTCCTCATAGAACCAGTTGCTGGTGCTGAAGCGGTTGGTGGTGGTGAACATCAGCCAATCGTTGATATCCCAGCGGAGCTGAACATCGGCAACAGTCTCCTCCGAGGTGCTGCGAGCAAAGTTGTAGAGCTCGTTGTGGAGGAAGTTGTACTTGTCGTGCGAGTACCAGGGTTTGCCGGTATCCGAACGTTTTGCGCTATCTACGTAGAGAATCTCGTCGGTAGCATACCAGTTACCCTCCTCGTCCTGTTTGTGAACATAGGGGCTATCCCAAGGAAGTGCACGGTAAGCACACTCGAGAGTTACATACGACGAAGCCTGCTGGCTGCCCGAACGGTCGTAGTTCAGACGGATGTCCAAGTGGAGCTTGTCGCTGATGGCGGTCGAGAGGTTTACACGAGCCGAGCTACGCTGGAAGTTGGTGTTCACCAGCGAACCCTCCTCATCGTAGTGGTCAACACTTGCGAAGTAGCTGGTCTTGCCGCTCTTGCCCGAAACCGATGCGTAGTAGTCCTGAACCATACCGGTGCGGAATGCCTCGTTTACCCAGTCGAAGTCCTGATCCAGAAGCTCTGCGGGGCGCTGAACGCCGAAGAGACCCTTCGAGAACATTGCTTTGTGGGTGTAGTAGAGCTCCTCCGAGCCCATAGGTGCGAAGCGACCCATATTGGCCCTCTTAATACCGGCATTAGCCTTGAAATTAACGGTAGCCTTGTCGCTCTTTGCCTGCTTGGTGGTAACAACGATTACACCACCCGATGCCGATGCACCATAGAGTGCGGTTGCAGCTGCATCTTTCAAAATGGTGATGGTCTCAACGTCGTTGGGGTTGAACGAGCCACCGGCAACACCGTCCACTACATACATAGGACCTGCACCTGCGGTAATCGAACCTGTACCACGGATACGAATGTCGGCAGCCTCACCGGGCTGACCCGAAGCGCTCATAACAAGCACACCGGCTGCCTTACCCTGAAGCATACTACCAACATCGCTGGTGGTGAGGTCGTTGAGCTCCGAGCCGTCGAGCGATACGATAGAGCTCGAAATCTCGGCCTTCTTCTGGGTGGTGTAACCCAGAACCACAACCTCCTCGATTGCCTGTGCATCCTGTTTCATTGCAATGTTGATGGTGGTGCGACCTGCAACTTTCTCCTCAACGGCGATGTAGCCGAGGTAGTCGAATGCGAGGGTCTCGTTTGCATCAACGGCGATCAGGTAGCGACCCTGTGCGTCGGTTGCAGTACCTGCACCACTGCTGGCGATAACGGTTACGCCAATCAGGGGCTGTCCGCTCTCTGCGTCGGTAACGGTACCATTGACATTAGCTTTCTGGGCGAAGGCGGGGAGTGCCAACACTGCAAAAGCCACAGCCATCAAACCGCTACGGAGAGCCATCATTAAGCGTGAATTTTGTTTCATTTGATTAAGGTTTTAATTAATAGATGAGTTTGTTTATTGTTGTTTGTTGTGTTTCGTCCTTTTTTCTTTCTCATCAAAACTTGTGGGCGGATATTAGAGCAGGTCGTTGAGGCCAACCAGGTTGAAGGCCACAAAGTACTTGTCCATATCCCTCTCGATGCGGCTGAGTACTACCTCCTCGGCGTCGATGCCCACACGGCCCAGGTTTGCGAAGAGCTGTGCCCTTGCTGCCAGAGCCTCGGGGTGCTGCCAGATGTAGCGGCAACCGGTCTGTACGAGCCACAGGCGACGGTCAGCAGCGAGCTCCTCGAATGCGAGGCCCTGCTCGTCGTCCTGCAACCACTTGAGCCAACGGCCCGAGTCGCGTACAAGGCGGGTGAGAACAGCGATAATCTCCGAGCGAACAGCAACCTTACCCTCGGCGTCGAGCCTTCTCTCAACCTCCTCCAACTCGGCCAAAGCCTCATACTCGCCGATGGTGAACTCGGGGCCTACGTTAGCGGCACCCATACCGGTGAGGGGATACTCCTCAGGGTTGCTAACACCGTCGGTGTAGTGACCTTTGATGTAGCTGCCATAGGGGCGAACCTTGGCGGTGAGTTTGCGAGCCACCTCGGGGTCGAAGAGGGTGGTGTGGAGGTCGGTACCAACCTTGCCTACGATGAAGCAGGGCCATACGTCGGCCAGACCAACAGCCTCCAAGCCCTTCTTGAGCTCCACGATGAAGGTGTCGAAAGTGGTGTCGTCGGCCAAACCGCCGTGTACCTCCTCGGTACCTACCTCATACGAGATGGGGGCGTAGCCGTTCTCCTTGCGGAATTTCTCGGTGTGGGCGATGAGCTCCACGGTGCGGGCTGCAACCACACGGATGTCGATGGTCTCGCCTTTGGGAACGTTGATATCCACGGTGGGATCTACGTGGATGAGGTCGTAGCCGGCGGCAACAGCTGCCTCGAACGACTCCTTAACACCCTGCATAGCATCCTCGGTGGACCAATTCTCAACCCTCTGTTTGTCTTTCAACCAGGGACCGCCGTGGTCGATAGCCACAATCGAGCAACCGGTGTAGTTCACCCTCTGCATCTCGAAGTCGAGGAGTTTGGTGAACTGCGACTGGGTCATACCGGTGTAGCCACCGTCGTTGTCGATCTGGTTGAGGGTTGCAGCGAAGTAGATGGGTGCGTTGTTGCGCTTTGCAGCACGGTACGAAGCACGGATCACTGCGGTGGAGTTGGGGCACACTGCGAAGATGGTGCGTTTAACACCGGTCTCCTGCTCCAGCTCACCGATTCGCCTTAAAAGATCTTCAGTTTTTGCCATTTGTCTTGTTGGTTTGAATTATAGTGAAATTGATTGTCTGTTCTGATGGATTAGTCCTCGTAGATGATTACGCCCTCAACAACCCTCGAGATGTTGCCCGAAACGGAGGGAGCATCGGGGCTGAGGCCCATATCAATCGACTTGAACATACCGAGCAGCTGCGAAGCAACAACGTAGCTTACGCAGGAGTAGTAGCGGTGCTCCTCGGTGGGGGCGCCCACAACAATATTCAGGTCGAAATACTCACCCTCAATCTTGGGCTCGGTCTGCGAGATAGCCACGTAGCCTACGATGTCGTTGTTGGCACGAATCTGGCGGATGAGGTCATACTCATAGCGCTGAACGGAGGGCTCCTCCGAGAGGAGGTAAACAAGGAGGGTATCCTTGTCGATAACAGCTTTGGGGCCGTGGCGGAAGCCGAGGAACGAGTCGAAGGCGCACATCACAGCACCGTCGGTGAGCTCCTGGAGTTTGAGCCTCGACTCCTCAGCGATGCCCTGAAGCTCGCCGGTGCCGAGGAATACGGCACGTTTGAAGGGACGGCTTGCAATCTCCTTGATTGCGCCCTCATATTTCTCGATGGCCTTGGCGGTGTTCTCTGCCATTGTGCGGAGGTAGTCGGCGTGAGCCTCGATGTTG
The DNA here is from genome assembly GCA_045633985.1 of Tidjanibacter sp. Lineage (GTDB taxonomy): Bacteria > Bacteroidota > Bacteroidia > Bacteroidales > Rikenellaceae > Tidjanibacter. The sequence goes on along the minus strand of JAZQZI010000026.1, from coordinate 43,073 downwards.
TCGATGTTGGCAATCATCGAGCAGGTGAGCAGCATTGTGGAGTAGCTGCTGGTCATTGCGAGCGAGAGGTCGTTGGTCTCCTTGGGCAGGAGCATCAGGAGGGTATTCTCGGGGCTTGCGGCGGCCATCTTGGCGAGCTCGCCCTGCTCGTTGCAGGTGATGAAGATGTGAGCCACCTCGCCGGCGGTTTTGTTCACAAGGTTGATGGTACCAACGCTCTCGGGGCTGTTGCCTGAGCGAGCAAACGACACGAGGAGCACCTTGCTGCTCTTGTTGAAGAAGAGCTCGGCAGAGGTGATGATGTCGGTGGTTGCGATGCTGCGGCAGCCTGCAAACGAGGTGTTGTAGAGAGCTCTCTCAAGGGCGTCGCCGATGTAGGCCGAGGTGCCTGCGCCGGTGAGAACGATGCTGTAGCCGGCGTTGATGTAGCGACTTACGAACTCTTTGATTTCTGCCTTACGCGAGCAGACCATGTCGTATGCCTTGAGCCACATTTCGGGCTGCTGGCAAATCTCCTTGTAAGTGTGAAAATTCAAATTCATCATGGTTGAAAATGGTTGATTTTGTTTTGTATTTGCTAGTTATTTTGTGCCAATTTTGTCGTTAGTGCATAGTCACACATATTGCGAAAATAATCATTTCATCGAAAAGTGAGAGCGCTCGTTACACTTTTTTTACCTCTTTTTTATCACATTTTCTTTTATTTTTGGGTTTAATATACAGAAAACCAGTGAATTACAGGTGTTTGTTGGGGGTGATAATTAATTTCGTGGGGTTTCGTTTTGAAAGCCCCATTCATCGCCCGCGGTATATATATGTCGCCTTGGAGGGGTTAAAACGAAATTTTATGCATCAAAACGAAACTAAACGAAAGAATGAAACCTAAAACCTCGTTTCGCTTATAATTTTGCCCTCTCCCAGCCCGCTTACTTACAAACTGTAACCACAGCTCCGCCACGAAAGAAAAATATTGGCCCCCAAGGTTGGTTTTTCGCAAAAAATAGTTATATTTGAGGTCTGTTACTAACACTTTGTTTCTATCGGGTTTCGACAATCCAAAACTATCCAATTTATGAAGAATTTTACCACTCTTTTTTCGCTCCTCTCCCTGCTCCTTTTGGTGGGGTGCACACCTCGTAAGGAGGTGGTCTATGACCCCTATGCAGAGGTGGATTGGAGCACCACTCTTCAGCTCCGTTCGGCGCTCCACGTACACACCGCCAACTCCACCATCGAGCACGGCCCCGAGGAGGGTACAACCGTCACCCCTGCCGAGCAGATTGACCGCTACGAGGAGCTGGGCTACGATGTTGTAGCCATCACCGATCACGACTATGTGAGCTACCCTTGGAGCAACTACAGCAAGGGGGATAGTCAGCTGGTGGCTATTGAGGCTAATGAGCTGAGTAAGAACGATAATATGTGCTCCTATTTTTGCAATTGGCTCGACCTTCCTGGCACGGGACCGGCCACCACGGTCGGCTTCGATGAGTCCATCCGTCAGGTAGGTTTGGCGGGGGGTATTGTCTATCTTGCCCACCCTATGCGCAGCGGCGACATCTGTCACGCAGAGTTCTCTGCCGAGGTCTTCAGGAATTATGCACACGTGTATGGTATGGAGGTGTTGAATGTGGGTCAGTTCAAGCGCAACAACTCCATCGAGTTATGGGACGAACTGCTCACTTTGTTGATGCCCGAACGCAGAGTGTGGGGCACCTCGAGCGACGATGCCCACTCTACAAGTATGGCCGGCAAGGGGTGGACAACAATGCTTACTACGGAGCGCACCCCCGAGGCTGTAAGACGCTGTATGACAGATGGTGCAATGCTCTTTTCGACACCTTTGTTGGTGGAGGGTGCCGAGGGTGAGGTGCCTGCAGTGAGGGCCATTTGCCACAATCCCAAGGCGGCGACCATTACCATCGAGGCGGCCTACACCGACCGTGTGGAGTGGGTGTCGTGTGGGCGTGTAGTGGCCACGGGCGAGAGTATCGACTATGCAGATTGTGAGGGAGTTGATAAATATTTGAGGGCGGTGCTCTATGGCCCTGGTGGTGCCACTTTCACGCAACCGTATGCTATTAGGTAAACAAAAACGGCAGACTCATCGTCTGCCGTTTTTGTTTACCGTCGTCCGTCGCAGTTTTGTTTGCAGGTTGGCATATCTTGGCGGTCTGCCGTCAAAGAGATTTCTACTGTGGCGAAACTACTACGAGGTTGATATTGGAGGACTTAACCTGTGTGCGCAGCTTCATCGACATACCGTCGTCGGTTACGATGGTGTCGATTTTGTCGATGGGGGCGATGAATGCGAGTGCTCGCTTGTTGATTTTGCTGGAGTCGAAGACGGCGATAACCTCTTTGGCCCTCGACATCATCACTTGGTTGATGTTTGCTTCCTCGATGTTGGGGGTCGAAAGGCCGCTCTCCATATTGAAACTATCGACGCCGAGGAAGAGCTTGTCGCAGTAGAACATTTTGAGCACCGACTCCGACACGGGGCCTACGGAGGATTGGCTGGTTTCACGGAGGTTGCCACCAATAATAATCACATTGAACCTCTTGTAGGCCAGCAATTCCACAGCCACATTGATGGCGTTGGTGATGATGGTCAGGTGCTGGAATTTGTGGAGGTTGCGGGCAATCTCGAGGGTGGTTGTTCCTGAGTCGAGCATAATGGTGTCGCCTTCGTTGATGAGGGCGGCTGCGGCCTTGCCGATAGCCTTTTTTTCTCGGTAGTGAATAAGTCGTTTGGAGTTGATGTGCACATCCTCGTAGGTGGTCACGGGATTGGAGCCGAGGATGGCGCCTCCGTGGGTGCGAATTACAAGGTTTCGCTCGTAGAGAATGTTGAGGTCCTTACGAATTGTAACTTCCGACACTCCGAACTCTCGGCTGAGCTCCGACACAGAAACGGTGGAGTTGCTCTTGAGTTTCTGGAGAATCATCGAACGACGCCCCTTTGTGGAGCCATATACATCCATAATTGAAAGTTTTGATTTGGTTAGTTGTGTGGTTTTAGGTCGATCTCCCTCCCGGGGAAACAACGCAAAGATACTCAAAATAATCGAAATCCAAATCAAAACGATACGAAACATTTTTTTTGCCGTCCGTTTTGGGTGTTAATTGGCTGAAAATACGGATTTTGTGGGTTGTGTGTGGGCGTGCGTGTATTCTTGCGCACGAGAAAATAGGTTTCGATTTGACCGCTTTTTTGACAAAAAACCATATAATTGTAATTTGAAACCATTTACTATCCTTTTGAGAAATGAAAAAATATGAAATTGCAGCCATCGGCGAGCTTAATGTCGATGTAATCCTCAACCGTATAGAGGGCTTCCCCGAGATGGGTAAAGAGAAATTTGCAGGCGATATGCTTCTGACCCTCGGAAGTAGTACCGCAATCTTCGCAGCCAACGCCTCGTCGCTCGGCTCGAAGGTCTGCTTTGTAGGTATGATTGGCAAAGACTCGTTTGGTACTCTTGTGAAGGAGTCGCTCGAGGCCAAGGGTGTTGCCACCGACTACCTCATCGAGAACCCTGCATCGGCCACCGGCGCCACCATCGTTATGAGCTACGATGAGGACCGTGCGAACGTTACCTACCAGGGTGCTATGGACATTATGGGCTACGACGACATCGACCCCTCGGTGTTCGACAACTGCCGCCACATCCACCTCTCCTCGCTCTTTATGCAGTCGGCTCTGCTGAAGGATATCGACAAGGTGCTTGAGGCCGCCACCTCGAAGGGCGTTACTGTGTCGCTCGACACCCAGTGGGACCCCGCAGAGAAGTGGGCTCTCGACTACCGCAAGGTGCTTCCCCACATCTCCGTGTTCCTCCCCAATGAGAAGGAACTCCAGGCTCTCACCGCCACCTCGTCGCTTGAGGAGGCCATTGAGGCTGTGTTGCCCTACCTGGGTAATGCAATGGTTGTGAAGATGGGCTCGAAGGGTTCGCTCCTGGTGCGCAAGGATGGCAGCCGCCATATGTTGGCCTCCTTCCTCAACCGCAATGTTGTCGATGCCATCGGTGCCGGCGATAGCTTTAATTCGGGCTTTGTCAGTGCATTTGTGAAGGGTCTTCCCCTGGAGAAGTGCCAGGAGATTGGCAATATGACCGGTGCGCTGAACACCACCGCCGCAGGTGGTACGGGTGCCTTCACCTCGCCCGAGGATATTGAGCGTCGCTCGCAGGCCCTCTTCGGCCACTCGTTGGGACTCTAAGCGCTCAACATCAACCCGATACGCAAACTAATAACCAAAACATACGATGAAAAAACTCCTTATTTTCGCCATCTGCGCCTTTGTGGGCGTGGCTTGTGCTCCCCGCACCGAGAAGAGCGCTGGCGAGAAGACTCCCCGCGAGATTGCAGGCGAGTATCTGTTGAAAGACTACGACCCCGTGTCGATTTTCAACGTTCCCGTAACCCTGGTTGATAGGGCCAAGTATGGCGTTATCGATATGCACTCCCACGACTACAACAATGCCGACCCCGAGAAGATTGCTGCTTGGGTGAAGACTATGGACGAGTGTAACATCCGCCACACCCACATTCTCCACTGCGAGTGGATTGGTGCCCCCTTTGAGGAGTCGATTGCCGCCTATGGCAAGTATCCCGACCGCTTCTCCGTGTGGTGCTCGCTCGACTACACCGACATCGAGGCAGAGGATTGGGAGGAGAGGGCTAAGGCCCACCTCGACCGCTGCAAAGCACTCGGTGCTTTCGGTATCGGCGAGATGGTTGACAAGGGTCTGGGCGATGTGTATGCCCGTCCTGTGAAGGGTACCCACATCCACCTCGACCACCCCAAGATGCAGAGTGTGCTGGAGTATGCCGGCAAGCTGGGTATGCCCATCAGCATCCACGTGGGTGAGCCCATCTGGATGTATGAGCCCATCGACCTCCACAACGACGGTCTGATGAATGGTGCAAATTGGGCTGTGGATACCACCGTGGAGGGTTGCTACGACTACGACGGTGTTATGGAGTGCTTTGCTAATGCGGCAAAGGCCCACCCCAACACCCCCTTCATCGCTTGCCACTACCTCAATATGACCCACGATTGGGAGCGCCTGGGTAAGATTCTCGACGAGTGCCCCAATGTATATGTCGATATTTCGGCCCGCATCGGCGAGTCGGCTGCCACTCCTCGTGCCACCCGCCGCTTCATCGAGAAGTATGCCGACCGCATCTTCTACGGTACCGACAACGGCACCTCGGCCGATATGTATCGCTTCACCTTCCGTATCCTCGAGACCGACGACGAACACATCTATCAGCCCGACTTCGGCTACCACTGGGCATATAGCGCATTCGACCTGCCCGACCACATTCTCCGCAAAATCTACTACGAGAATGCCGAGAAGTTTATCAAGAAATACAAAAACTAACAATTCTATAACAGACTATGAAGAAGATTACCATTTTGGGCGTGGCAGCGGCTCTGTTGCTGGGTAGCTGCTCGACCAACGAAATCTCCAATGGCGACATCACCCTCCGCTTCAACGGTAGGATGCAGAGCCGAGTGACCTCCAACAATGAGGCTACCGACAGCTTCCACAACGACTATATCTCGGCCGACGCACTCGTGGCCGAGGAGGTGACCATCGACACCTGGACTCTCCGCAGCAGCGAGCGTCACACCACCTCCAAAGGTGAGGCACTCACCCTCCGTGGCGAGTACTCGCAGGGTGGCTTCGGTGTGGAGAAAATCCAGACCATCATCGCCCCCGAAGGCTTCGACGGTATGCTCCTCATCGAGACCAAGTATGTCAATACCGGTAAAAAATCACTCCGCCTGAAGAGCGCCGAACAGAACCGTACCATCGTTGATTCCGACGAGGTTGTGTGGTCGTTCCAGCCCACCTCGACCTCCTCGCGTGCCAACTGGATTCTCCCCGTGGAGGATGGTTTCTATCAGAAGAACTACCTCGGTATGAACAACTGCGACTATGGTGGCGGTATCCCCTTCGTTACCCTGTGGCGTAGGGATGGTGGTGTGAGTGTGGGTCTTGTTGAGCCCGTGCTCAAGACCATCAATATGCCCATCGAGAGGATTGCAGGCGAGGGTGCAGCCAAGATGAAGCTCGAGCGTGAGTGGGAGGACCGCCTGGAGTTTGCCGTGGGCGACACCCTCACTATGGACCGCTCCTTCATCGCTGTGAGCACCGGTGACTACTTCGAGCCCCTGCAGCTCTTCTCCAACTATATGTATGCTCACGAGGGTATCACCCCCGCCGAGAGCGAGCCCGAGGCTTTCGAGCCCGTGTGGTGCGCCTGGGGTTATGAGCGTACCTTCACCATCGAGGAGGTTGTAGGCACCCTCGATAAGGTTAAAGAGGTGGGCTTCAAGTGGGTAGATGTTGACGATGGCTACCAGATTGCCGAGGGCGATTGGGAGACCAACAAGCGTATCGGTGGCGACCACCGTATGCGCTACCTCACCCGTGAGATTCACAAGAGGGGCCTGAAGGCTAAACTCTGGTGGGCACCCATCGCTGCCGACCCCGGCACCAAAGTGCTCCGTGAGCACCCCGAGATGAAGCTCCTCACCGACGAGTGGGTACCCGAGTATATCTCGTGGTGGGATAGTTTCTATCTGTCGCCCGTGAACCCCTACACTATGGAGTATACTACCGACCTCGTGAAACGCTTTATTGGCGATTGGGGCTTCGACGGCCTCAAGCTCGACGGTCAGCATATGAACCTCTGTGAGCCCGACTACAACGAGCACAGCGGCCTCGACTACCCCGAGCAGGCACAGGAGCGTATGCCCGAGATTTTCAAGGCTATCTACGACACCGCACGCTCGCTGAAGGATTATGCAGTTGTGCAGTTCTGCCCCTGCGGTTGCGCTGTGAACTTCTTCCACACCCCCTATATGAACCAGGCTGTGGCCTCCGACCCCACCAGCTCGGCACAGATTCGTATGAAACGTAAGGCTTACGCCGCTATCAACCCCAAGATGGCATACTATGCCGACCACGTGGAGCTCTCCGATGGCGCTGACGACTTCGCAACACAGTTGGGTATCGGTGGCGTTCTCGGCTCGAAGTTCACCTGGCCCAAGAACAACCCCAATGTGAAGGTTAACTACCTCGACAACGATGTGCTCGTAGATTACCTGCTCACCCCCGAGAAAGAGGTATATTATAAGAAATGGGTGGGACTCTACAATGAGTATATGCTCTCCACCGGCGACTACCTGAACCTCTACGACCTCGGTTTCGATAAGCCCGAGGGTCACGTTATCGCCAAGGATGGCAATATGTACTACGCCTTCTACGCCGACGAGTGGAACGGTGAGCCCGTGGAGCTCCGAGGCCTCGATACCGATAAGAAGTACCTGGTGACCGAGTACACCGCCGACGAGAAGAAGAGCTACGAGGTTGAGGGCTCGAACCCCTATATCAACCCCACTTTCAAACTCAACTACCTCATCGAGGTTAAACCTCTCTAACACAAAAAGCTTCGGCCCTCCCACGCAGGAGGGCCGAAGCTTTTTTTTGTGTCTACCGACGACCGTCTACCGTCTACCGTCTACCGTCTACCGTCTACCGACTGACAGACCCCTCCGCCCTACGGGCACTGCCCCTAACTTAGGGGAGGAGTCGGAACGACTCTTTTGTGCTGGCAATTCTTTGCAAGGCAGTGTGGAGAAATAGTTAAGGCCGTTAGAGCCGATAGGGCCATTAGGGAATATTTCCTATAACTCCTATCTGGGGTAGAGCAAAATAGGAGTCATAAGAGTAATAGGAGTAATAGGAGGGCATCCCTAAACACCCATTCTCCACAAACGAAAAAAGGCAACCTTTCGGGCTGCAGCTGTGTTCTTATGAGCGAAGCGAAAAGTCCCCTTTACCCAATATCCTCCTCCCCTACGAAAGGGGGGGGGTTGGGAGGGGTGGTCGAATTTGCGCTCGGCGTCCCCGCCGAGCAGGGATTTAGGGGGTGGGTAACGCATAGTGACAAACGAAAAAAGGCAACCATTGGTTGCCTTTTCGTTTGTGGAGAATACGAGAGTCGAACTCGGGGATGCTTGCGCACCCCGTTGGGGTGATATTTACAATCCACCCAAACCCTCCTTTGAAAAGGAGGGCTTCGGAGGTCACGAGTTCTCCTCGTATTCCATTGTGGGAGCGTAGCGACAAGTCCCCCTCACAGGAGGGGGATTTAGGGGGTGGGTAACACCATTCTCCACAAACGAAAAAAGGCAACCTGAATGGTTGCCTTCGTTTGTGGAGAATACGAGAGTCGAACTCGTGACCTCTTGCATGCCATGCAAGCGCTCTAGCCAACTGAGCTAATCCCCCTTGTTTGACGATGCAAAGATAAGTACTTTTTTTGAAAATAAAATAGTTTGTATGCTTTGTTTTCATTTTTTCTTCATATATTTGTAGGTGCATATTGGGTGAAAAGGGGCAAATGAGCAGATATTTCACCGCTAAATAGTTGAATAACAATTAAATAAACTACGATAATGGAAGTAAAAAAGAACCCTAAAGTAGATCTTCAGAACCGCAAGGGTATTTTTCTGGAGATTGGTTTGATCATTTCGTTGGCACTGTGCGTTGTTGCCTTCAGTGTTGGTCAGAGCAAGAAAACCATTGAGATTATTGAGGTGAGTGGTCCCGAGGTGGATGTTGACCTGGTGGAGATTACCAAGCCCGAGCAGCCCAAAACCGAGGCTCCCGTGAAACAGGCCGTGAAACTCATCACCAATATGATTAATATCGTGGACAACGACACCAAAATCGAGGAGGAGATCGACTTCGTTGATTTCACCGAGGAGGAGATTATCGTTGAGGAGATTGAGGTAGCTCCCGAGGAGATTGTTGAGGAGCCCGTGTTCCTCAAGGTGGAGGTGATGCCTTCGTTTATGGGTGGCGACCTTAACACCTTCCGTACCTGGTTCCAGGGCGAGTTCAAGATTCCCGCAATCGCCGCCGAGAATGGTATCCAGGGTACTGTTGTAATGAAATTTGTGATTGAGAAGGATGGTAGTGTAGGCAACATCGAGTTCCTCCAGTCGCCCGATAAGGTTTACGAGGATGAGGCTCGCCGTGTGCTGATGAAATCGCCCAAGTGGACCCCCGGCCGTCAGCGTGACCAGCTGGTGCGTGTTTACTACATCCTGCCCATCGTCTGCAAACTGCAGTAATATAATAAGGTGGTGACCGAGTGTCACGCCGTAAAACTACCGAAGGGGACTTTTTTAATAGGAGTCCCCTTTTTTTACAAATTCAAAAGTGAAATGGCAACCACGCCACGGCTTGTGGCGCAGAAAGTGCAATGAACAATAATAATTCAAGACCCCAATTCCAGGGACATAAGATGCGTATTACTCCGGAGCAAAACCCCACTGCAGCCCCACAGACCACCGCCCCCGACTATGAGAGGGCTGTGCTTGTGGCTGTGTGCCGCGACCGCCAACCTATGGCCCAGGTGGAGGAGTACCTGGCGGAGTTGGAGTTCCTCGCCGAGACCGCCCATATTGTCACCGAGCACCGCTTTGTGCAGAAACTCTCCACGCCCGACAGCCGCTACTTTGTAGGCCCCGGTAAGTTGGAGGAGATTAGGGATTGGTGTGAGGAGCACGAGATTGATGTTGTTATCTTCGACGATGAGCTCTCCCCCTCCCAGACCCGCAATATAGAGAAGGTTATTGGTCGTCGTATCTCGGATCGCACAAGGCTCATCCTCGACATCTTTGTGCAGAGGGCCCGCACGGCCTATGCTAAGACCCAGGTGAAGTTGGCGCAGTATGAGTATATGTTGCCCCGCCTGACGGGTATGTGGACCCACTTGGAGCGCCAGAGGGGTGGTACCGGAACCCGTGGTGGTTCTGGTGAGAGGGAGATTGAGACCGACCGAAGGGTTGTGCGCAACAACATCTCCAAACTCAAGGAGGAACTCAAAAAAATAGACCGTCAGATGGCTGTGCAGCGTAGCAACCGTGGCTCGATGGTGAGGGTTGCACTTGTGGGCTACACCAATGTGGGCAAATCGACCCTTATGAACCTCATCAGCAAGAGCGATGTGTTTGCCGAGAATAAACTCTTTGCGACGCTCGACACCACGGTGAGGAAGGTGGTTTTCGATAATCTTCCATTCCTTATGTCCGATACGGTAGGTTTCATCCGCAAATTGCCCACCCAGCTTGTGGAGGCCTTCAAATCGACCCTCGACGAGGTGAGAGAGGCAGATTTGCTCATTCACGTGGTTGATATTTCCCACCCCGCTTTTGAGGACCAACTGAATGTTGTGAAGCAGACCCTGGCCGATATAGGTGCGAGCGATAAGCCTGTCTATTTGGTTTTCAATAAGATTGATGCCTACACTTGGACTCCCAAGGAGGAGGACGACCTCACTCCTGCAACCCGTGAGAACATCTCGCTTGAGGAGCTCCAGCGTAGCTGGATGGCCAAGAGCGGCACCCCCTGCATCTTCCTTTCGGCAAAGACCAAGGCCAATATCGACAAGTTCCGCAGCGACCTCTATGGTATGGTGCGTGAGATTCACGCCGGAAGGTACCCATTCAACAATTTCCTCTACTAAACCCACCCGGGGACAGATAAGTGAAGAAGGACTAATAACTATAATATATTTAAAGGTATGGTACACATTCTTGATAAGGAGAACTCCATTCTCAACAAATTTCTCTCCGAGATTCGTGACGCCTCTGTGCAGGGCGATAGTATGCGTTTTCGTCGCAACCTTGAGCGTATAGCCGAGATTTGCGCCTACGAGATTAGCCGCACGCTCGACTACACCCCCCACATCGTGGAGACCCCTCTTGGTGAGGCGGAGATTATGCTGTCAGACGATAAGGTGGTGTTGGCGACAATTCTTCGTGCGGGCCTTCCCTTCCACCAGGGATTTCTTAACTACTTCGATGGTGCACAGAATGCCTTTGTTTCCGCCTACCGCAAACACCATAAGGATGGCTCGTTTGAGGTGAAGGTGGAGTATATCTCTTGTGGCCAGCTGGAGGGCAAGATTCTTCTGCTTGTCGATCCTATGTTGGCTACGGGCACATCGCTTGTCTATTCCTATGAGGCGCTTGCTGCCAAGGGTGGCACCCCCAAGGAGCTCCACGTGGCAGCCGTCATTGCGAGTGAGGCCGGTGTGGAGTATGCCGAGAAACATCTGCCCCACGGCACCCACATCTGGTGTGCCTCGGTGGACCCCGAGCTTTCGGCCCAGAGCTACATTATTCCAGGTTTGGGTGATGCGGGCGACTTGGCCTACGGCTCGAAGCTTGACTAAAGTCTAAAGACCATACATAAAGTGAGCGCCCCTACTGCAATCGGTAGGGGCGCTCACTGTGTTTGTAGAGGAGGGATTATACGGTCATAATCTCTTTCTCCTTGGCAGCTACCAGCTCGTCGAGCTTCTTGGTGTAGCGGTCGATGAGTTTCTGTGCGTCAGCCTCACCATCCTTTGCCACATCCTCGGGCATACCGTCCTTCTGGGCCTTTTTGAAGGCATCCACAGCGTCACGGCGTGCGTTGCGGAGGCTCACCTTGCCGGTCTCGGCATAGCCTTTCACCTGTTTCACGAGCTCTTTGCGTCGCTCCTCGGTGAGAGCGGGGATGGTGAGTCGGATGTGCTCACCGTTGTTGGAGGGGGTAAGACCGATGTTGCTCACAAGGATAGCTTTCTCGATGGGGCCAATCATATTTTTGTCCCAGGGCTGAATGAGGATGGTCTTTGCGTCGGGCACATTGACACTCGACACCTGCTCGATGGGGGTTGCTGCACCGTAGTACTCAACCATAATGCCACGAAGCACGTGCTGGCTGGCTTTGCCGGCCCTTACACCCAGGAGAGCCTCCTCGAGGTGGTGGATAGCTTTGGACATCTTCTCCTCGGCCATCTCAAGAATCAACATTTTTTCGTCGTTCATAGTAGTACGTTTTTTATTTAGAGTTTAACATTTCGTTTGCTTTGGCCACCAATTCCGCCAACTCTTTGGGGGAGTAGGTGGAGGTGTGGCTGACGATTGTGCCGTCGGGGGCCACGAGCAGGTTGCGAGGTATCTCCTCGGTGGCAAAGAGGGAGTAAATCGCCCTTGTGGGGTCCACGCCGGAGATGTAGGGGTATCCCTTCTTGCGCAACCAGACGCTCACCGTTGCCGAGTTTTCCTCGCGAGCTATGGGGAGGAAGACCACCTCGGGGTGGGCGATGAGTGCCCCAAACTCCTCGCTGCGTGAGAACCACTTGAACTCTTTGCGGCACGAGGGGCACCAACTTGCCCAGAGGGTTATCCACACCACCTTGCCCTCCAGCTCCGAGGAGTGGAGATGGCTGCCGTCGGTCATTGCCACCTCAAAGTGGGGGAGCCTGTCGCCTGCGCCGAGCAGTGCTGCGGGGTCCTCCTGCCCACAGAGAGAGAGGGTTGTAACCAGGGCGGCAAGGAGAGAGAGTAGTCGCCTCACGGGTGGGTTTAGTTGTGTACGAGTGTACCGTTCTTCTCACCCTCAAGCACCTTCTGGAGGTTGCCCTCGGTGTCCATATCGAAGACGATGATGGGGAGTCGGTTCTCCTTGCAGAGGGTGAAGGCCGTGAGGTCCATAATCTTCAGTCCACGGCCATAAACCTCGTCGAAGGTTATCTCGTCGAACTTGGTGGCTGTGGGGTCCTTCTCGGGGTCGGCGGTATAGACGCCATCCACACGGGTACCTTTGAGGAGCACTTCGGCCTCAATCTCCACACCACGTAGTGCCGAGGCGCTGTCGGTGGAGAAATAGGGGTTGGAGGTGCCGCCGCCAATGATTACTACATAGCCGTCCTCGAGATACTCGAGTGCTTTAGCTTTGGAGAAGTACTCGCCGATGGGCTCCATACGGATGGAGGTGAGCACTTTAGTCTTTACGCTCACGCTCTCCAGGTGGCTCTGGAGTGCAAGGGAGTTGATGATGGTGGCGAGCATACCCATCTGGTCGCCCTTCACACGGTCGAAACCACGGCCCACGCCTTGCAGACCACGGAAGATGTTGCCGCCGCCGCTGACGATGCCGATTTGCACGCCCGACTCCACAGCTTTTTTGATTTGGAGCGAGTAGCTGTCGAGCACCTCGGTGGAGAGACCTCGGCCTTCGGCTCCTGCGAGCGATTCGCCGCTGAGTTTGAGAAGTATTCGGTTGTATTTCATAACTCTTATGGTATGTTTGATTTTCCGGATAGATGTGGGCAAAGTGCCCATATCGGTTACGAATATACAACTTTTTTTGCAGATTTTCCCCTCCTTTCACATTTTCTTGGTATATTTGCTGTCATAAGGAGCACGAAAGCTATGGCAAACAAGGAATATAGGTATCTGACAAGGGTAAATTCTCCCGCCGATTTGAAGAAGTTGGCGATGGAGGAGCTGCCCCTCTATTGTGCCGAGATGAGGGACTATATTGTGGAGTGCTGTGCCGTAAATCCCGGCCACCTCTCCTCCTCTCTGGGCGCCGTGGAGATTGCTGTTGCCATCCACTATGTCTTTGATTTCCCAATCGATAGTGTTGTGTGGGATGTGGGCCACCAGGCCTATGCCCACAAGATTATTTGTGGCCGCAGGGAGGCTTTTGCTCGTCAGCGCACCCTGGGCGGTATTGCCGGATTCCCCCGTGTGGAGGAGGGCGACTCGTTTGGTGCGGGCCACTCGTCGGTGTCGATTTCGGCAGCTTGCGGCCTGGCGGAGGCCTCGGCCCTGATGGGCAATGACCGCAAGGTTGTGGCAGTCATCGGCGACGGTGCTATGACGGGAGGACTCGCCTTTGAGGGACTCAACAATGCGGGAGCCTCGAAGGCCGACCTGCTTGTTATTCTCAACGATAATCGCCAGAGTATCGACACCAATGTGGGTGCTCTGCGCCAACACCTGCTGAGGATTACCTCCTCGAGGAAGTACAACAATATGAAACGCAAGGTGTGGGGAGGGCTCCACTCTGCACCCCGCCTGCGCTCCATCCTTTCGCACACCACTCACAGTATCAAACGCTACCTGCTGCGCCAGAGCAATCTCTTCGAGAGTATGGATTTCCGCTACTTTGGCCCTACCAACGGCCACGATGTGGTATTGTTGGTGCGCACGCTTCGCTCGCTGAAGGAGATTGAGGGGCCCAAGTTGCTCCACGCAATGACCCTCAAGGGCAAGGGTTATGCCCCTGCCGAGCAGGGCGACCCCGCAGTGTGGCACTCGCCTGGAAGGTTTAATCCCGCTACGGGCGAGAGAGAACCCTCCAAGAAGGGGCCTGCCAAATACCAGACCGTCTTTGGTCGAGCACTGCTGGAGCTTGCCGAGGCCGACGAGAGGGTGGTGGGTGTAACCCCCGCTATGGCTACGGGTAGCTCAATGAATATCCTCCAGGTTGCTATGCCCCAGAGGTGCTTCGATGTGGGCATTGCCGAGGGCCACGCCGTGACCTTCTCGGCCGGCTTGGCAAGGGGTGGTATGATACCCTTCTGTGCCATCTACTCCTCCTTTATGCAGAGGGCCTATGATAATGTTATTCACGATGTTGCGCTCCAAAATCTCCACACCGTCTTCTGCCTCGACAGGGCAGGATTGGTGGGCGAGGATGGTGCTACCCACCACGGCGAGTTCGACATTGCCTATATGCGTCCCATTCCTAATTTGCGCATCGCTGCACCCCGCAACGAGCAGGAGTTGAGGGATATGATGTTCACTGCCTATCGTGGCGAGGGGCCATTTGTTATCCGCTATCCCCGTGGTGCGGCCGCAGGGGTGGGTGAGGGGCCTATGAAGGAGCTTCCCATCGGTAAGGCCGAGATGTTGAGGGAGGGTGATGATGTAGCCCTGCTCACTCTGGGCCATACGGCACTCGACGCTGCCAAGTCTGCCGAGAGGGCTGCCGAGAGGGGCGTGTCGGTGTGCCACATCGACCTCCGCTGGGCCAAACCTCTCGATGAGGAGATGCTCCGAATGGTGGGCGAGCGGTTCAGGAGGATAGTCACCGTGGAGGATGGCGTTGTGAGTGGCGGCGTGGGTAGTGCTGTGGCCGAGTGGATGAACGACAACGGCTTCCACCCCACCATCATCCGCCTGGGTATTGGCGACCTCTTTGTGGAGCACGGCACCGTGGGCGAGCTCAAGGCTAAGTGTGGCTACGACGAGGAGGCCATCCTGGAGGCTCTGTGCCGCAAATAACCCCACTTTTTTGAGAGAAATCCCTATAAATAGAGATAGATTATGAAACGATTTTTTGCACTTTTGTGGGTGCTTGCAGCCTTTGTGTGCACCTCTGTGGCGGATGGCTACGAGAGCTACTACACCTCGCTCCCCGTGGAGATGAGCGTTCCCACACTCCCTACTATTCCCGATAACAGTGTATCTATCACCGATTTTGGCGGAGTAGGCGATGGCTTGGTACTCAACACCGAGGCCTTTGCCCGAGCAATTGCGGCCCTCGATAAGATGGGTGGCGGCCACTTGGTGGTACCTGCGGGGGTGTGGCTCACAGGCCCCATTGTGTTCAAGAATAATATCGACCTCCACTTGGAGCGCAATGCCATAGTGCTGGCCACCCCCGACCGCACCCAACACCTGAAGGAGGGTAAGACCCTCACCCTCATCAGCGCCAGCAAGCGCAAGAATATCTCCATCACAGGCGAGGGTGTTATTGATGGCAATGGCGATGTGTGGCGCCCCGTGAAACGCTCGAAGGTGAGCGACACCGAGTGGAAACGTTTTACCCGTATGGGTGGCACCATTGACGAGAAAAATGGCGTGTGGTACCCCTACGACCTCACCCATCTGGCCAATATTGCCGAGGGTGCCAAGAAGCAGGAGAAACTGCGCACCCACCTTGTGAGGTTTACCGACTGCGAGAATGTGCTGGTGAAGGGTGTGACCCTCCAGAACGCCCCCAAGTTCCACCTTATCCCTACAAGGTGCAAAAATGTGGTGATTGACGGCCTTACGGTGCGTTGCCCCTGGAATGCGCAGAATGGCGATGGCATAGACCTCAGCAGTTGCCGCAATGTGTTGGTGGTGAATAATATGGTCGATGTGGGCGACGACGGTATCTGCCTCAAGGCGGGAGCCGGTGCCAATGGCGAGAAGTATGGCCCTTGTGAGAATATCCTCATTGTGAACAACACGGTGAACCACGCCCACGGAGGCTTTGTTATCGGCTCGGAGTTCTCGGGCGGAGCAAAGAATATTGTTGTGAGGGACAACACCTTCTCGGGAACGGACACGGGCCTCAGGTTTAAGAGCGGTCTGGGTCGTGGCGGCGTGTGTGAGAATATCTACATCAGCAACATCTATATGACCGACATTGTGGGCGAGGCGGTCATCTTCGACTGCACCTACGAGGATAAGGCCGTGGGCAGGGAGGGCGAAGTTGCTACCAAGAGCAACGACTATGCCCCCCAATTCTGCGACATCCACATCAGCGATGTGATTTGCAGGGGTTGCTCGCTTCCCGTCAGGTCCACGGGTCTCGAGGGCTACCGCACGGTGTATGGCGTGACCATCACCCGCTCCACATTCTTCCACACAGGCCCTGTGGCGGCGAAGATTGACCCCAACAGTGAAATCGAGATAACGGACTGTGTCTTCGACACTTGGTAAAGCAAAACGACCTCCCGTTTGGGAGGTCGTTTTGTATTATCTGCTCGTACCTGCTTATTGTAGGCTTGTGCTTTCTGCTGTTTCTGCCTGGGGCTCGGTGGTGGACTGCTCGGTAGTTTCACCCTCACTCTGGGTGGTTGTAGCCTCCTCCTCGGCGGCGGAGAGCAGTACGGGGGGAGTGAGCAGTGCCTCGGCGGGAATCTCGGTGGTCACAATGAATGCCTTGGGGAAGTGGTGCCTTGCCCTGGAAAGGAACATTATGGCCTCCTCGTGGGAGAGGAAGTTGCCACAGGTTACCAGAAAATAGGGATTCTCATAGGTGAAATAGACAGGCACCCTGAAGTGCTCCTCAAATAGGGCGATGGCGGCCTCGGCATCGGTGCGGGCGCTCTGCGAGTGGCCCGAGAAGATGCGTATGCGGTAGCCCTGATAGCTCTCCTTGGGGGCTGTTTGGGCGTTGTATTTGTCTATTGCGGGCTGTGCACTCGAGTGGATGAGCGCCACTTCGGGTTGTGGGCGTGTGGCCTCCAGGCGGCTTCGGAGGGTATCAACCACCGCCTCCACCTCCTCCACAAGGGTGCGACCCAACTCCACGAGGGTGCCCACCTCCGGGGTGGTGGTGTTCACCTCCTGGGCGAAGGCTCCGCAGCCAAACGAGCCCAGCAGTAGTAGTGTGCAAAGGATTCTCTTCATAGTAGAGGGTTTACTTTATGTAGTTGCTGACATTGCCAAAGATAGCAATAAATTTTGAAAGGGGTACATCTCGGCGCTCAAAACGCTTGTGGAAGAGCCACACCTTACCCTCGCCATAGCCCGACACGGTTACATTCTCGGGGGTGGTGGTCACTGCACCGAGTGCGCCGAGTGCCGCCAGGGGCGAGCTGAAACGTAGGCCCACGTCGAGTGTCACCGTGGTGGTCGATTTGCGGGGGAGCACCACAGGATTTTTGAGATAAATCTCACCTATGGGCTTGGTGCCGTTGTAGGCAGCGAGCTCGCCACCCACGATGGTCACCTTGAAGAGCGACTTGTTCTCGATGGTCATCTCCACCTTGGCCCCTTCGGTGAGCTTGAAGTCGATGACTTTGGCCCCTCGGAAGGCGAAGCTGTCGAGCGATATGATGTTGCACCCCGTGAGGGTCACAAGGGTGAGAGTGGCTGCTGCAAGCAGCAGAGTGCGAACTATTCTGTGTTTCATATGTTGTTGAATGTGTTACAATTTGTGCGCCGTGTAGAGCTTGGCGATGCCGCCCGAGAGGTTCTGGGTTGTCACCTCCCCAAAACCGGCCTCCTCCAGCAGTCGGGCCACATCCACCCTCTGCTCAAAGGCGGCAATGGAGGTGGGAAGATAGCGGTAGGCTCTCCACTTGCCCGAGAGAAGGCCTCCCACAAAGGGCATCACCCAGCGGCTGTAGAAGTGGTAGAGTGCTCCCAAAACCCTGCTCTGTGGCATACCGAACTCCATAATTCTCACCACCGCCCCACGGCTTGTGGTGCGGTAGAGCTCGGCAAGGGCAGTGGCGGGTGCCGTGAAGTTGCGAATGCCGAAAACGAGGGTCACGCTGTCGAAGCTCTCATCCTC
This sequence comes from Tidjanibacter sp., assembly GCA_045633985.1. Taxonomy (GTDB): domain Bacteria; phylum Bacteroidota; class Bacteroidia; order Bacteroidales; family Rikenellaceae; genus Tidjanibacter. The sequence continues at coordinate 24,900 of JAZQZI010000026.1, read as the reverse complement.
AAAGGGGAGCGCCTCGGCGTCGGCCACCACAATGTTTACCCTCTCTGCCACCCCTTTGCGCTCCAACTTGCGCTTGGCCACGGCGAGCATCCCCTCCGAGAGGTCGGCCGCTGTTATGTGGCTCTCGGGGAGCCTTTGAGCCAGGGGGAGTGTTATCTCTCCTGTGCCTGCCGCAAGGTCGAGCACTCTCTGGGGCTTCTCGGCCACCACACGTCCCACCACTCGGCGTCGCCAACTGCGGTCGATGCCGAAGGAGAGGAGGGTGTTGATGGGGTCGTAAGAGGGGGCTATGGTGTCGAACATTTCGTTCACAGCCCTCTTGTTGGGCCCTTGTGTGGAGAGGTTGTTCATTGAGTGGGAGGTTATTGGTATTTGAGTGTTTGGTCGGGTCGTATGCGGCTGGTGATGGCCACGGGAACCATAAGCAGGAGCGAAAGTACTACGGGAATGGCAATGTTGAGCAATAACCACCAGCCCCAATCAATCGCCACAGGCACACGGTCGAGCAGGTAGGCCTCGGGGTCGAGTTTTATGACCCCCGTGTAGCGCTGGACAAGTATTAGAGCCCCCGCAACGAGGTTTCCCACAAGCTGTCCCACAAGGATGACCCTTGCGCCGCACCACAGAAAGAGTTTCTGCACCGAGCGGTTGCGCATACCGAGCGCCTTGAGCGTACCAATCATCCTCACACGCTCAAAGATGATAATCAAGAGGGCGGTCATCATATTCAGCAGTGCCACAACCATCATTATGGCTATGATTACCGTGCCGTTTATGTCGTGTGTGGAGAGCCAGTCGAAGAGTTGGGGATAGTTGCTGCGGAGGTTGGTGGTGCGCCACAGCTCGTTGCCACCCGCCAGGAAAGCCTCGGCCCTCACATCCTCGGTGAGTTGCTCCATACTCTCCACACCATCCGCCATAACCATATAGCCCGAGTATTGCTCCTCGCTCCAATCGTTGAGCCTCTGCACGTTGCGCAGGTCGGTGATGGTGAGCCCCTGCTCCATTGTGGCGAGCCCCGTGGAGTAGATGCCACACACCTTGTAGCTGTCACGTCGTATGGGGCTTTCGGGCGAGGTAAAGACATACTCCACCTTGTCGCCCACCTCCACGTCGAGCAGTCGGGCGAGGGTGGCACTCAGGAGAATATCCTTCTTGCGGTCTGCGGTGGCGATGCGTGGCAAGGTGCCGTCTGTAAGACGAGAGGCAAAGTAGAGCGAGTCGTAGCCCTCGGTGACACCCCTCAGCATAGCCCCCTGCATAGCCCCACCATTGCGCACAATGCCCGAGTGGGTGGCAAAGGGGGTGATGGACTCAAAGTGGGGGAGGGCGGCAACTGTCTGCTCAAACTCCTCGGAGCGGGTGAGGCTCTTGGCCTTCAGGTCGTAGTAGGAGCCTGCGGGTTCCACGGAGATGTGCGCCTCCAACCCTGTGAGTTCGTTGTGCAGGGCCTCCTTGAAGCCGAAGATTACAGACAACGCCACCACCATAACCGTTACACAGATGGCTACCGACACCCTTGCGATGCCGGTCATTGCGCCACTGCGCTCACCCTTCTGGCGGGCGATGCGACGTGCTAAAAATAGTTCTGTGGGTTGCTTTGTCATCTTTTTGCTCCTCTGGTGGCTCAAAAATACAAAAAATTGGTATATTTACCACACAAACAAACATCTTTCAACGATACATACCACAAAGCTATGAACAAAAAGGTAGTTATGATTACGGGTGCCACCTCGGGTATTGGCGAGGCCACCGCACGTGCTTTCGCCCAGGAGGGCTGCAAACTTATCATCACGGGACGCCGTGCCGAGCGACTCGCAGCACTTAAAGCCGAGCTCCAGGAGCAGTATGGCACACAAATATATGTTGCCTCGTTCGACGTGAGGGATAGGGCGATGTGTGAGGCTGCTGTGGAGGCTCTCCCCGAGGAGTTTGCCAACATCGACATCCTGGTAAATAATGCAGGTCTTGCCTCGGGTCTGGAGCACCTCAATGAGGGCGCTCTGGCAGATTGGAATGCTATGATTGACACCAATGTCAAGGGCCTTCTCTATATTACCCGTGTGGTTTCTAACCGTATGATTGCCAGGGGCGAGGGTGGCCACATCATCAACCTCGGCTCCACCGCCGGCACCCAGGTTTATGAGAACGGCAACGTCTATTGCGCCACCAAACACGCTGTACACGCCCTTAGCCACGGTATGCGCATCGATTTCCTCCGCCACCGCATCCGTGTCACCGAAATTCGCCCCGGAATGGTAGAGACCGAGTTCTCCGTGGTGCGTTTCCACGGCGACCAAAACCGTGCCGACAATGTCTATAAGGGTCTGAAACCCCTCACCGGCGACGATATTGCCGAGGCTATCGTGTGGGCCGCAAGCCAGCCCGCTCACGTGAATATCAGTGAGATTGTCCTCACCCCCACCGCCCAGGCCGACAGCTACTACAAATTCATTGAGTAGGTGAGGCACTATTTCTCCCTACCCTTGCGTTAGTGTGGTAGGAGGAGATATAACAAAAACAGATTTTTAATACTATGAACACTTCCTTTTTTTTGATTATCATCATCGGTGTGGCGGGACTCATTGTGCAGGGTCGCCTCCAATCGGTATTTAGAAAGTATTCGCGAGTGCGCTTCCCCGGAGGCTACACAGGTAAGGATGTGGCCGAGCGTATGCTACACGACCACGGCATCTACGATGTGAAGGTGGTGTCCACCCGCGGTCACCTCACCGACCACTACAACCCCGCAACACGCACCGTAAACCTCAGCGAGAGTGTCTACTCGAGCTCCTCGATGGCAGCCGCAGCCGTCGCTGCCCACGAGTGTGGCCACGCCGTGCAGCACGCCCAAGGCTATGCTCCCCTACGTATGCGCTCGGCACTGGTCCCCATCATCCAGTTCTCTTCGAACCTCTCCACGTGGGTCATCATCCTCGGTATAGTGCTCATCAACAGCCTCCCCGCTATCTTCTGGGTGGGTATAGCTATGATTGCCGCCTCGGCACTCTTTTCTGTTATCACCCTCCCTGTGGAGTATGACGCATCGGCGAGGGCTTTGGCTTGGTTGGAGGGCACGGGTATAGTGTCGCCCGAGGATATGAAGGGGGCAAGGGTTCCTCTCCGCTGGGCTGCCCGCACCTACATTGTGGCTGCACTGAGTGCCATCGCCACCCTCCTCTACTACCTCGACTTCGTCCGCAACAACGACTAAACTTAGAGTGGGGTGGAGAAGTAATAGACTCTGCCTCACTACATTAATAACCCAAACTATATGAATTTCACAACTCTCGACCACGGCGCTATGCTGGCGCTCAACTTCGATGGTGGCCTTATTTTGGACCGACTTATGTGGCTCACCTCCGAGAAACTCACCTGGGCACCACTCTACATTGCACTCCTGTGGATGATTTATCGCCGTTGGGGGTGGCGCTATATGGTATTAATGCTACTGGCGGTGATTGTGGGTGTGGCCCTGAGCGACCAGATTTGCAACTACTTTAAGGAGACCTATCAGATGTTGCGCCCCAATCGTGTGGATGGTGTGCGTGAACAACTCCATCTTGTGTGGGACCCCATCAAGAAGGAGAACTGCATCTTCGGCCGCTACGGCACCGTATCGGCCCACGCAGCCACCACGATGTCCATCTTCTGGGTGATAGGCTTGGGGGCTATGCGTGGTGTGAGGAGCTATTGGACGTGGATGGCTGCGTGGGTAGTGGCCGTAGGATACTCCCGAATCTATCTTGGCGTACATTTCCCCTCGCAGATTCTTTTTGGTTGGATGCTTGGCACCCTCGTAGGCCTCTTCCTGGCGTGGGTTATGCATCGTGTAAAGTGGTTTCGCAATCTCGCAGAGCCCAAACAGGCGTAATAGGTTGATATAAAATACTTAAGGCATAAAAAATAAGGTACATTTGTACCTTATTTTTTATGCCTTAACTTATGAATTGCCTATTACCTACTACGGTACGGGGTCGTAGCCGCTACCACCCCAGGGATGGCATCTCATAATACGTTTGAGGGCTAACCAACTCCCCTTAAGCGGGCCATATTTGCGCAACGCTTCGAGGGCATACTGCGAGCAAGTGGGGGTAAAGCGACAGGAGGGGTGGGGCTTGAGGGGTGAGATGCAGACCTGGTAGAACCTCACGAGCGCCACCAGTGGAGCGCTAAACAGCCACCTACAACCTGCTGCCAATCTTTTCCAAAATCTGCTCGATTGCATTGCTCATAACTTTGTAGTCCAACACCTCTTTAGTGCTGTAAATCAGTCCAATATCCAGATGAATTCCCCTCTCATTGGCCTTAGCTGTAAGGGGGAGTTTCTGAAGGCGATAGGCCTCACGTGTGCGACGTTTCAGAAGGTTGCGACCCACAGCCCTCTTGATGTTGCGCTTGGGGACAACAACCAACACCGACATGGTAGCGGCCTCCTCGGGAGTGGCAGCCCTCTTCTTTACAAGGTAGCGGTAGGGGTACACAAATCCCCCTTTGCTGCCCACAAAGAGCTCATTAGCAGCCTTGCCACAGAGCCTTTCGGCTTTGCAAAATCCATATTTGGGCTTATTCTCCACTCGTTTGTCTAATTGGCTGAAAATTAATGCGGGGCGCTACGAAAACACCCCGCAAACGTACCTTATTTCGTACCTTTTTTTTCTGTCTCGCTCTCCTCGGCAGGTTTGCGTTTTGCTCTGGAGCGTTTCACGGGTTTTGCCTCCTGTGCTTTGATGAAATTCTCCGCCTTGTGGCTGTGGCTAAACTCGATGGGGGTGAGCTCCTCGCCCTTATTGGCGGCGTCCATCAGCATCAACACAGCTTGTGCAATGTTGGGAATACCGGGTGCGGGAGCCTTCGAGTAGATCTGAAGGCCGGCCTCCACGGCTGCCTTGGCAGTGTTCTCGCCCAACACAGCAATCATAGGGATGTTCTCGGTGCCAAACTGCGATACAAGCGAGCTAATCTCGTTGGGGCTGTAGAATACCAGCAGGTCGTAGTCCCTAATATTCAGGCCACTAAGGTCGGTGCTCACAGTGTGAGCAAAAACCAGACTGCGGAAGTTGAGGCCCAGCTTCTCGAGGGTCTGGGGAATCTCGGGGTTGTGGGGCTCGGCGAGGGCCAGGATGAAGCGCTCGTCTTTGTGCTTGAGAATCAGCTCCATAAAGTTGTCGAACTTGCCGTCGGCAAAGAAAATCTTGCGTTTGCGATAGACGATATACTTCTGGAGGTAGAGTGCCACAGCTTCGGTGATACAGATGTATTTCATAGTCTCGGGCACATTCACACGGGCCTCCTCGCAAATGCGGAAGAAGTTGTCGATGGTGGTGCGACTTGTGAAGATTACTGCCGAGTAGTCGAGAATTTCGGTGCGCTGGCTGCGGAACTCTTTGAGCGAAACGCCCTCAATTCGCATAAAAGGCTGGAAGGTGAGGTTTACGCCATCCCTCTGGGCAACCTCGTTGAAAGGTGATTTTTCGATAACTGCAGGTTGGGGCTGCGAAATCAGAATGTTCTTAATTTTCAATTTGTTACGGTTGTTTGGTTCGACATTAAACGGCACAATTTCTTGCCACCAGAGTGGCCACCGTGCCTATGGGAATCAAAATTGCGGTGCAAAGGTACAAAAACCAAAGTAAAATTGAAATTTTTTGTTCCGAAAAGAATATTAAACTTTTGATGCAGAAGATAATCAGTGCAATAGCGGCCACTGATGTTGCCACCCAACCCATCCAAATTGCCGAATTGCCCACGTTGGCAACAAAGAGCAGCACAATGGGGGTGGTGACAATGGCGGTGAAGGCCATCAGCGTGTCGGCCAAGATGTTGAGTCCTTCGGCCACGCTATCTCTGCGTGTGAGCCTGCAAATACCCACGGTCAGGAGTCTCTGTACCAAGCCCACAGCTACGGCAATGGCTACCGCCAGCGGTACAAGCCACAGGTTATCGACCTCAGCAAAGGGTCTGTGGGTGGCCATCTCCAGCCACTTGACTGCCACGAGCGACCAGCTCACAATGCCCACACCAACCCCCTGGCGTACCGCCCTCATATAGAGGAAGCTAAGTTCATCCGCAACTCTTATGCCAAGGTTGTCGCCGCCGAGAATTTTTAGCATTTGCCCCATATAACCACCGTAGCGAACAACCATAACCAGGTAGAATACAAAGAGGCAGAGCAGCAGAGCACCCACAACGCTGTTGTCCGTGAGAAGGAATTGGCCGATGTGGTCGCCCGCCACACTTTCAGCCACCACTGCTTCACCACCAAAGAGTTCCTCGATGCCCACAGGCGAGGGCAGAGGGAGGGTGTCTGTCACATTGGGTGTGACAGTAGTGAGGGTGTCGGTCACCGTTGTTTGGGTGGTTATCTGGCTGAAAATCTGCATTATTAGTTGTCGTTTTTGCGCACCGAGATGCGGATTGTGGTACCTCTGCCGGGCTCGCTGTCGGTGACGGCTATGTGGCCGCCGTGGTACTCCTCGATAATTCGTTTGCTGAGCGAGAGTCCCAGGCCCCAACCACGAGTCTTAGTGGTGTAGCCCGGCTCAAAAATCTTCTTCCAATTAGCCTTGGCTATGCCCTTGCCTGTGTCGATGACATCTATGTAGGCCCAATCGTTGTCTTCGCTAATCTGCACCCTGATGCTACCCACCCCCTGGAGTGCGTCGAGTGCATTTTTGAGCAGGTTTTCCACCACCCACTCAAACAGGGCGGCATTCATCATCACGCTCACGGGGGCCATTGCCAGGCCGTTGTAGTCGAGCGTCACTCGTTTGGGTATTCGTGTGCGGAAGTAGATGACGCAGTCGCCCACAACCTCTCCGAGGTTGGTGGCGGTGAGGGAGGTTTCAGAGCCAATCTTTCCGAAGCGGTCGGCAACCTTCACAAGTCTTGCCAAATCCTTGCTCATCTCCTCTGTTGCGGCCTCATCCACCCCCTGCGAACGCAGATATTCAACCCATCCCATAAGCGACGAGATGGGGGTGCCGAGTTGGTGGGCGGTCTCCTTGGCGAGGCCTATCCACACACGGTTTTGCTCATCCTGCTTGGAGGTGCGGAAGGTCATAAAGGCAAAGAACACGAAAATTGCCACCACACCCAGCTGCAGGTAGGGGAAGATGATGAGCCAGTCGAGCAGTGCCGAGTTGCCATAGAAGAGTATGTAGCGGTAGCCTCGGGGGGTGGTGATTTCGATGGGGGTGTTCTGCCTCGACAGCTTGAGCATCAGCTTCATACGCTTGTCGGGGTGGCTCACCACACTCTCGGGCAGCAGGTGGTATTTCTCCACCCTTCCGCTCTCGTCGAGGAGTATGTAGGGGATTTTTTGGTTGTGTATAACCTGGAACACGAGGGGGTCGTTGTGGGTGCTCTCGCCCATACGCTCCATTGCGTAGGACCACAGCGCCATTTCATTCATCTCCTTGTGTTGGAGCATACGTGCCAGGCGGGTGGTCACAAATATGGAGAGGGTCCCGATAATCACCGCTATGGTGATAATCAACACTCGCTTGCGATAGGGGGTCTCCTTGAACCCTCGCCACACTCTCTCCAAAAACTCGCTCATCGTTGTATTCGTTATGGTTGGAAACTATTTGCGCTCGGTGTCCTGCTCGGTGAGGATATGGTGATAGATGGTTGTGTCACCGAGTATCTCGATGGCCTTTTGCAGCTCCTTGTCGTCGGGCAGGGTGTGGGCTATGCCCCCCTCCACGTAGCAGTAGCGGGCCACCATCTGGTTTTCTATAATCCTCTGTAGTTCACTCTTGTAAAGCTCTACATTGTCGGCCGTTGTAATCTTCAGGTTGCGCTCGATAGCCTCCATATGCTCCTTCATATCCTCCCTCCAACGCTCCTTCTCGGCGGCGGCCTTAAACTCTTTCCACCTGCGGCTGGCAGTGCTCTCCCACGCCACCTCCTTGTCGGCCATAAAGGCCCTCCACTCCTCGTAGGCCTCGTCGTCGAAGCGATACTTGGTGGGAACCACCGTCCCCTCCAACTCTTCGTAGTGGCGTGCGCAGTAGTCGGCCAGGAATTGGTCCACAAAGCCCTGGGCATTGGCCACCACGGCAAAGGTACTCACATACTCGGGCTCCAGCCTTACGTCGGGCATCACGCCGCCACCATCATAGACCTTACGGCCCGCACGGGTTGCGAACTCGTTAATCAACGAGTCGGGCACGGCAGCGGCTCCGCTCTCGGCGTGGGCGCCATAGTCGATAGCCTGTATGCAGCGGCCGCTGGGGAGGTAATATTTGGCGGTGGTGAACTTGGCGTATGCTCCGTGGCCCAGGGGGAAGGTGCCCTGCACCAGCCCCTTGCCGAAGGTGCGCTGACCCACCAACACTGCACGGTCGTTATCCTGGAGAGCTCCCGCCACAATCTCGGCGGCCGAGGCGCTGCTGCCATCGACCAATACCACCAGCGGAATATCCTCCGCAATGGGGGCACCCTCGGTCTTGTATATCTGGTCGTCCGTACGCTTCGAGGAGCGTGTGCTCACAACCTCGCTACCCGTAGGCAGGAAGAAAGAGAGGATTTTCACCGCCTCCTGCAACAATCCTCCCGCATTGCTGCGATAGTCGAGCACCAGAGAGCGGGCTCCCTCCGCCTTTAGTGCCTCGTAGGCCTTCAGGAAGTCGCCACTGCACCCCTCAGTGAACTCCTCGTGGCAGATGTAGCCCACACCCTCGGCCACCATACCATAATAGGGGATGCCGGGAATGGCTATACGCTCACGAGTGAGCTTCAGCTCCACCTCCTCCCTTGTGGGGAACTTGGCAATGGTGAGCTTCACACTCTTTCCGGGGTCGCCCTTGAGGAGTGTACTCACCTGCTGCGTTGTGAAGCCCTTGGTGATTTGGCCGTCGATGGCCACAATGCGGTCGCCGGGGCGTATGCCCGCCTTGTCGGCCGGCGAACCCTTATAGGGGGCGTTGAACTCCACCCACTCGCCATCCTGACGTATGAGCGACCCCACGCCTCCATACTTACCCGTGGTCCTCAACTCAAATTCCTCCATCCTCTCGGCGGGGAGATACTCCGAGTAGGGGTCGAGTATGCGGTTCATACCCCCCGCTGCGGCATCCATCAGTTTGTCGGGTGCTACATCGTCCACGTAGAAGAGGTTGATGCTACGCATCAGGTTCACCAAAGTCTCCACACTCTTACCCAGGTTGTAGGTGTTGTCCTTGGCCGAGGAGCCAAGCAACACAAATCCACCCAAAGCAAGCGCTATGACCAAATATTTTAGACTTTTTTTCATTTCTCTCTCCCGAAGGTTGTTTTTTCTTGTGTCTGTTATGCTATCTGCTACCTGCGGCCAGGAGTCCCGAGATGCGGAAGCGGGCCTGCTCGGCCTCACGGCGCACACCGCTCACAACGATGGTGCTCTCGCCACTCGCCCTCACAACTATCTTGTCGTCGCCACCAAAATAGCGTAGGCGTTTGGCACCACTCGTCGCTCGGTAGATAACCTCCCTCTCGTTCGATGACTCGGGGGCGTAACCACCCGCCGCCAATGCGCTGTCAATCACAGCCCTGTGCTCCACTATCGAGCCGTAAATCTCGTAGCTCGCAAAGCCATAGGAGGGCCACGCAGCCGAGATGGCCACCATTGTCACCAGCAGTATCAAACCTCTCATACCCACCAACTCCGCAGGAGCAATGGCCAGAGTGTTTGTCAGGTACATAACGGCCAAGAGTAGGCCGATTAGTATCGCAAGTCGCAAAAAGTGCCTCGCCGCCTTTCCAAAGTATTTCATACGTTTTCGTTTTTTAGTTTTCCTTACTTTCCAAAGAATTGACATCGTAATACGGGCAATCTGCCCGCAAGTTTTATAAAAAGTCGTTCTTCTTGAAGCTTTTTGTAAAAAGCTTCACCAAAAACTTTGGGGAGATACTTCGTATCTCTGTATCAGCCTCTACGCCGGATAGGAGTTATAGGAAATATCCCCTAATGGCCCTAATGGCCCTAATGGCCCTAACGGCTCTAACGGCCTTAACTATTTCTCCATACTGCCTTGCAAAGAATTGCCAGCACAAAAGAGTCGTTCCGACTCCTCCCCCTAAGTTAGGGGAGGTGCCCGAAGGGCGAAGGGGTCGGTCGTCGGTCGTCGGTCGTCGGTCGTCGTGAAAAATCTGCCCGCTATTTCATCAGACCGCAAATCGTCTCCCTCACCTGCTCCATAAGCCAGTGGGGGGTGGAGGTGGCACCGCAGATACCCACATTCTCCTTACCCTCGAACATCTCGGTCGAGAGTTCCTCGGGCGACTCAATCTTTATGCTGTTGGGATTTGCGCTGTGGCAAGCCTCAAAGAGAACCTTTCCATTGGAACTCTTGGCACCACACACAAACACTACCATATCCATCTGGCTGGCAAACTCCCTCAGGTGGCCCTCACGTCCCGCCACCTGGCGACAGATGGTGTCCCTCACCACAACACTCTCGGGAATCTCCGAACGCCTCAGCACCTCATCCCTCACCTCCGCAAAAAGCTGAAGGCTCTGGGTAGTCTGCGACAGCAGGAAGATGGGCTTCGAGAAGTCCACCTCGTTGAGGTCGGAGAGTTTTTCCACAACGAGAGCCCTATCCTCAATCTGGCCATTGAGCCCCACAACCTCTGCGTGGCCCTTCTTGCCCAGGATTATAACCCTGCCACCCACAGCCCTCATCTGTCGGTCGGCCTCACGGGTGAGTGCCTGTAGTTTGGCCACAACAGGACAGGTGGCATCGGCATAGCCAATCCCTACATCCTCCAGCAGGCGGTAGGTGCTGCGGGGCTCGCCGTGGGCACGGATGAGCACTTTGTTGTCGGCGTGGGGGTGTATGGAGGCTATGTCGGCGTGGGAGATGGTCTTCACACCCAACCCCTTGAGCCTTGCAACCTCCAGGTCGTTATGGACAATGTCGCCCAGCGAAAAGACCTTGCAACCCTCGGCCACAAGCTCCTCTGCTTTGGAGATGGCGCTCACCACTCCATAGCAGAAACCGGACTTGCTATCTATTGTAACTTTCATCGTAAAAGTGCGTTAGGCGTTTTATTGAAGAGCATTTACCCTCTCAGCAAAGAGGGTGTCGAACCACTCCATCTCCTCCTCGAGGGTCATTCCGCCATTGTCGAGCACTACGGCGTCATCGGCCTTACGCAGGGGGCTGATGGCACGTGTTTGGTCGAGGTGGTCGCGCTCAAGGATGTTGGCCACAATCTCCTCACGGCTCACCTCCTCGCCTTTGGCCTGGAGTTCCAGGTAACGACGCTCTGCCCTCACCTCGGGGTCGGCAGTCATATAAATCTTCAGCTCGGCATTAGGGAAGACCACGGTGCCGATGTCCCTACCATCCATCACCACGCCCTTCTCACGGCCCATCTCCTGCTGGAGTGCCACAAGGCGTGCCCTCACCTCACCAATGGCACTCACTCGGCTCACGAGGTTGCTCACGGTGATGGTTCGAATCTTGCCCTCTACCCACTCGTCGTTCACATAGATGTCGCTCGCCCCACGGTCGGGGTTGAAACGGAACGATATGGAGATGTTGTCGAGCGAGGCTATGAGTTTTTCCTCGTCGAGGATGCCGTTGGTCACACATCCGTGCTCGATGGCGTAGAGGGTCACGGCACGATACATTGCGCCCGTGTCGATGAAGATGTATCCCAGGCGTGCGGCAACAAGTTTGGCAAAGGTGCTCTTGCCACACGAGGAGAAGCCGTCGACGGCAATCACAATTTTTCTATTTTGTTTGATGGAAGAGTTCATTGAATTGAATATCTATTTGAAGGTCAGAAATCATCGAAATCAGCAGGGCCACACCGATGAGGGTGATAATGATGCCCGAGATGCGGTTTATCCACAGCATATGGCGTGGGCGGAAGTATTTGCGCACCACTTTCAGCAGCGAGGAGATGGCTATCCACCACCCCGAGCAACCCGCAAAGATGCCGAGCACCATTGAGGCGTTGGTGAGGGCGTTGCCGTCGGTGTCGTAGAATCCCATCGACTTGACAGTGGCGATGAGCGCCACGTGTACGAGGATGTAGGTGGGGTTGGCGAAGCTCATCAGGAAGCCCGATGCATAGTCTTTCCAACTTGCACGATCCCTCTCTCCGTGGTTGCGACGGAGCTGTGTGTGTGCCTTTTTGAGGAAGATGTTCACACCGAAAGCGGCAATAAAGACTCCCGCAATGCACTTTATAAGGAGCATATTGTTCTCAATAAATCCCGTTACAAACGAGAGTGAGAGGAAGGCGATGGAGGCATAAAAAGTGTCGCAGGTGGCGATGCCGAGACCTGTGGTGATACCAGAGCGCACACCATTGCTGATGTTGCGCTGTATGCAGAGGATGGCTGTGGGGCCGGGGGGCATAGAGGCCATACAACCCACCATCACTCCTCCTATGAATGTCATTAACCACATAAGTATTGCTGTTTTGTTTCACTATCAATTTGCGTGCTCCCTTAACCACTGTGTGATTGTGAGCCCACTCGGTGGGCAACCGCTCTCGGTTATCTCCCCCTTTGGCTACATAGGCGCACATTTTCCAACCTACAAAAGTAGTAATTTCCCCCGTGAATATCCCCTATTTGGGGGCGAAAAGTTTGGGTGTAGTAAAAAAACTTACCCTTCAGGGGAGAAACTTTCGCCAAAAGGGTTATTTTTGTAAAAAATAAAACGCATCCAAACATTATGAGAGTTCAACTCCGAACATATCAACGCCTACTGCTTGCGCTTGCAAGCGTAGTGCTTCTTTCCACCCCCTGGCTCCGAGTGAGCGGCCTTTCGCTTCTGGTGGCCTTCGTACCTCTGCTCCTTATCTCCGCTTCGTATGGCGACAGCCGAAAGGAGTGGAGGTGTATGGCGGGGTGGGTGTCACTCGTTATGGCCGCCTGGTGTGTGGCTACCTGCTGGTGGATTTACTACGCTGCGGCTGTGGGTATTGTGGCTGCCACCATCGTGCAGGTGCTCCTCTTTGGTGGCGTGTTTATGATTTACCACACTTTCTCCCATCGTGCACCCCGCAAACTTGCCTACACAACCCTTGTTGCGGGTTGGCTTTGGGCCGAACACCTCTATCTCCACGGAGAGATATCCTTCCCCTGGTTGGTGCTTGGAAATGGCTTTGCCACAGACACTTGGGCTGTGCAGTGGTATGAATTTACGGGTGCTCTGGGTGGCTCGCTGTGGGTGCTTCTGGTCAATATCCTCGCCTTTGAGTGGCTGCTGAACCGCAGGAGTAGGGCCCTGGCTGTGGCAGCACCCATTGTTGCTCTCCTCCCCCTTGTGGTGTCGCTTGTGATTGGCGCCACCTTCCGGGAGGACGAGCAGGCAGAGAAGGCTATGGTGACCGTTGTGCAGCCCAACTTTGAGCCCTACACGGAGAAATACACCATCCCCACCCTCCAACAGCTCAACATTATGACCTCCCTCATTGGCCGTGCACCCTTCGATGCCGACTATATTGTCCTTCCCGAGACCGTCGTGGGCGACAGTGGCGACCCCATCTGGGAGCATAAATACCTGAGCAGTTACTCGCTATCACACTTCGAGAACTACCGTGCGGCCTTCTACCCCCACACGCAACTCATCGTGGGAGCAATGACCTACCACCAATATCCCGACCCCTCCAAGGCGAGCCCCACGGCACGCCACAGTGGCAACCTCTGCTACGACCGCTACAATGCCGCCATAGCCCTCGACAGTGACTCCACCCTCAAGGTGAGCCACAAGTCACGCCTTGTGGTGGGCGTTGAGAAGATGCCATATATGAATCTTCTGAAACCTCTGGAGAGACTTATTGTCGATTTGGGAGGTACTACGGGTCAGCTCGGCACCGATAAGTATCGCCGCACATTCCTGCTCCGCAGCCCCCGCCACCCCTATGGCCTTTCGGTGTCAGCCCCCATCTGCTACGAGTCGGTTTATGGCGACCACTTCGGAGCCTTCACAGCCGACGGGGCACAGATTATGATGGTCATCACCAATGATGGTTGGTGGCACGACACCCCCGGCTACCGCCAACACTTCTCCTACTCCCGCCTGAGGGCTATCGAGACTCGCCGTTGGGTGTGCCGTGCGGCCAACACCGGCATCAGCGGCTTCATAAACCCCAAAGGCGAAGTAGTAAAAACCCTCGGATGGGATAAGCGAGGAACTCTCACACAGCCTGTTACCCCCTCTCGTGAGGTGACCTTCTATGCCCAGGCGGGTGACTACCTCGGACGCATCGGCACCTACCTCTTCATCCTCTCGGCACTCTACTTTGTGAGCTACCGTGTGCGCAAACGCAACCACCTTGTGAGATAACCCAAATCACCATACTATGAACTACGCTCAGACGACACAGTTCCTCTTCAACTCCTTTCCTTCCTACCAGAATGTTGGCCCAGGTGCCTACAAGGAGGGGCTTGGCGGTATCACCGAGATGTGCGAACTCCTCGGCAATCCCCAGCGCAACTACTTCACCATCCACATTGCGGGCACCAATGGTAAGGGCTCCACATCCCACATCCTCGCCTCTGTGCTTCAGCAGGCGGGCTACTGCGTGGGCCTCTTCACCTCGCCCCACCTAGTGGATTTCCGTGAACGTATAAGGGTCAATGGTCACCCCATAAGCGAGCGTGAGGTGGTGTCGTTTGTCAAGAAACACCGTGAGGAGATGGTAAATCTGGGGCTCTCCTTCTTCGAGATGACCACTGCTATGGCCTTCGACCACTTCAACGAGAACGATGTGGAGGTGGCAATCATCGAGACAGGCCTTGGTGGTCGCCTCGACTCCACCAATATCATCACCCCCATCCTCTCGGTCATCACCAACATAGGCCTCGACCACACCTCTATGCTCGGCTCCACCATTAGCGAGATAGCCTTCGAGAAGGGTGGTATCATCAAACCCGAGGTGCCTGTGGTTGTGGGTGAGAGCCACCCCGAGAGCGACGAGGTGTTCGACCGCCTGGCCGAGGAGCGAGGCTCCGCCATAACCTATGCCGACCGTGAGTGGGAGGTGGTGGATAGTGAGCTCTCGGGCGATTATGTGCGCTACTACATACAGCGACCCCGAGATGGCCGCACTCAGATTCTTGACCTCGACCTTGTGGGCTCCTACCAGCGCAAAAATATCATCACCGCACGTACGGCTGTGAGCATCCTGCGCCACCAGACACACCTCAATATCTCCACCCGAGCACTTGTGGAGGGTGTGAGGAGTGTGGTTGCCTCCACGGGCCTTATGGGCCGCTGGCAGAGGCTGGGTGCTAATCCCGCAGTCTTCTGTGACACAGGACATAACGCCCACGGACTCGGGGAGGTTGTGGCTCAGATTGAGGCACAAAACTACAAGCGACTCTATATGGTTGTGGGTATGGTCAGCGATAAGGATTTCGACGCCGTTATTCCCCTTATGCCCCGTGATGCCCACTACATCTTCACTGCCCCCTCGGTGCGTCGTGCGTTGCCTGCCGATGAGTTGGCAGCCAAGTTTATGGGCGAGGGCTTTGAGGGAGAGGTTGTTGAGGGTGTGCAGGCGGCCTATCGCAGGGCAGTGGAGCTTGCCGGTCCCGACGATTTCATCTTCATCGGCGGAAGTACCTTTGTAGTAGCAGACCTCCTCTCCGAGTAAAAGCGCATATTATCGGTGCCCAAGCGCACCTTGCGAGCAACTACTGCGTTGCACTGCGATAAACCCCCTTCCTCATTTGCGTCAAGCAAACTCCGGAGGGGGTTTTCTTGTGCGCCTTGCATTTATCTCGCAATCTGCGCTTGGCGAGATTTTCACCAAATTTCAGATGGCGGAGTTCCTCATTTGCGTTCAGCAAACTGCGGAGCAGCCTTCTCGTTTGGCACAAAAATCCCTCGATAATATGCGCTTTTAAGGGTGGGGAGCACCACCCCAACAAAAGTGTCACTCTGACGCTGGCACAAAACCCCCTCGATAATCTGCGCTTTTAAGGGTGAGGAGCACCACCCTCACAAAAGCGTCACTCTGACGCTGTCAGCAATCAGCGGTCAGCATTCAGCTGTCTGACGCTATGCCGGATAGGCAACAAAAAAAACCACATCGCGTCCGATGTGGTTTTCTCTTGTTCTGCCTCTTGAGCGGGTGACCTTGTCACCATCAGTGGCAGCGAATCAACTCTGTTAGTCCTCTCGACTATTTGTTGCGAAGCTCGTCCGAAACGGTGAGTTTCTTACGACCTTTAGCACGACGAGCTGCGAGCACCTTGCGACCATTTACGGTAGCCATACGTGCACGGAAGCCGTGTTTGTTGATTCTTTTCCTCTTGGAAGGTTGATAAGTCCTTTTCATAGCGCTATTTATGTTTGTTTATCAGTTTTTGTCAATTTTCGGACTGCAAAGGTAAACAATAAATTCAAAATTCAAAATTCAAAACTCAAAATTGTGGCTTTTTCGCACGATTTTGTGGTATTTAGCCCATTGGGCGACCTTTGCAAACCCCCATTTTTGGCCCCGATAGGGGTGTTGGCGACTACAATTTGCGGGCTCCGTCGCTTATCACCACGGGGATAACTTCGGGCTTGTGGCCATAGCGTTTCTCAAAGAGAGAGGTGGCCGTTTCGGTGAACTCGCCATAGAGCTCCTCACGCACGAGGTTGATGGTGCAGCCGCCAAAGCCGCCGCCCATAATGCGGGCACCGCTCACCCCCACCTGCTCGGCAATCTCCACAAGGTAGTCGAGCTCGGGGCAGCTCACCTCATAATCCTTCGACATACCCCAGTGGGTCTGATACATCCTTTGGCCCACGAGTTCGAGGTTGCCCTCACTGAGTGCGGCGCACACATCGAGCACCCTCTGCTCCTCGCCCACAACATAGCGTGCACGTCGGTACTCCTCGTCGGAAATTTTTTCTCTCACCCGCTCAAGCTCCTCCATAGTCACCCCTCGGAGGAACTCTCGGCCGAGTATTGCAGCCACCCTCTCGCACGACCTTCGGCGGTCGTTGTAGGGCGAGCCCACCAGCTCGTGCTTAACCTTGGAGTTGATGAGAAAGAGTCTGTATCCCTTCTTTGCGGGGTCGAAGGGGAAGTATTCATACTCCAGCGAGCGGCAGTCGAGCCTCATAAGGTAGCCAGCCTTGCCGTGCACCGATGCAAATTGGTCCATAATGCCGCAGTTCACTCCGCAGTAGTTGTGCTCGGTGGCCTGACCGATGAGTGCCAGGTCGAAACTCTCGATGCCCAGCCTGAAGAGGTCGTTGAGGGCGTAGGCGAAGGTGCTCTCGAGGGCTGCCGAGGAGCTCATACCCGCTCCCAGGGGAACATTACCGCCAAATACTGCGTCGAAGCCGCCCACACGGCCACCTCGTTTGACAATCTCTCTCACCACACCGAAGATGTAGCAGGCCCAACTCTCGGCGGGTTTGTCGCTCTCCTCGAGGCCAAACTCACTGCCCTCCTCAATATCTATTGCCCAGAGCCTTATACGCTCGGTACCGTTGGGACGGATGGCGGCCACTATGGCCTTATCGACAGCTCCGGGAAATACGAAACCGCCGTTGTAGTCGGTGTGCTCGCCGATGAGGTTGATACGTCCGGGGGAGGTGTAGAGGGCACAATCGGTGCCGAAGAGTTGTTGGAATTTTTCCTTAATAGCGTTGGTGTTCATTGCAAGGCGGTTTTTGTGATAGGCAATTAATTATTGGTAAAGATAATAAAATATGTTGAACACGAGAAATTTTGAGTAACTTTGTATCTAATAACACAATTTGGTATAACTATGGACACATCCTACACTTTGCGCCAACTCTCCACCGCCACCGAGCAGGAGGCACTATCTATTGAGCAGCTGCTCGCACTCCTCTATGGTGAGCCCCATCCACAGGTTACCCCTGCCTCCATTGAGGAGCTTGCGGCGAGGGGCGTTGTGCTCTTTGTGGCCGAGCGAGGGGAGGAGATTGTGGCAACCCTCTCTCTTGTACGCTACGACACCTTTGCGGGTGCCAAGTTCTGGATTGAGGATGTGGTGTGTGCCCCCGAGGTGAGGGGACGAGGTGTAGGCCGAGCCTTGGTGAGGGCGGCTAAAGAGTGGGTGAGGGGCTGCTGCCCCGAGGCTCCCATCTACCTCACCTCTCGTCCATCCCGCACAGCTGCCCGTGAGCTCTACCGCTCGGAGGGGTTTGAGGAGTGCCCCACAACCCTCTTCCGTTACCAAGCAAACGACTAAATTTACAAAGCAAGCTACTAATCAAAATACAATAAATACTATGAAAAGAGCTCTCCTGTTTCTTGCAACACTGCTTTTGTGTGCATTGACCCTCCGTGGTCAGCACACAACCTCCATTGCCATTGCCGAGGGTGAGTATTGGTGGGGTTTGGCCACCGACCTCGGTCGCCAGATGCCCTTCGATGGGGCCACCCTCCTCTCGCTCGACCACCGCACCCAGAACCTCAATAACCAGACGACCCCTCTGCTCCTCTCGAGCCGCGGTCGCTATGTGTGGGGCGAGGGGCCTATGGTCACCTCCATTGCCGAGGGGGTTATAACGATCTCTTCGCGCGAGGATATTGTTGAGGGTGTGGCCGAGGAGGCTTCGCTCCGTGGTGCCTACAAGGCTGCTTGTGCCAAGTTCTTCCCTCCCTCGGGCACCACACCTCCCGCCGAGTTCTTCTCCCAGCCCCAGTACAACACCTGGATTGAGCTCACCTACAACCAAAATCAGGCTGATGTGATGGCCTATGCGGAGGGTATTGTGGCCAATGGCTACCCCACAGGTGTGCTGATGATTGACGATAATTGGCAGAAGTACTACGGCAACTTCGAGTTTCGCCCCGACCGCTTCCCCGACCCCAAGGGGATGATTGACCGCCTCCACGAGATGGGCTTCAAGGTGATGCTGTGGATAAGCCCCTTTGTGTCGCCCGACAGTGCCGAGTATAGAGATTTGGCCAAGAGGGGGTTTTTGCTCAAAAAAGCAGATAAGTTTGGTAACACGTCGCCTGCTATTGTGGAGTGGTGGAATGGATATAGTGCAGTCTATGACCTGAGTAATCCCGCAGCCTTTGCCCACCTGAAAGGTGTGTTGGAGGAGATGCAGAGGGAGTATGGGGTGGATGGCTTCAAGTTCGACGGTGGCGACCCCGAACGCTACCCCGAGGGTGTCGTTTCCCCCTACGATGGTTGTTCCTACGATGTGGAGCAGACGGAGCTGTGGGCAAAGTTGGCCCTGGAGTTCCCCTACAATGAGCTTCGTGCCTGCTGGCAGATGGGTGGAGAGGCTCTTGTGCAGCGCTTAGGCGACAAGGACTACTCGTGGGACGATGTGGCAAAGCTCGTACCCTCGATGGTGGCAGCAGGCCTTCTGGGTCACCTCTACACCTGCCCCGATATGATTGGTGGCGGCCAGTGGCTCTCGTTTGAGGGTGTCAATGCCGAGAATATCGACCAGCGACTCGTTGTGCGCTCATGCCAGATTCACTCTATGATGCCTATGATGCAGTTCTCCGTGGCCCCCTGGCGCATCCTCTCGCCCGAGAATAATGCCATCTGTCAGAAGTATGCCAAGTGGCACGCCTACCTGGGCGCCTATATCCTCTCGTTGGCCCGCCACGCAGCGGCCACGGGAGAGCCTATTGTGCGCCATATGGCCTATGAGTTCCCCGGCGAGGGCTTTGAGCACTGCATAGACCAATATATGCTTGGCGACCGCTACTTGGTAGCCCCCATTATGGGGCCCGAGGATAGCCGCACAGTGAAACTTCCCCGGGGTGAGTGGCGTGACGACCAGGGCAAAAGCTATAAGGGTGGCCGCACATATACCATTGATGTGTCTATCGACCGCCTGCTTTGGTTCGAGAAGATGTAGCGACAGACGATAGGTCGAAAAATGATGACAAAAATAAAGCCACCGCCCCCACCGAACATTTCGGTGGGGGCGGTGGCTTTATCTATCGTTTGGAGTAGATAACCTGCTTAGTTTCAAAAAACTCCTCATCGAAGAGGTCGCTGATGCGGTGGATGTCGCAGCGTAGGCGTGCAGCAGCAAGCTCCTCCGCCAAGTCGCCACCCTTCAGCACCAACATACCATTGGGCAGCGAGCCTCTCTGTCCCGCCTTAATCTTGGGCAGTGCCCACCCCTTGAGGGTCTTCATATCCGTAACGGCACGGCTTACGACATAGTCGAACTCTCCCTTCACAGCCTCTATGCGGGCATTCACAGGGGTGACATTCTTCAGCCCGAGGGCCGCAGCCACCTCCCTCACCACCGTAATCTTCTTGCCTATGGAGTCCACCGCAGTAAACTCCACCTCGGGAAACATTATGGCCAGGGGGATGGTGGGGAAACCTCCACCACACCCTATGTCACACACCCTGGCGCCCGCCTCGAAGGTGCAGACCTTGGCGATGGCCAACGAGTGGAGCACGTGGCGCACATAGAGCTCGTCGATATCCTTGCGGGATACCACGTTAATCTTCGAGTTCCACTCCGTGTAGAGCTCGCCGAGAGCCTCCATCTGGCGTTGCTGCTCGGCCGAAAGAGTGAAATATTTGGAGATGATTTCGGGTTGCATAGTTTTTCTTATCTCTGACGACGACCGCCAACCGACGACCATCGAATTTTTATCATACTAATGTGGCACCCCGATGCGTTTGCTGGCCCATTTGTGGAACATCTCCTGCTCCTCGGGGGTTGCCTCCGAGAGGGAGTTGATGCAGCAGAACTTGAGGTGTGGGTTGCTCTCCGCCTCTCGCAGTTTGCGCTCCATATACCCCTTGCGGTCAGCCCGTGGCTTCAGGAAGAGGGTGAGCCCTCGGGGATTCTCCACAACAACCTCCCCCTTGCGCACGCCATCAATGTAGAAAGGCTCGGCATAGGAGAATTGCGAGGGGTGGCGGAAGCGATGGACAATGTTGGCCCCGAGCCACTCGGGGTGGCGGGTGAAAAACTCCTCGTGCCAACTGCGGCGTAGAGCCAGCGGAGCGTGGGGCCACACCCAAAAGTGACCACTCCCCACCATCTGTGCCGCATTGACCATGGGGTCTTTGTGGCCAAAGGGGCGGCGGCCACCCTTCTTGGGCTTGAGCTTGCGTAGCAGCCTTCCCACAAGGGTGCTCATACGCTCACCATAGAGCACGGGGCGACCCTCACGGAACCATACGGAGGGCTCCACGGGTGCCGTGAGGAATATATCGTCGTTGGAGTAGATGTAGTGCTCGGCAAGGCCGGGTATGCGCCACATCATACTCTCGATGGTTATAGAGTTGAAGGTGGGGAGTACCTCCTCGTACCCCTTGAAAATCACCTTGTGGTCCACAATCTCAATCTGTGTGGTGCGCTCAGGGAAGTGACGCTCCACAAAGTCGTCGAGGCCTGGGTTTTGGTTGTCGGTGATAATCCATATCTTCCTCAACCAGGGGGCAAAGCGCAGCAACGACCCCACGGCATAGAATATCTCGCCGAGCGATGAGTAGCGCACCTCGCCACCCACGTCGTCCCTCTGCTGTCGGCTACCGCCTCCGCCCCAAGCCATCCTCTTGGCTCGGTGTGCTGGGTCGTCGCCATCCACCCAGGTTATTACTATGTCGATATCCTCTCTTTGGGCCATTTGCTATATGATGTTTTGGAACCTCTCGGGGATGCGCACAATCACAGCCTGCTCCAGCATCGAGGGTTTGTTGAGTGCATAGGGTGGGCGGAAGAGTGTCTGCACCATACGGGCCACAGGCACCGCACACTCCCAGCGGTGGGCCTTGCGGGTGGTGCAGAGCCTTATGGTCTTCGACCTCTTGGCCAGGTGGCGGGTCCAGCCGTCGGCACGGCGCGAGGGGTCGGCAAAACGGGCCTCTATACGTCCCAGGTCAAAATAGCCGAAGTGGAACAAATAGAGGTCTTTGACAATATGGAAGTTGTGTCCCTTGACGCGATGGAAGCCGGAGCCCCAACGCACGGGACGTGCAATCACATTGGCTTTGGTGTAGCGGCTTGAGAGCCTTCCGTAGTGGCGCTGGGAGAGAAATGGGCGGTCGGCGTCAATATCTCCCTCCTCGGCGGTGTGCTGTCCTACATCCACTCCGAGGCCACTCACCGAGGTCCTTATCTTCAGTCCGCTGAGGAACTCGGCAAGGCCTACCCCCAATTTGGGGTCCACCACCAAAATCTCGTCGGCATCGGTGCCTATCACCAGGTCGTACCTCTCAAACAGCTTGGCGGCCTCTCTACTGAGGAAGTTTATTCGCCCCTTGTCCCCCTTGGCCACACTCCCCTGCACCTTCTCTCGGAGGGTGACATTGGTCCCCTCGCAGAAGGTGGGTACTTGTTGGTCGGTGCCGTCAAAGAATATGTAGAGGTTCTCCCTCCCGAGCTCACGGCCGTAGTATTCGACCCACTTGCGCAGGTAGAACTCGTCGTTGCGAACCATTGTGAGGGCAGCTATGCGTTTCATTTGGTGGGTATTGTGGTTTGTCCTTACAAATATACGATTTTTTCCTCAAAAGGTGTGGCTACTTGATAATCTCGGCAATCTTTTCGGCAACTCTTGTGCCATCCAGTGCGGCGGAGATGATACCTCCCGCATAGCCTGCGCCCTCGCCTGTGGGGTATAGTCCTGCCACCTGGGGGTGCTGAAGACTCTCCTTGTCACGAGGTATGCGCACGGGGGTTGAGGTGCGTGACTCGAGGCCTATGATTTGTGCCTCGTTGGTCACAAAACCCCTCATACGTGAGCCCCACTGCTTAAAGCCGCCACGTAGCGACTCCGCCATAAAGGGGGGCAGCCACTCCTCGCCCTTGTGCACCTCCGCTTTGGGAAGGTAGCTTGTGCGGGGCAGGTCGAACGAGAGTTTTCTATCCACAAAATCCTTCAATCGTTGTGCGGGGGCGGTGCCTCCACCTCCCACAATCCGGGCGGCGTGGCGTTCGAGCTCCTGGCGGTACTTCAGGCCCGCCAGCACGCCCCACTCCTCGTGGAGATGGGGGAAGTCCTCTGGCCTCACCTCGGTGACAATGCCCGCATTGGCCCACCTCGACGACCTCGCCGAGGCACTCATACCATTCACCACACACTCCCGATAGTCGGTCATAGCGGGGACAATGACTCCTCCGGGGCACATACAGAACGAATAGACACCCCTACCGCCTACCTGTGCTGTGAGGGTGTAGGCCGCTGCCGGCAACCACTCTCTCATATCGTCCGAGTGGTACTGTATGCGGTCGATGAGTGCTTGGGGGTGCTCCACCCTCACACCCATAGCCCACGGCTTGGCCTCCAAAAGAATCCCCTTGGCGTGCAGCATCTCGTAGATGTCGTCGGCCGAGTGGCCCGTGGAGAGAACTACGGCAGCACCATCAACAAGAGTGTCCGCAACCCACACACCCGTGGCCCTGCCATCCCTCACCTCAATGTCGGTAACTCTGGCCCCAAAGTGCACCTCGCCACCCGAAGCAATGATTGTCGCCCTCACCTGCTCAATGATGCGGGGCAGACGGTCGGTGCCTATGTGGGGGTGGGCCTCATAGAGAATCTCGGGGGTTGCTCCGTGGAACACGAGGGTCTGGAGTGCACGGTTGTAGTCGCCACGCTTCTTGGAGCGGGTGAAGAGCTTGCCATCGCTGAAAGTGCCGGCACCTCCCTCGCCAAAGGCGTAGTTCGACTCGCCATCGACTCCCACACCTCGGTGTATCTGGGCAATATCCCTGCGGCGCTCCACAACATCCTTACCCCTCTCGAGAATTATGGGCTTCAGTCCCAACTCTATGAGCCTCAGGGCTGCAAAGAGTCCCGCAGGGCCGCCGCCCACAATAACTACGGGGGTATGGCCGTTTACATCGGGGTAGTCGAAATGAATCTCCTCGGGAAGGGAGTCGCTATCCACAAACACCTCCACTGTGAGGAGCACACGGGGTGTCTGGTGGCGGGCGTCCACCGAACGCTTCACCACACGAGCCAATGCTACCTGCTCACGCCGTATGCCCAGCGTGCGCACAGCAATCGAGAGCCACCCCTCCGTGGAGGCGGCCTGCTTTGGCGAAAGGTTTAAATTTAATGTTTTGGGCACGATGTGTGATTCTTTTCGGCAAAAATAACTATTTTTGTGCAATATCCATTAGACAAAATGCGTAAACTCATAATCATACCCACCTACAACGAGCGTGAGAACATTGAGGCTATGGTGGCCAAGGTGCTCTCGCTCCCAGGCGACTACTCCATTTTGGTGGTCGATGACGCCTCGCCCGACGGCACCGCCGACATCGTCCGCCGACTTATGGCCCTCCACCCCGAAAGGCTCTATCTGCTTGAGCGTGAGGGTAAACTTGGCCTCGGCACGGCCTACATTGCCGGCTTCCGCTGGGCACTTGAGAGGGGCTACGAGGCCATCTATGAGATGGACTGCGACTTCTCCCACGACCCCGACGACCTGCTGCGACTCACAGCCGAGCTGGAGAGTGGTGCCGATGTGGCCATCGGCTCCCGCTATGTGAGTGGTGTGAATGTGGTGAATTGGCCTATGCGCCGACTGCTGTTGTCGTTCTGCGCATCGAGATATGTCAAAATCATCACCCGTATGCCTGTGAGGGATGCTACGGCGGGCTTTGTGGCCTACCGTGCGGAGGTGTTGCGCACCATCTACCTCGATAGGGTGAAGATGAAGGGCTATGGCTTCCAGATAGAGATGAAATATACGGCCTGGAAGTTGGGATTTATGATTAAGGAGGTGTCGATTATCTTCCGTGACCGTACGCTCGGCACATCAAAGATGAGCGGCTCCATCTTTGGCGAGGCCTTCTGGGGAGTCCTCGGCCTCCGCTTCCGCCGCTTTGGTCGCAAAAGTTAGGATATCACCTCAAGTTGGCACAAAAAAAGAGAAGTTCCGTCGAACTTCTCTTTTTTCTTTTTCCGTCATCCGGCTTGCAAGGACTATTTCTCCTTTGCAACGTAGCGTTTCTCTTTGATACG
>JAZQZI010000025.1:0-7606 GCA_045633985.1 Tidjanibacter sp. | reverse complement strand
GGAGCCTCCTCCTCTTCCTCCACTACGGGGGCGGGCTTGGGGGTTGGTTTGGGGGTGGGGTTGGGAGCAACCACCGCAGGCCGGGGCTGGGGAGCCATTGCAGGCTTTGCCTCCTCGGCAGGTTTCACTTCAACTGCGGGTTTTGCCTCTTCGGCGGGTTTTGCCTCAACTGCGGGCTTCACATCCACGATGGGACGGGGATGCACAGCGGGGCGAGGCTGCACTGTGGGGCGGGGAGCCTCCTCAAGGGGTACAATATTGTCGTCCTCCTCGGTGGGCTCGGGGATGCTCTGTGCAAAGGGGTTGAAGGAGAAATCCACACCTCCGTCGCCCCTGCGGAGCAACACACCCACGCCATCGAGAATAAACTTCTTGCGGGTGGCAAGTTCCTGCTTGATAGCCTCCACATAGCCACCAACAATCTCGCCGGCCTTGCTGGGGCTCACATCGAGTCCGTTCACCACGAGGTTCACAAGCACGCCGTCGTTTTTGCGGAGCATCTCGGTGAAGACCACCTCGCCACTCTCCTTGCGTCGCAGAAGGGTACCCACCTCGGGGATGATAAGGCGGGTTTCGGAGTTGATATATTTCGCAATGATTGCACTGATTTGTTTGGTCATAGCTCTCTATATTTTGTTTATGGTGTACAATTTTAACCCTCAAAAGTACAAATTATTATTTAGAAACTGACAAAAAGTCATAAAAATATGACAAAAGTGACATAAAATAGGTAAAACCATTGATAATCTCAAAAAGATTTGTTTGTTTTGCATTGTGAAATGGCGCAAAAAGTAAGTCGATTACTTGGCGCAAAAATTTCCAAAGTAGCGAAGATGGATTGTTAACCAAAATTGTTTTCGGAAAAAATGAAGAACAAGTACACCGACCTGATTGAGCAAACTTACGACTGGCCACAGGACGAATTTTCGGTTGAGGACAACGAACTCTATTTCCACAATGTACCACTGATGGACATCATCAAACAGTATGGCACGCCCCTCAAAATTACCTACCTTCCCAAAATCTCCTCGCAAATCCAGCGAGCCAAGCGACTCTTCAATGTGGCTATGGCAAAGGTCGATTACAAGGGTAGTTACAACTACTGCTACTGCACAAAAAGTTCGCACTTCTCCTTCGTGCTGGAGGAGGCTCTGAAGAATGATATCTACCTGGAAACATCCTCGGCATACGACATACACATCATCAATGCCCTCTATGAGCAGGGGCTTATAAACAAGGATATGTATGTGGTTTGCAACGGTTTCAAGCGTCAGCAGTATGTGGAGAACATCGCTTCGCTCATAAACTCCGGCTTCGAGAACACCATCCCCGTGCTCGACAACAAAGAGGAGCTCGACCAGCTCGAAGCAGTGCTCGAGAAGCCCTGCAAGCTCGGCATACGCATCGCAGCAGAGGAGGAGCCCAAGTTCGATTTCTACACCTCCAGGCTCGGTATTCGCTACAACGACATCGTTGAATTCTACAAAAAACGCATCAAGGGCAACAAGAAACTCAAGCTCAAAATGCTCCACTTCTTCATCAATACCGGTATGAAGGATACCGCCTACTATTGGAATGAGCTAAACAAATGTATCCAGGTTTACTGCGAACTTAAGAAGATTTGTCCCGACCTGGACAGCCTCAATATCGGCGGCGGATTCCCCATTAAGAACTCTCTCAACTTCGACTACGACTATGAGTATATGGCCGAAGAGATTGTCGCACAAATCAAGAGCAACTGCAATCTGAACGGTGTGGAAGAGCCCAACATCTTCACCGAGTTTGGCTCCTTCACCGTGGGCGAAAGTGGCGCAACTCTCTTCTCGGTGCTCAACCAGAAGCAGCAGAACGATAGGGAGAGGTGGTATATGATAGACAGCTCCTTTATGACCACCCTGCCCGACATCTGGGGTATCGACCAGAGGTATCCCCTGCTGGCCATCAACCACTGGGACAAGGAGTACCAGAGGGTATTCCTCGGCGGACTCACCTGCGACAGCGAGGACTTTTATAGTGGCGAGTCGCACTCCAATGCCGTCTTCCTTCCCAAGCTCGACGAGGAGGAGCCCCTCTACGTAGGTTTCTTCCACACGGGTGCCTATCAGGAGTCGGTGGGCGGCTTCGGCGGCATCCAGCACTGCCTCACCCCTGCCCCCAAACACATCCTCATCGACATCGACAAGGAGACCGGCGAGTACTACACACGCCTCTTCGCCAAGGAGCAGAGCTACCGCTCGATGATGCGTATCCTGGGCTATTAGGAGTGCCCAAAGCGATACTATCGGAACGCATAAACGGGTCCGGAGTTTGCACAGCGCAGACTTCGGGCCCTGCTTTTTTTGAGGGGTGGTGTTTGAATTCCAAAAATAAAACCCTATTTTTGTGAAATCGTACGGTACGACCCGGAAGCTAATTGACCTAAAAACTATACCATAAACAACAACGAAATGAAACACGACAACGAGATTTTTGAACTGATTGCCGAGGAGCGTGCACGCCAGACCAACGGTCTTGAGCTTATCGCATCGGAGAACTATGTGAGCGACCAGGTTATGCAGGCTATGGGCTCCATTCTCACCAACAAATACGCCGAGGGTTATCCCGCAGCCCGCTACTATGGCGGTTGCGAGGTTGTAGATAAAGTAGAGCTGCTCGCCCAGGAGAGGCTCAAAAAACTCTACGGCGCCGAGTATGCCAACGTTCAGCCCCACAGTGGCGCACAGGCCAATATGGCAGTCTTCTTCGCCTGCCTCAAGGTGGGTGACACCTTTATGGGCCTCGACCTCGCACACGGCGGTCACCTCTCGCACGGTTCGCCCGTGAATATGTCGGGTGTGAACTACAAAGCCGTAGGCTACCAGCTCAACCCCGAGACCGGCACCGTTGATTACGACCAGATGGAGGCTCTCGCCCTCGAGCACCGCCCCAAACTGATTATCGGTGGCGCTTCGGCCTACTCCCGTGAGTGGGACTACAAACGTATGAGGGAGATTGCCGACAAGGTTGGCGCCATCCTTCTGGTTGATATGGCCCACACCGCAGGCCTCATCGCCGCAGGTCTCCTGGAGAACCCTGTGAAATATGCACACATCGTCACCTCCACCACTCACAAGACCCTCCGTGGTCCTCGTGGCGGTATCATCCTTATGGGTCAGGACTTCGACAACCCCTGGGGCCTTACCACTCCCAAAGGCGTTGTTAAGAAGATGTCGGCTGTGCTCAACTCGGCCGTATTCCCCGGCATTCAGGGTGGCCCTCTGGAGCACGTGATTGCCGCAAAGGCTGTGGCCTTCGGCGAGGCTCTCGACCCCTCCTATGTTGAGTACCAGAAACAGGTTGTGAAGAATGCTGCCGCTATGGCTGAGGCCTTCGCTCGCCGTGGCTATAAAGTTGTTTCGGGCAAGACCGAGAATCACCTGATGCTTATCGACCTGCGCACCAAGTTCCCCGAGCTGACCGGTAAGGTGGCCGAAAAGGTGCTCGTTGCAGCCGACATCACCACCAATAAAAATATGGTACCCTTCGACAGCCGCTCGCCCTTCCAGACCTCGGGTCTGCGTTTTGGCACCCCCGCCATCACCACCCGTGGCCTCAAGGAGGACAAGATGGACTACATCGTGGAGCTCATCGACCGTGTACTCTCCGACCACGAGAATGAGGAGAACATCGCAGCCGTTCGCCGTGATGTAAATGCCCTCATGGCCGACTATCCTCTCTACGCTTGGTAGTGAGCAGGCTCCACCGAGGAGCCACGTGCAACATTTTGGGGTGCTTGTGCCGAACCGGCCGGCACCCTTTTTTTAGTTGTCAGTAATCAGTTTTCAGTTTTTTAGGGACGATAGGGACATTAGGGAGTTATAGGAGTTATAGGAAATTTTCAATTTGTCGTTAGACGTTAGACATTAGACGTTAGACAAAAAATAATGCGCAACCTACTCACATACACAATCTTCGCTCTGTGGGCAGTGGCAGCCGTGTGGCTCACGGCCCTGGAGTTTGTGCGCCACGACCCGAACAGTGTGCCCGCCGCCGTGGAGGAATGCAAGGCGGGCGATGCAAAGAGTGCAACACTCCTCTTCGTGGGCGACATTATGGCCCACCTGCCCCAGGTGAGAGCCGCACAAAGGGGTTCGGAGTGTTATGACTTTACGCCCCATCTGGAGGGTGTAAGGGAGCTATTGGAGGATGCCGACTACGCCGTGGGCAACCTTGAGACGACCCTCTCGCCCCGCCCGCCCTACAGCGGCTACCCCACATTTGCCAGCCCCGAGGAGTTGGCCAGAGATTTGAGGGCTGTGGGATTTGACGCCCTGGCGCTCGCCAACAACCACACCGCAGACCGAGGTGTGGGTGGAGTGCTTGCCACCATCGCCGCCCTCCAAAATGAGGGACTCGACCACTTTGGCGTGGCCGTACCCCAGATGATGCAGGGTTGTGCGAGGAGCTTTGTGAAGGAGATTGGGGGTTTTAGGCTGGGATTTGTGGCCGCCACCTATGGTGCCAATGGCCCCGTGCCCGAGGGCGTGGAGCTGCCGAGGGTGGATACGGTAACACTGCGCAGGACGATTGAGGGTGTAAGGAGCGAGGTCGACTTCCTCTTTGTCCTCCCCCACTGGGGTGTGGAGTATGCCCGCCGCCCCTCTGCCCAACAGCGGGAGATGGCACAGTGGCTGAGGAGCGTGGGCGCCGACTTTGTTGTGGGCAGCCACCCCCACGTTGTGCAACCCTGGGAGACGTGGAGAGATGAGCGTGGGGAGATTACAGGTGGCGTGTTCTACTCGCTGGGCAACTTCATCTCCAACCAAAATTCGCCCCACACCGACCGAGGAATGGCGGTGAGCATTGAGCTGCGAGGGGAGGGCGAGGAGCGTGCTACGGTGAACATTGCCACGCACGAAGTTGTGCGTAAACGAGGGGTTGGAGCCGACGGGAGCCTGACATATGAGCTGGAAATTGTGGGGCCCGAGAAGAGAGCTGAAGAGTAAAAAAGTGGCTTGAGAATGCTTTTTGTTTGATAAGACAAAAAAAAAGGCTAATTTTGCACGCAAAATGGTTCCGTAGCTCAGTTGGATAGAGCAACAGCCTTCTAAGCTGTAGGTCTTGGGTTCGAGCCCCAACGGGATCACAAGGAGAGCGAGTGTAATAACAAACGATGTGTTGCTCGTAGAGCCAAAACAGAAGAGAGATGACTTCAAGTTTATTTGAAAGTCATCTCTCTTTGGTTTTGCCGTGTGCGTAGCACAGCCACATTGTCTGTTATTGCCGAGCCGACGCAGTGAAAGACGAGCGGCGCAATGCGGCAGCATTGTGAAGCGAAGTCAATCACAAAGTGAACTGACATCTTCTCTGCAATCAGTTAGAAATTATCCTCTATATATTTTAGCAATTCGGAGTTCTTGGTATTTGAAAGGTTAATGCCACCTCGTGGTGCAAAGCTCAAACCATTTTCCATTAAATGCATAAGCGACAGTTTATTGGAATGGCTCTTGGCAATTAGTTTGAGAACTGCAAAGCGATTGTGTTTCTTGGAGGTGTCAAAATCCTTTGCATCAACATAAAACTCTAATTCCTTGTCAAATTCTGTATTATAATTAACATCGTTAGCGTCAACATATAGCTTATATTTTATACAACTATCTGGATTTGACGAGTAAAGATAGACAATATCGCCTTTTTGCAACTTATTATTCTGTGTCCAATACACTTCACCATACTTTGCAAGACAAGCATCAACATCAAAGAACTTTTGATTTGCGGGGAGTATCCAACTATTGGACTCTTGCCTTAATGGAGTATGTGCCCTCTGATCTTTTGGAGTCATATCCCCAATTACCACCCTTTTGTACACCTCGTCAATTTCTGCATCATCAATGACTCTCGCCACTTGTTTTAATATTTCAAGTGCTTTCTCTGGTTTGATGTTGAAAAACTCTCGTTTCTCTCTGATACGCAAACTCGTAAATGTGGAAATGAAGTCGTGAATGAGTTTTTCTGCCTCGTTGAACTTTGAGGTCTTCATTGTAGCATAAATCTCAAAGGGCAGTGGCACGGCAGTTGTGTCTAATTGTTTTATTCTTTGCTCGACAGAGAGTGAGGTCTTCCCAATTTTCACCCAATCCTCCTTGAAGCTTGGATTGGTGAGGATGTATACATAGCCGGCTTCTTTCATTCGGATGTGTTTTTAGATTTTGGATTTCACAAATTTACACAAAATTCCATATTCTGCAAATATGTGGTCTTTGGGTTTGTGTTTGTGCATACTAACAGTTGAAATCATCTTCATACTTTGCGAAAGTTTAGAGTTCGAACTGTAAAGATACCAATAATCAGCAACACCAGCTGGGCAATACCAAACCGTGACAATCTGTCACAACTTGGTGTTATTTCCGAGATGCGGCATTTTTACTTCATTTTGGAAATAAAATTGTTAGACCGCTTACGGGACAAAAGCGTGGAATTATCGAGACATTTTGCATACTGTTTGTCCCGTATTTTCAAATAAATTCATTATATTTGTCCCGAATAAAGAAAATAGTGTATGACAATACAGGTTGAAATACTCCAATTTTTACATTACAACCCCTCTTCAAGCAGGGTTGTAATTGCTGCTGGACTAACCGAAGCTCCCAATGAGCGAACTCTCAAAAGGTTGATTGCCGATGGCGTTCAGCGTGGCGATATTGTTGTAGAAGGCAGAGGCAAGGCAACACGCTACTCGCTCTCTGCGCAGGCTCAACTTATGATGCCCCTTGACATCGACACCTACTTCCTCAAAGACATTGACGAGCGTAAGGTGCAGGAGTCGTTCAATTTCGACCTTATTCGCACTACACTTCCGCAGGTTGCCATTTTTACCGAGGAGGAGTTGCAACGCTTGAATGCCTCCCATCAGCAGTTCTTGGCAAATATGCAGACTCTCTCCGAAGTGGAATACCGTAAAGAGATGGAGCGTTTGGGTGTGGATCTGTCGTGGAAGTCTTCGCAAATTGAGGGTAACACCTATTCATTGCTCGAAACCGAGCGACTACTGAAAGAGAAGCAGACCGCCCAAGGCAAGACAAAAGATGAGGCGGTGATGCTACTCAACCATAAGGATGCGCTCGATTTCGTACTCGACAATCCCGACTATTTGAAGGAGTTGTCCACGAGGCGAATTGAGGATATTCACGCCATTCTAACAAAGGAGTTGGGCGTTGGAGGTGGTATTCGCACCAGACGAGTTGGTATTACGGGTACAAACTATCGCCCGCTGGATAACGAGTTCCAGATTCGCGAAGCGTTGGAGGATAGTTGCGCACTGATAAATGGCAAGGAGAATATCTTTGAGAAAGCTCTTCTTGCGTTAGTGCTGTTGTCGTATATACAGGCGTTTTCCGATGGCAATAAGCGCACTGCCCGAATCACAAGCAACGCAATACTTATGGCGTGGGGATACTGCCCACTCTCATTCCGTACGGTAGATTCGGTAGATTACAAAAAGGCGATGCTGATGTTCTACGAGCAGAACAATATCGCGGCATTCAAGCAGATATTTATCGAGCAGTACGAGTTCGCAACGAAGAATTATTTTTAGGTTGCATCGTAAAAATAGCTGCAATATCGTGCA
>JAZQZI010000024.1:0-65788 GCA_045633985.1 Tidjanibacter sp. | reverse complement strand
CTGAGAAAGGTAGGAAGCTCTACGTAAACCGTCTCCACGAGGATGTAGATGCCTCGGTGAGCTTCGACAAAGTCCTGCTGGTAGACAACGACGGTCAGGTTTTGGTAGGCACACCTGTTGTAGAAGGTGCCTCTGTAAAAGCTAAAGTTCTTCGCCACCTCAAGGATGACAAAGTGCTCGTTTTCAAGAAGAAACGCCGCAAAGGCTATCAGAAATTGAACGGCCACCGTCAGTATCTCAGCCAGGTGGTAATTGAGGACATTATTGTTGCATAATTAAAAAATTCACAGACAATGGCACACAAGAAAGGTGTAGGTAGTTCAAAGAACGGCCGTGAGTCGGAGAGCAAACGACTCGGCGTAAAATTGTTCGGCGGTGAATTTGCAAAAGCAGGCAACATTCTCGTCCGCCAGCGTGGTACCGTACACAACCCCGGTGAGAACGTGGGTATGGGTAAGGATCACACTCTCTTCGCCCTCGTGGATGGCACCGTAACTTTCCGCAAGAAAGCTAACGGCAAATCCTTCGTGAGCGTTACTCCCATCAGCGAGTAATCAGTGAAGAACTCAAAAAAAGGAAGGCAATCAGCAATGATTGCCTTCTTTTTTTTGTATGATGTAAAACGTAATAACCTATTCTCTTCCAAAGTCTGAGGGCCGTTAGGGACATTTGGGACATTTGGGAGTTATGGGAGTTATGGGAGTTATAGGAGTTATAGGAGTTATGGGAGTTATAGGAAATTTCTCTAACGGCCCTAACGACCCTAATGACCATATACACCCTAAATAATTATTCGGGCTTGCATAGCAAGCCCGCGACTATAGACGTTAGACGTTGGACGTTAGACCAAAGTCGGTAGACGGTAGACGGCAGACGGTAGACAAAAAAAGAGAAGCGTGAGCAATTCACGCTTCTCTTTTTTCTACTGCCGAGCAGGCGCCGCACTCACCATTGCAGTTTACATTGGTTTCGCAGCTCTCCTCGCCCATAGCCTCCAGCTGGGCCTCACGCTCCTGCTGCATTGCACATTTGATACCACGCTCCTTCATATGGGGGTTGGTGGAGATTTCTGACTGTATGGGGTGGCCCTTGAATATCTGGGTCATCGAGAGGGCAAACATAAAGAAGCCCACAACCACGATACTAATTACTATAACGACTAATATTGTTAACATTTCCTACGGAAAATTGGTTAATTCTCTGCAAAATTAGTATTTTTGCGTAATATTGCGATGGTGTGGGCCGATTTTTTAGGGGTCGTCACACAAGTGGCCGGCGAAGTGACTCACACGGAGCAGTATAGAGGAACACGATTTTGTAACCAAACAACCCTTTGGCGCTATGCGAATAGTGATTGCAGGAGCAGGCGAGGTGGGTAGTCACCTGGCAAAGATGTTGGGCGAGAGCGCCCACGATATAACCGTCATCGACAGCGACCCCAAGTTGCTCGCCGATGTCACAAACATCTCGGATGTAGTGGCTGTGGAGGGCGACTGCACAACCTTCGCAGTGCTCAAAAAGGCTGCCGTGAGAAAGGCCGACCTCTTCATTGCCGTAAACCGTGAGGAGAGCCCCAACATCATCTCGGCAATGCTTGCCAAGCAGCTCGGAGCTCGCAAAACCATCGCCCGCATCGACAACAACGAGTATCTGGAGCCCAACAATAAGGAGGTATTTATCAATATGGGTATCGACTACCTCTTCTACCCCGAAAAGCTGGCAGCTCTGGAGGTGGTGAACCTCCTGGGTCACAGTTCCACAACCGACTATGTCGATTTCTCGGGCGGCAAGTTGGCCCTCTCGGTATTCAAGCTGACGGCCGGCTCCCCCTTCATCGACCAGCCCGTGACCCAGATGAACGAGAGTGTTGTGGGCGTTCCCTTCCGCACGGTGGCCATCGAGAGGAGCGACGAAACCATCATCCCCCACGGCGAGGATGTCTATCACGAGGGCGACACCATCTATGTAATCTCCAACGTTGTGAACACCTCGAGGCTCGTGGAGTTCTGCGGAATGAGGGATATTGCCATTGAGAATGTGATGATTCTGGGCGGCAGCAAGGTGGGCGTACGCATAGCCCTGGAGTTGCAGAAGCAGCTGAACGTGAAGCTCGTGGAGTACAACGCCGAGAAGGCCTACCGCCTGGCAGAGCTCCTGGACGACACCCTGATTATCAACGAGGATGGCCGAGATATGGAGGCTATGTTGGAGGAGGGACTCCAGAGTATGGATGCCTTTGTGGCAGTGACGGGTCGCAGCGAAACGAACATTCTGGCGGCTATGCTGGCCAAGAAGATGGGAGTTCAAAAGGTGATTGCCGAGGTGGAGAACCTCCACTACATAAACCTCGCCGAGAGCATCGGTATCGACACCATCATCAACAAAAAGATGGTGACGGCCAACAACATCTTCCGCTTTACAATGAACACCGATGTGCAGGCCATACGCTGCCTGAGGGGTTCGCAAGCCGAGGTGTTGGAGTTTATCGTGAAGCCCAACTCCCCCGCAACCAAGAGCACCGTGGCCAACCTGGGCTTCCCTGCCGAGGCGACCATTGGTGGTATTGTGAGGGCCGACAACGTATTCCTGGTGAGCGGCTCCACGCAGATTAACGCCTACGACCGAGTGGTGGTCTTTTCGCTCCCCTCGGCCATCAGCAAGATTGGACGATTCTTCAACTAAACCTACCCTGCCTAAACGACCCAACTTTCAACCACTAATTGTTTTGTAAGAAGAGAGAGTATGAAATTGATTAACAAAGTGATGCAGCTCTATTTCACCCCTCGCCTGAGGGCCATAGAGCACTTTAAAAGCCATCCCATAGAGGTGCAGCAGAAGCAGTATGCACGCTTGGTGGCGGCCGGCGAGAAGACCGCAATGGGGCGTGAGATGGGCATCTACAAGGGTATGTCCTACAGCGAGTTCCGCAAGAGGGTGCCTGTGATGGACTACCCCAAGTTTGCCCCCTACGTGGAGCGTATGCGTGCTGGAGAGAAGAGCGTCACCTGGCCACGCCCTGTGGGTTGGTTCTGCAAATCGTCGGGCACCACGGGAGCTGTGAGCAAATATATTCCCCTCACCCGTCAGGGACTCAAAGACTCCCATATGAGGGGCCCCAAAGATGTGGCAGCCATCTACACCCACCTCTACCCCAACGGCGGAGCCTTCTGTGGCAAGATGCTCACCCTGGGTGGCAGCAAGAAGTTGGAGAGGGAGGGGGACAAGATTCCTGTGGGCGACCTGTCGAGTGTGCTAATTGACAACACACCACGCATAGCCTTCCGCTTCCGTGAGCCAGGCAAGGAGATAGCCCTGCTGGCCGACTTCGACGAGAAAGTAAGGCGCATAGCCGAAACCTCAACAAAGAAGGATGTGAGGGCCTTTGCGGGCGTTCCCTCGTGGAACCTGGTGATGATGCAGCGCATCCTGGAGTACACCGGCAAGGAAAACCTGCTGGAGGTGTGGCCCAATATGGAGCTCTTCGTCCACGGCGGTATGAGCTTCAAGCCCTACAAGGCGCAGTACCAAAAGCTCTTCCCCGGTGAACAGATGAAATACATCGAGACCTACAACGCCTCGGAGGGTTTCTTTGGCATAGCCGAGGAGCCCTACACCGACGAGATGCTCCTGATGTTGGACTACAACTGTTTCTACGAGTTCCTCCCCACCTCGGCGGGCAACGACTACTCGAAAATCGTGACCCTTGAGGGTGTGGAGAAGGGGGTTAATTATGCACTTATCATCACCTCCAGCAATGGTATGTGGAGATACCTCATAGGCGACACCATATCGTTCACCTCCACCTCCCCCTACAAGTTCCGCTTCACGGGTCGCACGAAACTCTTTGTGAACGCCTTTGGCGAGGAGATTATCATCGACAATGCCGAGCAGGCCATAGAGCAGGCGTCCAGGGCCACGGGGGCGGAGATTAAGGAATATACGATGGCCCCCATCTTTATGGGCGACATCGAGGGCGACAGCAGCAAGGGCAGCCACGAGTGGGTGGTGAGCTTCTACCGTGAGCCCGAGGATATGGAGGCCTTTACAGATGCTCTTGACAAGGCGATGATGGAGGCCAACAGCGACTATGCCACCAAGCGCCACAACAACTTCACGCTGCTGCGACCCACGGTGACAAAGGTTGCTCCCAACACCTTCGAGGAGCTTTTGCGCAGTGAGGGAAGGCTGGGTGGTCAGATTAAGATTCCACGACTCAACTCGGAACGCACCTATGTCGAAAGACTCAAGGAGTTTGA
Organism: Tidjanibacter sp.; assembly: GCA_045633985.1. Lineage (GTDB taxonomy): Bacteria > Bacteroidota > Bacteroidia > Bacteroidales > Rikenellaceae > Tidjanibacter. Next base: position 61,532 of record JAZQZI010000024.1, on the reverse strand, counting down.
TGAGAAGTTTTAGATTATTATCTAACGGTCCTAATAACCCTATATACCCTATACACTAAAAAACTAATAACTCAAAAATATGTACATCGCTATTGCCGGAAATATCGGTAGCGGCAAGACCTCGCTCACCGAAATCCTCTCGGGCCACTACGGCGCAAAGGCCTACTACGAGGATATTGACAACCCCTATATTGCCGATTTCTATGAGGATATGAACCGTTGGTCGTTCAACTTCCAGATGTTCTTCCTCGGCAGCCGCATCAACCAGACCCTCCAGATGCTCAATGAGAGCACCGGCCACGTTGTGCAGGACCGCACAATCCACGAGGATGCCCACATCTTCGCCGGCAACCTCCACCAGATGGGTCTTATGAGCAGCCGCGACTTCGGCACCTATATGAAGATTTTCACCCTCGCCACCGACCTGGTACCCTCGCCCGACATCCTGATTTACCTCAAGGCGAGCGTTCCTACCCTGGTGCGCCAGATTCTTAAGCGTGGCCGAGAGTATGAGAAAAACATCGACCTGGAGTACCTGGAGCGCCTCAACAATCGCTACAACGAGTGGATTGCCACCTACAAGGGTAAGCTGCTCACCATCAATATCGACGAGATTGACTTTGTGGGCAACCCCGACATCGTCAAGACCATCATCAACGCCCTCGAGGAGCTCAACGCTGCCGAGGGTAGGGAGAGTCGCTCGATAGGTTTTTAACTCAGGGCAGGTTCTGCCACAACCCACCCACCGACCAACACGAACAACTATGTTCAGCAACAATTTCATACAACTTTTGGAGGAGCAGTTGGGTAGCCCCGAGGAGGTGACGAGGCTGCTGGAGGCGCTGGAGAGTGCCCCCCAGCCCACATCCATAAGGGTCAATCCCCACAAGCCCTACCCTGCGCCCACAGGCCGAGAGGTTGCCTGGTGCAGGTGGGGATGTTATCTTCCCGAGAGGCCCTCGTTCACCCGTGACGGCCACTTTCAGGCGGGCGGCTACTATGTGCAGGAGGCCTCCTCAATGTTTGTGGGACACCTCTTGGAGCAGGCGCTCGGTGGAGAGGTGCCAGGGGGTGTGAGGTTGCTGGATATGTGTGCCGCTCCGGGTGGCAAATCGACCCTTTATAGCTCCATTGTGGGCTCCCGAGGAGTGGTGGTGGCCAATGAGGTTATCCGCAACAGGGCTCTCACCCTGGCCGACAACATCACCCGTTGGGGTGTAGGCAATACGGTGGTTACCTCCAACGATCCCTCACACTACGCCTCATCACTTGAGGAGTGGTTCGATGTGGTGGCTGTGGATGCCCCCTGCTCGGGCGAAGGTATGTTCCGCAAGAGCGAGGAGGCAAGGGAGGATTGGAGCCTCGACAATGTGAAACTCTGCGCCGCAAGGCAGAAAAGAATTGTGGCCGACGCCTGGCAGACACTCCGCCCCGGAGGTATCCTCATCTACTCCACCTGCACCTTCAACCGTGCAGAGAATGAGGAGATGATGGAGTGGCTATGTGAGGAGTTCGACTGCCGTCATATCGACATAGAGTGCCCCGAGGAGTGGAATATTGCCCACTGCAGGGTAGCCGAGGCGGAGTGTTTCCACTTCTACCCCCACCGCACCGAGGGCGAGGGTCTCTTTGCTGCCATCGTAGTGAAGGGTGGCGAGGCTGGCACCCGACGCAAGGCCCCCAAGGCTCGCAAAAATCCCTTTGGCGAGGTGGACCGCAAGGTTGTGTCCCAGGTGGCCGGGATGTTGGAGGGCGACTGGAAGTTTGCCTCCATCGGCGAGGCCATCTACGCCTACCCCACGCAGCTGTGGGGCGACATAAAAACCCTCTCGGAGCAGATGAGTGTTCTCTTTGCGGGGGTGAAGGTGGGCGAGATATTTGGCAAAAAGTTCAAGCCCGACCACTCGTTGGCACTATCAGCACACCTCCGAAAAGAGGCTTTCAACACCTATGAGCTCTCGTCCGAGGAGCTCCACAACTATCTGCGCCGTGAGGAGCTGCCCAATGTGGGGACGCTCACCGAGGGGCTCAACCTGCTGCTGTGGGAGGGGCAACCCGTGGGTTTCACCAAACGCATAGGCCCCCGCACAAACTCCCTACTCCCCAAAGAGTGGAGAATTTTCATTTAGACTACGACATTAGACATTAGACGTTAGACTAATAAAACTATGAACAAAGCCATTCTTCGCCTTGCGCTCCCAAGCATTGTGAGCAACATCACCATACCGCTGCTCGGTATGATTGATATTGCCATAGCAGGACGTATAGGCGACGACTCCACCATTGGGGCTTTGGCCATAGGCACCGCCATCTTCAACTTCATCTATTGGAACTTTGCCTTCCTCAGGATGGGTACCAGCGGCCTTGCAGCACAGGCCTACGGAGCCGGCAACAAGCGTGAGGGGGCAGCCATCCTGGGACGTTCGCTCCTTGTGGCCCTCGCCATAGCCCTCGTTCTGTTGGTTTTCAACCGCCCGATAGGTCGTCTGGCAATGAAGATTATGGAGGGCGGCTCCCAGGAGATGATGGCTCTGGCTGCGGAGTACTTCTATGCCCGAATATGGGCTGCACCCGCCGCCATAGGCATCTTCTCGCTCCACGGCTGGCTGACGGGTATGCAGGATACGACAACCCCTATGGTGGTGTCGATTGTGAACAACATCATCAACGTTGCCGCCTCGCTGTGGTTTGTATTCGGCCTCGATATGGGCGTTGCGGGCATCGCCTGGGGTACGGTGGTGGCGCAATATGTGGCGCTGGCCATCACACTGCTCATCATCGCCCTCCGCTATGGCGACTATGTGAGGGCCATCGATTTTAGGGAGATATTCCACCTGGAGCCCCTTGTTAGGTTCTTCCGCATCAACTCCGACGCCTTTCTGCGCACGCTGTGCGTATGCACCGTCTATACCTGCTTCACAGCCTTCTCGGCCCGCTTTGGCGACACAATTTTGGCAACCAACGAACTGCTGATGCAACTCTTTATGCTGTTCAGCTATATGCTCGACGGCTTCTGCTATGCCGCCGAGTCGCTCACGGGTCGTTTCATTGGCGAGAGGAACCGAGAGAGGCTGCGTCGTTGCAACCGCCTATTGCTGGTGTGGTGTGCGGGGGTGGCACTGCTCTACATTGTAGCCTACATCTTCTGGTGGCAACCGATACTCAGCATCTTCACCTCCAGCCCCACAATTATGGCCTGCGCCGAGGAGTATATATGGTGGATTGTGATGGTACCCCTGGTGGGATTCATCCCCTTCCTGATTGACGGCATCCTCATTGGTGCCACCAAAACACGCATTATGCGCAACACCACATTCTTTGCCCTTGTGGCCTTCTTTGTGCTCTTCTTCGCTCTGGAGGGGTTGCTGGACAACAGGGCTCTCTGGATAGCCTTCATAGGGTTCATTGTGGTGAGGTTTGTGCTGATGCTCATAGCCACCCGCGGTGTCGATACCGACCTGCTGATGGACACCACCAAAGAGTAATTGGATAAAGAGTAATTAGTAGTTATTTTAGACGGCCGACGGTAGACGGTCGACGGTAGACTAGAAAATGTATGGAAGAGAAAAAGTTTAAGAGTGGATTTGTAAATATCATTGGTAATCCCAATGTTGGTAAGTCGACCTTGATGAATGCGTTGGTGGGCGAGAGGCTCGCCATCATCACCGCCAAGGCACAGACCACCCGCCATCGTATTATGGGCATTGTGGGTGGCGATGACTTCCAGATTGTCTATTCGGACACCCCCGGTATCCTCCGCCCCTCCTACAAGTTGCAGGAGAGTATGATGGGCTTTGTGAGGGGTGCTCTGAAGGATGCCGATGTGATACTCTACGTCACCGACACTGTGGAGAAGGGCGACGAGGCGAGCGAGGAGATTGTGGAGAAGATAAAGCTCAGCGCTATACCCACCATTGTGGTTATCAACAAGATTGACATCTCCAACCAGGCACAGTTGGAGTCCCTCGTGGAGCTGTGGCACAGCCGTCTGCCCGAGGCACGCATCATCCCCGTGTCGGCCCTGGAGGGTTTCAATGTGTCGGGCGTCTTCGACAACATTATGGAGCTGCTGCCCGAGGGTGCCCCCTACTACGAGGAGGGAACTCTCACCGACCGCCCTATGCGCTTCTTTGCCAGCGAGATAATTCGTGAGAAGATTTTTCTCAACTACGACAAGGAGATACCCTACTCGGTGGAGATTGTGATTGAGGAGTACCGTGAGGAGCCCACCATCGACCGCATAAGTGCTGTGATTTATGTGGCCCGCGACTCGCAGAAGGGTATCATCATTGGTCGCAAGGGCGAGATGCTCAAGAAGGTGGGTACGAGTGCCCGCATCGAGCTGGAGAAGTTTATCGGCAAAAAGGTCTTTCTGCAACTCCACGTGAAGGTCGATGAGGGGTGGCGCAACAGCAACCGCAGCCTCCGCCGCTACGGCTACACAGAGTAGAGCAGTCAGCAGTCAGCGGTCAGCAGTCGTCGGTTGACAAATAAGAAGAAGCGAGTGAAACATTCACTCGCTTCTTCTTATTGATTAAGCACACCCCAGAGGGCGTCTTTTAGTTCCGTAATGCCCTGCATCGCCACCGAGGAGATGAAGTAGGCGGGGATTCCCTCGGGAAGTGTTCCCTTCAGGTGGTCGATAATCTCCTCATCCACCATATCGCACTTGGTGATGGCCAGCAGACGCTCTTTATCGAGTAGCTCGGGGTTGTACTCCCTCAGCTCGCCCAGCAAAATCTCATACTCACGAGTGATGTCGTCGCTGTCGGCAGGCACCATAAAGAGCAGCACCGAGTTGCGCTCGATGTGGCGCAGGAACCTCATACCCAGGCCACGCCCCTCGTGTGCACCCTCAATAATTCCGGGAATGTCGGCCATCACGAACGAGTGGCCATCCCTCACCTCCACAATGCCGAGGTTGGGCTCAAGGGTTGTAAAGGCATAGTTGGCAATCTTTGGCTTGGCAGCAGACACCACACTCAGCAGTGTCGATTTGCCCGCATTGGGGAAGCCCACAAGGCCCACATCAGCCAACACCTTGAGTTCCAGAATAAAAGCACCCTCCAGACCCTCCTCGCCGGGCTGTGCATAGCGGGGTGCTTGGTTTGTGGCGGTCTTGAAGTGCCAGTTGCCGAGGCCGCCACGGCCACCCTTAAGCAGCACGAGTTCCTCGCCGTGGGAGGTCACCTCACCCACAATCTCACCCGTCTCGGCGTCACGTGCCACCGTACCGAGGGGCACCTCGATAATCTGGTCTGCAGCGCTCTTACCCGACATACGGGAGCCACCACCTGCCTCGCCATCCTTGGCAAAGACGTGGCGGGCATACTTCAGGTGGATAAGGGTCCAATATTGGCTGTTGCCACGCAGGATGACGCTGCCACCCGAGCCGCCATCACCTCCGTCTGGGCCGCCATAGGCCACAAATTTCTCCCTGCGGAAGTGGGCACTGCCCGAGCCACCCGCACCCGAGCGGCAAAATATCTTCACATAATCGACAAAGTTCGACATAACTCCTTCTCTTAATTATTCATTTACGGCCACAAAGATACGAATTTTTATCGGTTTCTAAAAATCACAACTCCTCACAACGGAATTGGGCGACTCGATGAGGAGTTGGTAGGAGTGGGAAAAGTAATCTACCACGCCCACCACCCTACACTCCCCCGCAGGCACCACCGCATCGTTGTAGATACCTCGGGGCGAAAGCCTTATACGCAGGGTGTCGCTGTTGCTCTCCACATCCACCAGGGTCGCTGTGCTCACCGCTGCAAGGTCGGCCCAGAAGCTCCCCGCCTCCACAAAGCGCACCCTCTCCAACTCCACAGCTGTGGCTATGTGGTCGGCCGAAAGGCAGTCGATGGTCATTCGGGGCACTACAGGCTCCTCCTCCCCCACTTTGGAGCACCTAACAAGCCACTCGGCAAGCGAGATGGGGCTCACCTCACGGAAGTCGTCGCCCGGGCCGCCCACCTGCACCGAGTTGCCATAAGCCCCAATGCAGAGCCCCGTACAGTTCACACTGAGGCGGTCGCCCACAGAGTAGTACTCGTAGAGCGAGCGGTGGTCGATGGAGAAGAACATACCCCCGGTGGAGTCCTGAAGCGCCAGGCGTCCCTGGAAGTTACCATAGCGGTCGCTACTCACCACCACCCCCTCCACAATGCACTCCTGGGCAATATATGCAGGGTAGCCCGAATAAAGGCTTCGCAACCCTCCGAGCGAGGTGGGCTCGGGAGGCTCGAAGGCGGGGTCGCAACCACACACCACCACTGCAAGCAGTGCAATGAGATATGTTGTACAGCGGCGTAACATCGTCTATATCACGGATTTTAATTCTCGGCACGGCGACTCCCTCATAGGTATCGCTGTAGAGTATGCCACAAACCTCGACCCTGCCGGAGGGTATAGGTAGCGTCGCAAAGTCGGCATAGCGGCTGCTGGTCACCAGCACCACCTCCCCCTCGGGCGTAACAAACGGAAGATTGAGAGAGGAGCCGTGGTAGGATTCGCCCCATCTCTCAAGATCGCCCACATACTCCAGCGGGCCGAGGCTCACCAGGCGGCCACACATCTCCCCCGCAGCCTCCTCGTAGCCAACAACGTGTGGTGACGGCTCCTCCGCCCTACTCCATCCCACAACTCGTAGCGCGATATCCCTTCGGTCCGAGAGAGGTTCTACACAGCGGCCACTCCATTCATAGGGCTCATAGCCGAGTTGCAAGCACCCATCCTCCAGGGCCACACGCAGTCCGTCGGCACGGATGACAACCTTTGTGCCCACAGGGTAGAGGGCTGCGAGGTTGTAGAGGTCTATATGCACCTCTACCCCCGCCGAGGAGTCGTCCACAACAATGGAGTGGTAGAAGTTGCCACCCTCGTCGTTGGCCGTAACCACCCCCACAAGCGTAGAGCCCTCGGGCAGCAGTTGGCCCCACTCGGCCCAAAAGTGAAGGTCGGTGATGCGGAGCGTCGGATGGGGCACCTCGCCCCTCTCCTCAACGGCCTCGGGATAGTGGGAGGTGCAGCCCACACCTCCCACAGCAAGGAGCGCAAGCAGCACCACAAAGATTATATATCGGCATTTAGAACTCATAAGCAACAGAGAGATAGGCGTGACGGGGATAGAGATGGCGGCCTCGAAGATCGTGGACGCTGTATGTTCGTTGGTACTCATTGTCGGTTACTCGCAGGCGTGAGGGTTGGTAGGCACCACTCAAGGGAGCGGTACTATTGAGCAGGTTGCGCACCGAGAGCGACACCGAGAGCGGGCCCCACTTGCGGCTCACAAAGAGCGATACATTGGTGGCCCCCTCCAACCTGCGGGGTAGAAGCGACAAGCGCTCCTCGGCAGTGAGGTTGAAGCTCTCCATAAAGCCCGTGACAAAGAGCAGTGTAGGCTCCAGGGTGCGACCACCCACCACAGCCACTTCACCACCCACAAGCCACCCTCGACGGGTCAGGTAGCGACCCACAAGCGCCCCCACCATTCGGGGCGATGAGGAGGCTGTCAGCGAGCTGGTGTTGAGCGATGTGTATTTCACATAGGGGACCCCTGTGTGGTAATCGACAATGTCGGCCACTCCGTCGGAGAGGTAACCCACCGAGGAGAGCGATGCGTGAGCCTCCAGAGTAATCCTCGTGGAGGGTATGCGGGCTGTGGCGGAGAGCTCCACACCCGCAGCACAGCGGGCAAGGCCCCCGGCCAACAGCGAAGAATAGCTGTCCAACAGGTCGTTCCAAAAGCTCTCGGCAGCACCTCCTCCCCACTCCCCACGGCAATAGAGAGTGGCAAATAGCTCCACCCACGCCACACGGTAGAAGGAGGAGAGTTGGAGCGTGGCAACCCTTTGGGCCGTAGCATAGGGATTGGTGCTCACCCTCCCCTCGGGCGAGCCGTAGAGCACCTCCCAATAGGGTGCCGAGCGGTTGTAGTGGGCCACAGCACCCAGGCGGGTGCCACACTCGGTGGTGTGGTGCCACGAAGAGCGCACAGCAACCGAGGTGAAGTCATCGTTTCGGCGGGCACTGCTATTGGCAAACGACACCTTCTGGCCGCCAAACTCCCCCGCAAGCGATAGGTAGCCGACAGTTATGGGGCGATTTAGTGAGCCATAGAGTGTCCACGAGGTGTGGGCCAAGCGGTAGTCGTAGAGGTCAAAGGAGGAGTGAAGTGCCGAGCCGCCCAACAGGTCGCCCGCCAGGGAGTAGTTGTGACTACGGTGGGCCGACAATCTCACACCAACACTCGCCCCCTCCACTCCTTCGAGCGAGAGCGACCCATCGACCACCGCCGAGAGCAGGTCACTCCTCTCGTCAATCATCGCATAGTGTACCCCCTCCCGAGAGAGGTGGTTTGTGTGGTAGAGTTCGTCCCACCCCACCTGTGTAAATCGCTGGTCGCCCTCCAGCCACCACTCCTCAGCCAAGAGTGCCACCGAGGGGTCGCTCTGGCCACTCGGCAGCGTGCCATAGTAGTCGGGCAAAGGGTTGGGTGCCGAAGCCCAATCGAGCGAGCTGCGGGTGCGGCGACCCGCCCTCACAACCATCGACACATTGGCCCGAGAAAGCAGGTAGGGGTCGTAGCCATCCCACGAAGCATAAATCGTCGGCACACACTCGCTCACAACCCTCGAGGAGCGTACCTTACCCCCTTGCCAGCCCCAATAGGAGTTGTAGTGGGGGTCGCCGGCAAGCAAGAAGACCTCCTCGGTGTTCCAGCTGCGTTGTGAGCGCTCGGTGGATGCCACACCCACACCTCCCACCAGGGTGTGCACCACTCCACGACCATCCCGCCAACTACGATTGGCAGAGAGCCACAGCTGGAGTGAGTTGTTATACAATCCCGCAATGTTGGCATCGTCGCCCACACGACCTCCCACGCCAAGGCGCAGAGCTCCCTCCTCTCCAAGCGGGCGGATGGCCGCATAGTGGGCGCCCAGGCGGTAGTTGCGAGAGGCAAGCTGCACCCTCAAGCGGGAATACCCCTCCTCGGCCACTGCACAAGGGTCATAAACCTCGCCCCGAAGGTCGCTCCACCCCGTGGCCGAAGCGTCACTCGGCACCACCTTGGGGCTAATCCCCGCATAGCGCAGCAGGGTTGTGATACCATAGTCGGGATAGCGTTCCAGGGGGCTATAGAGAGGTACTCGGCCCAACCTTGAGGTGAGCGACGAACTACTCTCGCCCCTCCACGAGTAGTCCACAAAAGAGAACCCGTAGCGGGCATACTCCTCGAAAGGATTATCCACTACGGGTTGTTGTCGGTTATGATACTCTCCGTCGGAGGCCCACATTTCGGCCTCAAGCCACGAAGGATTGTCCTGATAGTAGCTGTCGCTGAGCTGTTGAGCCCAAAGCCCCTGCCCCACGGCAAGAGCCAACACCAACAATATCAATCTGCATCTTCCGGACATATCCATTGCAGGTGTGGGCATTAAAAGTGTTACTCTCTTACATCTTTGGGAATAGCGCAGATGGGAATAGGCTCCATCTTATGGCGATTGGCACGGTTGCGGCGCACAAAAATCTCCATCACCTCCCTCTGGCGACCCTCGAAGTCGGCAACATCTGCACCCCTCTCCCACTCGGCCATCGCCCACTCCAATTCGGGGTAGGTGGCACCAATCTGATCCTCGTCGCTACGGTCGTCGCCAAAGAGTCCGTCGGTGGGTTTCGCCTTCAGGATAGAAGAGGTTATGCCGAGGTAGGCGGAAAGCTCAAAGACCTCCGTCTTTGTCAGGTCGCCAATGGGGCTGATATCCACACCGCCATCGCCCCACTTGGTGTAGAAGCCGATACCGAAATCCTCAACCTTGTTGCCCGTACCCGCCACAAGTGCTCCACGAAGACCCGCATAGAAGTAGAGAGTGGTCATACGCAGGCGTGCACGAGTGTTGGCAGTTGTGAGTTCATAGTTTGCGCCCTTGCGGGGGAGTGCCGAGAGCAACTCCTCATAAGAGGCCGTCAAATCGGCCGAAGTGCGCTCCACATTGGGATAGATGTTCTGCAGCCAGGCAGAGTGCTCCGCAGCACGGCTCACCTGTGCCGCAGCCTGATGTATGGGAAGCTCCACACAGAGGGTGGGAAGACCCGTGCGGGCGCAGAGTGTCGAGACAAGCGCCGAGTCGATGCCACCCGATATGCCCACCACAAAACCTTTGGTGCCACACCCTGCGGCATAGCCGCTGAGCCAGCTCACAATGTAATCAACAACTTTTTCGCAATTCATACATTCTTATAATTTTTTTCTTAGAAACACATTGTAACACCCATACAGAATCCGATGCCGGGGGCTTTATAGGTTGCCCAATGGTAGATGGGCTCATTCAGGAGGTTGTCGCCCCTCAGCCACACCGACGTGCGCTCCGAGTGGCGCCACGACAGCTCCACTCCCAGGTCGAACCATCCGGGAACCTCCATAAGCTCCGCCGTGCCATCCACCTTGCGGCAGGTGACACCCATCGAGCTCTTCCACTCGCCGCCCAAAGCGATGTTCCACCTCTTGGCAGGCACAAAGCGCATCTCCAAGCCTCCCTCCCAACTACGTGGGCGGAACTCGGCAGTGGCACTATCGGCCTCACCCAGCGAAGTGTAACGTACGGAACCCTCCACACTCATCCAACGGGTGGTGCGCCACAAAGCCTCGGCCTCGGCATACCACACCCTCTGGCCCTCGCTATAGCCATAGTCGAGCAGCGGCGAGCCCTCCGTAACCACCTCGAACATATAGGTGGAAAACCAGCGGGTAGCACCCGAAAGTTTATAGGTTACACGACCCACATCGCCCTTCACACCCATCTCGGCAAGGAAAATCTTGCGGCTATCCACAGGGAGCATAGCCATATATGGGTTGTTCCACAGCCCACGACGTGTCGCCTGGGTCTGCACATCGTTGGCCACAGTGATGTAGGGCACAGCGTAGTCGTAGCGGTCGTAGGAGGCGGCAATGCTTGCCACCACACCATTGAGGGTATTATTGGCACCCTTATAGACCATATGGTCGTAGCCCGCCATAACATCCACGGGTATCCACCTTCCCACCCTGAACGACCACTCGGGAACAAGGGTCACAGAGGTGTCGTAGTAGGGCTCACGGCAGGTGGAATTGACTCCCGAGTAGTGAAACTCCACCCTGCGGGGCAGCCAACCCTTCACCCTATTAAGGCCCACAAGGCCATAGTTCACATTGAACCTCCACACATTCTCACCCACGCCATTCCAGGCATAAAGGCCCATAGCATTGGCATCGTACGAGAGGGGCGAGCGGTCGCTAAAGCTACCCTCAACCCTCACTCTGGCCTCCACATCGTGAACCGACACAAAGGGCCTCTCTCCTTCGCCTACGCCCACTCCGCCATAGCTCTCGCCCAGCGAGCCACGATAGACAACCTCCGTGGAGAGGTGGGTGCGCTCACCAATGGCGGTGCCAAACGACACACCGGCACGATTGCGCAACAGCAGTGCCGAACGCTCCTGGCCATCGAGGTTGGTGGAGAGCCCCTCCGACCCCTCGTGGTTGAGCCACAAGAGCAGTTGGGTACGATTGTTCTCCACAGGGCTCCAATATACATCGGCCTCGCTCTGGAGGGGTAAACCGGCCCCCACCTTCAGGTAGAGGTTGGTGGGCACGCTCCACTCGGCAGCCGAAATATCCAGAGGCTCCAGAGAGCGGGGCTCAAACTCTACAATGTATGCCGTGGGGCGGATACGGTAGCTCAATTCGGGGCGCACAATGGTGGTGTCGAGCAGAGCGACCTCTTGTTCGATACGCTCGGCACTCCTTATGACCACCTCATACTCCTTCTGCACCTCAATACGTTTGGTGAAGCCCTCCTGCTCCTGGCCTCGGGCTGTGGCAAAGGTCACAACCATTGCCACAAATATCATTACAAATCTCTTCATTCTCGGTCGCTAATAGTTATTGATTGTCACCAAGGGTCGCCACCCTCTCACGGGCAGCGTCGATAATACCGTCGGTGGTATTCGAGTAGCCATCCACCACACTCTGGTAGGTAGCCCTCGCCTGGAAGAGGTCGCCACGAGAGGTATAGACATCGCCCAGCAGCAAGAACGACTTGGCAAGCCAATAGGCGTGGGGGGTATTCTTCTCGGCAAACTCATAGACAAGGCTCTCGGCCTTCTCAAAACTACCATACTTAAATGCGGTGTCGATAATCTTATAGAAACTCTCGGCACCCTCGGGTGTCGTCACATCCTCGCTCAGTGCACTATAGATGGCCACTGCGGGGTTGCGTTTACCCTGCGCCTCAAGGGCTCCCGCCTTGGCAAAGCGTGCCTTGCGCACCAACGACTCGGTGGCCTCGGAGTGAGCCATCACCTTGTCGGCAACAGCCACCACCACAGCAGCATCGCCCGACTGCTCTGCAGCATCGAGATACCTCTCCAGAGCCGCCACCCTCTCAGCACTATTGGTGGCAATATCTGCCAGCTTGGCATAGGCCTCGGCCGCCGCCCTCCAATCGGCACCTGCCGCCGAGAGTTGAGCCAGGCGTTCGTAGCCCCTCTGGGTGTAGTTGTTATAGTACATAGCCGTAAGGCGGGTGAGTCTTTCACGGGCAGCCAGCGAGTCACCCAGGGTGGTGTGGCAGTCGGCCGAGTAGTAGAGAGCCGCCGCCGAGTAGATACCCTCGGGATTCTCGGTGATATACTTATCGAAAGCGGCAGAGGCAGCCCCCTTATCGCCACCAATATAGAGCCTCTGGGCAGCCACAAAGCTCAACGAGTCACGCTGAACACTTCCCAGGTCGCTATTCATACCCTCCTTGTCGGCATACTCGAAATAGCCATCCACATTACCACTCTCGATGTAGATATTCCTAATCTCGCCGAGGGCATTGTGTGCCTCTCGGGAGCCTCGGGTGAGCCCCACAATCTTCTTATAGGTGGCCAGAGCGTCCTCATTGCGACCCACATTGCGGTAGGCAAGGCCCAGGTCGCCGAGTGCCGCAACATAGTCCCTCGAAGAGCCATAGCGGGCAGTGTAATCCTCCAGAACCTTCACAGCTCTGGGATACTCGCCAGCCGAAAGGAGCGTATTGCCCAGCTCATAGTGGGCACGGGTGACATAGTTACCCTTACCCTGCTCCACAATCTTCTCCAGGGCCTCCACACGACCCATCACATTACCGGCCATACCCTCCATCATCGCCACACGGTAGGCACCATAGAACCTCTCGGGGGTGTCGGTCGAAGCACTCGAACCATACAGGCGGGCTGCCGCAGCATACTCCTTCGTGGCGGCCTTGGCGTCGCCCATACGGTTGTGGGCATCGGCCCAGAAGCTATCCCTCACCGTGCGCTCGGCGGTAAACTCCCTGAAGTCCTCATAGGCCGACTGGAAGCGGCTGGAGTTGAAGTTGGCATAGCCCATATTGTAGAGTGCAAAGTAGTACTCCTTATGGTGGGTGGTTTCGAGCATAAGGTATTGGTCATACATCGAGGCGGCCTGTTTATAGCGGCCCAGCGAGTAGTCAATATCGCCCAGCAGGAAGAGTGTGCGGGCAAAAATCTCCTCGTCGTACTCCTTATAGTCGAGCGCATAGTTGCAGTACTCCTCGCTCTCGGCCAGCTCGCCACGAGCATAGCACTCGGCAGCGTAGTAGTAGGCAACACTCTGCATCGCCGCCCTCACACGGCCACCCGTCCCCTCAAACTCCTTGAGCGTAGCGTAGGCTCCTTTCAGGTCGTTGGCAGCATAGCAGGCCGAGATGAGGTAGCCTTCAATCTCCGCACGGTGGGCCGAATGGGGGTAGCTGCGCAGGTAGCTGCTCAGCGACTGTATCTCCTCATTGAAGTTGGAGCCGCCCAGCTCCACCTGCAATTTGCAGTAGTTGTAGTGGGCATCCTCCTTCATCACTCCATCCTCGCCACCCGCATAGGCCATCGAGAAGCAGTGCATAGCGCCCCTCTTATCGCCCCAGCGGAGCAGGCAGTCGGCCAAGTGGTAGGAGGCGTTGCGGGTGAGGCTGTCCTCGGCACCACAAGCACCTCTCAGGTAGGCCGCAGCCCTCTCCCACTTCTTCAGGCGGTAGAGCGAATAGCCCACCATATAGTTCTCCTCACGGCTGAGGCTCTCTCCCTCCTCCTTCATCGACTCCAAGTGACGCACAACCTCGCTCCACTCCTCCAGAGCAAACGCACTCTGTGCCGCACAACGGTATATCTCCCCCCTGCGGCTTCCCTCCACGCCGTCGAGCACCGCATCGGCATTGGCAGCCACATAGCGGTCGTTGCCGAGCCTCGACTCCACATTGAGCATATAGTAGGGCAGCACGGGGACGTAGTCCTCCACATCTTTCAGCAGCGAAAAGTAGTTGCGAGCATCCATCCACTGCTCCTTGTGATAGGCCATAGAGCCCAGAAGGTAGCGGGAGTGGTTATAGAGTTCGCCGGGGCGTGACATACGCAGCAGCCACTCTCGGCTCTTCTCCCACTCGCCCAGATGGTAGTAGGAGTGGCCACACTTGAAGCACAACTCCTCGGCCTGCTCATCGGAGATTCTCTTCATATCGACCCTCTCAAAGCTCTCCACGGCACTCTGCCAATCGCCCCACTCATACTCCTCGCCACCGAGCGCCAGCAGCGCCTCGTTGATATAGGGCGACGAGGGGTTGGAGGTCACAAACTCTCGGAGTTCCGCAGCACCGTTACCCAGCTTTGCCCTGCACATTGCCGCCAGAAAATCGACCTCACCACACACCACAGGTGAGCTATGGTGCAGGAAGGTGGCCGACGAGCGTGCCGACTGCAGCTCCCTCTCGGCCTGGCGATACTTGCCCGACTCATAGAGCTCTCGGGAGCGCTGGAGGTAGTCCTCAATGGTGCGTGTCTGACACTCGGCCCTCCACACAAAGGTGACAGCCACGGCAGACAGCAGCGTACACAAAACTATTCTTCGCATATCTCTTCTCGTTTTCGTTTCTTCACTATTATTCTCAAAGGTGCCCCCCCTACTCCACACTAAGGCGCCACAGGGTTGCCTTATGTACTATGGTGCCATAGTTAAGGCTCACAACACCCATCGGGGCCCTCAACAGTGCTCGCAGAGCCACGGGGTCCATATTGCACACCTCCACACTCGGGTACAACTCCGAAGCCCTCACAAGAGGCGACGAGGTGACAAGCACAACCCGCTCGCCTCTCAATCGGCAAGCATCAATCAGTCGCACAAGTTTGGCCTGCTCCCCCGCAGTGGGGCGTTCCACATCCTCCACACAGACAAGTCGGCATATAGGCATCGAGAGCAGGTGCTCGGTGAGATCCAGGTCGTCCACAATGAGGCGGAAATCCATCGCCCCAACCTTCACACTCTCCTCGGGCTGTTCCAGGGCCACAAACTCCCACATCTCTTCGTTCCACCACTCCGGGTCGGTGGCAGCAAAGCGTCGTTCCTCACCGGTGCTCCTATTGCGGCAGGTGACCCACGACTGCTCCGCCTCGGCCTCCATCTCCTCGGCTATAATCTCGGGAATATTTACCCCCTCATCAAAGGGGAACACATCGGCCACGGGAAGGCATATAAAGTTCCTCGTCACAAAGGCTACGCCCAGCAGTGCTACCAGCAGCGAGCCCCACAGACCCCTCCTACACTCTCCACCCTCTCGGGCACCCCACACAGCCACCACCGACAGCAGTGTGAGCACCACATTCTTGCCGAAGGTGGCCCAATTACTAATCGTCACTACATCGCCAAAGCAGCCACACTCGGCCACAGGGTCGGCCACAGCCACCCACAGCGTTAGGGCCAAAAAGCAGAGGTTTACGACCAACGCACCCACGGCAACCCTCCTTGAGCGGCCGCCCGCAAGCAGTGCCACGCCCAGCAGCAGTTCCACACCGATGAGCAGTGCCGCCAGGGGCATCTCCGCCCACTCGAGCCACTCGATACCCACAGCACCGAAGTACTCGCCCAGCTTAAGCACCGTACCATAGGGGTCCACACCTTTCGCCAACGACGAAAAAATGAATGTGAGGCCCACAACTATGCGTGCCACCACAGAGGGCCATCCTTTAGCCCGAATATATGCTTTGGTCTTGCAACTCATTCTATATCATTTATCGTTGATTCTTCACTCTACAACAGCGGGCGCACCTTCTCGGCCACCCTCTCGAAAATCTCCTCGGGCGAAGCCATACTCCCCTCCGCCGTGGAGCAATCCACCACCTGGAGCTCGCCATCGGCCGAGGCAGCCTCCAGATAGACCTCCCTCACCCTGCGTTGCAAATCGAGCGACTTCTCGTGGATATCCACGCCACCCGCCAGGTAGTTGCGGTCGTCGCCCTCCCTCTGTGCTGTCAGTTTGGCCTCCGTAAATCCAAAGGGTACATCCAAAAAGAGCGACACCGTGGGGCGAGGAATTCCAAACTCCTCATACTCCGTGCGGAGTATCCACTCCCTCAACCTCTTACGCTCCTCCTCCGTAGCAACCTTGGCACATTGGTAGCCAATGTTGGAATAGACATACCTATCCACAATCACACATTTGCCCTCCCCCAGCCAGCCGTTAATCATACGTGCCGCATCGGCCCTATCGCCCGCATACAGAAGGGCTACAAGGTAGGGGTTCACCTGCTCCACAGAGCCGAGCTCGCCCCTCAGGAAACGTGCAATCATATCGCCATAGATGGGCGCATCGAACCTGGGAAAGTGGAGATCCTGACACTCCCTGCCCGTAGCCTCCACCATCCGGCGAAGAAGTTTTATCTGTGTGGATTTACCGGCTCCATCCAAGCCCTCCAATACTATAAACATAATTCAAAATTCAAAATTCAAATTTTTTTCCTTTATACTGTCGAAATGGGAGTTATGGGAGTTATAGGAGTTATAAGAGTTATAGGAAATTGACGTTGGACGTTAGACGTTAGACGTGGACGTGCGACCGTCACCCTTTCAACATTCTGACCGCCTTCCTTACGGCAGCCACAAGCGCATCGACCTCCGCCGGCGTGTTATACATACCAAACGAGGCACGAGCCATTCCCTGCACCCCATAGTGGGCCATAACAGGGTCGGCACAGTGGGCACCCGTGCGAATCGCTACGCCGCTGCGGTCGAGCACCGAGCCGAGGTCGAAATTGTGCACACCCTCCACATTGAAGCTCACAATGCTACACTTATCGGGAGTTGTGCCATAAATCCTCAAGCCCTCAATCTTCCCGAGCTCCTCGGTGGCATACTCAAGCAGCGCCCTCTCGTGGGCCAACACGCCCGCCCTATCGAGCCCTCGGAGGAACTTTATAGCCTCCGCCAAACCAATAGCGTCGATATAGTTTGCCGTGCCCGCCTCGAACTTCAGCGGCAGGTCGGCATAGGTGGTCTTCTCGAATGTTACCCTCTTCACCATATCGCCACCGCCCAAGAATGGGGGCATCTTCTCCAGCAGTTCCCTGCGGCCATAGAGCACACCCACACCGTTGGGGCCATAGAGTTTATGGCTCGAAAAGGCGTAGAAGTCACACCCGAGCTCCTTAACATTCACCTCGCTGTGGACAAAGCCCTGGCAGCCATCAACAACCACCACAGCCCCCACCGAGTGGGCCTTATCGACAATGGGCCTCAGGTTGGGCATCGTACCCAGCGTGTTGCTCGCCTGTGTAACAGCCACCACCTTTGTGCGCCCGTCCACAAGTTCGTCGAGCTGCTCCACTCGCAGAGCACCCTCGTCGTCGAAGGGAAGAACCCTCAGGCTCGCCCCTTTCCTTTGGCACAACATCTGCCAGGGCACAATGTTGGAGTGGTGCTCCATCTCGCTCACCACCACATTGTCGCCCTCGCCAACGCCCACCTCGCCCCAAGCATAGGCAACCGTATTGAGGCTCGCAGTGGCTCCCGCAGTGAAGATTACCTCACCCGTATCCGTCGTGCCGAGCGCCTCGGCCACCGTGCGGCGGGCATCCTCATAGAGCGCCGTGCAGCGCTCCGAAAGGTAGTGGACTCCTCGGTGGATGTTGGCATTCTCCGTGCGGTAGAGCTCGGCAACCCTCTCAATGACACACCTCGGTTTCTGGGCCGTAGCACCATTGTCGAGATAGACGAGCGGTTTGCCATAGACCCTCTGCTCCAAAATGGGGAACTCACCCCTAATATCTTCCGGCCTGAACATTTCGTGTTATTCGGTTACAAAGAATTTTTATCATCTATCACTCGGCAGGGAAGAGCAATCGCTCCATCTCCTCCCTCAGGGCCTCATCATCGACCCTGTCGAGCACCTGGCGGATGAAACCTCCCAGCTGCAACTTGCGGGCATCCTCCTCCGAGAGGCCTCTCTGGCGCATATAATATATCTGCTCCTCATTCATCTGGCCCACCGTGGCGCCGTGCGAACACTTCACATCGTCGGCGTAAATCTCCAGCTGTGGCAGGGTCTGAATCCTCGCCGTAGGGCTCAGTAGCACATTGCGACTCTGCTGGTAGGCCTCGGTGCGCTGTGCGTCGGGGGCAACATAAACCAAGCCCTCAAATAGGCCATAGCCGTTGGCGTTGGCGATGCCACGCACCTGCTGGTTGCTGTGGCAGTTTGGTGCGAGGTGGCGCATCTGGGTGTTCACCTTCACCTTGCTCTCGCCATCTGCGACCATCACGCCATAGATCTCCGCCGAAGCGCCCTCACCACAGAGTACTACCAAGTACTGGTAGGAAACTTCCTCCTCGGGAGCAGCCGCAAAGACCACCTTCACGCTTGCGCCCTCCGCAAGGTGCACACTCACGCCGTGGCAACCCTTGGTGCAGAGTTGGTAGATCTCCAAGCTCTCGCCCGCAGCGACCTCCCAGCTACCGCAGCAATCCTCATCTCGCAAAACTATCTTCGTATTTTTCATAACGGTTTCAAATTTCAATTTTGAATTATGAATTTTGAATTATGAATTACTCTTTATAGTCTGCGATGAGCCAGTCGTAGCCCTCCTTCTCCAGCTTCAGGGCGAGCTCCTTGCCACCCGAATAGATGATACGACCCTTATAGAGCACGTGCACAAAGTCGGGCACAATGTAGTCCAAAAGGCGCTGGTAGTGGGTAATCAGCACCGTGGCGTTATTCTCCGAGCGCAGGCGATTGACACCTGTGGCCACAATCCTCAGTGCGTCGATATCCAAGCCGCTATCGGTCTCGTCCAGCAGCGACAACCTTGGCTCCAACATAGCCATCTGGAAAATCTCGTTTTTCTTCTTCTCACCGCCCGAGAAACCCTCGTTCACAGCACGGTTCATAAGTTTGGCATCCAGCTCCACCACGGCAGCCTTCTCTCTCATATACTTGAGCATCTGGCCCGCACTCAGGGGCTCCAACCCCTGCGCCTTTCTGCGCTCGGCAACAGCCAGCTTCATAAAGTTGGCCATACTCACGCCGGGAATCTCCACAGGATACTGGAAACCGAGGAACAAACCCTTGCGGGCCCTCTCCTCAATCGACATCTCCAGCAGGTTCTCACCCTCATACTCAACCTCGCCGGCCGTAACCTCAAACTTCTCGTTGCCGGCCAACACCGAAGCAAAGGTACTCTTACCCGAGCCGTTGGGACCCATAATGGCGTGTACCTCGCCCGCCTTCACCTCGAAGTCGATACCTCGAAGTATCTCTTTACCATCTACCGATGCGTGTAAATTCTTAACCTTTAACATATCTTTTTACCTTTTCAAATTTCAAAATCATTTTTAGTGTAACTGGGGCGGGGTGCACTCGTCCGACTGCACATCTTCAGCAGGGCTACTATCCCACACTACCCTCCAGCGATATGGAGAGCAGTTTCTGCGCCTCCACCGCAAACTCCATAGGCAACTTTGCAAGCACCTCTTTGGCATAGCCGTTCACGATGAGTCCCACAGCCTCCTCCGTAGCAATGCCTCGTTGGTTGCAGTAGAAGAGCTGGTCGTCGGAAATCTTACTCGTTGTCGCCTCGTGCTCCACAACGGCCGAGGTGTTGCGGCAGTCGATATCGGGGAAGGTGTGGGCGCCACACTTATCGCCAATCAGCAGCGAGTCGCACTGCGAATAGTTCCTCGCACCCTCCGCACCGGGCATCACCTTCACCAGGCCACGGTAGCTATTCTCGCTCCTGCCCGCCGAGATACCCTTCGACACAATGCGGCTGCGGCTATTCTTGCCGATATGTATCATCTTCGTACCCGTGTCGGCCTGCTGGAAGTTGTTGGTCAGAGCCACCGAGTAGAACTCGCCCACGGTGTTGTCACCCTTCAGAATGCAGCTGGGGTACTTCCAAGTGATGGCCGAGCCTGTCTCGACCTGCGTCCAAGAAAGCCTTGCATTGTCGCCACGGCAGATACCCCTCTTGGTCACAAAGTTGTAAATACCACCCTTACCCTCGGCATCTCCGGGGTACCAATTCTGCACGGTGGAGTACTTCACCTCGGCATCCTTCTCCACCACAATCTCCACCACGGCAGCGTGCAGCTGATTCTCGTCACGCATAGGGGCGGTGCAACCCTCCAGGTAGCTCACATATGCACCCTCGTCGGCCACAATCAGCGTGCGCTCAAACTGTCCCGTGCCCGCAGCATTTATGCGGAAGTAGGTCGAGAGCTCCATAGGGCACCTCACTCCCTTGGGTATGTAGCAGAACGAGCCGTCCGAAAAGACCGCCGCATTGAGGGCCGAGTAGAAGTTGTCGCTCACGGGCACCACCGAGCCGAGGTACTTCCTGACAAGGTCGGGATACTCCTTGATGGCCTCGCTCATAGAGCAGAAGATGATACCCTTCTCGGCCAGCGTCTCACGGAAGGTGGTCTTCACCGACACCGAGTCCATAACGGCATCCACAGCCACTCCCGCCAGAGCCATCTGCTCCTCCAGGGGAATACCGAGCTTATCAAATGTTTCACGCAGTTTTGGATCGACCTCATCCATCGAACTTTTATCGGGTCCTTTCTTGGGGGCGGCAAAGTAGATGACATCCTGGAAATCGATGGGAGGTATGCGCAGGTGCGCCCACTCGGGCAGGGGCATTGTGAGCCACTTGCGGTAGGCCGCCAGGCGATACTCCAGCATCCACTCGGGCTCCTCCTTGAGGGCCGAGATTTGGCGCACGATATACTCGTTGAGTCCCTTGGGGAGGGTGTGGGTCTCGATGTCGGTCACGAAACCATACTCATACTCCTTGGAGGTAATATCGTTTAATATTTTATCTTGTTCTGACATATCAAATGTGTTTAGTTTACAAATATACTAAAAATTCAATTGAAAATTGAAAATCGGGGACTGAAATTTGCCAAAAAATTTACTCCTACGGAGTAAGGCCATAAAAAAGGCCCCCGAAGGAGCCTTCATATTGCAATATTTTTGCCACTTTATCATCCGACAAGGCTGCCGTGCAGCAGCAGGTACAAGCCCACAAGCAGCACACACAGTGCCAAAGCCTTGGAACGTATATTGCGCTCCTTGAAGAAGATAGCTCCCAGAGTGAACGACACAATAACCGAGCCCCTACGCATAAGCGAGATGACCGCCAGCAGCGCCCCCTCCTGTGCCAAAGCATTGAAATAGCAGAAGTCGGCAATCGACAAAAAGAGCGAGATGAGCACAATGCTCCACCTCCACGAAAACTTATCCTCCTTACGTTTCGGACGCCAGATAATGAGGGTCAGAACACCATAGAGCAGAGCCACGTAGAGGCCACACCACGCCTGCACAGAGGCAGGCTGGATACCACGCATCAGAATCTTGTCGCAGAAGGCACTGCCACAGCCCAAAAGCACCGCCATAAAGAGGTAGAAAACACCCCTGTTTTTGGTGAACTTTATACCCTCCTTATGGCTCGAGCGATTCATCATATAGAAGGCCACAAAGGCCACCACAACACCCGCCCACTGGTACACATTGAGCCTCTCGCCAAAGATGAGGATGGAGCCCAGGAGCACCAGCACGGGGCGCAGGGCATAAATGGGGGATACGATGGTGAGTGGCAGGTACTTAACTGCCAGATAACCAAACAGCCAGGTGGCTGCAACAATAGTTGCTTTGAGTGCAATAAGCAGATGTTCACGCAGCGTTATGGGCACAGCATAGAAGGGGTTTCCCTCGGCAAACCACCCCAAATCGAACTCCGAGGAGAGGATGACGGGGAAGAACAGAAGTGCCGAAATGGAGGTCGCCACGGTGAGCACGGGCAACACCGCATTACCCTCCACAGAGCGCTTCTTGGCCACATCATAGAAGCCAAGCAAAACCGACGAAATCAGCGCAAGCCAAATCCACATACCTTAATATTTATTTGTATTGATAATAGTGCGCAAAGATGGGAGAAAAAAATGAGAATTGAAAATGGAAAATGGAAAATTACCATTCGACGCTCGGCCTATTAATCCTATGACTCATATGACTCCTATTACTCCTATACTCTACCCAAATAGGAGTTATGGGAGTTATAAGAATTATAGGAGTTATAGGAAATTGTCGGTAGACGGTAGACGGTAGACGGTAGACGAAAAAAGCTAAAATAACGAGGCGATTTACTTCTGATTATAAAAAGAATAATATCACGGAGGGAATTTTTGCTAAATAAAGAAGCGGGCTCCGCAGTTTGCTTATCGCAAATGAGGAAGCCCGCTATCTGAAATTTAGTGAAAATTCACCCGCGAGATTATTTCTTTTTCACTTCTACCTGGTCATACGACTCAATAATATCACCCACCTTAATATCGTTGTAGGACTCGATATTCAAGCCGCACTCCATATTGAGAGTAACCTCCTTGGCGTCATCCTTGAAGCGTTTGAGCGAGCCGAGGCGACCGGTGTAGATAACGATACCGTCACGGATAACACGGATGGGCGAGGTGCGGGTAATCTTACCCTCACGCACAATACCGCCGGCGATGGTACCCACCTTGCTAATCTTGAAGGTCTCAAGAACCTCCACAGTACCCATTATCTCCTCCTTCATCTCGGGCTCCAACATACCCTCGATTGCATCCTTAATGTCGTTAATAGCATCGTAGATAATGGAGTAGAGGCGAATCTCAATAGCCTCATTCTCGGCCACCTTGCGAGCACCTGCGCTGGGACGCACCTGGAAGCCCACAATTACCGCATTGGAGGCGGCTGCCAGCAGCACGTCGCCCTCGGTAATCTGACCCACAGCCTTGTGAATAACGTTCACCTGTACGGTCTCGGTGGAGAGTTTCAGCAGCGAGTCGGTCATAGCCTCAATCGAGCCGTCCACATCACCTTTCACAATGATATTCAGCTCCTTGAAGTTACCAATAGCGATACGGCGACCAATCTCGTCGAGGGTTACGTGTTTCTGGGTCTTGATGCCCTGGATGCGCTGCAACTGCTCACGTTTGGTAGCAATCTCGCGTGCGCTCCTATCGTCGTCCATCACATTGAACTTGTCGCCCGCCTGGGGTGCACCATTCAGACCAAGCACCAGCACGGGAGTTGCGGGACCTGCCTCGGCAACCTTCTTGCCGTGCTCGTTGAACATAGCCTTCACACGGCCTGTGTGGGTACCCGAGAGGATAACATCACCGGTGCGGAGAGTACCGCTCTCCACCAACACGGTGGCCACATAGCCACGGCCCTTGTCGAGCGACGACTCAATGACGGTACCAACAGCCTTCTTATTGGGGTTGGCCTTGAGATCCAGCAGCTCAGCCTCCAGAAGCACCTTCTCGAGGAGCTTGTCGAGGTTGATACCCTGCTTTGCCGAAATCTCCTGCGACTGGTACTTACCGCCCCAATCCTCCACGAGGTAGTTCATATTTGCCAGCTGCTCCTTAATAGCGTCGGGGTTGGCCGAGGGTTTATCAATCTTATTGATAGCGAACACCATAGGCACGCCTGCAGCCACTGCGTGGTTGATAGCCTCCACAGTCTGGGGCATCACCTTGTCGTCGGCCGCCACGATGATGATGGCTACATCGGTAACCTGTGCACCACGGGCACGCATCGCGGTAAACGCCACGTGACCGGGGGTGTCGAGGAAGGTGATGGGCTTACCATCGAGCTGCACACTATAAGCACCGATGTGTTGGGTGATACCACCCGCCTCACCGGCAATAACGTTGGTCTTGCGGATATTATCCAGCAGCGAGGTCTTACCGTGGTCCACGTGGCCCATAACGGTAACAATGGGGGGACGGGGCAGCAAATCCTCGTCGCTATCGGCAGCCTCCTCAATAGCCTCCTGTATATCGACGCTCACAAACTCCACCTTGAAGCCATACTCCTCGGCAACAATCACAAGTGCCTCGGCATCCAAACGCTGGTTGATGGACACCATAAGGCCAAGGTTCATACAGGTGGTGATGACGTCAGTCACACCTACGCTCATCATCGTTGCCAGGTCGCTCACGGTCACAAACTCGGTGAGTTTGAGAGTTTTGCTCTCGTTCATCGACTGCTCAAACTCGGCCTCCATACGCTCGGCCACAGCCTGGCGTTTCTCCTTACGGTGAACCGAGCCCTTGCTCTTACCACCCTTGGCGGTGAGCCTTGCCAGGGTGTCCTTTATCTGCTTCTGCACCTCCTCGTCGCTCACCTCGGGGCGTACAACGGGCTTGGGTGCATTCTTCTGTTTATTCTTCTTATCCTTCTTCGACACGGGCTGGCCACCTGCCACAGCACCACCCTGCTGGGGCTTGCCTCCCTGCTGGGGTTTACCTCCCTGGGGGCGGGGTGAGCCCTGCACCTTGGTCACATCCACCTTGTTCTCCTTGATGCGTTTACGCTTCTCGCGGTGGCTGGGCTCGGCACTCTTGCGGAGGCTGTCAACATCAATCTTACCAAGCACCTTGGGACCTGCAATGCCACTATTCTCCAGGCGGAACACCTCACGCTCGGCCATACGCTCGTCGTAGGTCTTATTCTGCGCCTCGCTGTCGGCAACGGGGGCCTTGGGCTCCTCCTTAACCACAGGCTTGGGCTCGGGCTTGGGCTCCACCTTGGCCTCGGGCTTAGGCTCGGGTTTCTTCACCTCCACCTTAGGCTCCTCCTTAACCACAGGCTTGGGCTCCTCCTTGACCACAGGCTTGGGCTCCTCCTTAACCACAGGCTTGGGCTCCTCCTTGGGCTGCGAGGGTGTCTCGGCCTTGGGCGCAGGTTTGCTGCCACCCAGGTCAATCTTGCCCAGCACCTTGGGGGTAGGAACCTCCGTGCGGATAAACGAACTGCTCTTGATTACCACCTCTTCGTGCTCCTCCTCTTTGCCATCCTTACGGTCGCCCAGCGACACACTCTCCTGCTTGAGGTTCATACGCTCACGCACATTCTCCCTCTCACCGCCGAGGTGATTGCCGCCAAACTCCTTGAGGAGCATCGAGTAAATCTCGCCATCAACCTGCGAGCTGGGGGTCATATCCTTCACTCCCTTCTTGTCGAGGAAGTCGGTGATATGGGTGATACCCACCTTAAGCTCCCTTGCAACCTGTGCGAGTCTGACTTTTTTCTCCATCATCTATCTTCGTTTATTTTTCGTTATTTGTTTATCTTTTTCTTGCGACTTTTTGTGAAAAGTCACCTTTTTTGAAGCTTTTTGTAAAAAGCTCCTTTTCTTGCGACTTTTTGTAAAAAGTCGCCCAAAAACTTTTGGGAGATACTGCGTATCTCTATGCCCGTGTCTACCCAATTATCTGCACAGCCCAGGCAAAGAATTGCCAGCACAGAAGTGCCGTTCCGGCACCGCTCCGGCACTCTCTGCCACCTATGCTCTACCCCCAAATAGGAGTTATGGGAGTTATAGGAGTTATAGGAGTCATAGGAGTCATAGGAAATTGACGGTAGTCGGTCGTCGGTAGTCGGTAGTCGGTAATCTGTCGTCGGTCGTCGGCAGACCTCTGGCAGCTAACTACTCGAACTCGGCACGCAGAATACGCATAACCTCCTCGATGGTCTCCTCCTCAAGGTCGGTGCGGCGAGCAACCTCCGCAGCGGAGCACTCCAGAACACTCTTGGCAGTGTCGAAGCCCACACGCTTGAAGCTGTCGATAATCCAGCGGTCAATCTCGTCGGCAAACTCCTCCAAATCCACATCGTTCTCGTCGGCCTCGCGGTAAACGTCGATGTCGTAGCCCGAAAGCATAGTAGCCAACTTGATGTTCAAACCACCCTTACCGATAGCCAGCGACACCTCGCTCGCCTTCAGGTAAACCGAAGCGGTCTTCTTGTTCTCATCAATAGCAATGGAGGTAATCTTCGCAGGGTTCAGCGCACGCTGAATGAGCAGCTGGGTGTTGGCAGTCCAGTTCACAACGTCGATATTCTCGTTGCGAAGCTCCTTAACAATGGAGCTGATACGGGAGCCCTTCATACCCACGCAAGCACCTACGGGATCTACACGGTCGTCATAGGACTCAACAGCCACCTTCGCCCTCTCGCCGGGAACACGCACAATCTTCTTGATGGTTATCAGGCCATCGTAAATCTCGGGCACCTCCTGCTCAAACAGCCTCTGGAGGAACTCGGGTGCAGTACGGGAAAGAATAATAACGGGAGTGTTGTTGCGCATCTCAACCTTCGACACGATAGCCTTGATGTGGTCATCCTTACGGAAGCGGTCGCTGGGAATCTGCTCGCTCTTGGGGAGCACAAGCTCGTTGCCCTCGTCGTCGAGCACCAAAATCTCCTTCTTCCACACCTGGTAAACCTCACCATTGATAACCTCTCCAACCTTCTCACTATACTTCTCGAAGAGGCTCGCCTTCTCCAGGTCGAGAATGCGGGATGCAAGGTTCTGGCGGAGCGAGAGCACTGCACGGCGACCAAAAGAGGCCATATCGAGCTGGTCCGACACCTCCTCGCCCACCTCATAGGTAGCGTCGAGCTGACGAGCCTCGCTGAGGCTTATCTGCTGGTTGGGGTTCTCAACCTCGCCATCCTCCACAACCACACGGTTGCGCCAAATCTCCAGGTCGCCCTTCTCGGGGTTGATGACAACGTCAAAGTTCTCATCAGTCTCATAAGTTTTCTGCAGGTGGTGACGGAACACATCCTCCAACACACCAATCATTGTGCTCTTGTCGATGTTCTTGAGCTCCTTGAACTCCGCAAAGTTCGCAATCAAATTCTCCATTGTTCTCTTTTTTATATTTTAGTTTTTTGTCTGTTTTCTCACTTGTAGTTGTAGTATGCTGCAAAGAAGTCCCTACTTGAAATCCAAAAACTCCTTGACGCTCTTAATCTGGTCGAAAGTATAACTCTCAACCACCTCAATCTCCACTTTGCGTTTCTTGCCCTCGACAGCCTTGCGCTCGGTGTAGGTAATAGTCAAAGCCTCCGGCTCCACCTCTTTGAGGGTAGCCAGAATTTTCACGCCACTCACCAAAAGCACCTCCACGCTCTTGTCGATGAGTTTATAGTACTGACGGAGCAGTTTGAGGGGCTGGCCCACACCCGCCGAGAATACGGAGAGTTCGTAATCCTCCACCTCGCGGTCGAAGGCAGCCTCCACAGAGCGGCTCAACTCCACACAGGCGTCGAGGTCCACCGAGCTGTCGGCGTCGATAACAATCTCAATCTCATTTGCGGGGCTACACTTAACCTCCACTACAAAGCGGTCGGTGCCCTCCAGGGCAGCCTCAGCCACCTCACGAATCTTCACTACATCCATCATAATTCTCTTTTTTGACTCTTGAAAGCAGGGGCGATTTCCAACCACTCTCCTGCATACTACGAAATTCGGGGACTCGTCTGGTCCCCGAACAATCGTCATCTACGGTGCAAATATACAACATTTCTCTGCACCAGCAAATTTTCCATATATAAAATATAGGTCACACCTCTTTTTTTCTCATTTGTGGCGCTCATTTACCCGCCCTAAACCATCCGAGGAGGCGTGACCTGACCATCTCGGCGAGGGTTGAGAAGTGGTCGTCGCCCGTAATGGTGGCGGCATTCTCCAGGTAGCTCCAAAACTCCACGCCACACACAAAGCCCGCAAAAATATTGGCCAGGCGCATATCCACGAGGGGTAGCAGCAGCGAGTCGAGCATCCAGGCAAGCATAATGCCCGCCATCACAAAGGACAGTTTGGTGATTGTGCGCCACGCCTTGTGGCTCTCGAAGTGCCACTCGGCACCTGTGCGGCGCACCTTGCGGCGGTCGGCAAGAACTCCCGTGAGGAAGTCCACCGCCACAAAGGCCATTGCTATGATGAGCAGAGGCCCTACCGGAGCAAAAAACGAAACAGCCCCGGCGATAATTCCAGATAAGTACTTCACGAGTTGAAAGTTGAAAATTGAAAATTGAAAATTATTTAGCGGTCAGCTTTTTAGTGGTTAGTTTTTAGGGTGTATAGGGAATTTAGGGAATTTAGGGATGCTCTCCTATAACTCCTATAACTCCTATAACTCCTATAACTCCTATAACTCCTATAACTCCCATAACTCCTATAACTCCCAAACGCCCCTATCATCCTAATAATTTCTCGGGCCGCAGGTCCGCAACATTAGACGTTGGACGTTAGTCCAAAGTCGGTTGTCGGTTGTCGGTCGTCCTTAAAGGGCTGACCGCTAATGGAGAACTACAAGCACACACCCCCTTTGAGCGAGATGCGGCTGCGGACATTCTGCGAGGGGTCGTAGAGTGGGTAGAGGTCGGGGTTGGCTGCGAGGTGGTCGATGGCGGTGTCGAGGAGTGCATCGGCATCGGCCTTGAGTCTGCGGCGCAGGCGTTCCACGGAGTGGTCATCCAGCGGCTCGAAGCCCTCACCACACAACCTTACGACACCCGCCGTACCCACCTGTGCAGCGATCATAGGGAGGGCCAGATAGGCAACATAGAGTGCCAGGGGGAGTTTGAGATAGTTCTCAAACAGAGATACATAGGGCTCCGATGGGGCGTCTAAAGCGAGCTCATTGCAGAGTTGTTCGCCCACCACCGGTCGCAGCAGTCGTCGCTCGGCGGAGAGGATGGTGTGGGTGGGCACACTCTCGGGGCGGAGGGTGTGGGTGGCACCAAAGGCCATTGCGATAACCTCGGCAGAAGAGATTAGTGTTTTCATAGGATTAATCGACGTTTTTGAGTCCATACTTTGTAACTTGCGCCACATAGAGTTGCTGCTCGGGGTCGGTGGGGTCGTACTCAAGACCATCGGCCTTGCGGGCCTCCCACACCTTCATATAGAGGGGTTTGGAGCGTGAGGGCGGGCGATTGACAATCTGGAGTCCCGAGCCATCCTCGCCGAGAATGGATGCCACAAGGTTGCGGATAGGCTCCAGGAGTTCCTCCTGTTCACCGAGGATTACGGTATTGAGGGCCACCTCCCACTCGTGGAGAATGCGCTCCGAGGAGAAACCGCCCGAGTAGTCGAGGCCACTAAGGCTGCGGAACCAGGAGTGGGCAATGACAATGTCGGTGGTTGCCTGGTCGTGGAGCTCTCGCCAATCGCCCTCATTGGAGGAGGCAATGGGAACAAACTTCGAGCTGTCGCCCTCGTCGCAATCCTTCACCATAAACATCACCTGACCCGGCCTGCCGGCAAACTTCTGCTGTGCCGACCTCACGAGGTTCTCGGCCTCCTCCTCGCTCTCCACACCTCCATCGAGGAGCATAACGCCCGAGAGTTGGAAGGAGTTGTCGAGTCGGGAGATGTTCCAGCGGTCGGTCTTGTAGGCGATGGTGGAGACATTGAGGCCGGCGATGTAGGGGGGTACGCCATAGTGGGCAAAGGTGGGTTCATAGTCTTTGTAGTGGATGATGGAGTGGAGATTACCATCCTCGCCCTCGGCAAAGTGGGGATAGAGGGGTAGTGACTTCAGGTCGGCAGTGGTGGGTCGGCTCCAATCGTGGTGGAGCAGCACACGCTGGCCATCCTTCGCCAAGCGACAACGTGAGGCATCCTGATGGAAGAGCGCCAGGAAGGAGTGGGCCGTATCGGTTACCACCTCCACAAAGGCGTTGCCAAAGAGGGCCTTGTCGAAGGCGAGGTGGTTGAGCACCTGACGCAGACTCTCACCCTCCGAGTTGGCTTCCTCCACAAATGCTCGGGTGCGCACAGCCTCATCGGCCACACTAAAACCCTTGCCGGAGATGTAGTCTGCCTTATCGTTGATTATTCGGCGGTGGGTGGAGCTGCTGCGAGCCAGGCGGCTGAGTGCCAAAGGAAAGAGGTTGTCGCTACCCCACTTCCACCACTCGCCCGCAGCGGAGGAACCGCCGCCACCCATCGAAAGCACCGAAAGGTCGAGTGCGGAGCCTCGGGCACGGGGGATAAAGAGTTTTGGAGTATAGGATTTACGGTTAGTTTGCATAGAACATTGGTGTTTAAGCTGTTGTGTAGAAAAAAGCGTCGGGCAGAGGCGGGGAGGCCTCCGCCCGACAGAGAGAGTGAGTAGTTACGGGTAGGGACTACACCATCACAGGTTTTGAGAACCAACCGTCGGTGGAGCTGAGAAGGAGCGAAGTGGTGGCACTCTCCCTCCTTGTGGCGTGGCTCTCCACACGAGCCTCGGTGAGCAACAGCGGGTAGTCGCCCTCCGCTTTGGGCGAGTAGCCCACAAGGTAGCTACCACCATCGGCCGTAGCGACCAGAGCCACCACCCCCTCTCGGGCAAAGCTGCGCACCCTCTCCACCGCCTCGGGCAATGCACCCGCAATGTCGCAGCCGACAATATGGGTCACCACACCCTTGTCGTCCAAGCGTTCCTCAAAGGTGGCGCTCCCCTCCACAAAGCAGAGGTCCAGAGCACTACACCCCTCCATCAACTGCGGAAGACCAAAACACTTACTACGTGTGTCGTAGGCCACGGAGAGGATATCGGAGGCACCATAGAGCCTTATGGAGCGCACACCGCCGAGGTGTTTGGCACAGGTTGCAGCAGTGAGTTCCATAGGCTACTCGTGGTCGATGGGTACTACAAACCAGGTATTACTGCCATAGCCTACCACGAGCTCCGACCTTACAAGGTTCTCGATTTCATACTCACCGCTGGCACTATTATTTTCAATAGGCAGTTCCTCGCTATCGACCACAATCTCATCGCTGGTGTTGTAGGCCGAGAACACAAGGGCCCTCACCCAATCCTCCTCATAGGAAAGACTACACGAAACCGACACAGTGGTGCCGTCGTAGTTGAGCTTGAAGTTACTGAAGGGCACACCCACAGCCACCGAGAGCAACTCGGGAAGGAGGTAGTCGCAACCCGCCATAAAGATGGCCCTCTGGCGGTTCTCCATCAAGTCGGGGTTGTACCACATACGCACCTCGGTGCCGGGGAAGTCGTTGGTATTCACCGCCAGAGCGATGTTGCGACGGTCGGTGAGGAAGGCAATCGAGTGGGGAAGGTTGCTCACATTGCCATTGTAGCCCGTGAGCTGCATATCCACCAGAGGTATGCCTCGGTAGTAGAGCCCCTCACGGCCATTCTGCTTGGCCAGGTAGGCCGCCTCGATTGCCACATTGTCGAGGTGCTCCTCATAGGCGTTATAGACATCGCTGGTCACGAAGAATGCCAGCTGACCCTCCGAGCGCATAGCCTTCAGCTCCTCGGGAGCCTGATCCCAGAGCTTTTTGAGCACCTTCTCGGCCCAATCGCTACCACTCTTGCCGGCAATGTAGCCAAAGGTCTGAATGGGGCTGTTGCCCGCATCCTCCATAATGCGCTTGATTACGCCATCGAAGGTTGCCAGATTGCCGTTGGAGCGCTCGTTGTCGCCATACCACATTGTGGCACGGATGCTCTCTGCAATCGACGCACGGAAGAGAGCGGTCTCGGCCTCCTCCAGCTCGGTGCCTGAGAGGTCGTCGAGGTTCACATCCGAACGGCCCGTCACGAGCTCATAGACGGTCGAGAAGTAGTCGTCGGCGCCATAGCCCAGCTCGGCTTTCACCTTGTTGAGCTTGATGGTTTTCTGATACTTGGAGGCCTTCTTGCTGCCGTTCCAGCCACCCGAGGTGTACTTTTTTAGCACATCGTCCTCACGCCTCCAGAAGTGGAGAGTGGTGGGCACAGGCATATTGTAGAGCACCTTGATGCCGAGCTCCTCGGCACTCTTGCCAGTGAGCATAGGACGGAAAAAGATGTTGTCGAGCACCTGGCCACTGTAAGATTTAATCTGTTCGATACGACTCATAAAATTTAAAATTGAAAGTTGAAAAATTAATAGTTGGGGATTAGTTGCCGTCGCTAAAGGGTTGTTCCGGTCCCTCTGGCCACAGCCTCACGCAGGGCGAGGGCGTCTGCCGCATAGGCTCCGCTATTACCCTCGGCCGTGGCATTGCCCTCGGAGGGATAGGGTACGGGGTCGTCGCACTCACGGGTGCGTGTGGCACGTGCCGTGTGGAGTCTTGAGGGTGGTACGGGGGGTGTGGCTCTCTCGGTGCTCTCGGCACGAGAGGGGGCGGCGGCCTGTGGCAGGTCATCGCCACCGAACCCTATGCGGCCGAGCAGTGTGCGCCACGCCTCGGCCACTCGCTCCGAGAAACCACGTGTGGGGAGGGGTGTAAGTCCCAGGGCTTCGATGAGCGACGAGGCGCTGTCGGTGATGGGGGCCGCAGCGATAATTGTATCGGCCAGGTGTGCATCGAGCACCTCCTGGGGGCTGAGCCACACACCCTTACCACTATTGCGGTTCATAAGTTCACGGAACTCCTCGGCGGAGCAGCCCGAGGCGAGAGAGTAGATGTCGGCCAAGCGTTCGTCGCTCTTGTCGAGAAGTTCCTTGGTGGCCGCCAGGGAGTGGGTGTTACCCTCCACGGCACTCTCGCAGCAGTGGATAAGGTAGAGCGAGTTGGCCGAAATCTCTCGGCACCCTTTAGAGGCTGCCTGGGCAATGATGGTGGCTGCCGAGGCGACGTAGCCATAGCAGCGGGTCACCACCTCCACACCCAGCTCTCGGGCGGCGTCGTAGATGAGCAGTGCATCGTCCACACACCCACCTGTGGAGCGGATGTTGAGCACCAGGCGGTCAATGGGCTCCTCCGAGGTGCGTATCTCCTCGAGCGCCTCCTCAAAGCGCTCATAGGTGGAGATGCGGCAGTCGCAACTGCCAAACTGCTCCTCTTCGGCCACTCCGAGCACTCCGTCGATGTCAATCGAGGCTACTCGTGTGGAGGAGGTGAGGTTTCTTTTTGTTTTCTCTTCCATAGTCTGTTTTGTTAGGGGGATAAAATGGAATATTGGGGGATTAATTCTCTTTGGGGGCGGGGCTGTACCTGCCATACACATAACTCCTCACGGTGCCATACGACGCACCAAGCTCTTCGGCCACCCGCTCCATAGCATCCAGCTTTGTGTGGCCTCGGGCGGTTAGTTCCTTCACCTTGTGTCGCACCAGAAATGCCCGACACTGGGTCTCGGAGAGGAGCCCCTCATTGAGGAGTCTGCGTATTATGTGGTTTGCCGAACGGCCACGACAGATGGAGGTTATCAGCTCCAGGGCCTCTCGCATAGTGCTGTTAGGGATTTCGTGATTCATAGTGTGTAGTGTTTTAGGAAGGAGTGGGGTGTTATTCGGCGATATCAGCCTGCTCCACCACCGCCTTCACGGCATTCTGGGCTGCGCTTATCTCGCTCTCGAGAACATAGACCTTCACATCTCGGAGGGCGGCGGCAATGGCTGCTGCAAGCTCCTCCACGGTGAACGACACCACTCCGGTTTGACTATTCAACTCCATTTTTTAGTTATCAGTTTTCAGTATTCAGTATTCAGTATTTTACACTTGGTCACGAGGGCTCGCATTGGACGAAAGTCCCTCGTCGGCCTACACCGTCGTAAAGACCACTTTTGTGGAGGGGGAGTTGGGGTTGTAGTCCACAATCTCCTCCAATCGGCAGAGCACCTTCTCGCCGTCGAACGAGAGGAGGTAGTGGGCCCTGAAGTCGTGCTTGGTGGAGTTGGGAACCACAATCTGCTCCACCTCCTCGGGGCGCAACGAGATGTAGAGGGTAAGTCTGCGGGAGTAGTTGAGCGCCTCCACACGGTGGTCCCACCACTTATGAAGCCCCTCCACACCGAGGTGGTCACACACCAGCAGCGACCTCTCCTCGCCACCCACACTGCCATTGTCAAAGAAGGTCAGCAGGGGGTAGTGGGTATCATTCGCCAGCGGGAAATCCCACTGCTCTCCCACGGGTAGGCGTTTCATACCTCGATAGCTGACAATCTTGGGCAGGAAGTTGCGGCGCATAATGGCGGGGTGGAGTTCCTTATCTCTGCTATCCCCCACCCTCACCAGGTGGGCCGAGGGGGCCTGTGCCACCGTACCCTCCACATCTACAGCTGCCGTAAATAGCCTATTAGTCACCGCCCTGCTCCCCTCCGAGGCGAATATGTTGCAGAGGGGGGCACTCCAGCTACCCCACTCCTTGCCCAGATGCTCCTCCCTCTCTGCAGAGGCTCTGTCGCCCTGGCGATAGCCCACCTTAAGGTTCTTGGGATGGTCGCCTCCCAGCTCCTCAACCACCACCCCTCGTGAGAGGTCTATGCGCTCGGAGAGGTCTATCACCACATCGGGATCGCAATACTCCCTACGTGGCTCTATGCAGACCTTTTTATCGAAGGGGTCGGTGTAGATTTGCAGGTCGAAGAGCTCTCGGAGGGCCGCAATGAGATCCATACCTGTCACATCGGTGTAGTGCATCACATCACCCCAAGTAAGGGTGTCGCCCATCTCGGGAGTTGAAATCAACAGTGGCCTCACGGTGCTACCCGCCAACAGCTGAAGAGTCTGTCCCTCCTCGCCACCGCCAAAGGCAAACATATCCATATGATGGGGCTTCAGTGGGGAGGCACGGTGGGCTTTGGTCTGAAAGGTCACCTCCACATTGACATTTCCCCTCTCTGTGACATTGCCCGTGTAGAGCGCCCAATCCGAGGCGGGCGAGAAGAGAAACCCATTGAGCGTCATCACCAGACGTGGATTGAGGATGTTACCCTCGGTGGTGACCACAAAGTGGGTAAATCGCTCGGCAACATCCGAGAGGATTGTCACCTCCCTGACATCCGAGGGCGAGAGGTTTGCGGGGTCGGCCTGGGGGTTGATAATCTCTTCGGCCAGGAGGGTGTAGGTAGCTCCTGAGGCAGGCTCGAAGATTACCAGGTTGTAGTCGTAGCCGCTGTGCATCACATCGCCCCTGAAGTCGTGGTAGTGGTTGGTGATGGGTATCGCCACCTCATCGCCCACATTGGGCATTAGCAGGGTTAGTCCCTGGAGCGTGTAGCGGTCTTGAATGCGGTAGTCGGTGCGGAAACGCAGGTAGAACTCGAAGGCCACATTCAAGTCGGCAGTGGGGGTGAAGACCAAACGCTCCTGCTCGTCGAAACCGATGACCCCCGGCACCCCTTTGTCTATCCTATCAACAATGTTACCCACCGTATTGGTGTTGGCAAGCGGGTCGGCATAGACCATACCCAGAGTGTCGGCCGCCACCACCAACGAATCATCCGCACGGGTGGCCAGAAAGTCCATATTCTCCCCCCAATCAACATTTGGACGTTCGTTCCATCGGCCACTCATATAGAGCGACCTAAAAAATTCCGAGCGGAAAAAATCCGACTCCACGGCATAGCCTGCCAGAGCAAAAATCTTCTCCACAAGAGTGGCGATGTGAACGAATGGGTGGTAGTGGTCGAAGGTCAGACGATTGAAAAAGAGGGGTTTGGGGTTGCCATTTGGCCGCACTCCCCTGTTGCGCTCCACAGGGAGAAACCTCACCAGAGGATGCTCCTCACACCTCTGACTCTCATCGATGGTTTGCACATCGAGGGTTGCACTCCACCCCACAGGGAGGCTCTCGAGGGTGCGGGAGGCGGCCACCACCCACTCACGAGAGTTGCCGATGATGTAGAAGCGGTAGTAACCATCGTCACCCGTCTGCGAGGCCGTGAGGAAGATGTTGCCCTCGATAATCACACACCCGTCCACCTCCACCCTTGCGGTGTGGGCCGTGTGATTGAACATCTTCGACGAGAGGGGCTGCTCACAATCCCCCATAAGTG
Organism: Tidjanibacter sp.; assembly: GCA_045633985.1. Classification (GTDB taxonomy): domain Bacteria; phylum Bacteroidota; class Bacteroidia; order Bacteroidales; family Rikenellaceae; genus Tidjanibacter. The sequence continues at coordinate 25,620 of JAZQZI010000024.1, read as the reverse complement.
CCCTGTTGCGAGGAGTTGTGGGGATGGTTATACTCTTCGAGTAGCTCGCACGCCCCAGGGAGGTGGAGGTGAGCGAAGCCATCGAAATCGAGATGGATATCTCGGCCCGAGAGTCAAGGTCGGCAGGATGATTGTCAATATAGAGCTGTGTCATAGGTCGTTGTGTTAGTTTCTACCAATAGGTTGTGGTTTTCGAGGGGCGTAGGGTGAGCTCCACGGTGTGGGCCGAGGGGCCGAGGCTTCTGACCGCACCCGAGAGGAGCGTGTGGGGTACGGCCGTGCCGTCGGGATAGATGCGCCACACCCTCGGCGAGGTGGCCACCTCCCCCACCCTCGCCACCTCCGAGCGGGGCAGAGGGGTGCTCACCAACTTAAGCTCACGCCACCCATCCAGCGAGAGAGTCGTGGTTCCCTCGTAGGAGGGTGCCTCGGTACGTCGTGAGGCTACCTGTTCGGTTGCCGAGCCACGGAATGTGTGGTAGGAGATGTAACCTCGGGGGTTGAGCCAGGCGAGCCTCACAGCATCACGTGGCGCCTCCTCCAGGTGGTAGCGAACGGTGGTGAGAAGCGACCCGCCAGACGACACATTCACATCGAACCACTCCACATCCGCAGGGGTGGACGAGAAGGCGAGGATGACATCCGCCACAACACTCACCAACCACACACCCCTCTCGGGGGTCACCCTGCTGGACAAAAGAATGGGGGTTGTGCCATCGGAAAGAACGGCAGTTAGTTCCAACCTCGCACCTCGGGGAGCAAGGATGGATATCTCGTCCCACTCGCCTGGGGAGATAATGCGCCGGGTGTCGGTGGGCCCCATAGCCGACCCGAATGAGAGGTTGTCGTGGGAGGCGGTGAAGAGAATGGCACTGCTACGGTCTGCACCATTGTTGTAGGCCACGTAGAGCTCCACATCACGCCCCTCGGCCCTCTCTATCGTGGAGCGGTCGAAATGGTGGGGCACAGGGTGTAGGGTGCGATTAACGTAGGCGTTAGGGGAGGTAGCGATGGAGCCTCTCCCCGCATAACGACGGGCACCCAGCAGTGTTCCGTCAGCCAGATGGAAGGCTATCTCGGTGGAGGTGGCCGCATCTGCCCCTTCAAATACAAAGAGATTTTCGCCAAAGAGGGGGCTGGGGTCGGCAGGTTGAGAGATTAATTGCATAGGTCAGACTTGTTCAATAGTTTAACTTATCAACACAGGATTTAATCTTGGGCGGCGCAGGATAGAGTGGTCACACGTGCCACCAACGAGAGGGCTGTGTCGCCAGCCACGGTTTGGGGCAGAGCAAGGAGCACACACCTCTCTACCACCACTTCCAAAACTGAGGATGATTGGGCCAACTGCTCCACAAGGCTGCAACCATCGGCCGAGAGTTTTTCGGCCACTCGGAGGGCCTGGAGCGCATCTTGCTCACTGTTGTTCAACAGCTTGACGTGTACCCTCCAGGAGTGACGATGCTCCCTCTCACCCTCCGTGGAGAGTAGTTCGAGGGGCTCTATGGAGGCTATGGGAAACCCCTCGGCGAGGAGTGTCGAATGGAGATGATCGGAGGGTGTCGGGGTGTAGCCGAGCGAGCGCAGAGCACCCTCAATGGCGTTGTAAAGCGATAGGTAAGACATTGTGAAAAGGAGTATTTAGCTGGTTATTGTCGTTCAATTTCTGAACAAAAGTACAACCATCAAACTCCTTTGTCAATGGCGATTTTTCCGCCACCATTTACAATAATTCGCTATTTGAAAAGGGTGTCGAGGGCTAATATTCGGAGATAAAAGCAGATAGGATGAAGTAAAATTTTTGAACTTTCCACCAATTTGTCGAAGGAAAAATTTCAGATAGGACTGCTTTGCCGAGGACGTTAGGGTCGTTAGGGAGAAATAGGAGTTATAAGAGTTATAGGAGTTATAGGAATTATAAGAGTTATAGGAAAAAGTCGGTAGACGGTTGACGGTCGTCGGTAGACTGTAGACGTTAGACGTTAGACGTTGGACGTTAGACCAAAGTCGGTAGACGGTTGTCGGTAGACGTAAAAAGCGCAGATTCTCGAGGGAATTTTTTGCCAAACGAAGGAGCGAGCCCGCAGCCTACTTTCCGTAGGTGAGGAGCTCGCTCTCTGAAGTGCGGTGAAAAATTCACCGAGAATATGCGCTTTTTAATGTGGCGATTTCAGCCGCCCACAAACTCTCATCAATAGTCTCGAGCACCAAAGGCATCTCCTCAAAACGAGGGTCGCGAGCGATATAACGGAAACACTCCATACCGATGGTGCCCTCGCCGAGCCTCTCGTGACGGTCGATGCGACTGCCGAGGGGGCGCATAGCATCATTGAGGTGCATACCACGGAGGTAGTCGAGCGAGATTATGGAGTCAATCTCGGAAAAGGTTTTCTCACAGGCCTCTGCCGAGGAGAGGTTATAGCCAGCTGCGAATGCGTGGCAGGTGTCGATGCAGTATCCTACCCTCGATTTATCTTCCACACGGTCGATGATGTAGGCTATCTGCTCGAAACGATGTCCGAGGTTGGTGCCCTGACCTGCTGTATTCTCAATGACGGCCGTCACACCACGGGTTTTGTCTAGAGCGATATTGATACTCTCGGCCACACGGTCGAGGCTCTCTTCAAGGGAGATACGCCCGAGGTGGCTGCCTGGGTGGAAGTTCAGACGGTCGAGCCCGAGGAGTTCGCAGCGCCTCATCTCCTCAATGAAGGATTCTCGCGATTTGGCAAGTCCTTCGACATCAGGATGTCCGAGGTTTATTAGGTAGGAGTCGTGTGGAAGTATTTGTCGTGGCGAGTAGCCATATTTTTCGCACTCGGCACGGAAAGTGTCGATATCTTTGGTCGTGAGGGGTGCTGCGAGCCACTGTCGCTGATTTTTGGTAAAGAGGGCGAAGGCAGTGGCCCCTATTTCGTGGGCGTTGCGGGGGGCGTTGAAAACTCCTCCCGAGGCCGAAACGTGTGCTCCAAAATATTTCATAGTATCAGGTGTATTATCGGTTTGTTACTATCTGGTAGTACAAATGTACAAAATTCCACAAAATAATCGTATATTTGCGCTATTGTATATTTTTATATAGGTATTGGGAGTAGCTATATGAGCAGGTTTGCGAGAGGTATAGTGTTGATTGTGGCGCTGTTGGCGTGGGGCATTACGGATGCCTCGGCCCAATACACCATACGCCGTGCCGAGCCTCAGAGGAGCGAGAGCAAGGAGCTCCCCAAGCTGCTCGAGACCCTCACCGAGAGCCGAATATCTGCCGAGCTCGATGGCGACTACTACAACCACGCAGCGTGGATTGCCGAGCGCAACCGTGTACGCAAGGAGCGCAACACCTTCGAGCTTGAGGGGTCGTTCCAGACCTCTGCCCTCGGCTTTGAGAACTGGACGGCGGGTGGCGACAACACCTTTTCGGGACTTATGACCCTCTTTGTCCACCACCGCTACAACCGCAGCAAGTTCACCCACGACCTAACGGTGAATGCCCGCTACGGTATGAACTACATCGACAAAACCCCCTTCAAGAATGTGGATGAGGTGAAACTTTCGGAGGTTATGTCGTGGGATATCCGCAACAGTTGGTCCTACTCGGCCACCATCAACTTCCGCACACAGCTCACCGACGGCTTCGAGTCGCGCACCAGCGAAAAACTCATCTCCACCCTCCTGTCGCCCGGTTTTTTGGATGTGTCAGTGGGTTTCACCTACGCCCCCAAGAGTGCCCCCTATAAGATTACCTTGTCCCCCATCTCGGGCAACATTGTGTCGATGGTGGATAAGAGGCTTATCAACCAGGGACTCAATGGAGTGACGGCCGGCGAGATGTTTTTCATAGGCGTGGGTCCCTCCATCAACGCATCGTTCGACAAGAGGTTTTTGGGCGATAAGATTCGCTACCGCTCCACCCTCTATGGCTTTACGAACCTCACCTCGCCCCCCACGGCAAGGTGGGATAATTGGCTCGACTTCAACATCTCGAAATACCTCTCCGTTAAACTCTACGGAGTGATTTACTATCTCCACTCGGCAAGCCCCAAGGCGCAATACCAATACTCCGCCACGCTGGGTCTCAGCTATAAATTCCGCAACAAATAGGTTATGAAACGCAATAGGCTTATTCTCTGGCTGCCCACGGCTGCCACCCTCTTTCTCGCCCTCGGCCTGTGGATGGGCTATACCATCACTACCAACAGACTGAAGGTTACCGCACCCCGCACCACCCAGAGTGCTGCTGCGGGCTCCAAAATAGACTACTCTCTCTCACTCATCAATCGTGCCTATGTGGATAAGATTGACACCGACACCATCGTGGAGAACCTTATGCACGATATGATGGCCCAGCTCGACCCCCACTCGGTCTATGTTCCTGCCGAGGAGCTGAAGGAGCTCAATGAGCCGCTGGAGGGGGAGTTCGACGGCATTGGCGTTGTGTTCAATATGACCACTGACACGGTTGTGGTGCTCAACACCGTGGCGGGCGGCCCAAGCTATAAGGCGGGTGTACTGCCCGGCGACAGGATTGTCACCGTCGATGGCGACACCATTGCGGGTCGCCGTATTCTCCAGGATGAGGTAATGAGCCGCCTAAGGGGTAAGCGTGGCACACGAGTGAAGGTGGGCCTGGAGAGGGCCAACGTGGAGGAGATTGTGGAGGTGGAGATTGTGAGGGATAAGATACCCATCCACAGCATCGACGCTGCCTTTATGGTGCGCCCCGGCACAGGCTTTGTGCGCCTGACGAGCTTTGCCCGCACCACCCACCGGGAGTTCCTGGAGGCTATCAGCAAACTCCAAAAGGAGGGTATGAGGGAGCTTATTTTCGACCTGCGCAGCAATTCTGGCGGCTACCTCGACCAGGCGATACTTATGACCAACGAGTTTCTGCCCGAGGGCAAACTGATGGTCTATACCGAGGATCGCAACGGCCACCAGCAGAGGGAGTATAGCACAGGTGGTGGCACAATGACCCAGATACCCCTGGTGGTGCTTATTGACGACTATAGTGCCTCCTCGAGCGAGATTGTGGCAGGAGCCCTTCAGGACAACGACCGAGGCACCATTGTGGGCCGCCGCTCGTTTGGCAAGGGTTTGGTGCAGAGCCAGATACCCCTCTCCGACGGCTCGGCCATCAGGCTCACCGTGGCAAGATACTACACCCCCACGGGTCGCTCCATACAGAAGCCCTACACCCGTGGCGAGGCCTACTATGGCGACGACATCGTGGAGCGCTACGAGCACGGCGAGTTGTTCTCGGCCGATAGCGTGCGCTTTGCCGACTCGCTGAAGTTTACCACCCCCGGCGGCAAGACCGTCTATGGTGGCGGAGGAATTATGCCCGATGTCTATGTTCCCATCGACACCCTCGATATGACCCCATACTACTACAAGGCTACGGGTCTGAATGTGCTCTACCGCTACACTCTGGAGTACGCCGACCGCCACCGTGAGGCAATTAATGGTGTTGGCAGCGTGGAGGAGCTCAATGCTCTGCTCGATGGCGACCCCCGACTGCTGGAGGATTTCGTAGAGTGGGCCGAGAGCAAGGGGCTAAAGGCCGAGTGGGGAGAGATTAACACCTCTCGGGAGCTTCTCACCTCGCTGCTGAGAGCCTACATAGGCCGCAACACGGAGCTGTCGGATGTGGGCTATTTCTCGCAGATTGTTCCCATTGACGAGAGCCTCCAGAAGGCGCTGGAGATTTTGGATGGCGAGAAGGAGTGACAAATTGTCACCCGAGGGCTGTCTGGCACAGAGGTTGCAGTAATCAGGGCAACCAATGCGCACAAAACTACGCACACACAAAAAGTAATAACAAATAAAATCTAATTACAGACTATGAATGTAAAACCCCTTTCGGACAGAGTACTCATTCTGCCCAATCCCGCAGAGGAGAAGACCGCAGGCGGTCTGTTCATCCCCGACACAGCAAAAGAGAAACCCCTGGCAGGTAAGGTTGTAGCCGTAGGCCCCGGCACCTCGGAGGTGACTATGGAGGTTAAGGAGGGCGACACTGTGCTCTATGGCAAGTATGCCGGCACCGAGCTCCACATCGACGGCACCGACTACCTCATTATGAAACAGTCGGACATTATGGCAATTTTGAACTAAAAGTCTAACGTCTAACGTCCAACGTCTAACGTCATAGAAATCATAATTCTGTTTTCGGGCAACGTGTTGCCCGCGACTGTGGACATTAGACTTTCGACGTTAGACAAAAAAACAAAAAGGTATGGCAAAAGAGATTAAATATAATGTAGAGGCCCGCGAGCTTCTCAAGGAGGGCGTTGATGCCCTGGCAAACGCCGTGAAAGTAACCCTCGGCCCCAAAGGTCGCAATGTGATTATCGACAAAAAATTTGGCGCACCCCACATCACCAAGGATGGCGTGAGCGTAGCCAAAGAGATTGAGTTGGAGGATAGGTTCGCCAATATGGGTGCCCAGATTGTCAAGGAGGTGGCAAGCAAGACCAACGACGACGCAGGTGATGGCACCACCACCGCCACCGTATTGGCCCAGGCCATCATTGGCGTGGGTATCAAGAATGTGACTGCAGGTGCCAACCCTATGGACCTCAAGAGGGGTATCGACAAGGCTGTGGCAGCCGTTGTGGAGAACATCAAGAGCCAGAGCCAGACCGTAGGCGAGAACCTGGAGAAGGTGGAGCAGGTAGCCTCCATCTCGGCCAACAACGACCACTCCATCGGTGCACTTATTGCCGAGGCTGTGGGCAAGGTTAAGAAGGAGGGTGTGATTACCGTCGAGGAGGCCAAAGGCACCGACACCCACGTGGAGGTTGTTGAGGGTATGCAGTTCGACCGTGGCTACATCTCGGCCTACTTCGTGACCGACACCGAGAAGATGGAGGCGACCCTTGAGAGGCCCTACGTTCTGCTCACCGACAGGAAGATTTCCACTATGAAGGAGATTATGGGTGTTCTGGAGCCCGTGGCACAGAATGGTCGTTCACTCCTGATTGTTGCCGAGGATGTCGATGGCGAGGCACTGAGTGCACTTGTTCTCAACCGCCTGCGTGGCACCATCAAGGTGGCTGCCGTGAAGGCTCCCGGCTTTGGCGACCGCCGCAAGGAGTTGCTGGAGGACATCGCAACCCTCACAGGTGGTACCGTCATCACCGAGGATAAGGGCCTGAGGCTCGACGCCGCCACTGTCGATATGCTCGGTACGGCCGACAAGGTAACCATCAGCAAGGACAACACAACCATTGTGGATGGCGGCGGCCAGGCGGAGGCTATCGAGGCACGTGTGGCCCAGATTCGCCACCAGATGGAGAACACCACGAGCGACTACGATAGGGAGAAACTCCAGGAGAGGCTTGCCAAGTTGGCCGGTGGTGTTGCAGTGCTCTACGTGGGTGCTGCCACCGAGGTTGAGATGAAGGAGAAGAAGGACCGTGTGGAGGATGCACTTGCCGCCACTCGTGCAGCCATCGAGGAGGGTATCATCCCCGGCGGTGGTGTTGCCTACATCCGTGCGGCCGACGCTCTGGCCGAGCTGAAGGGCGACAACGACGACGAGACCACCGGTATCGCCATCGTGCGCAGGGCCATCGAGGAGCCTTTGCGTCAGATTGTTGCCAATGCAGGTGGCGAGGGCTCGGTTGTTGTGAACAAGGTGAGGGAGGCCGAGGGCAGCTTTGGCTACAACGCTCGTGCCGACCGCTACGAGGATATGTTCTCGGCCGGCATCATCGACCCCACCAAGGTGGCACGTGTAGCTCTGGAGAATGCTGCAAGCATCGCTTCGATGTTCCTCACCACCGAGTGTGTGCTGGTGGAGAAGAAGGAGGAGAACCCCGCACCCGCAATGCCCGCCGGCGGTATGGGCTACTAATTTGGAATTGGAAATTCGGAATTGTAAGTCAATCGGCAGTCAGTTTTGACTGCCGATTTCTTTTCTGTATGCTGCCAACCACCGCCACAATTCCGCTGTTGGCAAAAAATCTCACATTTTTCGAAAAAAATTGGCCCAACCTCTTGCAGATATAGAAAAAAGTGGTACCTTTGCACCGCTATTGGGCTGTGGTGTAATGGTAACACAACAGATTCTGGTCCTGTTATTCATGGTTCGAGTCCGTGCAGCCCAACTGAAAGAGCAAAAACCGAAAGGTTTTTGCTCTTTTTTTCTTGTCACCAAATGTACCACACTACCCTACCCCGTCAAAGTTTACAAAAAAAACGACCTCACAATTAAGGTCGTTTTTTTTGGGCTTATGTGCTCACTCCGGGATGGGGAGGTTGCTACCTTTCGTCCCACGAGTTGGTATTCATCACACTTGTCTGGTCCACGTATCCCGCCGAGTGGTTGCCATACTCACCCTCACGCCACCAACGCCACTGGAAAGCGTAGGTCCAACTTGCGGAGATTACCTCCACATACTCCTCGGGGATGACAAAGGAGAACCATTGGTAGCGGTCGTAGAGGTCTCCACCCTCCACCTCGTCGCCCTCAATATACTCCAGCTGGAAGAGCGAAGTGTCGGCGGTGGAGCTTCGGAGGTCGTAGTGGAGCTTCACATCGGGAGCCGCCTCGAAGGGTTGCTTATAGGCCGAATAGAGCACATTGATATTGACACATCCGCCACCGATGCTCACCTGATAGGGCATTACGGGGGCTCCCAGACACTCATAGCCTGCCGAGAGAACATCGCCACGGTCATAGACCTCCAGCGCCCTCACCTCCAGCGAGTAGAGTCGGTTGAGCCTCACCCAAAAACCATTCTCCACACCCTGTTTATTGGCGATGATGGTGTAGTTGCACATTGTGCGCCCGGGGATGAGTTCCTCCTGCGAGAGGGCATTCGAGAGGTCCACAACGGAGAGGAGATACCCCTCGTCGGTAATGATTACACACATCTCCTGATTCAAATCTTCAGCCTCCTCTATCCAGCCAAAGGCGGTGATATAGTCGCCCCACGAGCCATCCTCGGAGGGATTGTCCGACATATCAAAGCTCGGCTCTGCCGAACAGCCCCACCACGCAACAATGGTTGCAAGGAGCGCAAGGCGACAGGCATATTTACAAAGTTTTTTCATTCTTACTGACTATTATATTGTATTGTTTTTGGGGGGGGATTAGTTGAAGGCAATCTTAAGTCCCACACGACCCGAGAGCGTTAGGGGTTTCACCGTACGATAGTTCTCGGGGTAGTCGGGGCGGGTGAACCAATAGGAGCCACCCAGCTCGCCAAAGAGCGAGAGGTTCTCCACAAAGTTGTAGTCCACACCCACAGCTCCATCCATCGAGAGGGTCACAAGTGGGGTATCAAGATTGTTAGTCTGCATAAGTTCGCCATCGAGGAAGACCTTATCTTTGGCTGTCATATTGAGCTCCAGAGTGGTACCCAATCGTGCATAGAGCGACAGGGGGCCATAATCAACCACATTGAGGGACAGCGAGAGAGGCACACCGAGGTAGTTCATCTTGCGCCAGCACTCATAGAGGCTGATGGTTCCCGTGCTCTCACCCTTGCTACTGAGGGAGGTGTAGAGCAATCCCGACTCCACCGAGAGGTAGTCGGTGATGGAGAAGTTGAGGGTCACACCCACCGAGATGGGCATAAAGTGTTCCAACTTGGGGGTTGCAGGGCTCTTACCCACCATCTGGGGCGACATAAAGCCGCTTGTAGGAATATTGCTCTGCTCGTTAATCATCATAGAGTTGTTCGTGCGGTGAGCCATCTCCATCTTGCCAACGCCCACACCCGATGCGTGGATAGCCATAGTCACATTGCGCTCAGGAACCTCAAAACGACTGTCGTCCCACACATCTCGCCAATACTCCTCCACCTCTGCCGTATTGCGACGACGAGAGGAGCGACGTGTGGAGGAGGTATATTTACTCTTCTCACGCCTACCCTCACTCTTCTCAACCGAGCCTTTGCTCTCTTCCTTGTTGTGAGCGGGGACAGCAACCACCTCTCCGTCCACATTGGTGGTGGTCATAAGAGCCTGTTCCACAATATTGTTGCGCACGGAGTTTGTGCGAGGGGCGGCCACCATAGCCACCGCCACAGCCTCCTCGCTCTCGGCAACCGCCTGGGGCACCTCCACCTGCTGCTCATCAAGGCCCGTGGCCACAGCCATCTGCTCCGTGAGTGCCACAATCTCCTCGGGGGCACTCTGGCGCAAGGCAACCACAAGGGCTACGGCCACCATAGCCGCTGCCATAGCCACTGCCACTCCTCGGCTCCACACCCTGGGCCACAGGGGCACCACCACTACGGGCCCCCTCTCCTCCTCGGCGGGGGCGCTCTCCACGGGTGCCACGGCTGCCAGCGTGCGCTCTATGCGGTCGAACATATCCGCAGGGGGCTCCTCCAGGTGACCTCGTAGCTTGTCGCCCAGCAGCTCTGCAAATTTGTCGTTCTTATCGTAGTTATCCTTCATTGTCTGTTGCTTCGTTTAGTAAAAATGTTCTTCTTCCTCAATCAGTTGTGCAAGTCGGGCCCTTGCTCTCATATATTGTGTTCGGCTCGTAGCCTCACTTATCTCGAGCATCTCGGCAATCTCTGCGTGTCTGTATCCCTCCACTGCGTGGAGCATCAACACTGTGCGGAAGCCTTCGGGTAGCTCATTCATCAGCCTTATGAGCTCCTCATTGCCGAGTCGTGAGAGAGCTTCGGGGGGTGCTCCATCCACCACCCCGGGTGGTAGGTCGCCCACATCATCGTCGAGAGTGCGACCCGGGTGGAGTGATCGGAGGTGGCTCAGCGCAGCGTTCACAAATATCCTCCTCATCCACCCCTCAAAAGAGCCTTCGCCACGGTAGTCACCAATCTTGGTGTAGAGGGCCACAAAACCATCGTGAAACACATCTTCGGCCGTAGCTCGCACCTTCACATAGCGCCTCACCAGAGCGAACATTGCCGCTCCATAGCGCTGGTACAATTCTCTACGAGCCTCCGAGTCACCCGCCTGGCAACCTTTTATGATGCTCTCAATGGTCATTTGCCTTTCTCTCTCTATTGTTATAGATGCATTAAGGGGGCAAAACGTTGCACGCCCCCCTAATTTTTTTCATTTTTTTGTGAAGTATTTGTAAAAAACTTCACCTTTGTGCGACTTTTTGTAAAAAGTCGTTTTTTTCTTGAAGCTTTTTGTAAAAAGCTTCACCAAAAACTTTTAGGCGATACTGCGTATCGCTACTACAGTGTCTACCCCAGATAGGAATTATAAGAGTTATAGGAGTCATAGGTAAATCTTCCCTAATGTCCCTATCGGCCCTAACAATCCTATAAATGTTCTCGGGCCGCAGGCCCGCGACATTGGACGTTAGACATTAGACGTTAGACACCTTCTCCCTGCGAGTGCATATCGTGAGGCGATTTCAAGGCTTGGTTTTTATTTTGCTCCGCAGTTTACAAAAGGTAAATGAGGAAGCAAAATAAAAAGCGTAACGCAGAAATCGCCCACGAGATGTGCTCGCTAAATCACGAATTCTATCTCCTTGAATAGATAGGGAACCACCATCCCCTCGCTCTCCACGAGAAGCTCACCCGAGGAGCGCACACCCTGAATGACTCCCTGGAAGAGTTTGCCGTTAGGCAGTCGGAAGGGGTGAAGCTCGCCCTTGCGGTAGATAAGTTCGTCGTATGCCTTCTCTATGGCGTCGGAATCGGCAAGCAACTGCTGGTAGCGACTCTCCAGGGCATCGTAGAGCTCCTGGAACACCTCTGCCACGTCGTACTTCTTACCCGTGATGGAGGCCATCGAGGTGGGATTGGGCACCCAATCCTCGAACTCCTTCTGGTTGATATTCAGACCTATGCCCACAACTGTTCGAGCCAACATACCCTCCGTTCCGAGGTCGTGTTCGATGAGTATGCCACAGATTTTCTTGTTACCCACATAGATATCGTTGGTCCACTTGATTTTACTCCTTATCTCATATTTTGCGAGGGTGTCCACCAGGGCAAGTGCCACCGCCTCCGAGAGGAGGAATTGACGCTTTGCGGGGAGTGTTGTGGGCTCCCACACGAGCGAGAATGTAAGATTTTCGCCGGGGGCACTCGACCAACGATTCCCCCTCTGTCCTCGCCCTGCGGTCTGCTCCTTGGCAATCACCGCATCGCCGTGACGATAGCCGGGCTTTTTGACCTCCGTATTTGTCGAAGGCAACGATTTATATATTAGTACAGCCATATTTTTGAGCTTTCAGCTGTTGTTTTGAGTTCTTAGTTATTAGTGTGTTTTTAGTTATACAGCCGACACCTGTTGTGCAAAATTTACCGACAATAGGGCTTTAGACCGATACGCCGAACTCTCTCAGAGCATCATTCAGCGAGGTCTTTTTGTCGGTGCTCTCCTTGCGACGGCCTATGATGAGCGCACAGCCCACATAGTACTCACCTGCGGGATACTCCCTCTTGTAGCTACCGGGGATTACCACCGAGCGGGGAGGTACATAGCCCTTATACTCAACGGGTTTGGGGCCTGTGACATCCACAATTTTTGTGGAGGCGGTGATGGTCACACCTGCGCCAATAACGGCCTCTGCGCCGATGTGTGCACCCTCCACGATGATGCAGCGAGAGCCAATAAAGCAGCCGTCCTCCACAATCACGGGGGCTGCCTGCACGGGCTCCAGCACGCCGCCAATACCCACACCACCACTCAGGTGAACACCCTTGCCAATCTGTGCACAGGAGCCCACGGTGGCCCAAGTATCGACCATAGTGCCGCTCTCCACCCTGGCACCGATATTGACATAGGAGGGCATAAGGATGACGCCGGGTGCAAGATAGGCTCCACGACGTGCCACAGCGTGGGGCACGACCCTCACACCGAGAGCCTCATAACCGTGCTTGAGGGGGAGCTTGTCGTAGAACTCCAGATCGCCGGCGTGAGAGGTGGCCATATCGTGTGTGGGGAAGTAGAGGATAACGCCCTTTTTGACCCACTCGTTCACCTGCCACGAGCCCTCTTGGGTGGGCTCTGCAACACGCAGTTTACCCTCGTCGAGAAGGGTTACAACCTCCTCAATGGCCTGCCTCACTGCGGGTTCCGAAAGGAGCTCACGATTATCCCAGGCGGCCTCGATATGATTTTTCAGATAGCTATACATAATCTGTCGAAAAGTTTAAATTTACCGAGTACAAATATACTAAAAAGATTGTAAACTTCCACCCACACCTCCGATTTGTCAAATTTGTACTATATTTGCATTTTGTGAAACATAAAAAACGACAAATCAAACTTCACAATGAATAACACCCCTAAAGAGTCGAAACAGCTCGACGACAAAACGCCCCTTGTTGAGGGTATCAAAAGGCTCGATATGAGTCAGAAGCCACGCAAAATTTCGTGGTGGCTGAGGCCTGTAATGTGGATAGCCTCCTTCCCCGTCACCTGGCTCCATCGCACAAGCATCAAGAGAGTTAATATGGAGGGCGTCAAGAGGCCCTACCTGTTGCTGTGTAACCACAACGCCTTCTATGATTTTATGGTAGCCATCAAGGCAACCTTCCCCAACCACGCCTACTACATCGTGGCGATTGATGGCTTTGTGGGCATCGGCGGACTTCTCAATTGGCTTATGGCCCGTGTAGGTTGCATCCCCAAGCGCAAGTTCACCAACGACACCCGCCTTGTTCGCCAGCTGCGTGAGGTGAAGGAGCGCCAGAAAATCGTTGCCTTCTATCCCGAGGCTCGCTACTCGCTCTGTGGCACCAATGCCATCCTTCCCCCCTCGTTGGGCAAGTTGGTCAAGTTGCTGAAGATGCCCGTAGTGACCCTCATCACACAGGGCAACCACATCAACTCCCCCTTCTGGCACACCGGTGACCGCCTCATCAAGACCGAGGCAACAATGAAGAAAATCCTCTCCGTGGAGGAGATTGAGAAGATGGACTACAACCAGATTATGGAGGTCATCAACCGAGAGTTCTACTACGACGACTTTGCTTGGCAGCGAGATAACAAGATAAGGATGACCAAGAGCACACGTGCCGAGGGTCTTCACAAAGTGCTCTACCAATGCCCCCACTGCGGCAAGGAGTATCGTATGGCCAGCCACAAAACCGAGCTGTGGTGCAAGGAGTGCGGCCACCGCTGGTGGATGAACGAGTATGGCCAGTTGGAGGCCACCGAGGGCGAGACCCACTTCAGCCATATCCCCGATTGGTATGAGTGGGAGAGGGAGAATGTCCGCCGTGAGGTGGAGGCCGGCACCTATGGTGTGGAGCTTCGCTCGGATGTGAGGGCGCTTCCCCACCCCCACAACTTTATGGAGCTTGGCGAGGCCACTCTGGTGCACAATATGAACGGATTTGAACTGAAGGGCGACTTCGACGGCATAGACTACTCACTCACCCTGCCCGCCGCACAGCGCTACTCCATCCACATCGAGTACGACTTCCGCAAGTGGAAACGTGACTGCGTGGATCTGAGCACACTCACGGACACGATGTTTGTCTTCCCCCAGGGCGAGGATTTCTCCGTAACGAAGATTTCGTTGGCCTGCGAGGAGCTATACAAGTTCCACCACAAGGAGGGACAGTCCACCGAGTAAACAACAGATTATCAAGCATAAGGGCGGAACAATTCCGCCCTTTTCAAATCGCACATCACACCCAAACTGACTCTATGGCAAAACTATCGCTAAAAGGTTCGTTCCGTGCCCTCTCCCGCTTCGAGTGGCGCCTGTGGGTGGTGTCGCTGGCGGTTGTAGCAACCTCTTTTCTACTCTCCCCCACCCCCGATTACCTCACTCTTACAGCCTCACTTGTTGGGGTCACAGCCCTCATTTTTCTTGCCAAGGGTATGATTTTGGGCCAACTTCTCTCCGTGGTTTTCTCCCTCTTGTATGGGGTTGTTTCGTTCTTTAACGACTACTATGGCGAGGTGATAACCTACGTTTGTATGACAGGCCCGATGAGTTTTATAGCCCTTATCAGTTGGATACGCCACCCCTTCGAGGAGAGCAACGAGGTGGAGGTGGCCACGGTTGGTCGCCGCCACCGCCTACTACTCCCTGTGAGCGCCATTGCTATCACCACTGCCTTCTACTTTATTCTGGGGGCGCTGGGTACTGCAAGCCTCTGGGTGAGCACTATCTCGATTGCCACAAGCTGGGTTGCTGTCTACCTGAGTTGGCTGCGCAGCCCTTACTATGCCATAGGATATGCCGCCAACGATGTGGTACTCATAGTGTTGTGGGTGATGGCCAGCCTGCGTGACGGCTCACAGCTACCTATGATTTTCTGCTTTGTGATGTTCCTTGCCAACGACCTCTACGGCTTTGTCAATTGGCGCCGTATGCAACACCGACAGAACAAATTGAAAATGGAAAATTAGCCTTCGGTGCTCGGCCCATTACTCTTATTTTGCTCTACCCCAAATAGGAATTATAGGAAATTTTGAATTTCACTAACGACCCTATATACCCTACAGAAGTTCTCGGGCTGCAAGCCTGCGACGGTAGACGGTCGTCGGTCGACAAAAAAAATAGCACCCTCGGGCGCTATTTTTTTCTCAATATGCGAAGCACTTTTCGTGACCTCTGCGTCATATAGACATTCTCGGCCTCCACAAACTCCTGGAGATGTTCTTTGCGATAGCCTCGGATGGTGAGCAGCTCCATATCGGTGTTGTACTTCACGCTGAAGCCCGAGCGGTGGAACTCCTCAACGATATCCTCCAGGTAGCGAGTAGAGTCGATGCAGAGGGCCATACTGATTGCCGAGTTCTGCACGAGGTGTACCTTGGTGCGGTGACGCTCGAGGATGGCAAAAATCTCTGCCGTGCGCTCCTCCAGGATGAAGGAGTAGTCCTTAGGCTTAATGGAGAGCAACACCTGTTTTTTCTTGAGGATAAGGATGGGAATATCGATAGGTTTCGATATGCTCTCTTTGATGACACTGCCTGGCAGCGAGGGGTTTACAAAGCACTTCACATAGAGGGGAATACTCTTATTCTGAAGGGGTTTGATAGTTTTGGGGTGGATAATCTGCGCTCCGCTATAAGCGAGCTCTATGGCATCGAGGTAGGTGAGCTCGGGGATGTAACTAACACCCTCAAACTGCTTGGGGTCGCCATTGAGGATACCCTCCACATCCTTCCAAATCGACACACTCTCTGCCTCAAGGATGTAGCCCGCAACGGCTGCCGAGTAGTCGGAGCCCTCACGACCGATGGTGGTGGTGGCACCCTGCTCGGTGGCACCTATGAAGCCCTGACCCACAATCACCCTGCTGGAGCTGCACTCCACAGCCCTGCGCAAACGAGGGGTGGAGGCCTCAATGTCGATGTTGGCATCACGGAATCGATTGCTTGTGAGGAACATACGCCTCATATCGAGCCACTCGCTACCCACACCTGCGAAGGTGAGATAGTCGCTAACAATGGCGGTGGAGATGAGCTCACCGAAGCTCACAATGCGGTCGTACCACTCCTCATAGGTGCGGCTCTTGGGGTTGGAGAGTGTGATAATCTCCTCCAGCTCCTCATAGAACCCCCTCACCCTCTGTGGCAGGTGGGGCTCACCCCACAGGTCGGCCATTATCTGTGCGTGGTAGTCCACAACACCCTGCATAGCCACCACAGCCTCACCCGTGCGCCCCTCCCAGAAGGCGTCCATAACCCTCTCCAGGGCGTTGGTGGTCTTGCCCATAGCCGACACCACGATGAAGAGGCGTCCCTCGGTTGAGCGGGCAATCTCCGCAAGGTTTCTCACACCGGCAGCCTCCTTCACCGAGGCGCCGCCAAACTTATATACTTTCATCTCGTTATTTCTATCTTAACTTATTATTTGTTAGTTGCCACAAACTCTGCAATGGCCGCAGCACACGCCTCGGGCTCCTCGAAAAATCCGAGATGGCCGGAGTTCTCGAGCCACACGACCTTTGCCTGGGGGTGAGCCTCCACCATAGCCTCGGCCTTCTCCAGGGGGATGTAGCCATCCTTCTTACCGAGAATGAAGAGCTGGGGCACAGAGGAGCCACGCAACATCTCGTTGCTATCCTCCCTCTCCTTCATACCCTTCAGCAGAGCCACAACACCCTCGCTCTCAGCCACAATAGCCTGCTCTTCGAGGAATGCCACCTCATCGGCCATACGTTTCAGGTTGTCGGGAGCGAAGCCCGCCTTGGAGGCCGAAGCTGCCAGGAGGTCTTTGTGACCACCCTCCACGAGAGCTATCTCACGGTCACGGTCAGCCTGCTTCTCGGGGCTGTCGGGGTTGGGTGTGGAGCTGAGGAGCACCAATCCCTCCACCCTCTCGGGGTTCTGACGGAGTGTCTGGAGCGCCACATAACCACCCATCGAGTGGCCCACAATGGTAGCCTTCTCAATCTCCAGCTCGTCGAGCACACCCACAACGGTATCCGCCAGGAAGCCCATAGTGTGCACAGGGCCCATCACCTGCGAAATGCCGTGGCCGGGGAGATCCATAGCCACCACACGGTACTCTTTGGCGAGGAGTTTGGCAAAGTCCTCCCACACATCGAGGCTCTCGAGGTAGCCGTGGAGCAGCAGAATAGTTTTCTCGCCCTTGCGAGTGTCGGCAATGCGCAGTGCACAACCGTTGGAAATGATAAATTTCTCCATAGTTTAACTTTCGGTCTAACGTCTAACGTCAAAAGTCAATAGTCACGGCCACAGAGTGTCCGAAAAATCAATTAATTCATCGGGCTAAGCTCGCCCGTGTAGTTAGACGGAATTTCTAATCCAGATTAAAAAGCTTCTTAATATTCTCTACCTCGTCGAGCTCCTCCCAGCCGAAGAACTTGATAACCTCGGTGGTGGGCTTGCCGTTCCTTATGAGCGTTACCTCCTCGGTGTAGGGCCTACGGCCGAAGTGGCCATAGGAGGCTGTGGGCTCAAAGATGGGGTTGGTGAGGCCAAAGCGGCGCACGATAGCTGCGGGACGCAGGTCGAACATCTCGGCCACCTTCTCGGCAATCTCACCATCGCTAACAGCCACGTGCGAGGTGCCGAAGGTATCGACGAAGATGTTGATGGGCTCAGCCACACCGATGGCGTAGCTCACCTGCACGAGGAGCCTGTCGGCCACACCCGCTGCCACCATATTTTTGGCAATGTGACGTGAGGCGTAGGCTGCCGAGCGGTCCACCTTCGAGGAGTCCTTACCCGAGAAGGCACCGC
Source organism: Tidjanibacter sp. (assembly GCA_045633985.1). Lineage (GTDB taxonomy): Bacteria > Bacteroidota > Bacteroidia > Bacteroidales > Rikenellaceae > Tidjanibacter. The sequence continues at coordinate 7,494 of JAZQZI010000024.1, read as the reverse complement.
CACCGTGAGCACCACGACCACCGTAGGTATCAACGATAATCTTGCGACCGGTGAGGCCTGTATCGCCGTGGGGGCCACCGATTACGAACTTGCCGGTGGGATTTACATAGAGGATATAGTCGTTGTCGATGAGCTCTGCGAGATGGTCACCGGCCTTCTCCAGACGGCTTTTAACCCTTGGGATGAGGATGTTGCGCACATCATCGGCAATCACCCTCTGGCAATCCTCGAAGTCATCGTGCTGGGTCGATACAACGATGGTGTGCACCCTCTGGGGGGTACCGTTGTCGTCGTACTCGATAGTCACCTGACTCTTCGAGTCGGGCCTCAGGTAGCGCATAACCTCGCCCTCACGACGGATGGCGGCAAGCTCTTTGAGGATTACGTGGGAGAGGATGAGTGTTGCGGGCATCAGCTCACGGGTCTCGGTACAGGCGTAACCAAACATAATGCCCTGGTCGCCTGCTCCCTGTTCCTCGTCGTCGCCACGCTCCACACCCTGATTGATGTCGCCCGACTGCTCGTGTATGGCCGAAAGGATGCCACACGAGTTGCCATCGAACTGGAGCTCGCTACGGTCGTAACCAATCTGGTTGATTACACGACGTGTAACACCCTGAATATCAACATATGCCTCGGAGCGCACCTCGCCCGAGACCACCACAAGACCTGTGGTGCAAAGAGTTTCGCAAGCGACCTTACTACGGGGGTCGTTGCGGAGAAATTCATCGAGAATTGCGTCCGAAATCTGGTCGGAAACTTTGTCGGGATGTCCCTCGGACACCGACTCTGAAGTAAACAGAAATGCCATAATAACGTTTTTGTGTATTGGGGCCAGCCGTAAAGCTAACCGATTGTTAAACAAATTATTATGGATTGATTGGCGGGAGGATAGTTGGGGGTACAGTACTCTCTTTATTGCTTTTTAGCACTTTTTTACCGGCCCGAAGCCGACGTGGTTTGCAAGCAGCCAAATCTTTCCACGCCGCAAAGATAGTGCTTTGAATTGAGAATTGAAAATTGAAAGGCGAAAATTTCCTCCACGCCCCTATCGTCCCTAACGAGCTCCTATCAACTCCCTCTGGAAAAACTCCACCACCTCGGCCTGCATATCTCGGTTGAAGCAGTGGGGTGCGGGGTAGCGGGTGCAGGTGATGTTTGCTGCCGCCCCACGGCTCTCCCACACATTTCGCATCTTCTCGTAGGCCTCTTCCACCCCTGCGGGGAAGAGTTTGTCTGCCAGGCCCGAGATGAAGAGTGCGGGTTTGGGGCAGGCAAGCGAGGCGATGTCGGGGTTGTCGAGCCAGCGGGTGATGAAGGGTATCTGCATCGAGAATGCCGAGCCACCCTTGAGCTCGTTGTTGCCTGCCTGGAGGAGTGCTTCGGCCGTCGCCATCCAGCACACCGAGGCCATAGCAGCCACCCTGTCGCTGAGGGCCGCCGCCATCCACGCTCTGTGACCACCCATCGAGTGGCCAAAGACGCCTATGCGCTCGGGGATTACAAATGGTTGTGCTGCGAGGAACTCAATGCTCCTCAGGTCGTCCCAGGTGATGATACCCACGAGTGTGGTGCCAAGTTTCATACAGTTGGAACCGAGTGCCTGCTGTGTGTCGTAGCGGGTTTGTCGTCCATCCTCGCCCTCTCCACGGTTGCCCCACATCAGGGCGTCTATGGCGAGCACCACATATCCCTGGGAGGCCAGAAGGTCGCCCGTCCACACCCCCTCGTAGTTTTTCTCCACCCACTCCCGGGCATCGTCCACCACTGCGGGACTCTCGTCAATGGGCCTTATCATCTTCTCCTTGCCGATGGAGAATTTTGCTCCGTGGTCGTGGAGGGCCACAAGGGCGGGAAAGGGCCCCTCGCCGTCGGGTATCAGAAGGTAGGCCTTAATATGGTTGCCACGAGATATTTCCATCTCAATTTTCCGGGCCTTGTAGCCCTCTCGTTGCTCCTCGGCGAGGATTCGGTAGGAGGTATTTGTGGGGGCTTCGGGGGCTATGCCCATAAGCTCCACAATCTTCTCCCTTGCCGAGTGTTTCCACTCCTGGAAGTTGCCCTCGCCACTCCAGGCCAGGGGGTACTCCGTGAGGGGCTGCCACCCTCGTGGCAACCGTTCCTCAACCTCCTGTGCTCCCAGGCTCAGCGAGGAGAGTGCAATCATCAGTAGCAGAAGTGTGCGTCGCATTACTCGGTGGAGTTTTTAGCAATCACAAAATATCCGTCGATACTCTTCAGGAACTCCTCTCGTGTGCGGTCGTTCACGGCAGGGAGCGTTGCCTCGGGCTGTCCCTCGTCGTTGCGAGCCATACCGAAGAAGAGCTCGGCAATCTCCAGGCTCTGGTCGAACTCATTGACGAGTTCGTAGCGCTTGTGTGGCACGAGCACCGAGTAGATGAGGTGTTCGAGGTATTGGAATTGGTCCACAATCTCGTTGGAGATGAAGTCCTGCTTGGAGTCGGGGAATGTGAAGTAGTAGTAGAGCTTCTGGGTGATATCCTCGGCGAACTCACGGGCCAGAGCGTCACCCTTCTCCACTTCGCCTGCGGTGTAGTAGGCGTCGATGTAGGGGAACGACTGGTAGCCGTGGGGCAACTTACTGAAGGGCAGCACCTCCACACCCCTGTCGAGCACCTCCACTGCACGCTCCTTGTCACCCTCGGCCACGAGTGCTTCGGCCAGCCTTGCAAAGCCGCCACGCACCTGTATGGAGTTGAGATTGTAGCGTGAGAAGTTGTCGATATAGACCTCGGGGTCGGCCACATTGCCATAGCGGTAAACCTCCATAAAGTTGTGGTAGAGAAGATCGGTGTCGATGCGTCCCATCTGGCTCACACTCTCCACGGGGGTCTTGATGGGCACCAGACGGTAGGCGAAACCGTCGTACTGGAGGTAGTCCATAATGCCCAAGTTTTTGAGCAGTGTGGGCTGCACGAAATAGACGGGTCGCTCCCAATCGAGCTCGGCCAACATATCGAGAATCATCATTTCGGGCTTCTCGAGAGTGGAGGCCTTGATGTCGAGGTGGAGTTCATCCACAATGAGGTGGGCATCCTCGGGCTTGACGATACCTGCACGGAGCACATTCTCCTTGTTCACGGGGAGGGAGAGCTTGTGCTGTGGCAGGAAGTCGAAGGAGAGGTCGTCGGAGTAGGTGATTTTGGTGCCGGGGTTCTCGCTCCTCACCACCGCCATTGCCTGCTTCAAATCGACACGATAGTCCACCACATCCTCCACATAGATGTAGTCATTGGCATACATATATTTCTCCTTGGGGAGCGAGAAGGGCAGTGCGTCGCTCTCGTTGAGCCTCTGGCGCATCTGCTCCACATACCATCCGCCACCGAGGTAACTCTGGTTCATAATCCTCACATCGGGCCTAACGCCCTCCACCTCCTGATTGTACCACATAGGGTAGGAGTCGTTGTCGCCGTAGTTGATGATTATGGAGTTGGGGAGGAGCGTCTGGAGATAGTTGTAGCCCATATCGCGCATCACATAGCGGCCACTGCGATCGTGGTCGTCCCAGTTTTCGGCGGCGAGGATTGTGGGCACACTGAGGCACACCACCGTAGCCACCACTGCGGGAGCCACCTCACTCTTTTTAAGCATCTTTCCGAGCCACTCCGTGAGGGCCAGCACGCCGAAACCTATCCACATACAGAAGGCATAGAAACTACCGGCATAGACATAGTCCCTCTCCCTTGCCTCTCCGGGGGGCGAGTTGAAATAGACAATCAGCGCCACGCCCATCATCACAAAGAGCCACAGCACCACCGTAAAGTAGCGGGGGTTCTTGCCCAACTGCCACAGAAGGCCCACCAATCCGAGGATGAAGGGGAGGAAGTAGTAGCAGTTGCGACCCTTGTTGGAGGCCATCGAGTCGGGAAGGTTGTCCTGCGGGCCGAGCATAGCCTCGTCTATGGGCTTCACACCCGAGAGCCAATTACCCTCGGTAATCTCGCCCACCGTCTGATTGTCGCTTTGACGACCCACAAAGTTCCACAGGAAGTAGCGCCAATACATAAAGTTGAGCTGATAATCGAAGAAGTAGCGGAGGTTCTCGCCAAAGGTGGGCACGGTATAGACCTCGCCACCATAGCGCACTCTGCGCCCCTTCACCTGACCCCACGATTTGTAGCCCTCGATGTGTTTCTCGTTGCTCGACCACATACGGGGGAAGATAGTTTTGAACTCCGAGGGGTACTCATAGCCCGCCACAGTGCGCTCGCCCACATAGCGCCCCTCGTCGTTCACATAGTATTTCGTGCGATACTTCACATCCGAGATGGGGGCCGCATACGACACTCCGGTGAGAATGGGCTGCGCCTCATACTGCTCACGGTTGAGCAGGTAGAGCAGTGCATAGGGGTTGTCGGGGTCGTTGGAGTTCATAGGAGTACCCGCCGCTGCACGGATAACCACCGAAGCGTAGGAGGAGTAGCCAATGAGAATTACCGTAAGGCAGGTGACAATGAGGTTTGCGAGTTTCATCCCCCTCTTCTGAGTGAACCACACTCCCACTCCGAGGGCCGCAAAGAGCACCACCACATAGATTGCAAAGCCCACATTTACGGGTAGGCCGACACTGTTGAGCATACGGTCAAACCAAGCACCCACCTGGGTGGTATAGGGGATAACAATGCTATTGAGGAAGAGAATAAGCACACCGCTGACAAGGGTCGATACCACGAGTCCTTTGGTCGTAACTTTCTCTGTCTTACGGAAGTAATAGACGAATACAAGTGCGGGAATGGTGAGCAGATTGAGGATGTGGACACCAATCGAAAGGCCCATCATATAGGCGATAAATACCAGCCAACGCTCGTTGCCCCTCTGGTCGGCCACCTCCTCCCACTTGAGGATTGCCCACACCACCACAGCCGTCATCAGCGACGAGAGGGCATAGACCTCCGCCTCCACCGCCGAGAACCAGAAGGTGTCGGTGAAGGTGTAGGCCAGAGCACCCACCAGACCTGCGCCAATGATGGCCACGGTCTGTCCCACGGAGGGCTCACCCTTACGTCCCACAACCATACGGCGTGCGATGTGAGTGATGGTCCAGAAGAGGAACATAATGGTTGCCGCAGCTGCCAGGGCCGACATAACATTGACCATAACTGCCACATTTGCAGTGTTACCAAAGGCAAACTGCGTGAAGAGGTTGGCAATCATCATAAAGAGGGGCGCACCTGGGGGGTGTCCCACCTCCATCTTGTAGGCCGAGAGGATAAACTCACCGCAATCCCAGAAGCTGGCCGAGGGCTCGGTGGTGAGGATATAGACCACTGCCGAGAGGAGGAAAGTTGCCCATCCGGCAAGGTTGTTGACAAGTTTATAGTTTTTCATAGTTAAATAACTCTCCATTTGTGTGAAATATTTTGCAAAGTTACGAAAATAATGAGTATTTTTACAACCTAAAAACATACCATTTATTAAGACTATGACAACCAAGTTGATGTTATACAATACCCTCTCTCGCACGAAAGAGGTTTTCCGCCCGCTCAACCCCGAGCACGTGGGTATGTATGTGTGCGGTCCCACCGTCTATGGCGACCCCCACTTGGGCCACACCCGCCCCGCCATCACCTTCGACCTGCTGTTCCGCTACCTCAAGTCGCTGGGCTATAAGGTACGCTATGTGCGCAACATCACCGATGTGGGCCACCTGGAGCACGACGCCGATGAGGGCGAGGATAAAATCACCAAGAAGGCAAGGCTCGAACAGCTTGAGCCTATGGAGGTTGCGCAGTACTACACCAACCGCTACCACACCTTTATGGACAAGCTGGGTGTGCTTCCGCCCTCCATCGAGCCCCACGCCAGCGGCCACATTATCGAGCAGATAGAGCTCGTGGAGCGCATCCTTAAGGAGGGCTACGCCTACGAGAGCAACGGCTCCATCTACTTCGATGTGACCAAGTATAACGATAAGTTCCACTATGGCAAACTCTCGGGTCGCAACCTCGACGATGTGCTGGTTGGCACACGTGAGATTGACGGCCAGAGCGACAAACGCAACTCCTACGACTTTGCACTGTGGAAGAAGGCCCAGCCCGAGCACATTATGCGCTGGCACTCGCCCTGGAGCGACGGCTTCCCCGGCTGGCACCTGGAGTGTACGGCTATGAGCACCAAGTATCTCGGCGAGCAGTTCGACATCCACGGTGGCGGTATGGACCTTATGTTCCCCCACCACGAGTGTGAGATTGCACAGTCGTGCGCCGCTATGGGTCACGACTCGGCCCGCTACTGGGTACACAACAATATGATTACCATCGGCGGCCAAAAGATGGGCAAGTCGCTCGGTAACTTCATCACCCTCGAGCAACTCTTTGCGGGCGACCACCCCAAGCTTGAGCAGGGCTACTCGCCTATGACCGTGAGGTTCTTCATCCTCCAAGCTCACTACCGCTCCACCCTCGACTTCTCCAATGAGGCACTGAAGGCGGCAGAGAAGGGCTACGACCGCCTGATGAAGGGCGTTGAGACCCTCGGCAAACTGCAACCTTCGGCCACCTCGAGTGTGAAGGTTGAGGAACTTGCCACAAGGTGTGAGGAGGCTATGAACGACGACCTCTCGTCGCCAATGGTTATCTCGGCACTGTTCGATTGGGTGAGGATTATCAACTCCATCGCCGACGGCAAGGAGAGCATCACCGCCGAGGATTTGGCCGAGCTGAAGAGGATAGTAAACCTCTATGTGTTTGACATTCTGGGCCTCCGCAATGAGCGCTCGGAGGGCTCGGACGACAAACTCGCCCCCCTGATGGAGATGATTTTGGAGATTCGTCGCAACGCCAAGGCCAATAAGGATTGGCCCACGGCCGATTTGATACGCAACCGCCTCGCCGAGGTTGGCATCCGTGTGAAGGACAACAAGGATGGCTCGGTGGACTGGGAAACGGTTTAGACAAAAAAAGGCTTCCGAAAATTCGGAAGCCTTTTTTTTGTCGAACGTCTAACGTCCAACGTCTATAGTCGCGGGCTCAGCAACTTGGTTGCCGAGCCCGAAAACATTTATAGGGTTATTAGGGACGTTAGTGAGAAGGGGAGTTTAGGGTGTTTAGGAAGTTTAGGAAGGCCTCCTATTACTCCTATTACTCCTATTACTCCTATTCTCTACCCCAGATAGGAGTTATGGGAATTATAAGAATTATAGGAGTTATAGGAAATTTCCCTAACGACCCTATCGGCCCTAATGGCTCTAACGGCCCTAATGACCCTATACACCCTATAAAAGTTTTTGGGCTTGCTGGGCAAGCCCGCAGCGGTAGACGGTCGTCGGTCGTCGTAAAAACTGCATAGAATCGGATGAGTACAAGGCGCACAAGAAAATCCCCTCCGCAGTTTACTGAACGTAAATGAGGGCGTCAGAATGACGCTTTTGTGAGGGTGGTGCTCCCCACCCAAAAAAGTGCATAGAACGGAGGGATTTTTGTGCCAAACAAGAAAGCGGGCCCGCAGTTTGCTGACGCAAATGAGGAGCCC
>JAZQZI010000023.1:0-3376 GCA_045633985.1 Tidjanibacter sp. | reverse complement strand
ACGAGGTAGTCGCCCGGCTCGGCAAGGAGGTACTCGGAGCGCTGCCAGTCGACAGCCACGTCCTTGATGAACTGGAAGGCATCCATGAACTTCTCATAGTGCTCGGGAAGGTCGGCAGCCATCTGAAGGGGCGAGTACATGGTGATGTAGAGGGCCAGCTGATTGGCGATGGTGGCGTTGACCTTCGAGTTGTTGTTACCCCCAGTCACAGGGCCGAGGTCCATCTCGAAGATACCGGGCGTGTAGTCCATCGGTCCGCCATTGAGGCGTGTGAAGGGCAGGATGGTGACCAGACTTGGCTTGGAGCCACCGAACGACTGGTATTCGGTGCCACGGGCGCTCTCGTTGCCGATGAGGTTGGGGTAGGTGCGGCAGAGTCCGGTGGGACGCACGGCCTCGTGGGCATTGACCATGATATGGTGTTTGGCGGCCTCGGTCACGGCGTAGAGGTAGTGGTTGACCATCCACTGTCCGTAGTGGTACTCACCGCGGGGGATGATGTCGCCCACGTAGCCGCTCTTCACGGAGTTGTAGCCATACTGTTCCATGAGCTCGTAGGCCTTGTGCATGTGGCGCTCGTAGTTGCGCACCGATGAGGAGGTCTCGTGGTGCATCATGAGGCGCACGCCCTTGCTCTGGGCATAGGCGTTGAGTGCCTTGATGTCGAAGTCGGGGTAGGGGGTAACGAAGTCGAACACATAGTCCTTGGAGTTGCCGGCCCAGTCTTCCCAACCTTCGTTCCAGCCCTCCACGAGTACTTGGTCGAAGCCATGCTCGGCGGCGAAGTCGATGTAGCGGCGCACGTTCTCATTGGTGGCTCCGTGGCGTCCGTTGTGTGAGGCGTTGGCATAGTCGGTCTGACCCAGCTTCACCGTGGGGTAGTCGTCGGGATAGGCCCAGGTGCCCTTACCCGAAATCATGTACCACCATACGCCCACATACTTGACGGGCTTGATCCACGATACATCTTCGTAGGCGCAAGGCTCGTTGAGGTTGAGCACGAGGCGTGAGGCAAGCAGCTTGCGGGCATCGTCGGTGACCTGTATGGTGCGCCAGGGGGTGTGGCAGGGTGTCTGCATGTAGCCTTTCCAGCCTGTGGCGTCGGGAGTGAGGTGCGACACGAAGGTGTAGGTGCCGGGACGTAACTCGAGGTGCATACAGGGGTAGTCGACGAGGGCTGCCTCGTGGAGGTTGATGTAGAGGCTATCGGCGGTGCGCAGTTGCAGGGAGGTCTGCACGCCAGTCATCGAGAAGGGTGTCTGCGATGAGTTGGGCGTGATGGCCTGCGGCATGAGGCCCTCAATTTCGGAGAGGCGTGACTCTACGTAGTCATACTCCTGGGTGTCGTAGTCGCCAGGGATCCAGAAGGCGGTGTGGTCGCCCGTGAGGGCAAACTCGGTGCGCTCTTCCTTGATGACGAAGTAGGCCAGACTACGCTGAGCGGGAAACTCGTAGCGGAAGCCCAGGCCATCGTCGTAGAGGCGGAAGCGGATATTCATCAGGTAGCCGGTGCCTTCCTGCTCCATGCATACGAGCAGCTCGTTGTAGTGGTTGCGGATGGAGGATTCCTCGCCCCAAACGGGAGTCCAGGTGTCGTCGAAGGTGGCGTTCTTCACCTCCTTGATGGTGAACCCGCTGTTGAGGGGGAGCACCTCAGAGGCGTTGCTGGTGATGTCGCCACCGTTCCAGAATTCTTTCTTCTGGGTGTCGCCACGGAGCTCGAAGCCCATGGCGCTGGGGAGGATTACTGCCTTGTCTCCAAACTGGAGACTGTAGGTGGGGGTGCCGCTCTCGGGGGTGACACCGAACTGCATGGTGAGTGTCTTGCCGGGTGAGGTGAGCATGTGCTCGCCTTGCCATGCGGCCTCACGTGTTGACTTGCTATCGCATCCCATGAGGATGGCTGTGGCGATGGCAAGGAGGGTAAGGGGGATTCTTTTCATTGTGGTATGTTTTTTTTTCTTATTAAAAGGGTACTCTGATTACTCGGAGTTCTCAGAGCTCTCCGAGTAATCAGAAAATTCTTATTTCTTTACAAACTCCACTACCAGCGCCTGCTCGGGCCCTACGACGGTGTCATCGGAGAGCGTTACCTTCTCACCAGTGATGACGTTGCGCCCGGTGGTGAGGCCTTCGGAAATCTCCTTGTAGTAGCTCCAGGGGAGGTGCTTGGGCTCCTGTGAGTTGTTGATGTATACGAACACTACCTCCTTGTCGTTGTAGCGGAAGTAGGCGTAGGTGTTGTCGCGGGTCATGAAGTGGAGGGTGTGGCCGTTGTGGATGACCTCCTTGCTCTTGCGCCACTGGAAGAGTGTGCGTGAGTAGTCATACATGTCGGTGATGACAGGATGCTGCTCGCGAACTTCGGGGGTGAAGTAGTCGGCCTTGTCGCCAGCCCAACCGCCGGGGAAGTCGACACGCAGGCCGCCATGACCTTGGCTGAGGTCCTTGGAGTAGAACATCATCTCGTCGCCGGCAAAGAGCTGCGGGATACCGCGCATGGTGGCCAGCATGGTGATGCCCAGCTTCGCCTTGTTGTAGTTGCGCCCTACGACATCGCCCAGGCGGTCGGTGTCGTGGTTGCCGGCGAAGATCATCATGTTGGAGAGGTCATGGTAGAGGAAGTCGTGTGACAGACAGTCATACACGCGTGTCATGCCCTGTCCCCAGCCGGGGTTGCGCTCGGAGAGTCCGGCACGCATGGCATCGTGGAGGGGGAAGTCCATGATGGCAGGCAGGTGTGAGTCGAAGCCATCCTTGTTGGCATTGCCGCCTTGCCAGTAGGCCAGCTGCGGAGCCGAGGAGGTCCAGCACTCGCCCACGATGTTGAAGTTGGGGTACTCGCGCATCAATGCCTCGCACCAGCGGCTCATGGGTTCCTTCTCGTTGTATGGGTAGGTGTCGACACGCAGGCCGTCGAGGTCGGCATATTCGATCCACCAGATAGCCCACTGGATGAAGTAGCGTAGGGTGTACTCGTTGTTGAGGTTCATATCGACCATCGAGGGCACAAACCAACCGCTCTCCTGGATGTAGAGATCCTGCTTCGAGGCGTTGGGGTCCATGTTGGTGGAGAAGCAGATGTTGGTGCCGGTGTAGGTGTCGAACTGGTGTATCCAGTCGTGGAAGGGGAGGTCCTGCATCCACCAGTGCTCGGTGCCGCAATGGTTGGTGACGATGTCCATAATCATCTTGATGCCCTTGTCGTGAGCTTTCGACACGAGTTCGCGGTAGAGGGCGTTGCTGCCAAAGCGCGGGTCTATCTGATAGTAATCAGAGGCAGCATAGCCGTGGTATGACTCCTTGGGGGCGTTGTCGAGCAGTAGGGGAGTGGACCATATAGCGGTGGCGCCGAGGTCGGCGATGTAGTCGAGGT
>JAZQZI010000022.1:0-28149 GCA_045633985.1 Tidjanibacter sp. | reverse complement strand
AGCGCATCTTATCGGTGCCCAAGCGCACCTTGCGAGCAACTACTGCGCCCGACTGCGATAAACCCCCTTCCTCATTTGCGTCAAGCAAACTCCGGAGGGGGTTTTCTTGTGCGCCTTGTATTTATCTCGCAATCTGCGCTTGGCGAGATTTTCACCAAACCGCAGAGAGCGGGCTCCTCACCTACGCTTAGTAGGCTACGGAGCCCGCTTTTGTTTGGCAAAAATTCCCTCTACGACGACAGACGACAGACGACAGACGACAGACACCCGTCTCCCGTCTCCCGCCGCGGGCTTGCCGAGCAAGCCCGAAAACTTTTATAGGGAGTATAGGGCCATTAGGGAAAATTTCGCATAACTCCTATAACTCCTATAACTGCCATAACTCCCATAACTCCCATAACTCCTATAACTCCCTGGAAAAAACTGCTTACTGACAACTAATAGCTTCTCGGGCCACAGGCCCGCGACGGTAGACGGTAGACGGTCGTCGGTTGTCGTTAGAAGTTTGACAAAAATTTTGAATTTTGAATTTTGAATTTTGAATTTGATAGGGTATCTTTGTAGGTTAGACGGCCTCCTATGGAGGCCACTCCCAAAAATAAACGAAAAAGAGCTATGTACGACTACCTGCGTGGCCTTGTGGCCGAACTGACACCCACCTATGCCGTCATTGAGTGTGGCGGCGTGGGCTATATTGTAACCATCTCGCTCCACACCTACTCGCAGCTCGAGGGGCGTGAGGAGGCGCTCGTCTATGTCCACCACGCTGTGAGGGAGGACTCCGAGGTGCTCTACGGCTTTGCCGAGAGGTCCGAGAGGGATATTTTCCGCCTGTTGATAGGTGTGTCGGGCGTGGGTGGTGGCACCGCAAGGGTCATTCTCTCGACCTACACCCCCGCAGAGCTCGCCAACATCATCTCCAGCGAGAACGCCGTATTGCTGAAAAATGTGAAGGGCCTCGGCCTGAAGACGGCGCAGAAGATTATTGTGGAGATTAAGGACAAGGTGGTGGCCGTTGCCGGCTCGGGCGAGAGGGTGGCACAGAAGGAGGTGCTCGGTAACATCTCGGAGCAGAGCGAGAGCTACAACGAGGCACTCCAGGCACTTGTGATGCTCGGCTTTGGCAAGGCAGCCTCGGAGAAGGTGTTGCGCAAGGTGCTCAAGGAGAGCCCCCACGCCGAGGTGGAGACCCTCATACGCCTGGCCCTCAAACAGTTGTAATAGAACAAAACGAAACAGACAAGGATATGACAAAGAAGATTTTGGACAAAGGCAAGGAGATTGTGGGGAGCGTCAGGCAGCGCATCACCCCTGCATTTCTTGTAGCACTTGCCCTCTCGCTGATATTTTGGTATAGCGGCAAGTTGCAGTACACCTACACTGCCGAGGTGCCCGTGACGGTCATCATTGAGGGCGACCGCCACCGTGCCACCTGTGTTATGGAGGGTACGGGTCACAGCATTATGGGTGCCCGCTACTTCAAGCGCAAGACTGTGAAGTTGCAGCGCACGGATGTGGAGATGATACCCGTGGAGGGTATGTCCAACACCTGGGATGTTGCTCCCGAGTCGTTGCAGAGTGCCATTTCGGTGCGCTACCCCAGTCTGAAGGTGCTCTCGGTGAGCCGCCTGCCCTACATCATTCTCGACGAGTACTAATAGTCCAACACACACCCCGACAGCAATGAAACGAGTGGCCATAACGGGCGGTATCGGCAGCGGTAAGAGTACCCTTTGCAGAGTGCTTGCCGAGCGCCACGCCATAGCCATCTATGACTCCGACCAGAGGGCAAAGGAGATTATGAACTCCGACCCCGTGGTGAGGGAGGGCATTGTGACCCTTTTCGGCAGTGAGGCCTATACCCCCGAGGGGCTCAACAGGGGCCACATCGCATCCCGAGCCTTTGCCGACCCCACACTGCTGTCACAGCTCAACGGAGTAGTCCACCCCCGTGTGGTGGCCGACTTCGAGGCGTGGGCCGAGGGTGAGAGTGGCGACTATGTGATTGTGGAGAGTGCCCTGCTCTTCAGCTCCCCTCTGGTGGGCCACTACGACTTGGCGGTGGTGGTGGACGCCCCTCTGGAGTTGAGGGTTGAGAGGTGTGTGGCAAGAGATGGCCTCACACCCGAGCAGGTGAGAGAGCGAATAAGTCGCCAGATGAGCGCCGAGGAGATGAGGCTGAGGGCCGACATTGTGGTGGTGGCCGACGGCCGCCCACTCGTCCCCATTGCCGACCAGATAGACCAAGCCATTAGAGAACTGAAAAAATAGAGTCCGCCTATGAAAACCACCAACAGCCGCCCAGAGGTGATGGCCATACTGAATGTTACCCCCGACTCCTTCTTTGCCGAGAGCCGGGCCGAGGGACGTGAGGCGTTGCGCCAGAGGGTCGAGAGCCTCCTGGCCGATGGGGCCGATATGATTGATATTGGTGGTTGCTCCACCCGCCCGGGTGCGAAGGATGTGGCCGTGGAGGTGGAGATGGCTCGTGTGAGGGCGGGTGTGGAGGTTGCCCGAGAGGTAGCCCCCGCAGTGACTCTCTCCATTGACACCTTCCACAGCGAGGTAGCAGAAATGGTGCTTCGCAGGTGGGACAATGTTATTGTGAACGATATAACGGGTGGCGAGCGTGACCCCCGCATTGTAGAGGTTGCGGCCTACCACCACGCCCCAATGGTCATTATGCACTCCAGGGGTAATCCCCGTACTATGCAGAGCCTCACCGACTATGGCGATGTGGTGGCGGAGGTGGGCGAATGGCTCGAGAGGCGTGCCGACCACCTGCGTGTAAAGGGCGTGGAGGAGATAATCCTCGACCCCGGCATAGGCTTCGCCAAGAGCGACGTACAAAATTTTGCACTCATAAATGGGCTGGAACGTATAGGGGCCCTGGGTCATAGGGTGTTGGTGGGCATCTCCCGCAAGAGTTTCATCTGCCGCACGCTGGGCATCACCCCCGAGGAGGCCCTGGAGGCCACCACAGCCCTCCATTGGGCACTGCTTGAAAGAGGTGCCGACATTCTCCGTGTGCACGACCCCCTGGCTGCCAAACAGACCATCACTCTCTACGAAAAACTCCACAGACTATGAAACAAGATATCATCCGCATCCATAATCTCCACAAACGCTACGGTTCCCTCGAGGTACTCAAGGGGGTGTCGCTCACTATCCAGGAGGGCGAGGTGGTGGCCATTGTGGGCCCCAGTGGCGCAGGTAAAACAACGCTTCTGCACGCCATAGGCGCTCTCTCCGAGTTCGACGGGGGTGAGGTGTGGGTCGATGGTGTGGATGTTGTGGGGCTTTCGAGCGACACAGCTGCCGACTTCCGTGGCAGCCGCATAGGCCTGGTGTTCCAATTCCACTACCTTCTGCCCGAGTTCACCGCCCTGGAGAACATCTGCCTCCCCGGCTACATTGCGGGGAGGGATAAGGAGGAGGTGGAGGCTCGTGCCCGTGAGCTGCTGAAGATTGTAGGGCTCAAGGAGAGGGCCACCCACAAACCTGCCGAGCTGTCGGGTGGCGAGCAGCAGAGGGTGGCCATTGCACGTGCCCTCATCAACTCGCCCCGCATACTGCTTGCCGACGAGCCCTCGGGCAACCTCGACAGCCACAACCGTACGGAGATTCACAACCTCTTCTTTGAGCTGCGAGAGAAGTTGGGGCTCACGGTGGTTGTGGTGACCCACGACGACGGACTTGCCGCAATGAGCGACCGCAAACTCACCATCATCGACGGCGAGATTGTAAACCCATAGCGCACCCCGGCCACGACCTACTAATCCCCGCAAAACTCCCTATGAACAGCGAATTGAAAGAGACCCTCGACGAGCTCTGGTTGCGCTACGACAACCCCGATTTCATTGAGCCCGACCCCATATCCATTCCCCACTCCTTTAGCTCTCGGCTCGACCGTGAGGTGAGCGGCCTGCTGGCTGCCACCATCGCCTGGGGCAACCGCAAAGCCATTGTGAAGAGTGGCCACCGTATGATGGAGCTGCTCGATGGCCGCCCCTATGAGTTCACTATGGGGGCCTCGGAGGAGGAGTTGCGAGGGCTCGAAAAGTTTGTCCACCGCACCTTCAACGGCACCGACCTGGAGGTTTTTGTAAGGGCCATACGCCACATCTGCGCCACCCACGGCTCCATAGGCGAGTGGTTCCAGAGCGACTATGAGCGCTCGGGAGATATGCGCACCACCCTCGCCAATTTCCGCACCCTCTTTTTCAGCACTCCCCACCCCGCCCGTAGCGAGAAACACCTCTCGTCAATAGCCAAGGGGGCAGCCTGCAAGAGGCTCAATATGTATCTCCGCTGGATGGTGAGGCGGGATGTTCACGGCGTGGATTTTGGCTATTGGAACCGCATACCCGCCTCGGCACTCTACCTACCCCTCGACCTCCACTCGGGAAATATCGCCCGAGGGCTGGGCATTCTCACCCGCCGCCAGAACGATTGGAAGGCTGTGGAGGAGGTTATGAGGGAGCTACGAGAGGCCGATGCGGAAGACCCCGTGAAGTATGACTACTCTCTCTTCGGCGTGGGCATCAACGGCGATTGGAAAGAGTAAACCCCACTGAGGGAAGACAATATGGCTGGCAGTTTCACATTTAAGCGATTTGGCATCGAGCAGGAGCGCTCGGCGATGAAGGTGGGCACAGATGGTGTTCTCCTCGGGGCCTGGGCACGCCTGGAGCCCACCCACCGAAGGATTATCGACGTGGGGTGTGGCACGGGGCTCATAGCCCTTATGGCCGCACAACGCACCGAGGAGTGGGGAGCCCGAGTTGTGGGCGTTGAGATTGAGGAGGGAGCCTCCACGGATGCCACCGAAAATGTGGGGCGCTCGCCCTGGGCAGAGAGGATTGCCATTATCAATAGCCCCATTCAAAATTACGAGCCCTCAGAGGGGGCCTTCGACCACCTACTCTCCAACCCACCCTACTTTGTTGCATCACTCACCTCGCCCGATGCAGCCCGCACAACGGCCCGCCATACCACCTCCCTCACCTTCGACGACCTGGCCGCCACGGCCTCACGACTGCTCACCCCCGAGGGGGTTATGAGCCTTGTGCTCCCCACAGAGGCTGTGGCCGATATGACGCTGGCCGCTGCCCGCAAGGGTATGTTCCTTGCCCGCCGCACCGATGTGGTCACTAAAAGTGGAGCGAAACCTATCCGTTCGCTGGTGGAGTATGGCCGCCACCCACAGCCCACGCTCCGCACGGAGCTCACCATCCACCTTCCCGGCGGCGTTTTTTCGCCCGATTACCGAGCCCTCACAAAGGATTTTTATCTAAAGTTCTAAAAGGGGGCGTCAGGGGCATTAGGGACATTAGGGACATTAGGGACATTAGGGAATTTATAGATGCTCTCCTATAACTCCTATTACTCCTATTACTCCTATTACTCCCATTTTTCTCTACCCCGAATAGAGATTCTCGAAGTTATCGTAAAATCCCCATCATTGGACGTTGGACAAATAAAAAGGTACAAATTTTGCTTATTAATAAATAAGGTATACCTTTGCACCGTCAATGCTGGAAATTAGCAAATTAGTAATTTCAAAAAATACACAGAATTATGAGCAAACCAACACTCCTCGTTTTGGCAGCAGGTATGGCTTCCCGCTATGGTTCACTCAAGCAGATGGACGGCGTAGGTCCCGCAGGCGAGGCTATCATCGACTACTCCATTTACGACGCTGTACGTGCAGGCTTCGGCAAGGTGGTATTCGTCATCCGCAGCACCTTCGCCGAGTCTTTCAAAGTAGCTTTCCCCGCATCCCGCTTTGGTGGCAAGATTGAGGTGGATTTCGTATATCAGGAGCTCGACAAGCTCCCCGAGGGCTTCAGTGTGCCCGCCGAGAGGAGCAAACCCTGGGGCACCAACCACGCAATTATGATGGGTGCCGAGGTTATCAACGAGCCCTTTGCTGTGATTAACGCCGACGACTTCTATGGCTACGACGCCTTCCGCACAATGGCCGGCTACCTCAACTCCCTCACAGCGGACGACAAGGGTAAATATTGTATGGTGGGCTATAAACTCGCCAACACTCTCAGCGAGTTCGGCACCGTATCGAGGGGCGAGTGCATCGTCGATGAGCAGAGCAACCTGAAGGGTATGACCGAGCGTCTGGGTGTGAAGCGCCTGAGCAGCGGCAAGGTTACCTACGAGGAGAACGGCGAGCAGGTGGAGATTAACCCCGAGTGCACCGTGTCGATGAATATGTTTGGTTTCACCCCCGACTATTTCGGCCACAGCGAGCGTCTTTTCGTGGACTTCCTCTCGAAGCCAGAGACTATGGCCAACCTCAAGAGCGAGTACTACATTGCCCACGCCGTGAACCACCTGCTGGAGAGTGGCGAGGCCACAATGAAGGTTCTCACCTGCGACGCTCAGTGGTTTGGCGTAACCTACAAGGAGGACAAGCCCGATGTGGAGGCCAAAATCCGCAGCCTCATCAAAGCGGGCGAGTATCCCGCAAAATTGTGGTAGCAGATACGACGGCACCAACAAAAAAACGCAACACCTCAAAAGTGTTGCGTTTTTTATTTTGCCCTGTGCCGACTAACCTCTCTCTCGCTCCCACACCTCCAACTCTTTGGAGGTGCCATCCTCAATGGTGAGCCTTACGGCGGTGCGCACACGGTGGAAACCGTTGCACCCCGCTGCTCCGGGGTTGATGTTGAGTACTCCGAGTTGTTTGTCGTAGCCCACACGCAATATATGGCTGTGGCCACATACAAATATTGTGGGCCTCAGGCGGCAAATCTTGGCATAGACATCACGAGTGTAGCGGCCGCCGTAGAACCCTATGTGGGTCATCAGCACCTGTGCACCCTCCCTCTCGAAACACTGCCACTCGGGCCAGGTGAGCCTCATCGTGTGGTCGTCGATGTTGCCATAGACTGCCACCACAGGCTTCCCGAAGGCCATCATAGCCTCGTTGGCCTTGCTCTCGCCAATGTCGCCCGCACACCAAATCTCATCCACCTCTGCCAGAAACTGACGGAGGGGTTCATCGAAGGTGCCGTGGAGGTCGGATATGATACCTATGCGCTTCACCTCGCTCTGCTAGAAAGGCATATCATCCACAGGCATTGCGCCAAATGCGGGCTCCTCGATGGACATAGGGGGCAGTTCGGGGGCAGGAGCGACAGCCTCGGGGGTCTTGCGGGCAAGTTTCCACGCCCTGGCCTCGGTGAACCAACGGCCGTTGTACTCCCTCGACTCAAGGTTGATGGAGACCTCCACCTGCTCGCCGGGCTTCAATGCCGCAGCCTCCTGGGCCTTGTCGCCCCAGAAACCTACGCAGAGTTTGCGGTTGAAATCGCCGGGGATTTCAAACACCACCTCCTGCTTTGTCCACTCACCACGGGCACTTGTGCCCTTCACAACAGGGAGAACCCTGTAAACCAATCCTTCAAATTCCATAATTGTTCGTCGTTATTATTTGTATCACTAATTATTCTCGAAAAAATTGTCGAAAAAGAGCATCTGGTGGGCGATGGAGATGCGCCAATAGTTCCAATTGTGGTGGCCTGGGCGCACCGTAAAGTCGTGGGGCACACCTCTCTCCAGAAGTTTGCGGTGCAGCTCACAATTCACCTCATAGAAAAAATCCTCCGTGCCGCAGTCGATAATCACAGCCAGCGACCCATCCGTAGGGGCCAAGTGGAGCATATTGGTCACCGTGTATTCCTCCCAGCGCTCGGGGTACTGCTCCTTGGCGCCGAGCCTTCGGGCAATCTCCCAATCGTCGAAGGGGGTGATATCCACACCTCCCGAAGTGCTACCCACAGCACCAAAAGTCGCCTGATGGCGCAGAGTGAGGTAGAGCGCTCCGTGGCCTCCCATCGAGTTGCCCGTGATGGCACGCCCTGTGCGGTGGGCATTGGTGTGATAGTTGGCATCCACCCACTCCACAAGTTCCTCTGCCACAAATGTTTCGTAGCGATAGGCGGGGTCCTCGGGGCTGTCCCAATACCAGCTGTTATTGCCGTGGGGGCAGACGATTATAAGGCCATAGAGGTCGGCATAGCACCCCACGCCCACCCTCTCGTGCCACGTAGTATGGTTGTCGCTATATCCGTGGAGCAGATAGACCACGTCATACCCCTCCCCTCTCTCGGGCGAGTAGCCATCGGGGGTTATGACCGTCACCGCCACCCCCTTATTCATCGAACGGCTCGCCACCTCTTGGGTGGTGTGGTTGAAGGCCCACACAGAGCACACGGCCACCATCAGCGCCACAAAGGTCAGCAAATATCTCTTCATCTCCCAAAAATCTCTTTCTGTTTCTACAATTTGTTCTCCACCTCGGCCCTTAATAGCAGTTGTTTCTTGTCGGCACCGGCGTTGTAGGAGCCGAGCGTACCATCGGCGTGAATGACACGGTGGCAAGGTATTATTACGGCTATGGGGTTGGCACCCACAGCATTACCCACCGAGCGGTATGCCTTCGTGAAGCCCGTGGAGGCCGCAATGTCGGCATAGCTCACCGTGATACCATAGGGGACTTTGAGCAGCTCCCTCCACACCTTGCGCTCAAAGGATGTTCCCTCCAGGTAGAGGGTGAGCCTCTTGGGGCCATCGCCCTTCAGGAGGGCCATTATTTGGCGGTGGCACAGGTCCTCACGCTCCTCAAGCACCGCCCCTTTCAGTTCGGCACGCAGCTCGTCGAGCGCCTCCTCCCTATCATCCGCAAAGGCTACACGGCATACACCTTTGGCACTCGAAGCCACCAGCATCTCCCCTCGGGGCGTTGTGTGGAACGAGTAGCGCACCACCTTATCCTTGAGCCTTGCAAAGCCGAGCGAGCGGATGGTAATCTCTGTCTTGGTGCGTGGCAGCGAGGCCTCGTAGGCCCACAAGTAGAGCGACGCCACCGAGCAGTAGGGCGAGAAGAGCGCACGATAGTGCTCCAACCTCTCGGGCGACAGGTTGCTCTCACCATAGACAACCTCCAGCGCACGGCGCAGAGCGGGGTCCTCATCGGGGAGCACATTCTCCCTCGAGAGCGAGAACATCATAAGCCTTTGGGCACTCCATCGGCCCACGCCACGAAGCGAGGTGAGCCTCTCCAGCAGAGCCTCATCCGAGAGCCCTGCAAGCTCCCTCTCGTCGAACTCACCGGCCACAAACCTCCCGGCAGCAGCCACAATCCACCCCGCTTTACGGGCGGGAAGTCCCAACTCTCTGAGCCCCTCTGCACCCAACGCCAGAACTGCCTCGGGGGTTATGCGCCCCACACGTTTTTGGAGCTCACGGAGCGTGCGCTCGGCCACGGTGGCTGCAATCTGCTGGCTCACAATGTTCCTCACAAGGCTCTGGAACAGAGGAGCTGAAGTCGGGCGCTCGATATAGCCGAAGCGCTCGACAATCTGGGCCATACGTGGATCGGCATTTCGGAGGTGCTCCGACTTGTCGAAGAATGGAAAGAGGGAATACATAGCCGAGAGTTGTTTGGTGATACTACAAAGGTACGAATTAAATGTTGAAAGTTCAACCAAAAATTCCTATCTTTGTCTGTTTTAATGGCAATAAATACCAATCCGACAACAATGAACAACGGCAACATACTCTACCTACTGCGCAATATGGCCAAGCGACACCGTGTGAGCGTCACCGATGGCGGTGGTCGAGAGGTGTGGTACACCTTCACCACAGGGGTCAAAGTGGCCCTTTGGATGCTCTTGGCAGCCGTGGTGATTTTCGTAGCCTCGCTGCTGGTGGCCGCCCACACCAAGGTGCTCGACATTGTCCCCGGCTATGACGGCATAACCTCCCGAGAAAAGATGGTGGAGAACATCATCCGCCTCGACTCGCTCGAAAGAGAGCTGGGCTATATGAAGGTCTATGCCGAGAATGTGGCCCAGATTATGGAGGGTCGCAGCCCTGTGGTACGCTCCCTGGCCCCCACCGAGGAGGAGAAGATTACCTCCAACAAGGAGGTGGTGGCACCCTCGTCGCTCGACTCGCTGCTGAGGGCGCAGATGGAGAACTCCGAGCGCTACGGGCTCAACACCAAGCCCGAGCGTTCACGCCTCTCCAACGAGGAGATATTGCGCCCCGTGGCTGCCACCGTGGTACATAAGTTCACACCCTCGGCCGGTCTTTATGGCGTGAGGCTCTCGGTGGCCGACATTCAGCAGGTGTGTGCAGTGCAGAGCGGCACGGTAATCCTCTCCCTATTTGAGCCCGAGGGCTACACGGTGCAGATTCAGCACTCGGCGGGTTTCATCTCCACCTACCGAGGACTCGGCCAGGCCCACAAAGAGGTGGGTGCCCGTGTGGTGGGTGGCGAGGCCATTGGTGCCACCTGGAACGAGGACACCTCCTCGGGTGGTACCACAGAGATTGAACTTCAGTTTTGGTTCGACGGCAAGGCTGTCGATCCCGAGCAGTATATAGTATTTTAACCTGAGTTTTGCGAAAACAAAGCTTTTGTAGGGCGTTAATTAGAGGCACCTTACGTTGGTATGTTTCCGCAAAACTCAGATTAAGGGCTTGACCGGCAAGCCCCACAGCCCACTGCGTGGGCCAGAAATATTTACATTCCTCCCTAAATCCCTCCTTTGACAAAGGAGGGACTTGGTCAAAAAGCCTTATAGGGGCTTTTTGAAAAGAGGATGTTTCGGAATCTCAACAAGTTGAAATTCACGAAACTGACGTTTATATGGGTTAGAAAACAACAGGTTAAAAAGATATGAAACAACGACTTGCACTTCTTGGTTCAACGGGCTCTATAGGCCGTCAGACCCTCGACATTGTTCGTCGCCGACCCGACGAGTTTGAGATTACCACCCTCACGGCAGGCAGCCGCTGGGAGTCGCTCGTAGAGCAGGCTCTCGAGTTCCAGCCCGACAGCGTGGTGATTGCCGACGAGAGTCTCTACCCAAAGGTTAAGGAGGCCCTTGCGGGCGAGATGATAAAGGTCTATACGGGCTCCGAGGCAATCTCACAGGTAGCCACAGGTAGTGCTGTGGATACGGTGGTCAATGCTCTGGTGGGCTACGCCGGTATGCTCCCCTCGTTGGCAGCCGTGAAGGCCTCCAAGCGATTGGCCCTGGCCAACAAGGAGAGCCTTGTGGTGGCAGGTGAGCACATTATGAGGGAGGCCGCCCAGAGGAACGTACCCATCCTACCCATCGACTCGGAGCACTCGGCAATCTTCCAGTGTCTGGCAGGTGAGGTGTCGGCTCCCCGCAGGGTTATCATCACTGCAAGTGGAGGCCCCTTCCTGCGCACCCCCGCAGAGGAGCTGAGCAAAGTGACTGTATCACAAGCCCTTGCCCACCCCAATTGGTCGATGGGAGCGAAGATTACCATCGACTCTTCGACCCTTGTGAACAAAGGTTTTGAGGTTATCGAGGCCCGCTGGCTCTTTGGCCTGAAGCCCGAGCAGATAGATGTGCTTGTTCACCCCCAATCCATTGTCCACTCGATGGTGGAGTTTGAGGATGGCGCCATCAAGGCACAGCTCGGCACCCCCGATATGCACCTCCCCATTCAATATGCCCTCCGCTTCCCCGACCGTGGAGAGCTGGGCGAGGAGAGGCTCGACTTTGCCAAGTGTGCAACACTCACCTTCGAGCAGCCCGACACGGAGCGTTTCCCGCTGCTTGCGACCGCCTACGACTGTCTGCGCCGAGGTGGCAACAGTTGCTGTGTGATGAACGGCTCCAATGAGGTGGCTGTGGCATCGTTTTTGGCGGGCGAAATCGGGTACACCGACATTGCCCGAGTGATTATGGGCACTCTGGAGAGGGCGCAGTTTGTGGCAACCCCCACCATTGAGGACTACGCCGCATCGAACGAGGAGTCGAGGAGAATCGCACGAGAGATAATTGAGAATCTCAAATAGAGTTTGAGCAGATAGGTGGCGATGCAGAGTATCGCCCAAAAATTTTTGGGCGACTTTTTACAAAAAGTCGCAAAATTAGAATGGAGATAGCAATCAAAATACTACAATTCATCTGCTCCTTCACCCTACTGGTGTTGGTGCACGAGATGGGTCACCTGATGTTTGGCAAGCTCTTCGGCGTGAGGGTCGAGGAGTTCAGGATATTCTTTGGCAAAGCGTGGTGCAAGTGGCGCTGGGGCGAGACCGAGTATGGTATCGGCTGGCTCCCCTTTGGCGGCTACGCCAAGCTCTCGGGAATGGTGGATGAGAGTATGGACACCGAGAGCCTCCGACAGGAGCCCCAACCCTGGGAGTTCCGCAGCAAACCCGCCTGGCAGAGGCTTCTCATAATCCTCGGCGGTGTGATGATGAATGCCCTGATGGCCTTTATCATCTATGTGGGTACAAGTATGGCCTGGGGCGACACTTATATCTCCAACAGCGAGATGCCTCACGGCTACGTCTTTAGCGACTATGGCCACGCCCTCGGCTTTGAGGATGGCGACAAGATAATCTCCATTGGCGGCGAGAGCGTGGAGGACTACTCGAAAATCATCACCACCCTCATCATCGAGAGCGACAAAACAACCGTCGTGGAGCGACGTGGCGAGAGGGTTTCGATAGAGATTCCCGTGCAGAGCGTTATGGAGCTCTCCGAGCAGGTCGATTTGCTCACCCCCCGAGTACCCTTCGAGGTGGCGAGCGTTGTAGAGGGGTCGGGAGCCGAGGTTGCCGGACTTCGTGAGGGCGACCGTGTGGTGGCTGTGGAGGGTCGCAGGGCCGAGTTCTACGACCAGGTGAGCCCCCAAATTGTTGGCCACAAGGGGGAGAACCTCAACCTCGCCGTGGTGAGAGGTGCCGACACGCTCGATGTGACGGTTGCTGTGTCGCCCGAGGGACAGATTGGTGTAGGCCTTGCCACCACACGCTACATCCCCGTGCGCACCAGGGAGTACAACTTCTGGCAGGCCATACCCCGTGGTGGCGAGCGAGTTGTGGAGGAGATGGGCGACTATTGGAAACAACTCAAGATGATTGTACGCCCCAAAACCGAGATGTACAAGGCTCTGGGTGGCCCTATATCCATAGGCAGCATCTTCCCAAATGAGTGGAATTGGCAATATTTCTGGCGCATCACAGCTCTGCTGTCGGTCATCCTGGCGATTATGAACGTGCTCCCCATCCCCGCATTGGATGGTGGCCACGCACTCTTCATTCTGATTGAGATGATTACGGGCCGCAAGCCGAGCGACAAGGTGCTGATGGTAGCCCAGGCTATCGGTATGAGCCTCCTCATCCTCCTGATGCTCTACGCCACCTTCAACGACATTGCAAGGCTGTTCTAATACGGCTGACGCTATTTAGAGAGTTTAGGGAATTTAGGGTGTATAGGGTATATAGGGAGAGGCTCCTATAACTCCTATCGTCCACCATCAAAAAAAAGAGGGCCTCGGCCCTCTTTTTTTTGATTATGTCGGAAAATCACCCCTCGTAGGCGGAGATTTTCTCCAGGCGGCCGGTGTGGCGGCCTCCCTCAAACTCGGCCTCAAACCAAGCATCTACAATCGCCTTGCCCATCTCCAGGCCGATGAGCCTTGCGCCCATAGCCAGCACATTGGCATCGTTGTGGTTGCGGGATAGGCGGGCCGACAGGGGCTCCGAGCAGAGCGCACAGCGCACACCCTTCACCTTGTTGGCAGCAATCGAAATACCGATGCCGCTACCGCAAATCACCACTCCCCTCTCACACTCGCCGCCGGCCACAGCCTCGCCAACGGCAATGCCGTGGTCGGGATAGTCGGCCCTCTCGGGCGAGTAGCAACCCTTATCTACAACTTCGTGGCCTTTGCCAACGAGATAGTTCTTAATCTCCTCCTTAAACGAATACGCTGCGTGGTCGCAGCCGATAGCAATTTTCATACTTTCTGTTTTATTAGTAGTTATTAGTACTCTCATTAGTGGTACGCTTAGTACCTCTCCAAAATCTCCACAAAGGCCGAAAAGTCGGTGTGCTCGGTAACGAATTTCTCAAAGGAGTCGGCATCGCACCCCTTCTCGGGAGTGTCGCTCACCATCTTCATAACCACCACGGGCACACCCCTTTGGGCAGCAATCTGGCAAACAGCCGTAGCCTCCATATCGAACAGAGCCCTGGGGGTGCCAAACCTCTCCTTAATCTCCCCAATCATCTCGGCTCCCACAAAGCTGTCGCCCGTGTAGATGGTGGCATCGTCGGTGCCTTCGAGTTTGTAGGGGTCGGTAAGGAAGCTCACGCCATCGAGCCCTGCGGGGACTCGTGCGTCGTGGTAGCGGGCCTCACGGGGGCAGACAACATCGCCCGTGGAGAACTCCTTGGAGGCGGCAGCGTAGCCCACAACGGCCACCATATCATACCTCTCTTGCTCCATAGCGAGGGCTGTGGCAGCGGCCGCATAGACCTTGCCCACATAACCACGCTGGATGGTGTAACTATTAATCAGAGGGAGCGAATAGTCGTTCAGCGCGCAGAGCATATTCTCCTGCTCGGCCGCCATAGGGGTGATAACAAGAATATTCTTCATAACCCCTACTACTCATTCAACAATTTTTCGAGCAACTCGCCATACTCTTTGAGGGCAGCATTACTGGCCTCGATGTCATACAGCTCGGGATTGCCACACTGCTCCACAGTGAGGCCGGGAATCTCACCTTTCACCCTCAGGCACGACTGCTCCCTGCACACCTCGGCCACAGCCTCCATAACCTTGCGCATAGGGGTAAAGCCCTTAACTATCAGATAGAAACCGGTCTTGCAACCCATAGGCGCAAACGACACTACACGGCTCCCGAGTTTCTCCCTGAGGAAGTGGGCCATAAGGTGTTCGATGGTGTGGATAGCCTCGGGCGTGAGATACTCCTTCTCACGGGGCGCACGGAAGCGCATATCGTAGCTCCTCAGGGGGTAGAAACCCAGAGCAGTATATACCGAACGGAGGTAGAAACCCCTGTCGAGGGTGGTGTGGTCCACCGCAAAAGATGCAACTTTTGATTTCATAGCGAATATTTGTTTGTCATATAGTTCCCAAAGATACGAAAAAAATGTATATTTGTAACCAAGAAAAATCTATTAACATCCAAAGATATGGCAAAACATTCTCTTAAAGAGTGGTATATGGCTACTCGCCCCTGGTCCTTCCCCGTCTCCTCTATGCCCGTTGTGGTAACCACCGCCTTCCTCTTCTGGTACTCCCGCACCCCCGAGGCCGGATTTGAGGTCAATTGGATTGCAGCCACCCTCGCCCTGGTAGGCATCATCGCCTTCCACGCTGCGGGCAACCTCCTCTCCGACTACAACGACCACCGCACAGGTGTCGATGGTGAGGCCGTGATGCTCCCTTTGGTTAATGGTTCGTTCAAACCCCGTGAGTTTGTGAGATTTGGCGTCACAATGCTCCTCATCGGCATCGCAGTAGGCTTCACCCTCATCCACCTCACAGGCCCCGCAATCCTCTGGGTGGGCATCGTGGGTGCCCTCCTCACTGTGGGCTACTCGTGGCTCAAATACCACGCACTCGGCGACCTCGACATCCTCCTCAACTTTGGCTTCCTCCCCGTTGTGGGCACCTCGCTGGTTGTGGCAGGAGAGATTGTTGTTCCCGCACTCGTGCTGGCACTCCCCGTGGGCCTCATCACCGTCGGCGTGCTCCACGCCAACAACTCCCGTGACTCGGTAAGCGACAAAGAAGCCGGCATCAAAACCTTCGCAATGCTCATTGGCCCCCGCAGTTCCGTGGCTGTCTATCAGCTCGAACTCCTCCTCCCCTTTGTGCTCGTAGCCCTGGCCGTCGCCTTCGGTCTACTCCCCTGGATGACCATCATCTGCTTTGTGGTATTCCCCCGAGCCTACCGTCTGGCTCGTCGTATGACAGGCCTACTCAGCGGTGGTGGCGAGGCAGTGGCCAATGTGGATATGCTCACCTCGCAACAGCAGCTCTTCTTCAGCCTGTTCCTCACGGCAGCCCTCATCGTTTCGGCATTCCTATAATAAGCATTCACCTATGGATAAGCGATTTATACCGCTGACCATTGCTGCCCTACTGTGGTTTGCAATGTTCAGCCCCTGGACTGCACCCCATCTGAACTTCTGGTACACAATGGCCGCAGCAGGTGTGCTTCTCACCTCTATGAGCCTTGTTATGGGTGGCAAGCCCCTGCGCACCACCCTCAAGGAGAGTTTCCGCCTATACGACATCCCCCTCGGCATCGCCATTGGAGCCGTCCTGTGGGGTATCTTCTGGGTCGGCGACAAGGTGGCCGTGTGGATGTTCCCCTTCGCCGATGGCGAGATTGGCTCCATCTATGCTATGAGGGACGGTATGAGCCCCGTAGCAATTGGCGCCCTGCTGTTGCTCGTTGTTGGCCCCGCCGAAGAGATTTTCTGGCGAGGCTATGCCCAGGAGCAGCTCGGCCAAAAGTGGGGCCCAACGGTCGGCTTCCTCGCCACCACAGCCATCTACACCCTCGTACACCTCTGGTCATTCAACTTTATGTTGCTGGCCGCTGCAGCCGTTGCGGGCGGTGTGTGGGGTCTTCTCTACCGCCTCTTCCCCAAGCGCCTCTGGGCACTTATCATCTCCCACGCCGTGTGGGATGCGGCAGTATTTGTCATCTTCCCTATCTAAACCTGCAACATATATAATATAAATAGGTATAAAAAAGGAGTGCCACCCTTTCGGGCGGCACTCACTATTTTGCGTTGTTTTATTGCTTAGAACTTGTAGCTGAAAGCAACCTGTGCACGGGGCAAGGGAAGAACGGTCCAACCGCGACCCTCATAACGACCCAGAGCAGCACCCATACCGATGGTAGCGTCGATACCCCAGTAGGTGTTGAGCTTGAAGTAGTAACCGTAGCTTACACCAAGACCTGCAGCCTGAATGTTCTCCATATTGGTTTTGCTACCGAAGGGATAGGGAGCGGCAGCCGTACCAAAACGAGCAGCTTCAGCAAAAGCACCGAAGTGGTGGCCATTGAAAGCACGGCAGAGGTAGTAACGAGCCTCAGCTACTGCATCCCAACCATTGAGGTAGAGACCAGTCTCACCAACGCTTTTCCAGGGCGAGAAGAGAACTGCGGTACCCGATACATCAACGGTCCACTGGGGAGCTACCGAGAACTCAGCACCCAAGTTAACAGCACCAATACCCAGATAGAGGGCGTTCGATTTGAGAGCACATACCTGTGCGTTCGATACAGTTACAGACGCTACAAGCGAAAGAACCAAAATTGCAATTTTTTTCATTCTTTTAATAAATATTTGTTATACAATTAAAACTTCGTGTTCGGGGTTGATACCCATTTATCGAAACAAAGGTAATACTTTTTTCTGATAACAAACAAAAAAAGTTATTTTTTTATTCATTTTGTGCAAATATAGTTAAAAATGAGCGCCCTATTGGGTTGAAATCCGCCCTTTAAGAGCAACAATCGTGCAGAAACAACGTTGGTATGCAAGATAAAAAATGGGGAGTAAAAAATATTTTTTCGCAAAAAGGTTTGCAGATACGCAAAAACTGCTTATCTTTGCCCTGCTTTTTAAGTCAAGCACGGAGAGATGGGTGAGTGGCTTAAACCAACAGTTTGCTAAACTGTCGTACGGGATTACTGTACCGGGGGTTCGAATCCCCCTTTCTCCGCCACGAAGATTTTTTCGACAGCGACTGCCTTGAAGGCAGTCGCTTTTTTGTATTCGTCCGCTATGGGAGCTTGCTCACAATAGCGGACGAATGCAAAAAATGGAGGCTCGTAGAGCTGTTGTCGAAAAAATCTTTGAGCATTAAGGAGTGGGGGGATCACAAACGGAGCGTCAGCGAAGTGCAGTAATCCCCCACTCCTTAATTGCTCCGTGGCGGAGAAAAGGTCTTACATCCTCCCCAAACCCCTCCTTGCGAAAGGAGGGGCTTATGTCGTAACTCGCTACCGCTCGTTACGATAGGCTTCATCCGTCAGCGAAGTGCAGTAATCCCGCAGAGCGGGATTTGTTTTTATATTCCCCCTAAATCCCCCTTTGACAAAGGGGGACTTATCGCTGCGCTTCGAGGGATTTCGTGGGAAGGAGGATTTTTTAGAGCCTATAAAAGTTTTCGGGCTTGCCCGGCAGGCCTGCGTCGGTTGTCGATTGACGGTCGTTTGGCCCTTTTTTGGTGGTCGCAAGGTGCAATGTAAGAAAAAAGTGCTATATTTATAGCAAATTTGGGGAGTTGTACACACTCCCCCCACTCCCCAAGAGGGAAGTCAGATTGCTACAAAACAAAAATAGTAACATAAAACTTCTGCGTTATGAAACATCTCTCTCGCACCCTTGTGTTGCTGTCACTTGCCCTTGCAGTGGCCTGCAACACCAACTACAACTTCGACAACATCTCGCTCGAAGTGACCGTGGGCGACACCGACGGCATCTCCATTCCCGTTGGCAGCACCGACAAAATAACTGTCAGCTCCCTTCTGGGCGACTCGCTTGAGCCCGGCGAGGATGGCTCCTATGGTTTCTCCTTCAGCGACCATATGAGCCATACTGTGGAGCTCGGCACCATCGACCCCATCGTGGGCCTTGCACCCGCCATCGACCCCATAACCTCCACTCTCATTGGTGATATCAACACCTCGGAGGCGACCTTCAGCGGCACCAAGTCGCTCGCCTTCCCCGAGGGTGTGAGTGGTAATATGACCATTCCCGAGGGTTTCCCTCTGCTGGGTCAGGATTTCAATATGCACTACGACCCCCACACCTTCGAGAGCTCTCTGGAGATTGAGCTTCCCGAGCAGATTTCGGCCATCAAGCGCATAACCTTTGGCCCCAAAGGTGAGGGTTCGGTTATTGACCTGCGTTTCAACCTGGGCGGTATGGCCGGTGTGAGCGACAAGCGCCTGATAGAAAAATTCAACATTGAGCTGCCCGCAGGCTTCACTCTCGCCGTGGTGGAGGGCCATCCCGTGAGCAAATACGCCACCGTATATGCGGGCGAGGGTTCTTCGACCCCCAACCATTTCCACATTGAGAACTACCAGATGGAGGGTAGCGAGTTGATTATCAACATCTTGGTGAAGAGTGTGGAACTCAGCAACCTGACCGTGGGTGCCAACAACAAGGTGACCATCAACGAGAGTGTAACCTTCGACCTCGACTTCACGGGCTCCTTCAAGGCGGGCACCGTAACTGCCGAGGCCCCCGTGGTGAGTATGGAGGCTTCTCTGGAGCTCTATGAGGCCACCATCGTGGCCGGCGACGCCGCTGTCAGTGTGGAGCAGATGGAGCGTTTCACCCAGAGCATCGACATCCCCGAGGAGGTTACCGCCATCCACTCCATCGAAATTCTCGACAATGCCACGGGCGAGAAGGGCGCAATTGAACTCAAACTGAAGGTGGAGAATGCCCCCATCGACGTCATCGAGTTGAGGGATGTGGAGATTTCGCTTCCTCCCTACATCGAGCTCGAGTTTGACGCCCCCGGCTGGGACTACCAAAACGGCAAGCTCACCTCCTCACTTCAGCGCATCGTGTGCGACGGCAGCGACAATATTTTGGGCCGCTTCACCATCGTCGGCATTGGCACTTTGGCCATCCAGGAGGGCAAGGTAGATCTTTCGAGCGACATAGGCATCAAGGCTACTGCCACCATTCCCCAGGGCGAGGAGATAACCATTGGCTTCCACCACGAGGATATCACCATCACCCCCCAAATTACCATTCCCGACCTCAAGGTGGGCGCCATCACGGGTGTCATCGACCCCGACCTGGGCGACCTTCTGGAGCCCATCGAGGTGGAGTTGGGCGACTTCACCTCCTCGCTGGAGGGCATAGAGATGGAGCTCAACATTGCCTCGCCCGTGTTGCTTGTGACCGTTGAGAACCCCATTGGTGTGGGCATTGACGCCACCATCGCCATCGATGCCTACAAGGCGGGCGCAGTGGTTGGCACCGTCACCACCCCCACCATCTCCATCCTTCCCGCTACAACCACCAACATTGCCATTGTGAGCGAGGCTTCGGCCATCCCCGAGGGCACCACGGGTTACGTTGTGGAGGGTCTTGTGGAGCTCATTGGCGAGCTGCCCGACAAACTTGTTATGCAGCTTCAGGCGGAGACCAACAAGGAGAAGCCCCACACCATCACCCTGCAGGATAGCTACACATTCAACGTGGCCTATTCGGTAGATGCACCCATTGCTTTTAGTGATACCAAAGATGGTCACATAACCTACACCACCACAATCGAAGATGTAGACCTCTCGCAGTTGGCCGACATTGAGGTTGTTGTGGAGAGTCTCGTGCTCAACATTGCCTCGGAGAGTACCCTCCCCATCGACCTCTCGCTGGGTCTTGAGCTGCTCGACGCCGAGGGTAACGTAATCCCCACCATCACCGCCACCGCCAAGGACAAGATTGCGGGCACCGTGAGTAGTGAGCCCAAACTCTCGACCAGCTCTGTGAACCTTGCAATTGCTGCTCCCGAGGGCACAACGCCCTTTGCCGAGGTGGCAAAAATCAACAAGGTGCGCTGCACGCTGGAGGGTACCACCCTTGCAGGTGGAGCACTCAAGGCCGACCAATATATCGAGTTGGGGCTCTCGCTGCTGCTCGACAAGGGTATAACCATCGACCTGGAGAGTTTCCTCCCCACAAACGGCGAGGAGCCCGAGGGTAACGAGTAATCCTCCCACTCTCACAGCGTAAGACAAACAAGGATAATGAGTATCATTTAACACCAGAGTAAAAAGATGAAACGATATATACTTTCGGCAGCCGCCCTCCTCGGAGCACTCATCATTGCCCTTCCCGTAAGTGGCCAGATGCGAGCATCCTACTTTATGACCGGCTCTACCCAGCGCTACGATATGAACCCTGCACTCTCACCCCAGAGGGGCTACATAGCCATCCCTGTGGTGGGTAGTCTTTACACCAACGTGGAGACCAACTTACTCTCGGCCGACAACTTCTTCTACCCCAACGGCCAGAGCAACGGAGTGGTAACCTATATGCACAAGAGTGTGTCGGCCGAGGAGTTCCTCGCCAAACTGCCCGACCACAATGCAATAGAGTTTGGCCTAAACGACCAGATTTTGGGCATCGGCAACTACTTTAAGGGGGGGTTCTGGTCGCTCAGTCTGCGTCTGCGCTCGGAGACCAATGTGGATATTCCCAAGGATTTCTTCGCCCTCACAAAGACCCTCTCGCAGGGTAGCTACGACATCTCGGGTATGGGCGTGGAGAGCAACAACTTTGTGGAGGCCTCGCTGGGCTACACATTCCCCGTGCAGGATGTCTTCACCCTTGGTTTCAGAGCCAAAGTGCTCATCGGCCTGGCCCACGTGAGCGCCACCATCGACAAACTACAGGTGGAGATTGGCGAGGAGAGCTACACCGCCCAGATGGCCGGCTCTATGAAGGCCAACGTTGCCGGCTACGACTTCAGTCAGATGGATCAGAGCGAGATAACCCTCGGCTCCTTCGTGGACCACATCACCAACTTTGGCAACTTCAACCCCTCGAACATCAAGAGCATAGGTTTTGCAGTGGATGCAGGTATCGAGTGGACCTTCCGTGATGAGCAAATCCGCCTGTCGGCAGCCGTGAACGACCTCGGTTTCAACGCTTGGAATGCCAACAACTCCTTCTGTGCGATGGTGGACAATATGAATTTCTCCTTCAGTGGCTACGACTTTGCCAACAACGAGGTGAAGTTTGAGAGCCCCGAGAGCATCGACCTCACCCCCACCAGCGATGTGAGCGACGGTCGTACACCTCTCCACAGCTCCATTGTTGTGGGCCTGGAGTACAACTTCCTCAACGACCTTATTGGCGTG
This sequence comes from Tidjanibacter sp., assembly GCA_045633985.1. Taxonomy (GTDB): domain Bacteria; phylum Bacteroidota; class Bacteroidia; order Bacteroidales; family Rikenellaceae; genus Tidjanibacter. Next base: position 6,398 of record JAZQZI010000022.1, on the reverse strand, counting down.
GGTGCCCTGTGGAACACCAAGAAGTATGACAACCGCAGCTGGAACTCCATTGGCGGTGCCGTAACCCTCCGCCCCCTCACCTGGCTCACCGCTTCGGCAAGCTACTCGTGGGTAAACTCGCTGGGTGTGCTGGGTGCTGCACTCAACATTCACTCCGTGATGGGTAACATCTTTGTGGGTGCCGACTACATCGCCACCAAGTATGGAACGGCCAATGGCGGTGCCATCCCCGTACCCCTCAACCAGAACTCTGTGAACATCACCTTCGGCCTCTCCATTCCCCTGGGCCCCAGGATGTTCTAACCCCATAAGCAACAACACAAAAAAGCGACTGCCAATCTGTTGGCATTCCCTTTTTTATTTCGCACCTATTAATATAACTATTATTTAGCTTCGACGTATTTGTAGAGTCGGTCGCCACGGTGCACCTGCTGGGGCAGTTTTATGGAGCACTTGCGCCCCTGCACAGCCACCTCCGTGGGCTTCTCATCCACCCATATCTGGTCGGGCTTAAACTCCACAGCGCCCGTGGTTTCGCCCGAAATGAGCACCTTGGTGCCCAACTCCAGGGGAGAGGCCTCCACCAATATCTCGGCCACCTTGGCCTTCTTGAATACGTTGGTCACACGCCCCACATAGACCTTCTTCACAGTCGATGCCGAGCCATAGTTCTGGCTCAGTTCCACGATGGGCTGATTGAGGTAGTAACCACCCCAAAACCCACGGTTGAAGACTGTCGAAAGTTCCTCCTTCCACTTGGCTACACGCTCGGGGGTGTAGGAGCCGTGCTCGATGGCCTTCAGGGCCCTATCGTAGCACTCCACAACCCTCTTCACATACTCTGCAGGGCGGGCACGCCCCTCAATCTTGAGCACCCTCACACCCGCCTCCACAAACTTATCGAGGAAGTCGATGGTGCAGAGGTCTTTGGGCGAGAGGAGGTAGGTACCCTCGGCGTGGAGCTCCTCGCCGGTATCCCTATCCACAAGTTTGTAGGCGTGGCGGCATATCTGTCGGCAGGCACCTCGGTTGGCCGAGCACCCCGTGGCGTGGAGCGAGAGGAAACACTTGCCACTGACACTCATACAGAGTGCGCCGTGGGCAAACATCTCAATCTTAACCTTCTCTCCCGAGGGGCCACAGATGTTATCCCTCTCGATGCGGTCATAGACCCCCCTCACCTGCTCCAGCGACAACTCACGGGCAAGCACCACCGTGTCGGCCCACTGCGAGTAGAAGCGGGCAGTCTCGCTATTGGAGATGGAGAGCTGGGTGGAGATGTGCACCTCCAGACCCTTCGAGCGGGCATAAAGAATGGCGGCCTGGTCGCTGACGATAACTGCATCGACCTTCTCGGCAGCAGCCCTATCCAAAAGGGCGTGGAGGGTGTCGATTTCGTCCTCATATACCACCGTATTGACTGTGAGATAGGCCTTCTTGCCGTGCTCGTGAGCTATGGCCACAATGCGTGCCAAGTCGTCGAGGGTGAAGTTGGCAGCCGAGGCCGAGCGCATATTGAGCTGGCCGACGCCAAAATATACCGAGTCGGCACCCGCAGCAATGGCTGCGTGGAGCGCCTCATAACACCCACAAGGGGCCATAATCTCTATATCGGACCTTTTAATAGACATTTTTCAGATTTTTCTGCTTGGAATTATTGGTTTAGTTTTTTCTGCCGAGCAGGCCGAGTGCAATCTCTCGGAGAGGCTCCACCCTCTGGGGCTCCACCTCCAGGTTGTCGAGAGCCTCCATAGCCTTGACAAAATGACGGTTAATCTCCGCCTCGGCAATCTCCTTCACACCCAACTTGCCATAGATGGCAAGCACCTGGGTAATCTTCTGTGCGGGCTCCATAGCCGAGTCGGCCAGGAGTGTGTGGAGCTGACGGCGCACCGATGCGTCGGCCCTCTCAAGGGCTGTGAGCATCAGGAAGCTCTTTTTACCCTCCAGAATGTCACCTCCGATGGGTTTACCCAACTTCTCCTCGGTGCCATAGGCATCCAGCAGGTCGTCCTGCAACTGGAAGGCAAGGCCCAGCTCGGTGGCAAAGGTGAAGAGTTCACGACGGCTCTGGGGGTCGGCACCACCCTGAATGGCTCCAATCATCGTGGCACCCGCCAGCAGGGCTGCCGTCTTTTTGTCAATCATCGACATATACTCCTCCATAGTGACGTCGTGGCGTTTCTCAAACTCCATATCGACCTGCTGACCCTCACACACGGTGAGCGCCGTGTAGTTGAAACAGCCCAGCACCGCAGGAAGATACTCCACGGGGGTCTGCTGGAGCAGCTTGTAGGAGTAGATGACCATTGCATCGCCCGACAGAAGAGCCGCATTGGTACCCCACTTGCCATAGACGGAGGGTTTACCCCTACGCACCGTGGCATTGTCCATCACATCGTCGTGGAGAAGTGTGAAGGTGTGGAACACCTCGAGGGCCGCCGCTGCGGGAAGCGCCGAGAGCGCATTGTCCGAAAAGATGTTACAAGCCAACACGGTGAGCATAGGCCTCAGGCGTTTGCCACCTGCCGCAAGCGAATAGACAATGGGGTCGTAGAGTGAACGAGGATTGCCGTCCACATCGAGGCCGTTCATATAGTCGGCCACGCTCTTTTGGAGTTCGGAGAGAGTGTACATATTCCGTTCGTCAATAACTATGTGTAATTGGTACCAATTTTGTGCAAATATAACTATTTAACTTTGTAATTTCACGAAAAATGGATATTTTTGAAATTGGAAACACCGAAACCACAATAACAGATATATAAACCAAAAACACAGCACTATGAAAAAACAGCTTACCATAGGTATCGATGTGGGCGGCACCAACACTGTTCTCGGCCTTGTTGACCGAGATGGCAACTGCGTTGCTCGCACCGAATTCCACACCCAGCGTTCGACCAATGAGGATGGTCCCGTATTCTTCGACGAGTATATGGAGTTGCTCTATGAGGCTATCGAGCGCCTGCTCGCAGCAGCCCCCGAGGATAGCCGTGTGGAGGGAATCGGTATCGGTGCCCCCAACGCCAACTTCTACAAAGGCGCCATCATCAACGCTGCCAACCTCACCTGGAAAGACCGCTCGAAACCCTCCAAGGAGCGCCTGGGCGAATTTGAGAAACAGAACCGTTGCGAGGTTGTTAAGCTGCTCAAAAAACGCTTCCCCACAATCAAAGCTATCGCTATGACCAACGACGCCAATGCGGCAGCTCTCGGCGAGCTCCACTATGGCGGCGGCAAGCACCTCAAACGCAAAGACCTCGTGGAGATTACCCTCGGCACCGGCCTGGGTAGCGGCTTTGTAAGCAATGGCGATATCGTCTATGGCCACAACAGCTTCGCCGGCGAGCTCGGCCACATCGTTGTGGAGCCCAATGGTCGCAACTGCGGCTGTGGCAACAACGGCTGTCTGGAGGCCTACGCCTCGGCCACCGGCATCCGCCGCACAGCCCTCAACCTCATCGACAACACCGGCACCCCCAGCTCGCTCCGCAAGATTGAGCGTGACAAACTCACCGCCAAGGATGTAAGTATTGCCGCCGCAGAGGGCGACAAACTCGCTCTGGAGGTGTGGGACATCACCGGCCACTACCTGGCACTCGGCGTGGCTACCGCAACCGCCGTGACCTGCCCCGAGGCAGTCTTTCTCTTTGGTGGCCCCACCAAGGCGGGCGACCTGCTGATGACCCCCCTCAAACGCTACCTCGACAAGTATATGATGCCCAATATGAGGGACACCAAAGTGATGTTCTCCAAACTCGGTGAGGACGCCGCCATCCTCGGTGCTTCGGCTCTGGCACTCAACGCCATCGCCGCACTGAAGAAGTAGCCCCACCTATTTACCTCACAACAACCGCCGCCCCCCAACTGCAAGGAGCGGCGGTTTTGTTTTGACCCTCGGTGGACAGTATGGGTGGGGAGGTTATGGGCGATAGGGCCATTAGGGACGATAGGGTCGTTAGGGGAGAAGGGTGTTTAGGGATGCTCTCCTACTACTCCTACTACTCCTATTACTCCTATTCTCTACCCCTGATAGGAGTTATAGGAAATTTTCCCTAATGGCTCTAACGGCCCTAATGACCCTATACACCCTACAAAAGTTTTCGGGCTTGCCCAGCAAGCCTGCGTCGGTAGTCGGTTGACGGTCGACGGTCGACGGTCGACGTAAAAACTGCATAGAATGGAGGGATTTTTGTGCCAAACGAAGGAGCGAGCCCGCAGCCTACTTTCCGTAGGTGAGGAGCTCGCTCTCAGAAGTGTGGTGCAAAAAGCACCCGTTATATGCAGTTTTTACAGGAAGGGGAGTTTCACAACCTCCGCCTTCAGCGCACGGTCACGAACAATGATGGTGAGGATGTTACCCACAACAGCATACTCCTTGGGCACATAACCGGTACCGATACCCACCTTCAGGCAGGGCGACATAGTACCCGACACCATCTCGCCGATGGGGTTGCCATTCTCGTCACCAATCTGGTAGCCTGCACGGGGCACACCTCGGTCGATAAGTTTCAGACCCACGAGTTTGCGTTTCAGGCCACCGGCCTTGAGCGACTCCATATACTCCCTATCGAGGAAATCTTTGCCATCCACAAACTTGGTAATCCAGCCGAGGCCCGCCTCGATGGGCGAAATCTCGTCGTTAATCTCGTGGCCATAGAGGCAGAAGCCCTTCTCCAGACGGAGGGTGTCACGAGCACCGAGGCCGATATTCTTCAGACCAAACTCCTCGCCTGCCTTCCAGAGCTCTGCCCAGAGCTGGTCGGCATCCTTGGCGTTGATATATACCTCGCAACCACCCGAACCGGTGTAGCCGGTGGTGGAAAGGATGGCGTCACAACCACCCACCTTGAGGGTCTTGAAGGTGTAGTAAACCATATCCTCCACGGGCTCGTCGCACATCTTCTGTACAAGTTTCATTGCCAGGGGGCCCTGAATAGCCAGCTGTGCGGTCTCATCGGAGGCGTTGAACAGCTCCTTGCCGGGCTCCATACCGAAGGCTTTGCCCTGCTCGCACACGAAGGCCCAATCCTTGTCGATATTGGCTGCATTGATGGCCAGAAGGTAGTTCTCCTCGCTGAAGCGGTAGAGGAGGAAGTCATCGACGATACCGCCCTTGCCATTGGGGAAGCAGGTGTACTGCACCTTGCCGTCGGTGAGGGCAGCCACATTGTTGGTAGTGATGCGCTGGAGGAGTGCGGTAGCCTTGGGACCCTTCACCCAGAGCTCACCCATATGGCTCACATCGAAGACGCCCACAGCCTCACGCACCCAGAGGTGCTCGGCGTTGATACCCGTAAACTCGATGGGCATATTGAAGCCTGCAAAGGGGGCCATCTTGGCACCTGCGGCGATGTGGTACTTGGTGAATGGAGTGATTTTAAGGTTTTCCATTGTGGTAAAAATGTTTTAGTGTTGTGTATTATTACGGTTTTGAATTGTCACCCTGCGAGAAAAAGTTGTCGTTTCTCACTCCAAAGATAGTCATTTGTGAAAAAATAACACATATTTTTTCGAGAAAGATGACTAATTAGAATAAAAATCACTACTTTTGGGGGTGCGAAAGTGTCGCTAACAGAGAAACAAGGAAAGATTTTTCAAACCTAATAACATCATTACAAACTTTAAAACCTATTTTCAGTTATGAATGTTCAGAATTTGATGGCCGAGTTGGAGCGCAAGCACCCCGGCGAGAACGAGTATTTGCAGGCAGTTAAAGAGGTGCTCGAGTCGATCGAGGAGGTTTACAACCAGCACCCCGAGTTTGAGAAAGCAAAAATCGTTGAGCGTATGGTTGAGCCCGACCGTATCTTCACCTTCCGTGTAACCTGGATTGACGACAAGGGTGAGGTGCAAACCAACCTCGGCTACCGCGTACAGTTCAACGCAGCCATCGGTCCCTACAAAGGTGGTCTTCGTTTCCACAAAGCCGTTAACCCTTCGATGTTGAAGTTCCTCGGCTTCGAGCAGACCTTCAAGAATGCACTCACCACTCTGCCTATGGGTGGCGGTAAGGGTGGCTCGGACTTCGACCCAGTTGGTAAATCGGATGCAGAGATTATGCGTTTCTGCCAGGCCTTCATGTTGGAGTTGTGGCACAACATCGGTGGCGACACCGACGTTCCCGCAGGCGACGTAGGTGTTGGTGGCAGGGAGATCGGCTACCTGTTTGGTATGTACACCAAGCTCGCAAGGGAGTACAACGTGGGCGTATTGACCGGCAAGGGCCAGAATTGGGGTGGCTCGATTCTCCGTCCCGAGGCTACCGGTTTCGGCGCACTCTACTTCACCGAGCACGTTTTGGCAAAAGCTGGCAAAGATATCAAAGGCAAAACTATCGCTCTCTCGGGCTTCGGTAACGTAGCTTGGGGTGCTGCTACCAAAGCAACCGAGCTCGG
>JAZQZI010000021.1:0-7638 GCA_045633985.1 Tidjanibacter sp. | reverse complement strand
GGCATCTTCGCCCGTCTTGATGACGCTGTCAAAATACAAGGCATTTCCATCCACATACCCAAAACCTCCATTAAAAGGAATTTTCATCCATTCGTGTCCGGTAGGAGCATATTCGGGTATGATTTCGTAGTCGGTTTGGATGCTGTTGTTGCCTTTTTTTATCCGACCAATAACCTTGGACTTTTTGGACGGTTGCTCATACACATCGGTAGTGTACTCAACATCGTACCTGTAATATATGCTTCCGTAGGCAGAGAGTGATGCAAGGGTGAAAATAGCCACCAACAACATCTTGATGATAACGCTCTTTTTCATAAGTAGGTCTTCTTGTGCAATTAGTTTAGGTTTTGTAAAAGTATGGCATTTTATTGAAAAATGCAATTTTCAGGCGGATTTTTGTTCTATTTCATCATCCTAAATCGTCCATTCGTCAATGTTATTTTTCACACACCACACCTTATATTTTATTATGGTAATTATATATAAAACATAAGTATAACGGATTGGTAGCCAAACACAAGATTTTGAAAACTTCAGATTTTTGTGCTACCTTTGATATAATAATTTAAAAAAGACACCCAACAATTGTTGGGTGTCTTTTTGATACCTGCGAGCAAAATGGCGAAATTTCCTTAAAGTCTTTAAGGTCCTTAAAGTCCTTAAAGCCTCTTAGAAGTCGTAGCCTACGATTTTATTCGAATATTCTTCCCACGAATCTTGATACAACGAAACCGATTCTTGTGGAACATAGATTTCCAAATAACTATTACAATACCTAAAAGGTCTGGGGCCTTTAAGAGTTGGAGGTGTGGTGCTTTCGCAATATACACTTTCCAAGCCGCAATAGTGGAAAGAATTGTATTCAATTGAATTAACATTCTTGGGGATGACAATGCTTGTAATGTTCTCGCAGTAATAGAATGCACCGCTTTCAATCGTAGTTACACCCTCAGGAATCACAAAGTTTTCAAGTGTCACGCAGTAATAAAATGTTTCAGATGGAATTGTTGTGATGGTATTTGGTAATACTACCTCCGGCAATTGACCACAATAACAAAATGTGCGAAAACCCATTGTCATCAGACCGTCAGGCAACTTGACGCTAACCAATTCACCACAACCTTCGAATACCTGATTACCAAAAGATGTGATGCTATTGGGGAGAATTATGGTTGTTAAGGGCCTATTATTAGCCGAGGTCCAAGCACTAAAAGCTCCATCTCCGAGTGAGGTCAAATCTTTGTCGAATTTGAGAACCCACGATTTTATCTTTTCGTCGTAAGTGTTAGAAACGATGTTAGCACCACCAAAGCAATCGGTCTTGTATGGTATGGTTGCGGATGTTGTGCTACCATTGGTGTAGAAAATCTCATTGTTTGCAGGGATTGGCAAGGGTTTTACAAACTCAATTGCTGCCATTGGCTGAATCTCGTTGCGAACAATAGCTACGGTTTTGGTGGTCGATTTCTCAAATACGTTGTCATCGGTATCGATTGCAGTGATGGTAATACCGCCCTCGAAAGTGGTTTCGGGCAGTACGATCCACAACTCGGTAGCGGTCTCGGCCGAGGTGCCAAGCACCACACCCTCGCCACAATCGAGAGTGACAGTGGTGGTTGCGTCGTTGTTCATCGCCAAGGTGGGAACTCCGCCAAACTCCATAGTGGCAGTGGCTGAGCCCGCAATCTTCTCGCCATTGTTGCCCTTAACCTCTACGCTTGCAAGGGTTACATCCTCACCATAGAGTTTCAGTTTGAGGTAACCGCAAGCATTCTTGAAGCCAAGGAAGGTATCCTCCAAATTCTCGGTTACGGCAATCATTGTGTTTGCGCCTTTGCCAAACGAGTTCTCGGCATAGGTCTGCACAGCGGGCAGATTGATAGTCATTGTGCCCTCGTCGGTAATGGTCGCACTTTCCTCGTAGGGATAAACGGCATAGATAGCTCCCAACTCGTTGCCGGTACCAAGCTCTCCACTTGGAACAAGCGAGAAAGTACCGCTATTAGCTCCGGTCTTACCCTTAAACTTATATTGGCGGTTGAGAGCGTTGCCATAGAAGGCAGTAATGAGGTCGGCCTCGTGCCAACGCAAGTATTTACTCTCCTCGACATAGGTCTTGGTTGTCTGTTCATCTGCAAAACCTGCGGTGAGGTCGGGCAAGGTGATGTTGTTCTCGGGGGTTACGCTATCCAAGTTGTTCTCGGCACAGCTACCCAGTAGTAGCGCGCAAAGCGCAGCAAAAATTGTAAGTTTTTTCATTGTGTTTAGGAATTGTTTTTAGTCTGTTTCTACCATTCTGCATCGGGGTTTTCTTTGCCGATATCCTCCATATTGGGAGATGCCGCAATGCCCATTTCGACCATTACTTCATTTACCTCGATTTCAGGGGCGAGGTAGCCCATCAGCTCTTTCTTCATAAGCAATAGAAATTTATGTTTTGAGTTAATAATAAGTAGTTGCAACTCAAAACCATACAACTCCAATATGCCGAAAAGTAAAAACAAAAAGAAAGTATGGAGTTGGTTTCCGAATGTCTACTTGCAGGTTGTGCAATACCCGAACTAAAACAAACGATACAATGCCCCACACTTGGATAGTATGGGGTAGATGCACGCAAGAAACGTGCATAGTCCACATAACTACACAAGAAATGAGTGCAATTCGTTTCTCCCTTAGTTCAGAAAACTTCCACATTTTCAAGTAAGGATTGCGAAAAACACTTTCGTAAATATGTCCGTCTACGGGCGTTAAGCCTTTCGACACTACAAATATAGAAATAATTTTCGCAAAACGAACAACACTCACGAGAGGGCATTGCATCTTAACCCGAAAATAACCGTCCCAACCCGGGAACAAAGGCGGGTGCTATTCCGAAACAAAAAGAACACCTGCAATCTCACGGGTATTAAAAACAATACCTATGCAGAAGTGGGGGAAAATTGCAAAGTTGGCGAGTTTGTGAGCAGCATTTTAGCTGGCACCAAGCATTTTGCCTGGTTGAACATTCCGATTGTTCGGCGGGCCGACTTGCAGATTTTGAAATTTCCGATTATTTGTGCTACCTTTGAGGAGATAATAGAAACAATGGCCACACAAAACATTGACAAGTTATGAATTACGTTGAGTTGAACATTCGCTGCAATGACGAATTGTCGGAAATCCTGGTTGCCGAATTGGCGTGCTATCCGTTTGACAGTTTTGCAACAGAGCCGGGCATCCTGAAAGCCTACATACCACAAGAGAAGATGGCCGATTGCTACGACTATGTAGAGCAGCTATTGTCGCACTATGGCGTCGAGGAGCACCGCTACATCGTCATCGAGTCCCAGAATTGGAACGCATTGTGGGAGAGCAACTTCCCGCCCGTAGAGGTGGATAATACTGTGGCCATTCGTGCCCCCTTCCACGAGCCATACCCCACCTTCCGTTTCGACATTGTAATCACCCCCAAGATGTCGTTCGGCACCGGCCACCACGCAACGACCTATCTGATGAGCCGTGCCGTTGCTGCACGTGATTTCACGGGCAAGAGGGTGCTCGATATGGGTTGTGGCACAGGTGTGTTGGCCATCATTGCCGCCAAGTGCAACGCCGAGAGTGTCGATGCCGTCGATATCGACGAGTGGGCCTACGAAAACTGCACCGAGAACTGCGACGTAAATGGCGTAGCAGAGAGGATTTCGGTCCACCTGGGCGATGTGAGCACCATTCGTGGAAAGAGGTACGACGCAATCCTTGCAAACATCAACCGCAACATCCTGCTGGGCGATATGCCCCACTATGTAGAGGCGCTGAATAATGATGGCGAGCTCATTATGAGCGGCATTTTGGAGGGCGACATTCCCACGATTCGTATGCGTGCCGAGGAGTTGGGCCTGACCTACATCGGGTGCGACCTGAAAGATGGTTGGGCAGCTGTTGTAACCCGCAAGATTGGTAGCAAACCAGATTGCAGCTCAACTAATTAGTCTACTGAATATTATGATGCGCCGCATACCCCCTTTCCTAAAAATCCTCCCCTTTGTGGTCGTAGGGATTTTGTTGGGAGGGAGGATTACGGTTGCTCCCCTATGGCTCGTCGTCGCAGCCGTAGGGCTCACCCTTTGTGCGCTACTACTACGTCGCAAATGGGTCGGCGAGTGTTACATTGCAGCAGCCATCATAGTTTGGGCCGCAGCAATCACCATTCTACGCACACCACACACTATCGAGAAGCCCTCAGCACCCACCGAGCACCACCTCACAATAACCACCACACCCTCAACCCGAGGGCGTTGGCAGAGGTGTGAGGCAAAGCTATTGGGCAGTGGAGAAAAGATACTCCTCAGGGCCGACACACTCGTAGCCATCTCCCTCGGTGAGCGTGGTGAGGCTTGGGGCTACCTCAATCCGATGCCCGAGGGTAGTTATGGCAACCTTATGGCTCGCCGAGGATTTCTGGGCACACTCTACATCACCTCCCCCACAGATTGGCGCCCTACGGGAGAGGGCCGCTCGCTCGAAATTATGGCTCGCCGTGTGCAGCACCACTTGGCCTCACGCATCGACTCGCTCCACCTCGGGGCAGACGAAAGTGCCGTGGTGAAGGCTATGTTGCTCGGCGAGAGGGGCGAGATAACCCCCACTCTGCGCCAAAGTTACTCTCGCACGGGTACCTCCCATCTTTTGGCCATCTCGGGCCTCCACGCAGGCATTGTGGCAATGGTGGTGTGGTGGCTCTGTTGGTTACTCCCCCTTGTGGGTCGTCGTGGACACATCGTACGCAACATTGTGGCGATGGTCGTGATGGTACTCTACGCCTTCGTAACGGGTCTTTCACCCTCGGTGGTGAGGGCCACTGTGATGTTTGTGGTGGCGCAGATGGCACTCTCCTATGGCTCACGGGCCACCTCCCACAACCTCCTTGCGGCGGCTGTGGCGATGATGCTCCTGGTCAATCCCAACAACCTCTATGACGTCAGTTTCCAACTATCGGTGGTAGCTGTGGCGGGCATCGCCATCGGCTACGACCCCGCAATGAAGGTCATTGGCGACACCTCTCGTCGTTGGCTCCGTTGGCTGTGGTCGGTGGTGGTCATAGGCCTCTGCTCCACCCTTGCCACACTCCCCATAGTGGCCCACACATTTGGTGTAGTGAGCATTGTGGGTCTTGTTTTGAACCCCGTGATGATAGTTAGTAGCCAAATTATTGTGATGTGTGGATTAATTTGGGTAACTTTGCCCTGGGGATTTTGGGAGCCCCTGGCGAGAACCCTCATTGGGGGTGCCGCAGGCCTCCAAAACCTCGTGGTGGAGCACACAGCAACGCTCCCCTGGGTGGCCGTGGAGAGCACCATACCTCGCCGGATTGTGCTGCTCACCTATGGAGCAATGGTCATCCTGGTCATCCTGGCCGCCACAAACAAAAAGAAGAGAGAATGGAAAGTGGAGAATTAGAGATACTCACCAGCCCCGAGTTCGGTCTGGCTGTGGAGCAAAACATTGAGCGCAATCCAAGCGATATTGCTCTCGATAGCCGTGTGCCCCACGCACGCCTTGTGGCCACCCAGGTGAAAAACCTCCAGAGGTCTGCCCGCAAGCTCCCCGGCTACTACGCTGCAAGGGCTATCCTCCCCACCCTCGCCACACAGCAGGCGAGCAGCGAGGAGTGTGCCGCCCACAAGCGTTTCTCGGGGGCGCTGGCTGTGGATCTCACCTGTGGTCTGGGGGTCGATTCACTCTACCTCTCACGCCGCTTCGAGCGTGTAGTGGCCATTGAGCACAATCCCGAGTTGGCCGCCATCACCCGCCACAACCTCCGACTTCTCGGAGCCGACAATGTGGAGGTTCTGTCGGGCGAATCGGAGGAATTTTTGGCCACCCTCACCCACGCCGACCTCATCTATGCCGACCCCGACCGCCGCAGTGCCGAGGGACGCAAGATGGTCTGCCTGGAGGATTGTTCGCCCAACATCGCCGCCCTCCTCCCCTCCCTAAAGGAGAAGGCCGACCACATAGCCGTGAAACTCTCACCTATGTTCGATACCACCGAGGCGCTCAAGCAGTTTGGACCCGGCAGCGATGTGGAGGTCATCTCGCTCGGCGGCGAGGTGAAGGAGGTGGTAGTCTATTGGTCGAGGGAGAACTCGAAGCCCACCATTGGTGCTACAGCTCTTGGCGTGGGCTCATTTGAGGTGCCCGTGGGCGAGAATTTCACAGCACAGAAAGCCACCTTCGAGGCCGACAAATACCACTACCTTGTGGTGCCCGATGCTGCACTTCGCAAAGCGGGGCTCACAGCACAGTGGTGCGCCTCTGTGGGGCTCGACCTACACGGAGCCTACGGATTTGCCACTGAGAGGCCCACAACACCCCTGGGGCACACCTATAATATTATAGGGGCCCACCCCTACCAGCCCAAACGGCTGAAGCCCCTTGCAGGACGCAAGGTGGAGATCATACGCCACGGCTTTTCGCTCCCCACCTCCGCCATACTCAAGGCACTCGGTGCACAGGAGGGGGCAGGCACACGCTGGGCCTTAGCCGAGATTGGGGGCGACCGGTGGGCATTCCAAATTGAGGAGATAAAGTAGAACTAAAAATATAGCAGAACAAACATTATGGGAAATTTCAAAGAGGAGATTGCAAAGGTCGAAGCTATGGTCTTCGATGTTGATGGCGTCTTCACCGACGGCGGTATTATCCCCCTGGCCGACGGCGACTTCATACGCAAATACTACGCAAAGGATGGCTACGCACTCGCCTACGCCATAAAGATGGGCTACAAGGTGGCAATCATCAGCGGCGGTCGTGGCGACACCCTCCGCAAACGCTTCCAGCATTTCGGTGTGGAGGAGCTCCACCTCGATGTGAGCGACAAGCTGGGTTGCCTCAATGAGATTATCGAGCGCCTGGGGCTCAACCGTGACCACGTACTATTTATGGGCGACGACATTCCCGATCTGGAGTGTATGAAAGCTGTGGGACTTCCCGTGGCTCCCGCAGATGCCGCCTGGGAGTGCATCGAGGCCTCGGTGTATGTGTCGGAGTTTGGCGGCGGCAAGGGCTGTGTGAGGGATGTTGTGGAACAAATCCTACGTGCCCACGGCAAGTGGGCCCTCACCTCCGAGGGCGTCACCTGCTCGAAGGATGTTAAGAGCAATTAGTTGCTCTTAACATCTGGTCTAACGTCTAACGTCGCGGGCTCGGCAACCAAGTTGCCGAGCCCGAATACTTATTTAGAGGCTTTATGGTCGATAGGGACATTAGGGAGTTATAGGAATTATAGGAAATTTTGAATTTTTCTAATGGCTCTATCGGCCCTATCTACCCTAATGACCCTACCCTCCCTAAAATAGTTTTCGGGCTTGCTTTGCAAGCCCGTGACGGTAGACGGTAGACGGTCGTCGGTAGACGTAAAAACTGCATAGAACGGAGGGATTTTTGTGCTAAACGAGAGGGCGACCTCCGCAGTTTGCTTGACACAAATGAGGGCGTCAGAGTGACGCTTTTGTGCAGGGATTTCTTTGAAAGCAAAACTGCATAGAATCGGATGAGTACAAGGCGCACAAGAAAATCCCCTCCGCAGTTTACTGAACGTAAATGAGGAGGGGATTTATCGCAGTGCAACGACGTAATCGCCGATTATATGCAGTTTTT
>JAZQZI010000020.1:0-67204 GCA_045633985.1 Tidjanibacter sp. | reverse complement strand
ATATAACGAGCGACTGCTGCGTTATACAACAAAAATCAGCCCCGGCATTTACGTTTAGTAATATGCCGGGGCATTTTTGTTGCAAGCCTTGCATTCATCTCGTTCTATGCAGTTTTTACGTCTACCGTCTACCGTCTACCGACGACCGTCGCAGGCCTGCGGCCCGAGAAATTATTAGGGTCGTTAGAGCCATTAGGGAAAATTTCCTATAACTCCTATAACTCTTATAACTCCTATTTGGTGTAGAGCATAGGAATTATAGTAATTTTCCATTTTCAATTCAAAGACAGCCCTATCCGGTCGGAGGGGACTGTCTTCTGTCGCTCGTCATAAAAAAAGCCCGCAACACTGCGGGCTTTTTTAGTTATTCAGGTCGAGGAGTCCTTCGGGGAGGTCGAAGTGGACTGTGCGGCCGGTGGGGGAGTACTCCACGATGAAGTCATCGGCGGCGGGTATCATCACCTCACGGCCCTCAATCTCGATAATGAAGAGCGGGTTCCAGTCGTCCTCCTCGAAATCGACAATCTCACCCCTCTGCTCCATACCTTCGAACGAGGCGGTGAAGCCCACGAAATCCTCCAGGTAGAGCTCGTCGTCCTCATCGAACTCCTCCTCCTCCTCTTCGGTTTCCCATCCCAGGAGTTCGGCCTCCAGCCCCATAAAGAGCTGTTTGCCTATAAGTTCCGAGGCACGCAGGGTGTTGTCGAAATCGGCGAAGATTACCACGCCACCACTCTTGCCTCTTCTCTCGAAGTGGTCAAAAAACAGAGGAACCGCCAAGTTGTCTATATAGACAAACAGCGGTTCCTCTATTGTAAAGTCCGCAGGAAAGGTATCGTAAAGGTTGATGGTGAGTTCGCCGTGTGTTCCGAAGCTTTTGCCAACTTTAGCCACGGCCACTCCCTTGCTATCACCTCTACTCTGCATCTTTCAGAAAAGCTCTGTTTTGAAGCCCCCTTCGTGTATGCGTTGATTCCTCTCCCTCTTCCGTTTCAGGCCGGTTGATTAAGCCTCCTCGGTAGCGGTCTCCTCTGCATTCTCCTCAGCAGCGGCCTCAGCGGCAGCAGCTGCGGCAGCAGCTTTTTTCTCGGCGATTTTAGCAGCGATGGCCTCTTTGGTTTTAGCCTCCTCTGCAACAGCAGCTTTGTGAGCAGCTACTTTGTCGGCAGCAATCTTACCGCTCTTAGCAGCGATTTTAGCCTCTTTCTCGCCCATCCACTTGTTGAACTTAGCCTCTGCGGTAGCCTCGTCGAAAGCGCCTTTAGCTACACCACCAAGGAGGTGTTTTTTGTAGAGTACGCCTTTGTACGAAAGGATTGCACGGCAAGTGTCAGTGGGCTGTGCGCCTTTCTGCAACCAAGCCAGAGCTGCGTCGAAGTTGAGCTCGATGGTTGCGGGGTTGGTGTTGGGGTTGTAGGTACCGAGTTTCTCGATGAATTTACCATCGCGGGGTGCCCTGCTGTCAGCGGCAACAATGTGGTAGAAAGCGTAGCCTTTCTTACCGTGGCGTGCCAAACGAATTTTTACAGACATTTTGTGTAAAGTGTTAAATGTTAATCTGTTGCGACCCTTCTCGAGAGTCTGTTTATTCACTCAAGGCCTTGCACGAAGGCCCAATGAGCCTGCAAAGATACAAATTTAATTCAAAATACAAAGTCCTTAAGCATAAATTATTTAGCCCTCGGCGTTCTTCTACATCTCCTGCTCGATGTTCCACACGAAGGCTCTGAGTCCTTGGAGTTGGGTATCCTTGTCGATTTCTCGGAGTGCTTCGAGGGCGGGCTCCACCTTGGCATCCTCCACCATCGCAATGATGGTGGAGTTCATAGCGGGCCAAGTGTGGTTGCCCATATGGGGCTCACCGGTGGCGCTTCCCCTACCGTAGGTGAGGGGGAAGAGGGTGTAGCCACGTATCTCCAGGCGGTCGAGCATATCGTTTATGCGCTCGGTGGTTGCCTGATTATAGGATATAAATAGTGCTTTCATTGTTTCGGGGTGTTTTTAGTTGTTATCTCTCTCGGCGATAGCCCTCATTTTCTCCTCATAGGCCTGCTGTTTGCGGGCTTTGCGGCGTGCGTTCCAGCGCTCGCTGCGGCCCATAAATACGTAGTAGAGGATTGGCACTGCCACGAGGGTGAGGATGGTGGAGAGGGTCAGACCGCCGATGATGGCGATACCCATAGGCTGCCACATCTCCGCACCGTTACCCATACCGATTGCCAGGGGCAACATACCGAGAATGGTGGTGAGTGATGTCATAAGCACGGGCCTCAGACGGCTCTTTCCGGCTGCCAACACTGCGTCGTACATACTCACACCCCTCTCCCTGAGGAGGTTGGTGAAGTCCACCATAACAATACCGTTCTTCACAACAATACCAATCAGCATCACCACGGCGATGAGTGCCATAAGGCTGAGGGGGGTGTTGGTGGCCCACAGGGCGATGGCCGTACCGGGCAGTGCATAGAGAATGGTGAACATTATGATGAAGGGCATTACGAACGACTCAAACTGGGTGGCCATAACGATATACACGAGTAGTACGATGAGTAGCATAAGTGTTCCCAGCTCCGAGAAGGACTCCTTCTGGTCCTCATAGTCGCCACCGATGTCGATATAGACATCCTCGGGCAGGGGGTAGTTGTCCAGCACGCCCTCCACACGCTCCACCATATCGCCCAGGGCCACATTGTTACCCAGAGCCACGGTGACGGTCACGAGTCTCTGTCGGTTGTCACGCTCGATGGTGGGGGGTGCATACACCTCGGTCACACGGCCCAAATCTCGCACCCTAACGCCCTGACCTCGGGAGTTATAGACGAGGATGTTTTCAACATCTTCGAGCGATGTGCGATGCTCCTCGGCGTAGCGCACCTTGATGTAGTACTCCTCGCCATCCTCACGATAGATGGAGGCGGTCATACCATTTATGCGGTTGCGGATGGCGGTTGCCACGGTGGAGGTGTTGAGCCCATAGTAGGCGAGTTTGTTGCGGTCGAACTCCACGTTGTACTCGGGCCTCATATCATCCCTCGACAGGCGTACATCTCGTGCACCCTCCAGCTGGGAGAACTGTGCCACAAGGTCGTCGGCGATGCCGCTGGTAAGCTCCAGATCGTGGCCGAAAATCTGCAGCTGCACGGAGCTGCCACCTCCCATCATACCGCCCATACCGCCGCCGGCACTCACCGTGGAGCGTTTAATCTCGGGGATGGTGGCCAGGTCGGCACGGAACTCATCGGCAATCTCGAATACGGTACGCTCCCTATCCTGGGGGTCGGTGAGTCGGAAGGTGTAGTTGATGATGTTGCTACCGGTGGTGCTCATTGCTGCAAACACATTCGACGAGCTCGACGAACCGGCACTTGTGGAGAGCAACATAACCTCGGGATATTTGGCATAGACAATCGAGTCGATACGACGAGCCACGGCTGTGGTGTACTCCACGCCGAGGTTTTGGTCGAGGGTCACGGTGGCACTCATACTGTCGCCGTCGCTGCTGGGCATAAACTCTGTGGGAATCTTGGTCGCAAATAGCCACACGCCTACGGCCAGAAGGGCCATAGGGGCAAAGAAGATGAGTTTCTTGTGGCGGAGGGCCCACTGGAGCAACTTGTCGTAGGCACCATCGAGCCAGGCGAGGAACCTATCGATAGGTTTGTAGATGGCGCTTATACCCTTGTAGGTGTGTTGGTTGTTCTCTATGCGGAGCATAAGAGCCGAGAGCATAGGGGTGAGGGTGATGGCCGCCACGGTGGAGGTCGATACCACCAGCGACACAATCCACCCCAGCTGCTTAAACATCACACCAGCCATACCCTTCACCATTGTGAGGGGGAGGAATACGGCAACAACCACCAGGGTGGTGGCGATAACCGACAGCCACACCTCGTTGGTACCATAGATGGCCGCCTCACGGGGCTTGGAGCCCTTCTCTATGTGGGTGGTGATGTTCTCAAGCACCACAATGGCGTCGTCCACCACCATACCAATCGCAATAGAGAGCGACGAGAGGGAGATGATGTTGAGCGTACCACCTGTGAGGTTGAGGTAGATGAAGGCCACAATCAGCGAGATGGGGATGGTGAGGCAGATAATCAGCGTTGCTCTCCACCTGCCCAGGAAGAAGAGGACCACCAAAATCACAAACAGGAAGGCGAACATCACAGTGTCTGTGAGGGTGCTGATGGAGTCCTTGATGTTTTTCGAGGAGTCGCTGAGCAGGTGTATGGTGATATCCGAGGGGAGGTTTTTCTGGATGTCGGGCAACATCTTCTTCACCTTCTCCACGATGCGCACAGTGTTGGCACCCGACTGCTTCTGAATCATCACCCTCACACCCAACTTGCCGTTCATTCGCTCATCGAGGGTCTGCTTCTCGAGTGTATCCTTGATTTCGGCGATGTCGCGGAGGTATATCTCCTGGCCATTGAGGTTGCTGATGAGGATTGTTTTCAGGTCGTCGGAGGAGGTGAACTCGCTGTCGGCCTTGAGGTTGTAGGTGTGGTTGCCGATGTCGAGCACACCGCCCGAGGTGTTGATGTTCTCCTGGGCGATGATGCTGCCAATCTGCTCCACCGAGAGGCCATAGGCCTCCATCTTCACGGGATCGACATTCACCTGAATCTCCCTCACGGGGGCACCCATAACGCTCACCGAGCCCACACCGTCGATGCGGCTCAGGCGGTTTACGAACTGCTCCTCGAGGATTTTGTTGAGTGCGGGGTAGCTCTCCTCAGCGGTAATGGAGAAGCCCATAATGGGCATCATCGACGAGTTGAAGCGGAAGAGGATGGGCTCCTCGGCATCCTCGGGCAGGTAGTCCGTAAGCCTGCCAAGTGCGTCACGGATATCGTTGGAGGCTTCGTCGAGGTTGGTGCCCCACTCAAACTCCAGCGACACAAGCGACACTCCGTCGCTCGAGCGGGAGGTAATCTCCTTGAGGTTGCTTACGGTGTTGAGTCCGTCCTCGATGCGTCGTGTGATGTTGTTCTCGATATCCTCGGCGTTGGCACCCGTGTAGGTGGTGATGACCGAAATCGAGGGGAGGTCCATCTCGGGGAGCTGGTCGATGGCCAGATTCTTGAGCGAATAGAGGCCAAAGACTATCACGGCCACAAAGATGAGGGCCGTTGAGATGGGCTTTTTGACAGAGGTTTCGTATATTTTCATTGTTTTCTGTTCTTCAGTGCTCTGTTTTTAAAAAGGGTAGCTGTTCTCTTTTTGGGGTTAGGGCTACTCGACAATCTTCACGGGAGTACCGTTTTTGATGCGGGAGAGGGCGGTGATGGCAACCTCTTCACCCTCTGCCACGCCCGAGAGAATCTCCACTCGGTCGCCCACCTGACGACCGAGGGTTACAACCCTGCGCTCGGCAACGCCGTTCTTCACAATATATACGTAGCGGTCGTTCACACCCATCTGCTTCTGCACAGCCACATCGGGCACGGTGAGGCTCATACGGTTGCCCATATTGAACTCGGTGCGGGCGAACATACCGGGCCTCAAAATCTCCTGTCCATTAGGCACCACAATCTCTACATTAAAAGTGTGGGTGGCGGAGTTGATGGCGGGATAGACGATGTTTACAGTACCCTCAAACACCTTGTCGGGATAGACGTCGGCCACAATCTCCACCTTCATACCCTTATAAACCTGGGGGTAGTACTTCTCCGAGATGGCAACCACTGCCTTCAGCTTGTTAATCTGCATCACCTGCAACACACCTATGCCACCATCGGCATTGCCGGCCATAGCAAACAGGTCGCCGGGCTCGTTGTAGCGACCGGTGATGATGCCATCGAAGGGGCTGCGGAGCTCTATGTTGCGCTCCAGGTTGGCAACGGTTTCACGCAGTACGGTCACGGAGGTCTCCAGCTCGTCGATTTGCGACTTGCTCACACCACCTGCCTCATAGACACTCCTCATACGTTTGAGGTTCTGCTCGGCATTGCGCAGCTGCACGGCCGATTGGTTGTATTGGTTCTTGTCGAGCATAGCGACAACCTGGCCACTCTTCACCTTGTCGCCCACCTCCACACGAATCTCGTCGATGCGGAGCGACATCTGGGGAGTGATAAAACTCTTTTTGTAGGGGAGGAGGGTGGTTGTGAAGTCCACACTCTCGGCCACCTCTTGCTTCATTACGGGAGCAACTTTGGTGAGTACCTCCTGGGTCTGGGTAGTTTGTGCCTCGGAACTCTTGGCGCTCCTGTCACACGAGGTGAGGGTAAAGAGCGAAGCGGTGAGGGCAATAATTGCAAGTCGTTTCATACCTATTTATATATACGTTATTATTTCTATCTCTTTTGGGTTTTGCGGGGTGGGGTTATTGGGCAACCTCGGCTGTGGGCTCGGAGCTCTCCTCGGGCTCGAAATCCTCGCCAATGATTTTCTCGTAGTCGGCACGTGCTGCCAGGTAGTCGTAGATGGCTTGGGAGTAGTTGAGCTTGGCCTGTGTGAGCGACAGCTCCGAGGAGTTGAGCTCGAGGATGGTGCCCGTTCCGGCGTTGTACCTCACCTCGGCAATCTCGTAGGCCTTCTGTGCCTGACGCACGGTGATTTCGTTGGCGGTCATCTTCTCCCTTGCGGCCACAATATTATTGAAGGCACTCTCCACCTGCACACCGATGCTCTGCTCGAGGTAGTCCCTCTGGAGCGAGAGCTGGGAGATGGAGTTGCGGATTTCGTGGGCCTTATTGATATTCTTACCACCCGAGAAGAGGGGGATGCTTATGGTGATACCTGCCGAGAGGGGGTTCTGCCACCACCACTCCTTCTTGGTTGAGGGGGAGCTGCCTGTCGAGCCTCCCTCGGTGCCGCCACCTGCGGAGCCCATACCGCCCATCATACTGCCGAAGTCCATCGTGTTGTCGTTACCGGAGAAGATGAAGTTGGTGAAGGCGGCCACGGTGGGCATCCTCGAAGCGTTCACAAGTTGCAGCTGGTGGTCGAGGAGTCGGCGCTGAAGGTCGAGGGCCCTCAGGTCGGCATTGGCCGAAAGATCTACCTCATTGGTGGGTACGGTGGCCATAGCCACCTCCTCGGCAAAGTCGTCGAGGGTGCCACCAAGCGTGAAGTCCACCGAGGCGGGGAGCCCCAGATACATACGGAACAGGAGCTTGGAGGCCTTTATGGAGTTCTCGGTCTGTACAATAGTGGGGCGGAGGTTGGAGAGCTGCACCTGGGCCGAGAGGAGGTCATACTCGGATGCCAACCCCTGGTTGTACATATTCTCGGTGTTCCTCACGGTCTCCGAGATGGAGGCCTCGCTCTCCTTGAGCACTGCCAGCGACTGCTCGGCCAGCAGAATGTTGTAGTAGCCCTTCTTCACCTCGTTGGCGAGGGTTATCTTGGAGCTGCGGGCACTCTCCACAGCCTGCTCCATCTGTGTCTGGTTCATCTTGAGTGTCTCATACACGGCGGGAGCAAACAGGGGAAGGGTGAGGGAGGCCGAGGTGCTGATGGAGTTGTCGGCACCAAAGGAAAGACCCTTGGCCATCTCCTGCTTCACGATGCTGTAGGAGTACTGTCCCGAGATGGATACCGAGGGGAGCAGGTTGCCGATGCTCTGCTTCTTGACCCAGTCCTGACGCTCAATCTCCATATCGGCAACCTTGATTGTGGGGTTGTCCGACAGTGCGATTTCGAGCGACTTGGCGAGCGATAGCTCGATGGGTTGGGCACTCACGGAGAGGGCGCCGCACACAACGAGCAGCGAAATGATAAATCTCTTCATAGTTCTACTGTGTGAATATCTGTTTTGTTATTCGAATCGTGGTCGAAGCCACCCTCATTGTGAGAGTGTGAGGGGGTGTTTTCGGAATTTCCCATTCCTAACGGCGCAAAGGTAGTGATGTTACTCAATATTGCGAACGAATACCCTCTATTTTTTATTGCCAAATGGTGTATATTTTCACCCTAAATTCCCCTTTGAGAAAGGGGGACTTGGTCGAAGACCCCGTTGGACTCTTCGATAGTGATTCTATCCCCCGAGGCATAAAAAGAAAAAAGGTTACGATTTAAACAAAATCGTAACCTTTTAATCAACAGGGGATAGAACGCTGCGGATATGGCAACTTGTTACATACGTGGATAGCACATTGCAATATCCGCAGGTTTCGTATTTACATTCCCCCTAAATCCCCCTTTGGCAAAGGGGGACTTGGTCGAAGACCCCGTTGGGCTCTTCGATAGTGATTCTATCCCCTTTAGCACAAAACAAAAAAGGTTACGATTTAAACAAAATCGTAACCTTTTAATCAACAGGGGATAGAATCACTTCTAACCCTGCTTCTACTAACCTAAAACTACTAACCTAAATGAACCTTAAAACTTCGTTGCAAAGATAAGGGCATTTTCCCCTAACTTCCAAACTTATTAAAATTTTTTAATAATAATTTAACATTAAAATTGCTGTTAAATCGGATGTTATGTGTTCATAAGTGGTTGATATGCAGTAGGTAATAAACTTTCAAACTAATAGTAAAATTTTTTAAGAATTAACATCGGTTTTTGGGGTGAAGTTGGCTTTGCGGGGTGGGCGGGCGATGGTTTTCACCCTCTTGATCACCTCCTCGGGGGTGATGGAGTGCATACATTCGTAGCGTCCCGTGAGGCATTTTCGCTTGCCCGACGAGGAGCAGGGGCGACAGGGCATATCGTGCTGAATGGCATTCAGGGGGTCTTGCCCGTAGCCGCTCGACTCCAGGAAGGGGTGGGTGGCGCCCCACAGCGACACGGCGGGAGTGCCCAATAGAGAGGCAAGGCGCAGTAGGCCGCTGTCGATGGTCACCACCACATCGAGGGAGGCGATGAGCGTCATCTCCTCCTCAAGCGAGAACTTGCCGACTGCCGACACCACATTTTCGTGGAGAGAGTGCATACCCTCGGCAAATTGGCGCTGATACTCACCCTGGCCGAAGACCACCACACGGGGGTAGAGCCCGGCGAGTTGCTCTATGAGCTTGCAGGCGAGGGGTAGGGGGTAGCAGGTGCCGTGGTTGGGGGAGGGCAGGGCTACGCCGATACTCTTTTCAGTCTTGCCTCCCACAACTCTCTCCACCGCCTCGGGGAGTGGTGTTGTGCGGTTGCGACGTGGGGGTGCGGGCATATTGAAGGGGAGGCCGAGGGTGGCGAAGAGATCACGTATGCGGGTAGCGGTGGGGGTGAGCTGCACGAGCACTTTGCGGTATTTGCGTGTGAGCTCTCGACCTTCGGGTCGTCGGCGTGAGATGCGGACACTCTTGCGCCTCCAGGGTGTGAGGCTGAAGGAGAGGAGTCGTGCGAGGGGTGTGGCTGTAAGGTCGGCCAGGGCATCGGCCCCGAGCTTTTGGAGCCTCCACCACAGGCGTAACTTTCCCCCAAAACCTTTGTAACACTCCTCGTCGGCATAGATAAATTCCAGTCCCTCCACGCCTGCGAAGAGGGGGCGGTGGATGCTGAGTGTGAGCACGGTGACTTTCAGTTCGGGGAAATCACGGGTGAGCCCACGGAGTGAGTGGACGCAGATGGCTGTCTGCTTGAGGCTTCCGAGTCGGATGATGAGTATGTGTCGGAGAGGTGAGCGTACCATTGTGTGGAGGGCTGTTTGTGCCACAAAGGTATAAAAATTCTAAAAGCGGGCCACCAAAAATGAGGGAGTATCTAAAAAATAGCTATCTTTGTCCCCAAAGTGACCAATTTCAGAACGACGGTATGTGTAGGGATATTGTAAAGATAGTGGTTGTGGTGCTTGCCTTGTGTGGCGGGTGCCTTTCGGCCAGCGGCCAGCAGCAGGCGAAGATGACCCGCAAGGAGTACATCGAGCGCTATGCACCCTTGGCTGTGGAGCAGCAGACCCTCTATGGCATACCTGCGAGTATCACTTTGGCTCAGGGCCTTTTGGAGTCGGGCAATGGCAACAGCCGCCTGGCCACCGAGGCCAACAATCACTTCGGCATAAAGTGTGGCTCCTCGTGGGAGGGTCGCTCGGTGCGTCACGATGACGACGCCCTGCAGGAGTGCTTCAGGGCCTACGACTCGGTGGAGGAGA
This sequence comes from Tidjanibacter sp., assembly GCA_045633985.1. Classification (GTDB taxonomy): domain Bacteria; phylum Bacteroidota; class Bacteroidia; order Bacteroidales; family Rikenellaceae; genus Tidjanibacter. The sequence continues at coordinate 57,171 of JAZQZI010000020.1, read as the reverse complement.
GCTACATCGACCACTCGCTGATACTCTCCGAGCGCAAGTGGTACCGCCCGTTGTTCGACCTCGACCCCAAGGATTATAAGGGGTGGGCCCACGGCCTCAAGAAGGCGGGCTATGCCACAAACCCCCGCTATGCGGAGCTGCTCATCAAGATTATTGAGGAGTATGAACTCTTCCGCTACGACAATGCCCTGCTGGCCGACTATGTGACCCCCACGACTACGACCCCTGCGCCCGAGGTGGAGAAGGCCCCCGAGAGTGTGGAGAGCCCCGTGGTAGCACCTGTGCACCGTGTGAACATCGACAACCACAGGGTTGCCATTCATAAGGTGGGGGGCTATGGTGTTTATGCCGAGGGTGGTCGCCGCTATGTGGTGGCCTCCGAGGGCGACAACCTCTCCCGTGTGGCCGACGCTGTGGGTATCTCGGTGAGAGCCCTTCGCCGCATCAACGATATGCCCAAGGAGAAGAGCGTGATTGCGGGCGAGCGCATCTACCTGGAGCGCTAATGTTGCACAAAGAAAGATAACAACTCATAATAATATCTATGGAATCACAATCCGAGTTACGTACTCACATTAAGGAGCTTCTGGTGACCAAGTCGGGGCTCAAACAACAGATTTTCGACAATACTAATGCCCTTTTTGCGGAGCTGAAGGACGCACTCCACGAGTTCTCCACGGAGATTGACGAGGAGCTCGACGAGCGTATCGACAAACGTATCCGCATCGAGTATAGCGACCGAGGCAAGTTTGAGGCGCAGATACAGATTGCGGGCGACCTGTTGGTGTTTGTTATGCACACCAACGTCTTCAATTTTGAGCGTGGCCACCGTATTTGGCACAACCCCTATGTCCAGGCCGACCGTGCCAACGGCTACTGCGGTGTGATTAACATCTACAACTTCTTGGCGGACTCTATGAAGTATAAACGTGAGGAGGATGAGGGCTACCTCATTGGTCGAATTTTTGTGAACCGTGAGGGTAAGTTCTTTGTTGAGGGCAAACGCCAGGAGCGCTGGAGGGTCGATGATTTCGGCAAGGAGAGCGTTTCGAGGGAGGCGATTTTGGAGATTTTGGAGCGTGCGATGCTCTATGCGCTCAGCTTCGACCTGCTGGTGCCCGCCTACGACACCGTGAAGACGGTGGCTGCCGAGCAGTTCCTCTCCCGCCAGGAGAATACCAAGCTCCAGACGGGTAAGAGGTTGGGGTATGAGTTCCGCTCGGACGACATATAAAAGTGAAGGCGCCACACGGCGCCTTATTTTATGACGACCGACGACCGACAACAGCCCCCATTCTAACATAGAGGGGGCGTGTGTCAATATTGAATTTTAACCCCTCTTCGAGGGCTTTTAATTGCTCACGCTCGGCATAACAAACAAGTTTGTTCTGCTCTCGCTTACTCGCAATTTTGAATTTTGAATTTTGAATTTTGAATTTCAATTGGTCGTGTCGTGTACCCTGTTTGTCGGCAAATGTGTGCTGTTGGGGGCGGGGAAGTTGCAATTGTGGTTGAAAAAAACTATTTTTGCGTTTGCAAAAAAATTGGACAAACAACCAAACAAACAATTTATACTAAAAACTAAACCAAACAATGAAGAAAACCAATTATGTTGCTCCCGCCATTGAGAGTGTTGAGATGGCTATCGAGCAGGGCATCGCTGCCAGCATCCAGACCGTTGACGGTATCGCCGACATCTACCTCACCGAGGAGGATGTAGTGTGGTAATTAATCCCAAGTTTAACAATTAGCAAAAGAGAGAAAGAGATGAAAAAGATTTTCTATTTTATTGCGAGCGCTATTGTTGCCTTGGGCGCAGTAGCTTGCCAGAATGACATCAATGAGAACATTGCCCCCGAGAGCGAGGGCCTGTCGTTTACCGCAGAGGTTGAGATGACCCGTATCACCATTGGCGACTTCGATGAGGGCAATGGTTACCCCGTAGTATGGCAGGAAGGTGACGATCTCGATGTGACTTATATTGATGAAAACGAAGAACCTGTCACCTTCACTTTCACTTTCAACGGTGAGAAGTTTGTGTGCGAGGAGGAAAACGTAAACAACCTTGTTGGTAAAATTGTCTCTGTGAATTACTATGCTTCGGACTATGGTTTTGACTCTAAGGCAGGTAAAGCAGGTATGTGCCTTGGCCTTGCTAACGGCGAGGTTACTTTTGTGAATGGTATGAACATTGAGTTGTCTGTCGAGAACTCGTTCTTCCACTTTAGCAGCTCCGAAAATGTAGTCCTCACTGTAGAGGGTGGCGATTACGATGCCTTCTGCTACAACGACGAGTTGACTGCATCTACCCCCGAATTGACAGGCGAGGATATTTGGGTTCCTTTCTATGTTTGGGCAGGTACTGTTGATGGCACAGACTTGACCCTCACCGCTTCTATTGACGGCGAAGTCGTAAAACAGATTACCCGCAACTTTGCCAACGGCAAAATCTACAACCTCGGCACTATCGAGGCAGAGGAGGTTGTTGTTCCCGCAGAGAAACTCTACCTTGTTCCCAACAACAATTGGAAGGCTGACAACGCTTGGTTTGCAGCTTACTTCTTCAATGCAGCCTCCAGCGTACAGACTCGTGCTGCTATCAACAATTGGGTGAAGATGACCGACGAGGATGCAGACGGTGTATATGAGTGCGAGATTCCCAAGGACTTCGATAGTGTTATCTTCTGCCGTATGGCAAACACCGCAACAGAAGCCAACTTTGGTACTTGGGATGGTGTTGTTTGGACACAGACCGACGACCTCACCATCAGCGCAGCCCCCAACAATTACTGCTACATTATCGGTTGGGATGAATGCACTTGGCAGACTGCCGACTATGAGATTCCTGTACCCGCCATTGGTGTTGTTGGTTCGTTCCAAGGCTGGGATGTTGAAAAACCTGTTGCTATGACCGATAATGGTGATGGTTGGATTGTTGCCAATGGCGTAGAGCTCTACAAAGACGATGCGTTCAAGTTTGTTGAGGGCAACTCTTGGGATGTAAGCTACGGCGGTAACAAAGATTCTGTTTTGAAAGCAGAAATAGACACAGAGTACACTCTTGTTCAGGCTGGTGGCCAAGACATCAAAGTGACCAAGAACGGCAAGTTCGACATCTATTTCAACCCCGAGACCAAAGCGTTCAAGTACACTGTAGCTGAGGAGTACACCAACCTTATGGTTAACATCACTATCAACAACAAGGCTAATTGGAGTCCCCTCTACATCACTTTGAAGAATGGTGATACCACTATCGTAAATAACGCAACTGTAACTGATAACAAGTATGCAATTAGCGGTGACTACATCGGAGAGGACCTCTCTTATACTCTCTCGAATGGTTCCAAGAACTCGACTGGTAGTATAAACATCAGCAAAACTGGTGCAACCATTACTCTCGAGGAGACCGTTATCAAACTGAAAATTACTCTCGACACCGATAACTCTAAGCAGTGGTGGGGAAACACTATGAAGATTCACGTTTGGGATACCGGCACTTCGTTCGACACCACTTGGCCCGGAAATACTATGACATCTGAGGGTAACTACACTTGGAGCATCGTTGTTCCTTCTGAGTTGGTTGGCAAGACTATCAACTTCCTTGTTAATAATGGCGGGAACTGGAAGTCTAATGATTCCAAAGTTACCATCAAGGCAGAGGGCAACACTCTTAAAGGCAGTGAGATTGGTATCAACTAAAATAATTGCAGTGTAGCGAGGCTACTTGCAAAATAGATTCACGAGAAAGCACCTCCGTAAAGGGGGTGCTTTTTTTGTTGGTGGGGGGAGGAGAGGAGGGGTGATGGGAGTGATGGGAGTGATAGGAGTAATAGGAGTGATAGGAGTAATGGGAGTGATAGGAGTAATGGGAGTAATGGGGGAAAGATGCCTATAACTCTTATAACTCCTATAATTCTTATAATTCCTATAACTCCTATAAAAAATCTAAAAATTATTTGCAATTTATCTCTCGGGGGTTTATCTTTGTGGTAAACACACGATTATGGCTACCAACACCAAATTCCTCTCATCCAAAGGCAATTACAAAAATCTGATTGTCTATCAGAAGGCGGAGTGCATCTATGATACAACCTACATCTTTGCCCACAAATTTCTCGACAAAAGCGACCGCACAATAGACCAAATGGTGCAAGCTGCACGCTCCGGAAAACAAAACATTGTGGAGGGCACAGCAGCTGCCCCCACCTCCTCCGAAATGGAGCTCAAGCTACTCAATGTCGCACGTGCAAGCCTCAAGGAGTTGCTCGCAGACTACGAAGATTATCTGAGGGTGAGAAATCTTTGTATGTGGAGTGTCGCCGACGAAAAATATACCGTGGCAAGGCAGCTGTGCAGAGAGCACAACGACTCCGCATATTATCGTGAAATAGTGGCTGTGCGTACGGATGAAACGGTCGCCAACATTGCCATAATACTCCTCCACCAAACAGATACGCTTCTCGGAAAACTGATTGAGAGCCGGAAAGAGGCATTCATAACCAATGGCGGTGTAAGAGAGGAGATGACCCGTGTACGTGTGGCCTCCAGGGCTAAAATCGAACCATAACCCCTATAACTCCTATAACACCCCTAACGCCCCACATTGTTAATTTAGTGTTACGCAGATTTTAAGTTTTTGTTAATTGAGAATGGGGCCTATGGAAGGATCGAAAAATGGGGCTACATTTGTGGCGTAAAAATCTGCATATTAACCAAACTAAAGTATAAATGTCAGCTATTTACATTTTCGCCGTCGTGGTACTCATCCTTCTGGCTATCGGCGGTCTTTATGTGGGCGTGTCGAACGACGCCGTAAACTTCCTTAACTCCGCCTACGGCTCCAAAGCTGCCCCTAAAAAGGTGATTCTCACCATCGCCTCCGTGGGTATCCTCATCGGCGCCCTCACCTCCAGCGGTATGATGGAGGTTGCACGAAGCGGTGTCTATTATCCTGAGTTCTTCACATTCCACGAAGTGATGATTCTCTTCCTCGGTGTGATGTTCGCCAATGTCATCCTCCTGGATGTCTTCAACTCGCTCGGATTGCCCACCTCCACCACCGTGGCACTCGTATTCGGTCTGCTCGGCTCGGCCATCGCTGTGGCGCTCTTCAAGGAGCCCATCCTCGGCCCCGACGGTCACCCCGTGACCCTCATCAACTCCGGCAAGGCGCTGGCAATGATTGCCGGTATCCTCCTCTCGGTGGTTGTCGCCTTTGTGACAGGTACCATCCTGATGTTCCTGAGCCGACTGATTTTCACCTTCCGCTATCACAAGCAGCTCCGTCGTTGGGGCGCCCTGTGGTGTGGCGTGGCCTTCACAATCATCGTCTATTTCGCCCTCATCAAAGGTCTGAAGTCGTCGGGCTTGGCAGTAGATTTGGTGGCCTACATCAACGACCATACAGCCATCTGTCTGCTCGCAGTGTTTGTCGCAAGCTCGCTGTTGATGTTCCTCCTGCAGCTCTGCAAGGTGAACATCCTCAAAATTACCATCCTCGCCGGTACCTTCTCGCTCGCTCTGGCATTTGCAGGTAACGACCTGGTGAACTTCATCGGTGTACCCCTCGCAGGCCTCGACTCGTGGAAGATTGCACAGGCAACCGGCAACCCCGATATGTTGATGGGTGCGCTCAACAACCCCGTGAAGGCCGACACCCTCTTCCTGGTGGCCTCGGGTCTGATTATGATTTTGACCCTGTGGACCTCCAAGAAGACCGAGAATGTGAGCGACACAGAGCTCTCCCTCTCCTCCACACAGGACGATGGCGCAGAGAAGTTTGGCTCGTCGGCATTCTCCCGTGCCATTGTGCGTGTGGCCGTAGGTTGCAGCCGCTGGTTTGAGGACCACACTCCCAAGCGTATGCGTGTAGCGGTGGCTCGCCGTTTCGAGGCCCCCTCGGCCGCAGAGCTCGGCGCCGACTTCGGTCAGTATGACCTCATCCGTGCCGCCGTGAACCTCACCGCAGGCTCGATGCTGATTATCATCGGTACCTCGCTCCAGCTCCCCCTCTCGACCACCTACGTAACCTTTATGGTGGCTATGGGTTCGTCGCTCGCCGACAAGGCGTGGGGCCGTGAGAGCGCCGTATATCGCATCACAGGCGTTATCACCGTGGTGGCCGGTTGGTTCGTTACGGGTCTTGCCGCCTTTGTGCTCTCCATCATCATCACCCTCCTGCTCCACTGGGGCGGTATGGTGGCCATCATCGTCCTCTCGCTCGTCTGCATCTATATGATGCTGCCCAAGAAGAAAAAAGGCGCCCAGAAGGAGGAGAGTGTCAAGGTTAATCTCTCGGAGAACGAGAATGAGGTACTCGGCGACATCGTTATCGAGGTGTGCCAGACTATGCAGACCACTACCAACATCTACGCACAGACCATCGAGGCAACCCTCCGTGAGGACCGCAAGGCTCTCCGCACCCTCGTACGTCAGTCCAACGACCTCTTCTATGCAGCTCGTGAGCGTAAGTATGCAATGCTGCCTACGCTCCACAAGTTCCACGAGGAGAACTACATCGACACAGGTCACTACTATGTGCAGGTGGTGGATTACATCAGCGAGATGTGTAAGGCACTCGTTCACATCACCCGTCCCTGCTTCGAGCATATCGACAACAACCACCGTGGTATGAGTGAGGAGCAGGTGGAGGACCTCACCACCATCAACAACTCCGTGTCGGAGCTCTACACCCGCATCAACGATATGCTCCAGTCCAACGACTTTGCAAATATCGACCTGGTGCTGGCTATGCGTGATGAGCTCTTTGAGTTGATTGCACAGGCTATCAAGAATCAGCTCCGTCGAATTCAGAATAACTCCACCTCGACCAAGGCAAGTATGCTCTACCTCACCATCCTCAATGAGACAAAGACTATGGTGCTCCAGAGCCGCAACCTGCTCAAGTCGCAGAAGTACTTTGTGGAGGCACAGCGCACCGAGCAGGCTATGTAGTAGGCCCGCAGCGTGCATATAAACGAGAGAAGCCGACCCCGAAAGGTCGGCCTCTCTCGTTTTTGTTGCATCTTACGGGGAGGTTAGTAGTAGTGGGCGGTGGCAATGGCCGCTATGCTCACCCGAGCACCCGGACAACTCCTCAGAATGACCTCCGCCGCCGACCCTATGGTGGCGCCCGAGGTTATGACGTCGTCCACCAGCAAGATGTGCTTGCCAGCAAACTCCTCGGGATGGCGCACCACAAAGATACCCTCCACATTGTCCCACCTCTCGTGCGTGCGCTTGAGGGTCTGGCTGGGGTTGTTGCGCACCCTTCGCAGGTTGCCCCTCACCCAGGGCCTTTGGAGCACCTCGGCCACCCCTTGTGCTATGTAGTCGGCCTGGTTGTAGCCCCTGCGGAGTGTTTTGCGTGGGTGGAGGGGGATGGCCACCACCATATCGACGTCGTAGAAGAGCCCTCCTTCGGCCAGAGCCTCCCCCAACCAATAGCCCGATTGAAGCGCCACACGCCACCCTCCGGCATATTTGAAATTGTGCACAGCCTCTCGCCATACAGACCCTTTGGGGAACCTTATGAGGGCTGCTGCACGCTCCACGGGCACCTCCTCTCGCAGATGCTCCAGGAGGTTGTTGGAGGCCGATGTGGGGTGGTCGGTGTAGGGTGCCGACATCAGACAGCGGACACAGAAGGGCTGCTCCCCCTCCAGAAGGTTGGCTCCGCAGGCGGGACAACGGCGGGGCACAAAGAGGTGAAATAGGTCGGCGAGGGGTCTAAAGGTCATAGTGACAGATGTGTGAGATTAGGGTTGTTGCGTGGTGCTTTGTTGCGAAGGAAACAAAACGGCAACCCCCGGGTTGCGAGGGTTGCCGATGATGTTTTTTAGGTTTCTACTTTGCAAATTTATCTTTGTGTTTTTCGAGCTGTTTCTTGATGGCGTCGATAGCGCCGTCAACCGACTCCTCGAAGGATTTGCTCTGGTGCTCAGCGATGATGGTATCTGTGGGGACCTCGATTTTGATTGTTGCAACCTTGTTGCCCTGCTCGGGGTCTTTGTCGAGTTTGAGGATAACCTCTGCCGAGACTGCTCGCTCCACAAAGCGGTCGAGTTTGTCCATTTTGGCCTCAATGAAGTCGATGAGCTTCTTGTCTGCATCGAACTTTACGGATTGGATCTTAACGTTCATAATATCCTCCTTTTTTTAATTGTGTTTATAATATGCCCTCTCGGGCGTTGTTGTCTCTGTTTTGCCCCCCTTTTTTTATGGTTTCCCGTTTGTATTTCCTCTCGGGTGGGCGGTGCGATAGACCTCCTTGAGGCGGGCGATGCTGTTGTGGGTGTAAATCTGCGTTGTCGCCAACGACGAGTGGCCGAGCAACTCCTGTATCTCCCTGATATCCGCACCCCTCTCCAGCAGCAGGGTGGCAAATGTGTGGCGCAACACGTGGGGGCTGTGCTTACCTTTCACGCCACACTCGGCGAGCACCCTCTGCACCGCACGCTCTATCTGATAACGGCTCATTGGGTCCCCTTCTGATGTTAAAATTAATGAATTTTGTCGAGATGCACAAATATTTTGCAGGGTAAATTTGTGGAAGCTCTCCAGGTGGGGCCGTAACGTGCTCACAATTGGTACGATGCGCTCTTTGCGCCCCTTGCCCACCACTCGTACCGCATCCCACGAGGGGGTGAAATCGTTGCGGGTGAGCCCCGTGAGCTCTGCCAAACGCAGCCCCGTGCAGTAGAACATCATCACTATGAGGGCGTTGCGTCGTTCCTCGTAGTCATTGCTCTGCTGCATCTCCTCCAGGTGGGAGAGAATATCGGTCATCTGCTCCTCTGGAATGAAGGTGGGGAGTCGGGAGGGGGTCTTCATCAGGTGGCACTTCTCGGTAGGGTTGGTGGGGATGTAGTTGAGCGTGTGGAGCCACTTGAAATATGCCCTCACGGAGCAGACCTTGGTGTTGATGCTGGCGGGGGTGTAGGCAGGCTTTTTGCTCTTGGGCCCACTTTGGGTCACTACCTTTTTGGCCTCGGCAAGCGACATCATCCATCCGCTCACATCGTCGTAGGTGGTCTGCTCGGGGCAGAACTCCTCGGGAGAGCTGTTGCACCACGCCATAAACTCCTGACAATCACGTAGGTAGTTGTGCACGGTGCCCTCCGAAAGACGGCGCTCGGCACGCAGATAATCTGCAAAAAGTGGTAGTCGGGAGCTCATAGTGTTGGCAGCTGAAAGGTTTGTATAGCCCAAAGATAACAAATTTCTTGCAGAAATAGCGATTAAAAATATAATATAATTTTGCGTTAGTCGTTAAAAATGTATTAACTTTGCACGCTAAATGCCCTTGTGGCAGATACATATAGATAGATATGAAGAGAATTAATGTGGTTAGGATGGTCGTTGTGGCGGCCTTTGTGGGAGTGGTGAGTTGCAGCCCTTTTAACAAGTTGCTCAAACTCAATGACTCCGACCAGATGTTCCACGCCGCAGTGAACTACTATCACGAAGGTGACTACCAGCACGCACTTCAGCTCTTCCAGGAGCTCGGCCCCCGCTATGCCTCCACCTTCCGTGCCGATACCATAATGTACTACACAGGTTGCTGCCTCTACAAGCAGGGCGACTTCGAGTCGAGCGCACTCATCTTCGACGAGTATCGCCGCACTTATGGTCGCAGCCCTCTGCTGGAGGATGTGGAGTATATGCACGCTATGGGCTACTACTTCTCCTCGCCCGAGCCCTCGAGGGACCAGACAAAGACCGTGCAGGCCATCAGCGCCATCAACGAATATATGGAGCGCTATCCAGAGTCCCCCAAGTTGGGTGTGTGCGAGGTGAGGCTCGGCGAGCTCAAAGGTAAGCTCTACGACAAGGCCTTCATCAATGCCCGCACCTACTACAAGACCGGTCGTTACAAGGCAGCCATCATCGCTCTGCGAAACGCCCTGGAGGAGTATCCCGAGACTCCCCACCGTGAGGAGATTCTCTTCCTTACCCTCGATGCGAGCTACCGCCTGGCCGACAACTCCATCTCGGAGTTGCAGGTGGACCGCTACCTCGACGCTATGGATGCCTACTACAACTTCATCTCGGAATTCCCCTCCTCGAAGCACGCAAAGGCTGCCGAGCGTATGCACCGAGCCTCCAAGAGGTTTCTGGCAAAGCACAATGCCGATGACAAGGGCGTAGAGGAGAGCACAGAGGACAATCAAACGAATTAATCAAACACCAACAATAGGAGGAATAATATGGAAATCAAAAAGAATGTTCCCAACAACACTGTAACCCGCCGCCTCACCGACATCGACGGCCCCACCGGCAATGTCTATGAGTCGGTAACCATTATTGCAAAACGTGCTAACCAGATTGCCACCGAGCTGAAACAGGAGCTCAACCGCAAGCTGGCCGACTTCTCCAGCTCGACCGACGCTCTCGAGGAGACTTTCGAGAACCGTGAGCAGATAGAGATTTCTAAGTACTACGAGCGTATTCCCAAGCCCACCCTCATCGCTACCGAGGAGTTTCTCGATGGAGAGGTGGTTTTCAAAGAGAAAAAGTAGGGTAGGGCCACCCACAGAAGGGAAAGTATGACCTAAGGCGGGTTGGGGAGTTGCTCTCCACCCGCTTTGTTGGTAAAAGTTACCCCCCTTGTAATTGTCGGCCCTTTCCATCTCCCACCCATAACCCAGAAAAGTTACACCCACCGACAGACATCCCTTTAACAAAAAAATGTTACGTCACCTAACGGTAGAAAATTATGCACTCATCGAGCGTCTGGATATGACGCTCTCGCCCAACCTTAATATCATCACGGGCGAGACGGGTGCCGGTAAGAGTATCCTGCTCGGGGCCCTTGGCCTTGTGCTGGGTGAGCGTGCCGACATTGCAACGCTGAAGGAGAGTGGTAGGGGGTGTGTTGTGGAGGCGACCTTCGACATTGGCGCCTATGGCTTGGAGGGATTCTTTGAGGAGAACGACCTGGAGTATGATAGTGAGAGTATTCTCCGCCGAGTGATAACTCCTGCCGGAAAGTCGCGCAGCTATATCAACGACCTTCCTGTGCAGCTCTCGGTGCTCAAGGAGCTGGGCAGCAGACTGATAGATATCCACTCGCAGCACCACTCGTTGCGTGTGGCCGATGAGGGCTTCAGGATGGCCATTGTGGATGCGATGGCCGATAATGGGGCTCTGAGGGAGGAGTATGGTGTGCGCTACGAAGCGCTGCGCCGTAGCCGCCGAGAACTTGCAGAGTTGCGAGAGAGGGTGGAGGCCGCCCGAAGGGATAGAGAGTACATCGAGCACCAGTATAACCAGCTTGCGGCGCTCAAACTGCGCCCCGGAGAACTCGAGGAGCTGGAGAGTGAGCAGCGCCTGCTCGACAATGTGGAGCGCATAAGCGAGGCCCTGGGTGGTGGCGGTCAGCTGCTCGACGAGGAGGAGAATGGCGTGCTCGCAAGGCTCAAACAGATTGAGAACCTCTTCCAGAAGAGTAGCGATGTCTATGCTCCTGCCGGCGAGATTGCAGGGCGTGTGAGGGCCACTCTTTTGGAGCTTAAGGATATATCCTCGCTGCTTGCCGACGAGCGAGAGAGGGTGGAGGGCAACCCCGAGAGGGCTGCCGTGGTGGTGGAGCGCATCGATGCCATCTACACCCTGATGCGTAAACACGGTGTGCAGAGTGAGGGGGAGCTTGTGGCTCTTGAGAAGGAGTATGGCGATCGCCTGGGAGTGATTGTGGAGGGCGACAGCCGATTGGCGGAGCTTGCGGCAGAGGTGGAAGAGCTGAGGCGCAAGGCCCAGGCTGTGGCCGGAGAGCTCACCAAGTCACGCACTCGTGCGGGTGAACAGCTTGCCCGAGAGGTTGTGGCGATGCTCTCGAGACTCGGTATGGAGCAGAGCAGTTTTGTGTGCGCTGTGACCCCTGTGGAACTTTCGGCCACGGGTGGTGATGGCGTGGAGTTTCGCTTCTCGTCGAACCCCAAGTTTCAACCCCAACCCCTGGAGAGGGTTGCTTCGGGTGGTGAGATATCCCGTGTTATGCTCTGCCTGAAGGCCTTGGTGGCGGGTAAGACCAATATGCCTACGGTCATTTTCGACGAGATTGACACCGGCATTTCGGGTCGTATTGCCGACGTGACGGGCCAGATTATTGCCGAACTTTCGGCGGGCCGTCAGGTGGTCAATATCACCCACTTGCCCCAGGTGGCATCCAAGGGTGACACCCACTTTAAGGTCTATAAGGATGGCGAGAGTGGCCACACACAACTACGACTGCTCGACCACGAGGAGCGTATCCGCGAGGTTGCGGCGATGCTCTCGGGAGCAGATGTCACCCCCGCAGCGCTCCAACAGGCCCGAGAACTTATCGGCTGATGGGGGGTGCCCACACACGGAGATTCTGTACACACGTATATTCTGCAAACACTGATATATTGCAAACACTGCTATACACAAAAGACCCTTTGGTAGATGCCAAAGGGTCTTTTGTGTATCTCTGTCGGGCGGATTAAATCTCTATGGTGCCGTGGAATACCAGACGGGCGGGGCCTGTGAGGTAAATGTTAGTGTAGTGCCCATTGCCCTCGGGTGTAAATTCCACTTCGAGGTCGCCACCCTGGGCTTGGAGCTCAAAGTGATGCACGGAGGGCTGGAGCGTGTGACACACGGCAATGGCGGTGGCGGTGGCTCCTGTGCCACAAGCCAGAGTTTCATCCTCCACACCTCGCTCGTAGGTGCGCAGCGAGAGTTTTCCCTCGCCCCCAATCTTCACAAAATTGATGTTGGCACCACCTGTGGGGGCGGTTTTGGCGTCGTAGCGCAACTCTCGGCCCAGACCCACAACATCTATATCGAGGCTCTCCACACGTCGCACAAGGTGGGGGGAGCCGGTGTCGAGCAATACATCGCCATCGGGGCAAACAGTGATACGCTCCACATCGGTCATTCCGAGTTTCACGGTTGCCGACGCACCCTCTCGGTGGAGGATGGTGGATGTGTGGAGGCCATCGACAGCCTCGAAACGCTTGGTGTCGCCGCCTATGCCGAGCAGGTCGGCAAACCAGGTGATGCACCTGCCGCCGTTGCCACACATTGTAGCCTCGGGGCCGTCGGCATTGAAGTAGCGCATCGAAAAGTCGGCACCCCGACTCTCACCGAGCATCATAAGTCCGTCGGCGCCGATTCCTCGGCGACGGTCACACAAAAGGTGTATCTGCCGGGTTGTGGGCTCGAAATTTGCACCCCTCTGGTCGAGGAGTATAAAGTCGTTGCCTGCGCCCTCGTATTTCCAAAACTCTATTTTCATCGAAAAACGGCTGTTAATGCTCACAAATATAACGAAATTATTGTATATTTGAGAAATTTTTTGACCCCAAAAGCAACAATGGCCCGAGTGCAACGAAGACAAACAGTATTGCTGATGCTCATCATTCTCGTGATGAGCTCCTGCAATATACGCTCGCTGCTCCCCGAAGGGGCCTATGTGCTCACCCAAAACCGTGTGGAGAGCGACCACTCCACGCCCCGTGAGGAGCGCATCTCCGCCGAGGAGATTTCCAAGTATATAAAACAGCGCCCCTCGATGGACCTCTTCCACCTTCGTGCGTGGCTCTATCTGAAGTCCGACCCCGAGAGTAAAAACGTATGGAACAGCCTGATGCGTACCCTGGGCACCCCTCCCACAATCCTCGATACCACCCTTACACGTCGCAGTGCAGAGAATATTGAGGCCTACGTTGCCTCCCGAGGATTCTTCGGTGCCGAGGAGGAGTACTCCTTCCATCTCGACCCCCAAAGACGGACGGCCGAGGTGACCTACACAACCATTCAGGGCGAGCCCTACCGTATCTCCGAGGTGGAGTACGATATTGAGGACAGCTACATAGCCAAGTTGCTCCAGGATGACACCCTCGGCGGTTTGCGACCCGGGAGGATTTTGGATATCGAGGCCCTCGGCGAGGAGCGCTCGGAGCTCACACGTCGTCTGCGTAGCGAGGGTTTTTATGACTTCACGGAGAATAACATAGAGTTTCAGGTGGATACCACCCTCGGCGACCACAAAGCCTCGGTGGAGATGGTGCTAACCCGCCAGGTGGTCGATTATGACTCGCAGGGTAGGCCCCAAACACGCAACAACCCCCTCTATCGCATCGGCAATATACGTGTGATGCCCGACTACGACGCACGAGAGGCCGCCACCAATCCCGACTACCTCCTCTCGCTCGACACCCTCACGCACAACGGTATGGAGATAATCTACCCCGGCGAGAGGCCCAACATCCGCCCCTCGGTGCTCGGCAGACTCATAAGGCTCCACAGCGGCTCTATGTACGACGACAGGAAGGTGGCAACCACCTACGACAACCTTATGGGTATGGATTATATCCACAGTGCCAACATCATCTTCTCGCCCGTGGCGGGCTCTATGCACCCCGTGACCTTTGTGGGCGACCATTGGAGTGACACGGCAGAGACTATGGAGGGTGTGCTCGACTGCGAGATAAGGCTCTCGCCTGCAATGAGGCAGAGCTATAAGGTGGAGCTTGAGGCATCCACAACCTCCAGCTTCTATGGTGTGGCCACAACGCTCGGTTATCAGAATCTCAACCTCTTCCGTGGTGCCGAGCTGTTCGATATGAGTTTCACGTTTGGCTATGAACTTCTTAGAGTGGAGGACCCATCGCTCAACCGCAACTCCACAGAGCTGGGCGGTATGGTGGGTGTCACCTTCCCTCAATTCCTCCTCCCCTTCGACTTCGACCACGCAGGTGTGGCCCACAGCCCCCAGACGCGCCTTGAGTTCTCCATAAACGACCAGAACCGACGCTACTACAACCGTGTGCTCTCCAATGTGAGCTTCGGTTACAGCTGGAACAATGGTCGCAAGAGCTACTTCACCATTCGCCCCTTTGATGTGAGCCTTGTGAAGATGAACTATGTGAGCCAGGAGTTTCTGGATAGGCTGCAAAACCCATATTTGAGGGATAGCTACACCACACAGATGATGGCGGGTATCTCGGGCTCCTACGCCTATGGCACAACCAATGTCGCCAACCAGAGCGACTATACAACCCTGCGTGTGGGCCTCTCCACCAGTGGTAATCTCCTGTCGGGCGTTAAGAGCCTGCTGGGAGAAGAGAAGAGCGACGGCCACTACACCGTTTTTGGCATCCCCTATGCACAATATGTGCGTGGCGACCTCACCTGGGCCCAATCACTCAGCCTTACCGACCGCAGCCAATTGGTATATCGCCTCTATGGAGGTCTGATTTTCCCCTATGGCAACTCTCGCAACGAGTCGCTGCCGGCAGATAGGCTCTTCTATGCGGGAGGTATCAACAGTATGCGTGGTTGGCCCGTGCGCACCCTCGGCCCCGGCAGTTCGCCCGAGGTGAATAGTGGCTACCCGAGCCAATTTGGTAATCTCCGCCTGGAGGCCAACTTGGAGTGGCGCTTCCCGCTGGGAGGTATTTTCGATGGTGCAGCCTTTGTGGATGCGGGTAATGTGTGGTACACCCCCGGTATTAAGGGTATTCCCGAGGGGGCGGCCTTCGGGTTCGACACCTTCCTGTCGCAGATGGCTCTCAATACGGGTGTGGGCTTGAGGCTCAACCTCAATGTACTTGTGCTGCGCCTCGATTGGGGTATCCAGCTCCACAATCCCGGCAAGCCCGAGGGTGAGAGATGGGTTATCTCGCACCCCAACATCCACAATACGGCGCTCAACTTCGGTATCGGCTATCCGTTCTAAAGGGTTGGCCGGGGGTACATAGGGCCATTAGAGAAATTTCCTATAACTCCTATAACTCCTATAACTCCTATAACTCCTATAACTCCTATAACTCCCTAATAACTGACAACTGATAACTAAAAAAGGCGTTCCACTCGGAACGCCTTTTTTGGTTATCTTCCCAGCACCGCTTTGCGGACTTGTGCGGGGCCGTCGCCATTGCAGTCGTAGGTGACGGTGTGGAGGCCCAGCTCTGCCGCAGCGGCGGTGTTGGCCGCCTTATCATCTGCAAAGAGGGTCTCGGAGGGCTCCAAACCGTAGCGGGAGAGGATAATCTCATAAATCTTGCGGTCGGGCTTGTTGACCCTCTCCTGATACGACACCACAGCGCCATCGAAGTGCTCAAAGACGGGGAACTTCAGCAGCTCGGCGTAGAACTCACCCGACATATTGGAGAGCACGTAGCACCTTACGCCCTCGGCCTTCAGCTCACGGATGAGCTCCTCGGTCTCGGGGATGGGCTGCAGGAGCTCCAGGAGTTTTTGTACCTGGTCGTTGGCATCCTCAAGGGTGAGGTTGTAGTCGTCGGCCAGCATACGGGTCACCTCACTGCGAGTGTAGGTGCCACGGTCAAACTCGCTCCAATATTCGGGAAAAGCCTCATCGGCCGAGATGAAGGCAAAGGTGTTGCCGAGAACGTCGCCAAGCCTCTTGAAGTCACGACCGAGCACTACGCCGCCCAGGTCGAATATCACATTTTTTATCATAAAGGTTTCTCTATGGGGTTATGGTTGTTTGTAAATCAATTATTTAGTCGATGGTAATGTGGCGTTTTGTGGGGCTGACAACCTCAATCTCCACCTTCATAACATCGTCGGGCAGCAGCTCCTCAATCCTCTCCGACCACTCCACCAGGCAGAGCCCATCGGAGTAGAAATACTCCTCGTAGCCCATATCGAAGGCCTCCTCGGGGTGCTCTATACGGTAGAAGTCAAAGTGGAAGATGGGGCGTCCGTTGGCGCTGTTGTAGCGGTTTACGAGGGCAAAGGTGGGGCTTGTCACCACATCCTCACTGCCGAGCTGCTCGCAAATCTCTCGGATGAGGGTCGTTTTGCCCGCACCCATTGTACCAAAGAAGGCCACCACGTTTCGTCCGTCGAGCGCATCGAGTATCTCCTCGGCCGCCTCGGGCAGGTCGCCCAATCCGTTTACTGTAATCTCTCTCATATATATCTATGGTGTGTTGTTGTCTTTATAGTTCGTTGGAGTAGCTGTGGGGAATCTCCACCGACACACGGTCGGTTATGCCTCTCGATGTGGCCTCGATGGTGTTGGCACCACGCTCCAAATCGACATCTTCCCACTCCACAATACCATCCACACTCTCCTTGGAGCCCAGATACTTACCATTCACGGTGAGCTCCACGTCGGGGAGGTTGGTGTAGATTTTCACCCTTTGGAGGGTGTCGCTGCGTCGTCCCCAGCGTCGCTCGGCGATGTGGAGGAACTCCTCCTCCTCGTTCCAAGCTGCCTTGTAGAGGTAGAAGGCATCTTTGCGTGCCTGGCGGTTGAAGCTCACAAGACCCATATCACACACGCCGCCTGCCGAACGGTGGGTATCGACCGAGGCGTAGTCGAAGAGGCCATCGACAAAGAGCCCCCAGAAGTGACCACCCTTGCCGAGTGATTCGAGGTAGGTCTCGTGGAAGTAGGTCTGCCAACGCTCGGGGTGCCAATTGCTCGACGAGAGGGGTTTTTGGAGCAGGTCGCCCTGGTGGAAGATGTTACCGCCACACTTGTAGCTCACACCCGAGCGCAATGCTGCCCACTCGGGCACGGAGAGCAACTGCTCCTGCCATACGCCGATGTCGGTGGGGAGCCCCTCCATCCAGCCGAAGCTGTGGCTCCACACCACAAGGTCGGTTATGAAGTTGATGTCGCCATCCTGGTTGCTCCAGCCCGAGGTGAGACGTGTGGGGTCGATACGCTTGGCGAGCTGGTGGAGCTCACGGATGTAGCCCACGGGACTCTCGCCCCTCACCTCCAGCTCCGAAAAGAGGTTCCACACCACCACCGAGGGGTGGTTGTAGTTCTGGAAAATCATCTCCTGCAACTGCTCCTTGCCATTGTTGCGGAAACTCTCGGTGTTGAAAAATCCTTTGCCATTGAGGGTTGTGGCACCCATAAATGGGAGGTCGTTGATGACCACCATTCCGAGGTGGTCGCAGATGCGGTAGAAGGAGGGGTGGTGGCTGCCGCCCACAACACGTATGGCATTGGCGCCCATCTCTCGGGCATACTCCACATCCTCGTAAATCTCTCTCTCGCTCACTGCCGAACCGCTCAGCGCACGGTCACGGTGAAGCAGTACGCCACGAATGGGGTAGGGGGCGCCGTTGAGCACGAAACCTCCCTCTCTGCTCACCTCATAGTGGCGGAAGCCGGTGGCCGCTCCCACCTCGTCGCACTGTGCGCCTCCGTGGGCGAGGGTGACGTGGAAGGTGTAGAGGGCGGGGTCTATGGTGCCGTTCCACAGTTGTGGCGACTCAATCTCAAAGGGGATGAAGGTGCTCACCGTGCCGTTGGTGGTGCGTACCCTCTGGCTTGCCGAGAGTACTTTGTCGCCATTGGGGGCGGTGACGGTGAGGTTGAGGGTGGCACTTACGATGGTGCGAGAGCTTACCTTTACCTCCACTTCGCCCTCCACCCGCTCGGCCGACACACTTTTGGGATGGATGTAGAGGCCGTTGGAGGAGTAGTGGTCGATGGCGATGTGCGTGGGCTCCTCCACGATGATTGTTACCTCGCGAAAGAGGCCGCCATAGGATATCTCGTTGCCGGCGGTGGGCATCACATCGCTCTGCTGACCATTGTTTACGATTACCCACAGCAGGTCGCGCCCGTTGAAGTTGATGTGGTCGGTGATTTCAAAGGTGAAGGCGGTGCTCCCTCCCTCGTGGCGGCCCACATAACGACCGTTGAGGAGTACGTCGGTCACAAGGTTGGCACCACCGAAGCGCAAGAATATTCGTTTGCCCTTCCACTCGGGCGAGAAGTCGATGTAGCGCAGGTAGTTACCCGTACCACGGTAGTAGTCGAGTCGTCCGCCGAGGGCGTCGGAGTTCCACTGATGTGGAAGATTTACGATGGAGGATGCATTCTCCGAGTAGGTAAAAAATTTCCAATCTCGGTTGAGGGTGTAGCTCTCTCGAGCGAAGCCGTCGGCCGCCCCTGCCAGGAGGAGTGCCACAAGGAGAGCGTATGTTGCAAAGAGTTTTTTCATAATCTTTCCGGTGGTGTGACATAGGGTCATACCACCACAAAGATACAAATTTTACCGCAGACGAGGAAATTTTTTGCACCAAACTGCCACAAAACCTCTCCCTCGGGGTGAGGGGTGAAATATTTTGGGGGCGAGTGGGCGATTTTTAGAGCACTTTTTTGTAGCTTTGTAGAGTGGAAAGTATTTCCAAAGAGGTAATCGTGAAATTCTAAAAAAACTATGAATATCGTAGATATTATTCTTGCAATCATTCTGGCGTGGGCCCTCATCAGTGGCCTGCGCAAGGGGCTCATATCGCAAGCCTCCTCGCTCGTGGGTGTGCTCCTGGGTGTATGGGTAGCCTTCAAGTTCAACGACCGCCTGGGAGAGTGGACAGGAATAGAGGTGGAGGGTGTGGCAGCCTATGTCATACTCTTCGTGGCCGCCGTGTTTCTGGCGTGGATTATGGCCCGTTTCTCTCGTTGGATTCTCCACGGCATAGGGCTCGGGTTTGTCGATAAGATTGGCGGAGCGCTCCTCTCGTTGGTCACCTGCTGCCTGGTGTTGAGCCTGCTGCTGGGCCTCTTCCGCAATCTTAACAGCCACCTGGAGATTGTGGAGTCCGAGGTGATGGAAACCTCCACCCTTGTAGGCCCCATCGAGAGGGTTGCCGAGGTGGTCTTCCCCTACCTCGTGGAGGCCAAGGATGCCATTGTGGAGAGTGACACCTTCCAACTCAACAACGATACTAACAGTCCAAACAATAGTGAGATATGATTCAGCAGGGATTTGTGGTCGAGAGCACCGGAAGCTGGTATAAGGTGGAGATTGAGGGTGCCGTCTATGATTGTCGCACCCGTGGTCGATTGAGGCTCAAGGGGGTGCGTTCCACCTCGCCCGTAGTTGTGGGCGACAAGGTGGGTGTGGAGTTCTCCGAGGCGGGTGAGGGGTTCATTGTGAGTATCGCCCCCCGCACCAACTACATCATACGCCGAGCCTCCAACCTCTCCAAAGAGTCACACATCATCGCTGCCAACATCGACTGTGCTGCAGTGGTAGTGACCATCGCAGCCCCCGTCACAGCTCCCGAATTTGTGGACCGCTTTTTGGTGACCTGCGAGGCTTACAAGGTACCCGCCGTCATCATTCTCAATAAGATAGACACCGCCCGAGAGCACCCCGAACTGCTTGAGGCTTTCCACCATATCTACACCTCGGCCGGCTACCGCATCATTGAGTGCTCGGCGCTCACGGGCGAGGGCCTCGATGAGGTGGTGGAACTGTTGAGGGACAAGACAACCCTGCTTGCCGGCAACTCGGGTGTGGGCAAATCGACCCTCGTGAATGCCATTGAGCCCTCGGCAGCAGCCAAGACGGGCGCCATCTCCGATGTCCACCTCCAGGGTAAACACACCACCACCTTCTCCCGTGTCTATCCCCTTGCCTTTGGTGGCCGATTGATAGACACCCCCGGTATCCGAGGCTTCGGACTTATCGACATCAAGCCCGAGGAGCTCTACCACTACTTCCCCGAGATTATGAGGGTGAGCAAGGGGTGTAAGTTCTACAACTGCACCCACACCCACGAGCCACAATGTGCCGTGATGAGGGCTGTGGTGGATGGCGAGATTACCGAGAGCCGCTACGAAAGTTACATCAAAATGCTCGACGACGATGGCAAATATCGCTAAACCCAAAGAGTGGTACGACCAGCGCATAGCCTATCTTGAGGAGTTTATGCTCCCCGAGAGGGCTGCTACTATGCGACGTGTGGTGGCCGACCGCACACGCTATATGACCGTATGTGCCGAGAATACTTTTCATCCCCAGAATGCAAGTGCCCTTGTGCGCCACTGTGAGGCCTTCGGTGTGCAGGAGCTCCACGCCATTGAGTTCCTCTGTGGCTTCCAAGCCAACACCCACATTGTGCGTGGCACCGACAAGTGGGTCGATATTTTCCGCCACGAGAATACCCCCGACACCATTGCCCTGCTTAAGGAGAGTGGCTACCGTATTGTGGCGGCCACTCCCCATAGCGACGACTGCACACCCGACAGTTTCGATGTCACCCGAGGCCCCTTCTGCCTGGTGTTCGGCACTGAGAAGCAGGGTATCTCGCCCGAGGTGATGGCTGCGGCCGACGATTTTATAAAGATACCTATGTATGGATTTGTGGAGAGCCTCAATGTGTCGGCTTGTGCAGCTATCCTCATTCAGGGACTCAAGGAGCGGCTCCATCGCAGCAGTGTCGATTGGCGACTCTCGCCCGAGGAGCAGAGCGAACTGCTCTACCGCTGGATGAGGGAGAGCATCAAGGACGACGAAGGTATCCTCCGCAAAGGATTTGGCGAAGATTTTTGAATTTCCCATAACTCTTATAACTCCCATTACTCCTATTTTGCTCTACTCCGGATAAGAGTTATAGGAATTATAGGAGTTATAGGTAATTTTGAATTTTAATCCCCTTCGGGGCTTTTAATTGCTCTCGCTCGTCAGAGCCTGCAAGCAGTCTTTGCCCTCGCTTACTCGCAATTTTGAATTTTGAATTTTGAATTTTGAATTTTCTTTGTATCTTTGCGGGCTGTTTAACCAATTAAATTTTATCGAAATGCCAAAAATGAAAACTAACGCCGGCGCGAAGAAACGCTTTGACTTCACCGGCACCGGTAAGATTAAGAGGAAACACGCTTATCACAGCCACATCCTCACCAAGAAATCTACCAAACGCAAACGCAACTTGGACTACTCGGCAATCGTTACTCCCGCCGACGCAGCCAAACTTCGCAAGCTCCTCGTTAAGTAATTAACCCGTAGAGCAAAATTGTTTAACCAAAGAGAGAATTAGCCCCGAAGAGTGGGAGAGAAACCCGCCGCTAATCTTTCGATTAAAACTTTAAGATTTTATGCCTAGATCAGTAAATGCTGTAGCATCGAGAGCTCGCAGGAAAAAAGTTTTAAAACTTGCCAAAGGTAACTTTGGTTCAAGGGGAAATGTCTGGACAGTAGCCAAAAATACTGTCGAGAAAGGTTTGCAGTTCGCCTATCGCAACCGCAAAGAGAAGAAGAGGAACTACCGTAGCTTGTGGATTCAGCGTATCAACGCTGCCGCTCGTATGCACGGTCTGACCTATTCCGAGTTTATGGGTAAGTGCCACGCTAAGGGTATCGAGATGAACCGCAAGGTTCTCGCCGACCTGGCTATGAACCACCCCCAGGCTTTCGAGAAAATTGTGAACACGGTTAAATAGTTTGCACATTGTGCGAACTGACGGAGGGGCTCCCAAATCGGGAGCCCCTCTTTTTTGCCCTTTGGGTGTGTTGGGTGTATAGGGCCCTAATGGCTCTATGACCTTAATGCCAAACAAAAAAGGCAAGTCCCGCTGCAAAAGAGGAACTTGCCCATTGAGGGTGGTGAAAAAATCACCAACAATATGCGCTTTATTTAACGTCAGTTTCGTGAATTTCAGCTTGTTGAAATTCCGAAACATCCTCTTTTCAAAAAGCCCCTATAAAGCTTTTTGACCAAGTCCCTCCTTTGATAAAGGAGGGATTTAGGGAGGAATATAAATAAAAACTCAGGTTATTTACATTCGCTCGGGAACCTCAATACCCATCAGGCTCATACCATAGCCGATGGTGGAGGCCACAACGGAGCTGAGGGCTACACGGAACCTGCGTACATCCTCCCTCTCCTCACGCAGAATGGAGTGGTCGTGGTAGTAGCTGTTGTACATCTTTGCCAGGTCGTAAACGTAGGCACCGATGACGCTGGGCGAGTAGGTGGCACCCGCCTGGAGCACGGTCTGGGGGAAGTCGGCGAGGTATTTCACCAGCTCCACCTCCTCGGCGATGAGCTCCAACTTGCCATCGAACGAGGTGGCAATACCTGCCTCGGCAGCCTTGCGGAGCACCGAGTGGATACGTGCGTAGGTGTACTGAATGAAGGGGCCGGTGTTGCCGTTGAAATCGATACTCTCACGGGGATTGAAGAGCATAGTCTTCTTGGGGTCCACTTTGAGGATGAAGTACTTGAGGGCGCCAAGACCCACGATGTGGGCGATGTTGTCCTGCTCCTCGGGGGTCATACCGTCGAGCTTACCGAGCTCCTCGCTCATCTCTCGTGCGGTGGTCACCATATCCTCAATGAGGTCGTCGGCATCCACCACGGTGCCCTCCCTCGACTTCATCTTACCCTCTGGCAGCTCTACCATACCATAGGAGAGGTGGAAGATGTCGTCGCTCCACTCGTAGCCGAGCTTCTTGAGGACGAGTTTGAGCACCTGGAAGTGGTAGTTCTGCTCATTGCCCACAACGTAGATGATGCCATCGAGGCTCTCGTCACGCTGACGGCTGAGGGCGGTACCGAGATCCTGGGTCATATAGACGCTGGTGCCGTCGCCACGAAGAAGGAGTTTCTCGTCGAGGCCGTCGGCTGTGAGGTCGATCCACACCGAGCCATCCTCACGGCGGTAGAATACACCCTTCTCCAGACCCTCGGCCACGATGTCCTTACCCAAAAGATAGGTCTGCGACTCATAATATACCTTGTCGAACGATACACCCATAGCCTTGTAGGTGGCATCGAAACCCTCATATACCCAGCCGTTCATACGCTCCCAGAGGCCATACACCTCGGGGTCGTGAGCCTCCCACTTCTGGAGCATTGTGCGTGCCTGCTGCATAATGGGGGCCTCCTTTTTGGCCTCATCCTCGCTCATACCCTTCTCCACGAGGGCTTTAACCTCGGCTTTGTAGTGTTTGTCGAACTCCACATAGTATTTACCTACCAGGTGGTCACCCTTCATACCGCTGCTTTGGGGGGTCTCGCCACCGCCATAGAGCTGCCAAGCGAGCATACTCTTGCAGATGTGGATACCACGGTCGTTCACCAGGTTGGCCTTGATTACTCGGTAGCCGCACGCCTCCAAAATCTGCGATACGGAGTAGCCGAGGAGGTTGTTGCGGATGTGGCCCAGGTGGAGGGGCTTGTTGGTGTTGGGTGAGGAGTACTCCACCATCACTGTTTTACCATTTGCGGGGGCCTTACCGAACTGCTCGGTGGCGGCAATCTTGCGGAACTCCTCGAGCCAGAAGTCGGCCTTCAGCTGAATGTTGAGGAAGCCCTTGATGGTGTTGGTGCTCTCAACGAGGGGGCACTCGGCGGCCAGAGCCTCACCAATCTCGGCGGCTGTAGCGTCGGGCGACTTGCGGCTGCGCTTCAGCAGGGGGAATACTACGAGTGTGTAATCTCCGGTGAACTCCTTGCGGGTCTTCTGGAGTTGGAGCTGAAGCCCATCGAGGGGGCCGTAGAGCTTCTCGACGGTGGCCGTTACGGCATTGAGGATTGTCTGTTCGATAGTCATTGCGTTATATTGTTTTGATTATTTCATTGTTTAGAGCGCAAATATAGTTATTTTTGGGGCAAAATTCAATCACAGTGAAGATAGGTAGTATAGATTTTGGCGAAAAGCCCCTCTTTTTGGCCCCTATGGAGGATGTCACCGACCCCTCGTTCCGCCAGCTCTGCAAGGAGTTTGGCGCCGATATGGTGACCACCGAGTTTGTGTCGTCCGACGGACTCTTCCACGGCGCCGAGAAGACCTTCCGCAAACTCAATGTGGCGGAGGGTGAGCGCCCCGTGGCCATCCAGATTTACGGTCACCTCATAGAGCCTATGGTGGAGGCCGCCAAGCTGGCCGAGAGGGCCAACCCCGATGTTATAGATATCAACTTCGGTTGCCCGATGAAGAAGATTGCAGGCCGAGGAGCAGGTAGCGGTATGATGAAGGATGTCCCCCTGATGGTGGAGATGACCCGCCGGATTGTGGAGGCCGTGAAGCTCCCCGTGACGGTCAAGACAAGGCTCGGATGGGACGACGAAAACAAGAATATCGAGGAGATTGCCGAACGACTGCAAGATGTTGGTATTCAGGCACTCACCATCCACGGCCGCACACGTTCGCAGATGTACCGCGGCGAGGCCGATTGGACTCTTATCGGAAAGGTGAAGAACAACCCTCGCATCCATATCCCCATCATCGGCAATGGCGATGTGACCACCGCCGAGAGGGCTGCCGAGTGCTTCGATAGGTATGGGGTGGATGCTGTGATGATTGGCCGTGCCACCTATGGTCGCCCCTGGATTTTCCGTGAGTGCAAACACTTCATACAGACGGGCGAGTTGCTCCCACAGCCCTCTGTGCCTGAGAGGGTGGCCATTGCCAAGCACCACTTGGACCTCTCGTTGGCTGCCAAAGGCGATTTTGTGGGCATCATCGAGATGCGCCGCCACTTCTCCAACTACTTCAAGGGGCTGCCCGACTTCAAGCAGACGAGGATGAAGCTTGTGACCAGCTACGACCCCGAGGAGATAAGGGCACTGCTCGACTACACCGCCGAGCGTTGGCACGACTACGACTTCTCGACCACCATCCCAGCACCCCTCTCGCACGATATTTAAGGTCGACCGCCAACCGTCAACCGTCAACCGACAGCGGACACTGCCTGTCCGAGAATGAAATAACCGATAACCCGAAAGCAGATGAAAGGACTTGTGACCATAGGAATGTTGTTGCTCTCGAATGTCTTTATGACCTTCGCCTGGTATGGCAACCTCAAACTACGAGATATGAACGGTGGTAAGGACCCCTTCCCACTCATTATCATCATCCTACTCAGCTGGGGCGTAGCTTTCTTTGAGTACTGCCTCACCATCCCCGCCAATCGTATAGGTTTTGTGGGAGGCGGCGGCCCCTTCACCCTCTTTCAGCTCAAGATTATCCAGGAGTGTATCTCGCTGGTAGTCTTTACGGTGCTGGCCCTCACCCTCTTCAAAACGGAGGTTTTCCGCTGGAACTACCTGGTGTCGTTTGTGCTGATACTCCTGGCCGTCTATTTCGCCTTCAAAAAATAGCAGGGGGCTGGAAATTGATGGACCAAACCCCATCCAATAAATCCCCCTACACAAAAAATCTTCACCCCGACTGCGAGGTGAAGATTTTTTCTGTTATGCTCCGATGATGAATATTGTGGGGCGTTTGTGCATCTCGGGGGCGGGAGTTTTGCGCCACTCACCGGCCGAGAGAGTGCGGATGACCTGCGTGGGAGAGGTTATATCCACAGCAACCGTGATGCGGGTCGAGGGGGCGCAGGTGGCCACCAACTCCGCAAAAAGTTTGTCGTTGCGATAGGGGGCCTCAATAAATATCTGGCTCTGCCCCTCGCTCTGTGCCCTTCGCTCGAAGTGGCGTATGGCCTTCTGGCGCTCGGCGGGTTTCACGGGGAGGTAGCCGTTGAAAGCAAAGCTCTGACCATTCTGGCCGCTGGCCATCAGTGCCATAAGTATCGAAGAGGGGCCCACCAGGGGAACCACCTCAATACCCCTCTGTTGTGCTACAGCCACAACATCTGCTCCGGGGTCGGCAACGCCGGGGAGTCCCGCCTCGCTGATGATGCCGCAATCCTTTCCCTCCATCACGGGGGCCAACAAGGGCCCTACATCGGATGCCGAGGTGTGCTCGTTGCACTCGGCAAACTCAAGCTCCTCAATAGGCCTTCCAATCTTGGCTGCCGAGAGGAAGCGGCGTGCCGTGCGCACATTCTCCACAATGAAGTAGTCGATGGAGGCCATCACCTTGCGGTTGGTCTCGGGGAGCACATCATAGGGATTGCCCTCGCTAATGGGGCAGGGGAGCATATAGATTTTACCCGTCTTTTTCTTCTCCATAGTCTGTTTGCGGGAGTGGGTTACTCTTTGACATAAATTCTCTTCACACGGCTCGATATGGAGGTCATAACCTCATAGGGGATGGTGTCGAGCAGCTCGGCCATCTCCACCACGGAGCCGCCCTCGCCGCCGAAAATAACAACCTCCTCACCCTCGGCGCACTCGATGCCGGTGACATCAATCATACAGCTGTCCATACATACACGGCCGATGATGGGGGCTCTTCGGCCACCCACGCTCACACTCCACACACCCCCTCCGAGGCGTCGGTCGAGGCCGTCGGCATAGCCAATAGGGATGGTGGCCACTGTGGTGGGATGCTCGATGCGCCCTGCACGGCCATAGCCAACCGTCTCGCCCTCCTCCAGCTCCTTAACCTGCACAATGCGGGTGGTAAGGCGTGAGATGGGCACAGTACCCTCGCCCACACCATAAAGGCCAATGCCAAGGCGGCACATATCGTAGGTGGAGTCGGCGAAGTACTCCATACCTGCCGTATTATTTATGTGGCGCAGGGGTCTGTTGGGCAGCGAGGCCATTACGGCCTCCGAAACTTCTGCAAATGTGCGCTGCTGGTGGCGTACAAACTCCCTCTCTTCGGGCATATCGGCCGTGGCAAAGTGGGAGAAGATACTCCTCACGGTGAGCACCCCTCGCAGCTCGGCGAGCCTCTTGCTAAGTCGCTCCACATCCCCCATACGGAAGCCCAGACGGTGCATACCGCTATCAACCTTCAGGTGGATGGGGTAGTCGCTCTCACCCGCACTTTCGGCGGCCAGAGCGAAGGCCTCCAGCGAGGAGAAGTTATAAATCTCGGGCTCCAGACGGTAGGAGGTCATAAGACCAAAGCTGTCGGCATCGGCATTGAGCACCACAATGGGCATAGTGATACCTTTCTGTCTGAGCAGTACGCCCTCGTCGGCAAAGGCTACGGCGAGGTAATCAACCCCCTGGTGTTGCAGTTCCACAGCGAGCTCATAGTCGCCGTGACCATAGCCCGAGGCCTTCACCATAGTCATCAACTTGGTGCCTTGTGGCAGACGACTGCGGTAGCGGTTGAGGTTGGCCACCATAGCCGAGAGGTTCACCTCCAGCACCGTGGTGTGGCAGCGGCGGGAGAGGGTGTGGACTATGCGGTCGAAGCCCGACATAGGGCCGCCCTTGATAAGCACCGCAGCACCCTCAAAGCTGTTCTGAGACAGTACCTTCAGGAATTCGTCGGCCGATGAGTAGAATTCGTCGGTGTCGGTAAAGAAGTGTTTGTGGGCCGCAACAAAGCGACCTACACCTATAAATTTATCAATCCCGGCAGCCGCCACAGTGCGGGCCACACGGGAGTATATCTCCTCATCCGGGAGGGTGCTGTAGAGCATATCGGAGAGCACCACAACCCTGCGGCGTCCGCCAGCCACCTCACGGAGCGAGTCGAGGGCTATGCCCAGCGAGTTGATATCGGAGTTGTGGGTGTCGCTCAGCACCACCGAGCCACCCAGACCCTCGGCCAGCGAGAGGCGCAATTTCACAGGCTCCGAGTGGGCCAGGCGCTCCTCCACAGCCTCTCGGTCGTAGCCCAGCTGGGCGTAGAGCTCGCCCACCATCTCCCTCATACTTGCCACACCCACCTTATTGGAGGTAGCCTCCAGGGCCTCCACAATATAGGGGTTTGTGGAGTTGTAGATGACGGTGGAGGTGCGGGCAAAGAGCGTCGCCTTCTCGGCCGCCTTATGAGCCCTGTCAATAAAATTCTCGTCGTGCTGACCCTCCAGCGAGGTGAAGATACCCACATCGGGACGGATGATGGCCTCCAGGCGTGCCATCTCGTCGGGGCGTGAAATGCCCGCCTCTATGACAGCCAAATCCTCGGTGCCATCCATCATCAGCAGAGAGAGGGCCACACCCAGCTGTGAGTTGTAGCTACGGGGCGAGCGAAAGACTCTCAAACCCTCGGGGGCCGACTCGGCAATCCACTCCTTCACGGCAGTCTTGCCCGTGGAGCCTGTGATGGCCACCACCTTGCCGCCAAATCGCTGGCGGTAGTGGGCAGCAAGGCTCTGGAGTGCTCGCAGCGAGCGCTCAACAACCACAAAGCCCGCTTCGGGCCACGACTCGAAATCGAGCCTGCGCTCCACCATAAAGGCCCTCACACCTCGGCGGTAGAGGTCGTCAATGAAGTTGTGACCATCGTGGTTGACGCCAGCAATGGCCACGAACATAGGTGCGCTCTCCGAGTCGAAGCTGTGCCTCGAATCGGTCATCACACTCCTCACCTCCATATCCTTGCCGTGGAACTCGCCACGGGGTGTAAGGTGTGCTATTTCGCTGAGTTTGTACTTCATAGTGCTCTTATGGTTTTACGAATAATGTATGCTCGGTCGGGCCCTACACAGCCTGTTCTCCGCCGAATACTTTCGGATGATTATTTCAAAATCTCGTCGATGAGAGCCTGAGTCTCGGGCTTGTGGCCACGGAAGGCTACATAGAGCTCCATAGGGTGACGGATACCGCCCTTGGAGAGAACCTCCTCACGGAAGCGGTTGCCACACTCTCGGGAGAAGATACCCATCTCCTTGAAGAGCTCAAAAGCGTCGGCGTCGAGCACCTCGGCCCACTTGTAACCATAGTAACCTGCTGCATAACCACCCGAGAAGATGTGGCCGAAGGAGCAACCCATATTGGTGCCGTCAACAACGGGAAGCACCTGGGTCGAAGCCGAAGCCTTGCGCTCGAATGCCATTACATCCTCGATGGGCTCTGTGATGGTGTGGTAGGCCATATCTATGGTACCGAACGACACCTGACGGATGTTGGCGTAGGCGGCGAGGTACTTCTTGGAAGCGATAATCTTATCCCTCAACTCGGTGGGCATCTTCTCGCCGGTCTGGTAGTGAACAGCCACGATGTCGAGGAACTCGGGCTGGATGGCCCAATTCTCCAGAACCTGGCTGGGGAGCTCCACAAAGTCGCGGTAAACCGAGGTGCCGGTGAGCGACTGGTAGGTACCCTTGGCGAAGAGGCCGTGGAGGCAGTGACCAAACTCGTGGAGGAAGGTCTCAAACTCGTCGAAGGTGAGGAGCGAGGGGGTGTTCTCGGTGGGCTTGGTGAAGTTGCCGCAGAGCGAAATGAAGGGGCGAACCTCCTCGCCATCAACGGTCTTCATCTCCCTGAAGGCGGTCATCCACGCACCACCACGCTTGGTTGCACGGGGGAAGAAGTCCATATAGAGAACGCCCAAGAACTCACCATTCTCCTCGAGCACGTCGTAGGCCTTCACATCGGGGTGATATACATCAATATCCTTGTTCTCCACAAAACGGATACCATAGAGCCTCTCGGCCAACACGAAGATGCCCTGCTTAACATTCTCCAGCTCGAAGTAGGGTTTCACATCCTCCTCGTTGTAGTCGAAGGTGGCAACTTTGTATTTCTCGTTCCAGTAGGCCCAATCCCAGGGCATAATCTCATAGTCTGCGCCATTTTTCTTGGCGTAGGCCGACACGGTTTTGTAGTCCTTCTTGGCATATTTGATGGTGGCCGAACGGAGCTCCTCGAGGAAGCTGTTTACGGTCTTGGTGTTCTCGGCCATACGCTCCTCCAGCACGAAGGAGGCGTAGTCCTCGTAGCCAAACAGGTGGGCCATCTCCAGACGGAGCTCGGCGATGCGCTTAACATTCTCCAGGTTGTTGTACTCGCCACCCACGCACTTGGTGTTGGAAGCCATCCACACCTTCTCCTTCAGCTCACGGTTCGACGAGTAGGTGAGGAAGGGGAACATATTAGCCTGCTGAAGGGTTACGGTCCAGCCCTCTTCGCCACGAGCCTTAGCCTCGGCAGCCATAGCGTCACGCACAAACGAGGGAAGCTCGGCCACTACGCTCTCGTCGGTGATGTTGAGCGAGAAGGCGTTGGTGGCTGCCAGCACATTCTGCTCAAACTGCAACGAGAGGTTCGAGAGTTCCTCCGAGATACGGCGGTACTGCTCTTTCTGCTCATCGTTGAGGTTGGCACCACTGCGCACGAAACCATTGTAGGTGTTCTCCAGCAGTTTGGCCTCCTCCTCGTTGAGCGAGAGCGACTCACGCTGCTCATAGACGCTCTTTACACGTGCCCACAACTCGGGGTTGAGGTTCACATCGTTCGAGAAGGCAATCAGTTTGGGCTGTACCTCCATAGCCAGAGCCTGCATCTCGTCGCTGGTCTCGTTGCCGTTGAGTACAAAGAAGATGGTCGAAACGTGGTCCAGAAGCTCGCCACTGCGCTCCATTGCTACAATGGTGTTCTCGAAGGTGGGCTCCTCGGTGTTGTTCACGATAGCGTCCATCTCGGCCCTTGCCTCGGCGAGTGCGTAGTCGAAGGCGGGCATATAGTGCTCGAGTTTAATCTTCGAGAACTCGGGGGTGCCATAGGGGGTGTTGCCCTGGTTAATCAGAGGGTTGTTGTTCAAGGAATCACAACCGGTCATTACAGCTGCTGCCATAACAAATGTCATAAGTTTTGTTTTCATTCTCTCTTTGTTTATTTGTGTTTGTGTTGTTGTTCTGTTTTGCGGGGTGGAGCCACTATTTGCGGGTCACGCTGTCGCCTTTAATCTCCACCACGAAGGCTCCGGCAAAGTGTTTCTCGGCCTCCTTTTGGAGTTCTCGTGCCTCCTGGAGGGTGGCGGCGGGAACCAGGCAGCGCCACTTGCCCGTGGAGGTCTGTCGCTGCTCGATGCGCCCTGCATACTTGCCAAACTTGCGGTCGGAGGGATTACTCTTGGAGGAGAGGGTGCAAATCTGCACAAAATACTCCACCTTGTCGGCAATCTTCTCACCCTCAA
Organism: Tidjanibacter sp.; assembly: GCA_045633985.1. GTDB lineage: Bacteria > Bacteroidota > Bacteroidia > Bacteroidales > Rikenellaceae > Tidjanibacter. Next base: position 25,679 of record JAZQZI010000020.1, on the reverse strand, counting down.
TAGCTTTGGGTTCCTCTTTTACCACGGGTTTTGGGGTGGGTTTCGCCTCCTCCTTGGTGTTGGGTGCGGGTGCAGGAGCGGGCTTGGCCGCAGGCTTGGGCTCCTCCTTTGCCACAGGTTTGGCCTCGGGCTTGGGGGTAGGTGCGGGCTGTTTCGCCGACTCGTCGGCTTGGGCATTGTAGCGGGCTCTGTACTCGCTGAAGGCGTCGAACAACGCCCCGGCCACCTGCTTCTGACCCACCTCGCTGTGGAGGTAGTCACGGTCGTTCTTGTTGGTCATAAATCCCATCTCGGTGAGTACCGAGGGCATAGCCGTGCGCCACAGCACAAGGTAGGGGCCCTGGCGGGCACCACGGTCGGTGATGGGGGTACGCTTGGCGTAGTGCTTCTGCACCATCTCCGCAAAGACCATACTCTGCTCGGCGTGGGCATACTGCATCAGCGAGAAGATGATGAAACTCTCGGCACTATTGGGGTCGTAGCCCTCATACTTGGCCTCGTAGTCGCCCTCCATAACGATTACCGAGTTCTCCCTCTGGGCTACAGCAAGGTTCTTCTCGCTCTTGTCGTTACCCATAATGTAGGTACTGCTGCCGTGTGCCTCGTTGTTACCCACAGCGTCGGTGTGGATGGAGATGAATAGGTCGGCACCTGCACGGTTGGCAATGTCGCCACGGGTGTGGAGCTCTATGAAACGGTCGTCGCTACGGGTGTAGATGACCTTTACATCGGGGTAGGCCTCCTCCACCATACTGCCCAGCAGAAGCGCAATCTTCAGGTTGAGGTCTTTCTCCTTCTTGTCGCCCCAGGTGCATCCGGGGTCTTTGCCGCCGTGGCCGGCGTCGATGACAAGTGTGGAGAGTCGTCGCTCGGCGGCGTCGATTTTTCCCTGTGCGCATACGGAGTGGGTGAGAGAAAACGTTAGTATAAGGGTCAAAAGTGACGTCAGTTTCATTTTTTTTGCTATTTTTGTAGGTTGGTTCGAGGCTGCAAGGCGGCTGATAATCACTTGATTAGGATTTTTTGCCGACCCTGTCGGCAAAGGTAACAATTTTTTGTGAGATTTTGGTACACAAAGTGATAAAATATCTGATTATTTCACTCTCGGCGCTGCTGATGTCAGCTACGCTGGGGGCTCAAAATATTGCCGAGGGCGGAAAATTATCTGCCCCCAGGGTGGATAGTGTTCGACAGGAGGACTACCTCGGCCGCAATACCCGAGTGGTCGATTCGCTGCGTAGCCGTGCCGAGCAACGACGCGACTCGCTGCTCCACACCTCCGGCCAGAGGAGTATCGACTCCCTGCTTGTTCTCCCCTCCGACACCGCCGGCCGACGCAAACAGCGCAACTTCCTCGACGAAATTATCAACGGTAAGAACAAAGACTCCCTCTACTACGATGTGAGGGGCAAGATGGTTCACATCTACGAGCAGGGCGATGTGACTTACGGCAATATGAACATCAAGGCCGACTATATGAGGGTGTCGATGGACTCCAAGGAGATTTTGGCCTACGGCAAGGCCGATACATCGGCCTATGGCCACACCCGTCCCGAGTTCACCGAGGCGGGCTCCACCTACACTATGGACACCGTGACCTACAACATCGACACCAAGAGGGCCAAGATTAAGGGCGTAGTGACCAAAGATGGCGAGGGATTCCTCACGGGCCGTGAGGTGAAGATGATGGACGACAAGTCGTTCAACATCAAGGGAGGTGTTTATACCACCTGCGACCACACCGACCACCCCCACTTCTACATCCAGATGACCAAGGCCAAGTTTATCCCCGGCAAGAAGATTGTGTCGGGCCCCCTCTACCTTGTGATTGCCGATGTACCCCTGCCACTGCTTATTCCCGAGATATTCTTCCCGATGAATATGGAGCGCCAGTCGGGTATTGTAATGCCCAGCTATGGTGAGGAGAACAACCGAGGTTTCTACCTGCGAGATGGTGGTTACTATTTCCACATCAACGACTATGTGGACCTCAAGCTGACGGGTAGTATCTATACCCTCGGTTCGTGGGAAGCCAAACTCTCTTCCAACTATCGTGTGCGCTACAAGTATAGCGGCGGCGTGAACCTCAACTACTCCCAGGTGGTGACGGGTGAAAAGGGGTCGGCAGACTATATGAGCACCCCCGAGTTTAAGATTGCCTGGACCCACTCGCAGGACCCCAAGTTCAATCCCAACTCCACCTTCTCTGCCTCGGTGAACTTCACCTCGCCCGGCTTCAATAAGAATGCCTCGCAGAACCTCACCGACTACCTGTCGCCCTCGACCAACTCCTCAATCAGCTACTCCCACTCGTGGAGCGGTCGCCCTATGCGACTCTCGATTGCGGCCAATATGAGCCAGGATAGAAATGGTAAAATCTCGATGGGTTTGCCCAATGCCGACTTCAGCGTGAGCCGCTTCAACCCCTTCAAACGTAAGGTGGCTGTGGGTAAGCAGAGGTGGTATGAGAAGATTCAGATGACCTACACGGCCAAGCTGCAGAATAAGGTGAGCACCGATTTCGACAACCTCTTCAAGGCCGAAACCTTCGAAAATATGGACAACGGAGTGCTCCACACAATCCCTGTGAGCGCCTCGTTCAACGTGGGAGGTTTTATCAATGTGTCGCCCTCGGTGAACTACAAGGAGAGGTGGTATTTCAAACGTGTGAACCACGAGTGGAGCCCCGAGCAGAACACCATCGTGTCCGACACCACCCGAGGGTTCTACCGTGTCTATGACTACAATGCCTCGATTTCGGCCAACACCACCCTATATGGTATGTACCAATTCAAGAACCCTAAGAGCTTCCTGAAGGCTATCCGTCATACCATCAACCTCTCCGCCTCGGCCACCTACACCCCCGACTTCGGCAAGGAGAAGTTTGGCTACTGGAAGGAGGTGCAGGCTAATGCCGATGGTACCCGCACCCAGCGTGTGTCGCCCTACACGGGTGCAATGTTCGGAGTGCCGGGCAGCAGCCCGAGTGCTACGTTGAGCCTTAATATCAGCCAGACGCTTGAGGCAAAAGTGGCCAGCGATACCGATACCACGGGTATGAAGAAACTGAAGATTATCGACGAGTTTGCCTTTGGTCTTAACTACGACTTCTTGAAGGACTCTATGAAGCTCGGCTCGCCCGTGAGCGTGAGGTTGCGCTCGAGTGCCATCCCCAACTTCGGCATCAACCTCTCGATGAATTTGGACCTCTACGAGGTGGATCGCACCACGGGTCAGCGCCTTAATAAGTTGCTTATCAGACGAGGTATCCCCGGCCGTATTGTTTCGACCGGTTGGTCGTGCGGCTACACCTTCCGCTCCTCGGATCTCTACACCGAAGGTGTTATCAACGACATCTCGAAACAGTACCCCGAGTATTCCAACCCATACTTCTATGACCCCAACGACCCGCTCGACCCGTCTTTAAGACGACAACTTATGACTTCGCAGTACTACGACTTCTCGATGCCGTGGAACTTCTCGTTCAACTACGCAATTAACTACAATGATAACGGACGAACAAAGAAGTTTACCAACACCCTCTCGTTCAATGCGTCGCTGACTCTCGACAAGGACAAGAAGTGGGCAGTGACCTATGCGGGTGGTTACGACTTTGAGGGTAAGTCGCTTACGCCGGGCTCCTTGACCCTTGTGAGGGATCTCCACTGCTGGCAGATGAACTTCAGTTGTGTGCCGTTTGGCTACCGCAAGAGCTGGAGCTTTAGAATAAATGTTAAGTCGTCGATGCTCCAGGACCTCAAGTATGAGAAGAGCTCCTCGCACTACGACAATATGTATGAATAACCATTGATGGTTGAGTATAAAGACGCAATTACCGCAAAATAAAATGTCAAGTAAAGATTTGAAAGTTTTATCCCTTTTCTCCGGATGTGGAGGAATGGATATCGGCTTTGAGGGCAATTTTCGTTGCTTGAAAAAGTCGGTAAATCTCCATATGCATCCCGATTGGGTTGTGGAAGATGGGGGGGATTGGGTGAAGTTGGCTCCCACCGCCTTTCGTACAATCTTTGCGAATGATATACGCACCGATGCACAAACTGCCTGGATAACTTATTTTTCAGATCATCAAAATATTAGCGAAGATATTTACCATCTGGGCAGCATTGTTGATTTTGTCAAAAGAGCACAACAGGGTGAAAAAATATTTCCTGCAGAGGTCGATGTTGTGACGGGAGGTTTTCCCTGTCAAGATTTTTCCGTTGCCGGCAAGCGTCGCGGTTTTGCTTCGCAGAAAAGCCACAATGGTACGACTTTGGAGGGGGACAACCAATCCATAGAGAACCGAGGACAACTTTATGTGTGGATGAGGGAGGTTGTGTCACTTACCAAGCCAAAGCTTTTTGTTGCTGAAAATGTCAAAGGTCTGACCAATCTCGGTGACGTTAAGGAAGTTATCGAAAAAGGGTTTGCGGAAGCTGCAGAAGCAGGGTATTTGGTTGTGCCGTCCAGGGTGTTGGAAGCTCCTCAATATGGTGTTCCGCAGTCGCGAGAGAGGGTGTTTTTTTTCGGTTTCCGCAGAGATGCGCTCACTCCTGAGGCTTTGGCTGCCCTTTCGCAAGAGAATATACCCTCAGCATACGACCCCTATCCAACTCCCACTCACGGAATCAACCTTTCTCCCTATGTGACGTGTGAGGATGCATTTGTGGGTTTGGATGAGCCGGAGGCGAGTTGCGATATGTCACAGAGAGCCTATTCCAAAGCAAAATATATGGGCCCACATTGTCAGGGACAAACGGAGGTGCGCTTGTCATCCGTAGGGCCCACAATCCGTTCGGAGCACCACGGAAACATCGAGTATCGCAGATTGTCGGCAGAGCACGGCGGAAAGTATCTTAGTGAGCTTAATAGTGGGATGATAGAGAGAAGGCTGACAGTGAGAGAGTGTGCTAGAATACAAACATTCCCGGATGAATACCAATTTGTGCTTGCCAAAACCGGTAGCCATGGTTCGCTGTGTGCGAGCGACGCCTATAAAATTATTGGTAATGCTGTTCCTTGTTTGTTGGCTTACAATATTGCAAAGAACCTCGAATCCAAATGGGAACGATATTTTAAATCCGAATAGATGATTGTTGCTACTAACCCTAAACCCTCTCTCGAGGAGTTCAAGGAACTCATACAGAGGATGGATGATATATTGAATGCAGACGCAGCCAAACGAGGCGATTATTATGTTGCCCGAGGTGGTCTGCAACTTGAAAGCGATGTATGGGCGGCTGCAGTAGAGAGCGCTAAACATACCACATTTGAAGGAGCCATTCAATTGGTTTCGGGCGCATCATTCCCAGACATTGTCGCATCCAGATACTACGGTATAGAGGTAAAAAGTTCAAAAGGTAATAATTGGAGGTCGATAGGTAGCTCTATTTTGGAATCAACCCGCATAGCAGATGTTGAGCGCATATTTCTGACTTTCGGTAAATTGTCCGACCCCGTAGGATTTCGTTCTCGCCCTTATGAGGAGTGTATGTCCGGCATAGCAGTCACTCATTATCCTCGTTATCAAATTGATATGAATTTAAGGGAGGGAGAAACCATCTTTGATAAGATGGGGTGCCCGTATGACAAGTTGCGCACAATGGAGAATCCTGTTACACCCGTTGCCGAGTACTATAAATCACAACTTCGACAAGGTGAGGCTTTGTGGTGGGCTGGTGGTAGGACTGACACGGCCATTCCCGCAACGGTAAGGTTGTGGCGAACGCTCTCTTCGGTTGAAAAGGACGAGCTGGAGGCTACAATCTATGTTCTGTTCCCCGAAACGATATTGTCCAGGAGCCAGTTTAAGTATGACCGTGCAACTTTGTGGCTTGCAACAGAGAACGGAATAATCAATGCCAATGTGAGAGATTCGTTCTCGTCGGGAGGTAAAGAGTGGATGACAACTGCCGATGGGTCAAGAGTGTTGATGCCGGCAGTTTTCCGTAAGATAGCCGAGCATAAGGAGTTGTTCAAAAACACTTTGAAAGAGTGTGCTGAAGATGTGTTGGTTGAGAATTGGGGAGGTGAAACGACCAATGATAGAGGTCGTCGTTGGATAGAGTTGGTTGTTTCTCACACGAACGACCCCATTATGCGAAGAGATGCCCGCAAGGTGTTGGAGTTTATATTTACGGAGTGCGGAATTATTGAATAACGTCCGCTTGTTAATGTTTAAATGATGCACAAAAAACTCGAAATAAAACTTGGATTTGACCGCATAAGGCGGCAGATTGTCGAGCTGTGTTCCACAGTCGGTGGCCGAGAGTTGGTGGCCGATATGGAGTTTGCCACCGACCCCCGTGAGGTGGAGTGGCGACAAGCTGTGGCCGAAGAGGTTAGGGTGGCCCTTATGATGGAGCAGTTCTTCCCCAAGGGAGAGCTCACCGAGTTTGGTTCGGTGGTGGCAAAGCTCGCCGTGGAGGGCACATTCCTCGAGGCTGAGGAGCTACTCACGCTCCGTGGCGGACTCAAGGGGGTGGCAGAGGCTACACGACTCTTCCTCGCCTCCCGCGAGCGATACCCCCTGATGGCCTCTCTCTCCGAGAAGGTCGGCCATTTCCCCGAGGTGGTGGGCCACATCGACACCATCATCGACCGTCACGGCGAGGTGAAGGACAACGCCTCCGCCGAGCTCTATGACATACGTCGAGCCATACGTGCCCACGAAGGACAGGCAGCCAAGAGGTTGCAGGCGGTGCTTGCCGAGGCTATTCGCAGTGGTGTTGTGGAGGCCGATGCAGCCCTCTCTGTGAGGGATGGACGTACGGTAATCCCCGTGTCGGCGGCCAACAAGCGCAAGCTGAAGGGTTTTGTGCACGACGAGTCGGCCACGGGAAAGACCGTCTATATAGAGCCCCTGGAGGTGGTGGAGATTAACAACCAGCTCCGTGAGCTCGAGTATGCCGAGCGCAGGGAGGTCATTCGCATTCTCACCCTTCTGACTGACGACATCCGACCCCTCGCACCCGAGATAGCCGAGAGTCGCAAATATTTGACCCTCTTTGATTTTCTGCGTGCCAAGGCCCGCTGGGCACTCGACAATGGTGCCTACCGAGCCATTCTCTCCGAGGAGGGTATGGTACGCCTGGTGGATGCCCGCCATCCGCTGTTACAGCAGAGCCACGCCAGGGAGCACAAGGAGGTTGTGCCCCTCGACCTGGTGCTCGACGGTGGTCGCAGAATACTCGTAATTTCGGGCCCCAATGCGGGCGGTAAGTCGGTGTGCCTCAAGACGGTGGGTCTATTGCAGTATATGTTCCAGTGTGGTGTGGCAATCCCCGCTTCGGCTGTGAGTGAGCTGCCCATTTTCGAGCGTATTTTCATCGACATCGGCGACCAGCAGAGTATCGACAACGACCTGAGTACCTACTCGTCGCACCTGACAAATATGAAGGAGATGCTCGCAGGTGCCAATGAGAACACCCTCATTCTGATTGATGAGTTTGGTGGAGGTACCGAGCCCACCATTGGCGGAGCCATTGCCGAGGCTATGTTGGAGCGATTTGTGGAGTCGGGCACCTACGGCATTGTCACTACCCACTACACCAATATTAAGTATTTTGCATCGGGTCACCGAGGTGTGGCCAATGGAGCTATGCTCTTCGATGTGCAGAACATACGCCCTCTGTTCCGCCTGGAGATGGGCGAGCCAGGCAGTTCGTTTGCCATAGAGATTGCCCGCAAAATTGGTCTTCCTGAGTCTATTATCCGCAGTGCTTCCGAGAAGGTGGGCTCTGACATTATGAGCCTTGAGCGTCAGCTCCGCGAGGTGGCTCGCAACCGCAACTATTGGGAGCAGAAGCGTGAGCGCATACGCATTGCCGACAAGCGTGTGGAGGAGATGGAGAAGGAGTATGCCGACCGTCTCTCGAAGCTTAAGGATGAGCGCACAGCCATCATTCGCCAAGCCAAGGAGGACGCCAAGGAGATTTTGGACCAGACCAACCGCACCATTGAGAACACTGTGAGGGTCATCCGTGAGTCGCAGGCAGAGAAGGAGACCACCCGCCTTGCACGCCGTGAGTTGGAGTCTATGCGAGAGAGGGTGGAGAGCGATGTGGATTACCTCTCGGCCGAGAGCGAGAAGGTGGCCCGTGAGATGGAGAAGATTGAGCGTCGCCGCCAGAAACGTGCCGAGCGCCGTGCGCAGCGTGGTGAGAGCACCGAGGAGGTGACTGCAGCCCCTGAGCCTGTGGTACTCCCCGTGGTGGTGGGTGCCAAAGTGCGCATTGTAGGCCAGGAAGGCGTAGGTGAGGTTACGGCCATCAAGGGCAAGAAAGCGACGGTTGCTATTGGCCAGATTATGACCACTATAGCCATCGACCGCCTGGAGGCCATCAGTCAGAATGAGTTCAAGAAGCAGACGCGCCCCACCACGGCCCGTACGGTGGTGAGTGTGGATATTTCGAGCCGCAAGCTCAACTTCAAAGATAATATCGACATTAGAGGTATGAGGGCTGCGGAGGCTATGGAGATTGTGCAGGATTTCATAGATGACGCCATAATGGTGGGCATCGGCACGGTGACCATTCTCCACGGCAAGGGTACGGGAGCTCTCAAGGAGGAGGTGCGCCGCTACCTGCGCTACATACCCTCGGTGGCCTCGGCTACCGACGACCATCCCGACCGTGGCGGTGCCGGAATCACGGTTGTGAAGTTCAAGTAGAAAAAAGTTCCGCTCCTCCCGGAGTGGAACTTTTTTGTTTTTTCGGGAAAAAGTCACTACTTTTGTCTATTGTTCGGACTTTGCGGCCTTCCAATCGCACACATTTCGAGGAGGCTTGGCAAGGCAATTTGAGAATACACAAACACTACAAACCATGCAAATAGATGTAGAAAAAGTGTTGGCAAGCAAGGCGCCTAAACTCTCTAAAAGGCTCCCTCGCTTCATCATCCGTTATCTCAAAAAAATCATTCATCAAGAGGAAATCAACCAGATTTTGGCCAAGCACGGCGAGCTTCCCCCTATGGAGTTTATTCGTTCGGCGCTGGGCGATATGGGTGTAACCTGGAGGGTTGAGGGTATGGAGCGTCTGCCCCGTGAGGGTCGCTATCTGTTCGCCTCCAACCACCCCTTTGGCGGTATGGACGGTGTGATTCTTGCACAGGAGATTGCCGGCCACCTCGGAGGAGAGGTGAGGAGTATCAGCAACGACCTGCTGCTCTTCGTGGAGCCCCTCAGGCCCATATTTCTCCCCGTCAATAAGCACGGCCGACAGTCCAAGGAGGCTGCCCGCATCTTCGAGGAGACCTTCGCCGGCGACATCCCCATTCAAACCTTCCCTGCGGGACTCTGCTCCCGCCGTATTAAGGGCGAGGTAATCGACTTGGAGTGGAGGCCCAGCTTTGTGAAAAAGGCTGTTCAGCACCACCGCACCGTCGTGCCTGTCTATGTGGAGGGCAAGCTCTCCAATCGATTCTACAACCTTGCCACTTGGCGTAAGAGGCTCGGAGTGAAGGCCAACATTGAGATGCTCTACCTTGTGGACGAGATGTTCAAGCAGAAGGGTAAACACATTGTTATTCATATTGGTGAGCCCATCGCTTGGGAGCAGTTAGCAGAGATGAACAATCCCGGCCGTGCCACAGAGTTTGTGAGGGGCAAGGTCTATGAGATGGCCCCAGGCAAGGTGAAATAGCACGACGAAAGAGACGTTTAACCAACAAAACAAGGAGAAAAAGGTATGAAACCTATCATAAAACCTGTGTCGAGAACCCTCCTTATGAAGGAGCTCAAGGAGGAGTACTTCCTGCGTGAAACCAACCGTGCAGGCAACGAGATTTATGTTGTGACGGCTGCCGAGTGTCCCAATGTGATGAGGGAGATAGGCCGACTGCGTGAGTGGGCCTTCCGTAGTGCGGGTGGCGGCACGGGCGAGCCCTACGACATCGACGAGGAGGACCTCGCACCCAACGGCTACAAACAGTTGGTGGTGTGGGACCCCGTGGCCAAGGAGATTGTGGGTGGCTACCGCTTTATTATATGCGACAGCCCCGAGCAGAAACACCTCTCCACGGAGCACTACTTCCGCTTTACAGACACCTTCCGTAAAGAGTATCTCCCCTATGCCATCGAGCTGGGCCGCAGCTATGTACATCCCAACTATCAGAGTACCAGGGCTAATGCCAAGAGCCTCTATGTGATGGATAACATTTGGGACGGTCTGGGAGCCATTATGGTCAATAATCCCGACAAAAAGTACTTCTTCGGTAAGGTGACGATGTATGGCCACTACAATGTTGAGGCCCGCAATATGCTGATGTACTTCCTCCACAAACACTTCCCCGAGAGGGATAATCTGTTGGAGCCCATCCACCCTCTGGAGCTCAACATCAATATGGAGTCGATGGAGCGCCTCTTTACGGGCGAGGACTATGCCGAGGACCACAAAATCCTGCTCCGTGAGCTCAAGGAGCGTGGTGAGTTTGTGCCCCCTATGATTAGCTCCTATATGAGTGTGTCGCCCACGATGATGGTCTTTTCTACGGTTATCAACCCCGACTTTGGCGAGGTGGAGGAGACGGGTATTATGATTACCATCCCCGATATGTATCCCCACAAGACCGAGCGCCACACCCGAGGTCTGGAGCACGGAGTACGCCCCTTGCGTAAACTCTTCGATAACACGATGATAGCCATCGACAATGTAGTGACGGGACGTGCGGCATCCACCGTGAAGGTGGCCTTGCGTCGCCGCCGAACAGAGCGCACACGCCGTGTGGAGCGCACCGAGCACCAGCAGGAAAATTCCAATAGCGACAAAGAGTAGGCCCATAAAAGGGCCCCTCGGACACAATAAAAAGACCTCTTTGTGCATTATATTTGCACGGGGTCTTTTTGTTCTTTGACCTCCATATATGACGAAGAACTATATGAACAACGAGATAAACATACTCTGGGTGGACGACGAGGTGGAACTCCTCAAACCCCACATACTTTTCCTCAAGGCCAAAGGCTACGAGGTGGACAGCTGCAACAATGGCTTCGATGCGGTGGATATGGCCCGCACCACCCCCTATGACCTTATAATTCTCGATGAGATGATGCCCGGTATGACGGGGCTCGAAACCCTCCCCAAAATCAAGGAAGTGAGGCCCTCGACACCTGTCATTATGGTCACCAAGAGCGAGGAGGAGAATATTATGGACAAGGCCATAGGCTCCAAGATTGCCGACTACCTCATAAAGCCCATCAACCCCAATCAGGTGTTGCTCTCGATAAAGAAGAATGTGCTTGCCCGTCAGCTTGTTACGGAGCAGACTACGGCCGATTACAGGGCAGAGTTTGGGCAGATTAGCAGTTCGCTGGGGGCGGCTCGCAGTTTCGATGATTGGGCTGCCATCTATCGCAAGATTGTCATTTGGGAGATGGAGCTCACCGACTCTACCGACCGCAGTATACGTGATGTGCTTGCCTATCAGAAGAATGAGGCCGGCACCGAGTTTGGTAAGTTTGTGCGTCGCAACTATCTCGATTGGGTCAATGCACGTGACGAGGAGCGCCCCACAATGTCGCACACGCTCTTCCGCAACCGGATAATCCCCACGGTGGAGAGCACCAAAGGGAAGGTAACACTGCTTGTTATCGACAACTTCCGCTACGACCAGTGGCGCACCATTTGGCCCCTGTTGCTCCCAATGTTCGACCTCCACAGCGAGGAGTTTTATTGCAGCATCCTCCCTACGGCCACCCAATATGCCCGCAATGCCCTTTTCGCGGGTCTTATGCCTCTGGCTATCGACAAGATGATGCCCGATAAGTGGCTCAACGACAACGAGGAGGGGGCCAAGAATAAGTATGAGGAGGAGTTCCTGCGCCGTCAGCTCACCCGTGCCGGCAAGGGGTGGAATGTGAGTTTCGACAAACTCGTAAAACCCGAGGCGGGACGCAGACTTATTGATAACTTCCAGCGGGTGAAGGATGCCGATTTTTCGGTGATTGTCTATAACTTCCTCGACATCCTCTCCCACGCACGTACCGAGACGGAGATTATCCGTGAACTCACCGAGGATGAGGCGGCTTTCCGCTCGCTCACACGCACCTGGTTTGAGCACTCAGAGCTCCTTGAAATGTTGCGCCTGCTCTCCGAGGCGGGCCACACGGTCATCATCACCTCCGACCACGGCACCACACGTGTGGAGAACCCTGTGAAGGTGCAGGGCGATAGGGAGACCTCGCCCAACCTGCGCTATAAGACTGGTCGCAACCTTGCCTACAATCCAAAGGAGGTATTTGAGATTACCCGCCCCACAGATGCGCAGTTGCCCCAGGGCAATCTCACGAGTAGCTACATTTTTGCCCTCGGGAGGGATTTTTTGACCTATCCTACCAATGCAAACCAGTATATCCGCTACTATAAGGGTACTTTCCAGCACGGCGGAGTGTCGATGGAGGAGATGATTGTTCCCTACATCGTGCTCCACCCCAAATCGTAAAGATTTTGCGGAAAAGGAAAAATAGCCAACACCCCCTCGGTATTGCCGAGGGGGTGTTGGCTATTTTTAGTCGGAGAAGATTATGAGCCGTTCCGAGAGTGGGAGGTGTTGTTCCCGTGGGGCGGGCTTGGCGAGGGGTGCGCCAAAGGGCATCTGGGCCACAAGGTGCCACGAAGTAGGTAGGCTCCATCGCTCGGCCACACGGCTGTCAATCAGTGGATTGTAGTGTTGAAGTGAGGCCCCGAGCCCCAACTCCTCCAGCAGACACCACACGGCAAATTGGTGCATCGCCGAGGTGTGTTGGCTGTAGATGGACATAGCCTCGGCATAGAGGGTAAAGTCCCTCTTTTGTTGCTCCACGATTTTCTGCTCCTCGTAGAAGAGCACTGTGCCGCATCCCGCTTGGAAACTGCGGTCGATTTTCTCCCTTGTTTTGGCCATCGCCTCGGGTGACAGACGTTCGGCAAGGGTCTGCTTCACAATCTCCCACAGCTCGTAGTGGTGGGTGCCCATAAGTAACACAATGCGAGTGGTTTGGCCGTTGAAAGCGGAGGGTACGGCAAGGAGTGTGCGCTGGAGTAGGTCGGCAATCTGCTCCTCCGTAGGGTCACACCCGCTGCCGAGATGATAGATGGAGCGACGGTGCTCCATAGTCTGCATAAAACTCTTTTCCATAGTCTGTTGTAGCTTGGTTGAAACTATGGAGAGAGTGCAAAAGGGGTGCCAGAGAGGGGGGGGGAACTCTATGCCCCGAGTGCTCCGGAACTTACGATGGCTTCGGCTATGAGCCTGTGACCCTCGCTGTTGGGGTGTATGCCGTCGGTGCAAAGGAGCGAGTCGAACCCTTCGGTGTGGGCGTAGAAGGGGTGTGTGGCGTCGATTACGGGGGTGTTGGTCTGCCTGCCCACCTCAAACACCACCTCGTTGTAGGAGTCGTGCCAACGACCTATGGCCTCCACATCGCCACCCATCCAGCGGAGGATGTTGGAGCGGTTATCGTCGGTGAGCGAACGGCTTACAAAGGAGAAGTAACTGCTTGAGCCAATGGGAGGTAGGGAGAGGAGAACGGGACGGCTGCCGAGGCTTCTCACACGCTCGATGAGCGAAAGGTAGAGCTCTCGGAACTCCTCGAGGGTGGTTTTTGCCCTGTGAGAACCATCGGGGTCGAGGGCTATGCGCTTCCAATAGAAGTCGCAGTCGTTGCCGCCATATTCGAGTAGTGTGTAGTCGGCAGCAGCCACCTCGGATGCGTGGCGCTGGAGCAGATGGTGGCCAAAGCTGATGGTGGAGCCAAATTTGCCGTAGTTTTCTATCTGTGCACCCAGTGTGTGTGCCACAATCTCTGTGAAACTATGGGGGAGGGTGGTGTAGTTGTAGTCGGGGGAGAGCACCACTCCTTTGGTGATGGAATCTCCGAGGGCAACGATTTTCATACTTTTGTCTGTCTGTTTGCGAAACTCTGATTTGCGGTTGTCGGCTGCAAAAGTAATGCCCCTCTGTGTGGTCGCTCAAAAATGGTGATAGGTACGAATGAATAGTTATAAAAAAGGTTATTTAGGGATAAAGTGGGCGATTTAGTGACAAATGACAGAAAATTTGTATCTTTGTCCCTACCAATAACGGGATTAATCAACTATGGAAAAACGCAGAAAAAACCTACTCGGAGGTGTGAGCACGGTGGCTCACATCCTTATAGTGCCCCTCTTTGCTTTTGTCTTCACGGTGCTCTACCGCCCATTCGGCATACCCGCCGCTTTGGAGATTGGTAGGGTGGACTACACCTTCAATATCACGATGCTCTACTGCATCCTGCTCGGCTCGGTGGCCATCACCCGCAGCCTCCTCTTTGCTTTCCGCCGCAAAATCAACCCCTCAACCCTTACCTATGGTGTGTTCTGCCTCGGAGAGGTTGTTGTGGCGTCGCTCTTTGGTGCCCTCTACGTGACTCTTATGGCAAGAGGTGAGGCTACCTATTTTGAGTATGTGGGCGGAGTGTTCAGCCGCCTGTGTGGCATTGTGATCTATCCCTATGTGGTGTTGTTCCTCTGCTTGGAGCTACGAGCAGCTACTCTTGCGGAGGAGGAGGTGGATAGCTCGGCACTCATCAAGTTCTACGATGAGTATCAGAAACTTAAGTTTGTCATTGACTCTTCGGCCGTGGTCTTTTTGCGCTCCGAGGAGAACTACGTCAATATCCACTACACCGATGGCGCTCGCACCAAAAAGTTTGTCCTTCGCTCCTCTATGAGGGCGCTTGAGGAGCAGATGGTGCGACACGGCCTGGTACGTTGCCACCGCTCCTTCTTTATCAATCCGGACCACATTAAGATGATTCGTAAGGAGCCTTCCGGGGTGGTTGTTGCGGAGCTTGCAGTGGAGGGAATGGAGCCCATCCCCATTTCGCGCAAGTATCAAGATGAGGTGGCTAAACTACTGTAATGCAACCTAATAGCAAAAGGGGATGGCTAAAAATAGCCATCCCCTTTTTATGTGCAGACTCTCTGTTTCTACTTATTTTTTAACACCTCTTTCCAGGCCATTGCATCGTGCTCACGCTTGTGCTGTGGCTTGTAGAACTTACGCCCCTCCAGCCCTGCGGGCATAAACTCCTGCTCCACCCAGTGGCCCTCGTAGTCGTGGGCATATTTGTAGCCCTTGCCATAGCCCAGCTCGCCCATCAGTTTGGTGGGAGCATTGCGCAAGTGGAGGGGTACTGGACGATTGGTTGTGTCCTTTCCCACCATTGCAAGTGCCTCATTTATTGCCATATATGCCGAATTACTCTTGGGGCTTGTGGCCAGATAGACGGTGGCTTCAGCCAGAGGAATTCTCGCCTCTGGCATACCGAGTTTGTGCACAGCGTCGAAGCAGGCATTGGCCAGCAGCAGTGCATTGGGATTGGCGAGTCCCACATCCTCCGAGGCCGAAATAACGAGCCTGCGTGCGATGAACTTCACATCCTCACCACCGGCCAGCATACGTGCCAGGTAGTAGATAGCAGCGTCGGGATCGCTCCCTCGGATACTCTTAATGAAGGCGCTTATGATGTCGTAGTGCTGCTCGCCCCCCTTGTCGTAGAGAGCAATGTTTTGTTGCAGACAGTCGGTAACCCTCTGGTCGTCAATGACAATCTCCCCCTCGGTGGCGCTTGCCATAATGTCGAGAATGTTGAGCAGCTTGCGTGCATCGCCACCCGAGAACTCAAATAGGGCGTGGGTCTCCACCACCCTCACGCCCCTCTCCTTCAGCTCACTGTCGGTGGTGATGGCCCTCTGGAGCAACTCGCCGAGCTCACTCTCGTCCATAGCCTTTAGCACATAGACCTGACAGCGCGAGAGTAGGGGAGTGATAACCTCAAACGAGGGGTTCTCGGTGGTGGCACCAATCAGAGTAAACACCCCCTGCTCCACGGCACCCAGCAGCGAGTCTTGCTGTGCCTTGTTGAAGCGGTGAATCTCGTCGATAAAGAGGATGGGGGCTCCCGAGTTGAAAAATCGGCTCTTCTTGGCTGCCTCAATAACCTCTCTCACCTCCTTCACCCCACTTGCAATGGCCGAGAGGGTGAACATCTGTCGCCCCAGCGAGAGGGCCACAAGTTTGGCAAGGGTCGTTTTGCCCACTCCCGGAGGGCCCCACAGGATAAACGAGGGGATGTTGCCACTCTCCACAAAGCGGCGTATGACACCATCGGTGCCTACCAGGTGGCTCTGGCCTATATATTCGTCGAGGCTCTGTGGCCTGAGTCGTTCTGCAAGAGGGGTGTTGCTCATATTCGGGTTATTGCTTAATCCTTTTTTTGTGTCGCCGTGGGCAGACCCTACAAAGTTACTACATTTTTTCGGCCCACAAAACAAGGGGCCCACCAAATATTGGTGCGCCCCTTCTAAAGCGTTGTCGCAGTGTGCGGCAGGACTATTTCTCCTCTTTGGGCTCGGTGGGGATAACCTCCAGAAGCTCCACGGTGAACATAATAGCCTGGTTGGGGCCGATGGAACCATCGCGGGTACCACGAGCGCCATAAGCCATATTGGCGGGAATCCAGAGTTTAATCTCGCCACCCTCGCCTACGAGTTTCATACCCTCGGTCCAGCCTTTGATAACCTGGTTGAGAGCGAACTCTGCGGGCTCGCCACGCTCGTAGCTAGAGTCGAACACCTCGCCATTGCGAAGTTTACCCTCGTAGTGAACTTTCACCTTGTCGGTGTCGAGAGTAGCCTTTTTCTCGGCGTCGCCCTCGCTGATAATCTCATAGAGAAGGCCGCTCTCGGTCTTCTGCACGCCCTCATTCTCGGCAATATTTGCGAGGTAAGCCTCCGAAGCAGCCAGAGCTTTCTGGGGGTTGGTGACATTCATATAGTTGCGAAGGAATGCGAAAGCCTCCTGCTGGTCGAGAACAGCTTTGTCGTTGAGGATATCCTCCACACCGGCGTAGAAGAGGTCCATATTCATCTCGCCCTCAATCTGGCCGATAAGCCTCTTGAGCGACATACCGAAGTCGGTACCAAGTGCATACGAAACGGTGTCGATGTCGCTCTTCATAGCGCGCGAACCACCACACGAAGTCATCGAGAGAGCTGCGAGAGCTGCTACTGCAATAGTAAGAAATTTTTTCATCGTTGTTTGTGTTTTTTGTTTAGTATTAGTTTTTGTTTTTGATTTTCTGTTCTAAATCGGAAGAATCGGCCACAAATATAACTCAATTAATTTGATTTTAGTGTGAGTCCGCACAATTTAAAGAGCATTCGTGCGCCCACATTTGCGTCCCACTCGCTCTCCTTGTCGCTCGGAGCAACCTCCACAAGGTCGAAACCGATAATCCTCCTGCCACTCTTGACAACCTCATTCAGCAGATATACGGCCTGGTGGAAGGTCAAACCGCCCGCCACAGGGGTGCCCGTGCCGGGGCAGAGGTCGGCCGCCAAACCGTCGATGTCGAAACTCACATAGACCTTCTCGGGCAGCTCGGCCACAATCTTGCGGCACTGCTCGGCCCACGTGGAACCCTCAAACCTCTCGGCTGCCAGCAGGTAGTCGTCAAACTGAACAACCCTGCCACCCAGCGAGGCTGCATACTCCACCTCTTCGTCGCAGTAGTCCCTAATTCCCACCTGCACAAGTTTCGATACCTGGGGCGCACTCTCCATCACATTGTACATAATCGATGCGTGGGAGTAGCGGAAACCCTCATACCACTTGCGTAAATCGGCGTGGGCGTCGATGTGGAGCACTCCGAAGCTCTCGTGCCTCTCGGCCAGCGCCTCAATATAACCCAGCGGGGTGCTGTGGTCGCCGCCCACAAGGCCCACAAGTTTGCCCTTGTCGAGCCACGCTGCCGCCTGCTCTTTCACCTTGCAGTTGAGCTCCGCCGAGCCCATATTGACCCTCGAACGGCGGGTCGAAACCATCGACTGTTCGAAGATGGTACCACCCTCCTCCAAGAACTTGATAACCTTCTCGGCGTCGTGCCTCAGTAGTGCATCGCTATCCTGAATGGAGTAGTCGATGGGTGCCGTTGCAATACCCCTCCTCCACTGGTTGGGGCTCACAGGGTCGTAGAAGTCGAGCTGCACAGAGGCTCCAATAATGGCGTCGGGGCCGTAGCTCTGGCCACCGCCATAGGAGGCTGTGACACCCCAGGGTATAGACACCAATACCAACTCCGCCTCCTCGGTAGTGAAGGGCATACCGAAATAGTTGCCATTGCTGCAACCCACGTCCGAAGGGTTGTAGTCACTCTTCTTATCGCTCATATTTCCAAAAATGTTCTAAATTACCTATACAAAATATCTGGATATAACTCCAATACAAATATAATTGCTTTTTTTGATAAAAGGTTTGGAAGTTGAGAAAATTTTACTTACTTTTGTTCTGCAAAGCAATGGTTGGCGTAAAGCAAGCATTTGTTTAACGCAAATAGTTGTTTTAGTGATTCTTTCATAATCAGTATTTTAAGTTGGGGGGTTTGGGATACCGTGAGGTATCCCAAACTTTTTATTTTCGGGCGAATTGTCGGTGAATTTTGCACCAAACTGCGGTAGGCAGCTTCCTCATTTGCGTTTGCAAACTCCGGAGCTGCCTTCTTGTTTGGCACAAAATCCCTTCGACAATCTGTGCTTTTTACGTCTACCGCCAACCGACGACCGACTACCGTCGCGGGCTTGCTGGGCAAGCCCGAAAACTTTTATAGGGTGTATGGGGCTATTAGAAAATTCAAAATTCAAAATTCAAAATTCAAAATTGCGAGTAAGCGAGAGCAAAGGCTGCTTGCAGACTTTACCGAGCGGGAGCAATTAAAAGCCCCCAAAGGGGGATTAAAATTCAAAATTTCCTATAACTCTTATAACTCCCATAATTCCTATTTGGGGTAGAGCATAGGAGTAATAGGAGTAATAGGAGTTCTGGGGGGCATTCCAAAACACCCAAAATACCCCCAAACACCCAAATCACTCTCAACTTTAAACTCTCAATTTTCAATTTCCAATTCTTCGTTGTATATTTGTCAGTTATATTGGCGCATTATTGGCTAACGAGAAAATGATGATGAAAAAAAATCTCAAAGATATGATGAAGAGTTGGGTGCCCTATGTGGGTGCTGTGGTGCTCTTTTTGGCACTCTCGCTCTTCTACTTCGCCCCCCAGATGGAGGGGCTCGAACTCTCTATGGGCGACATCACCCAATATGAGGGTATGAGTCGGGATATCAAGCAGATGCAGGCTGAGGGCGAAGACCCACAGTGGACGGGTAATGCCTTCGGAGGTATGCCCGCTTATATGATTAACATCGAGTACCCCTCGATGCTGATAAAGAATTGGTCAACCGATTTGGCCAACGCTTTCGGGCGCCCTGCGGTGCTCATTTTTCTGGCTTTGGTAGGCTTCTGGGTTATGTTGCTACTGTGGGGTATGAACCCTCTGGTAGCCATTGTTCCTGCCATAGCCTACGGTTTTTCCACCTATTCTATTCTGATTATCGGGGCTGGCCACATCACCAAGATGTTTGCCTTTGCCTATGCGCCACTGCTTGTGGGTGGCGTGGTTTACACCCTTCGGGGAAGACGTATGGTGCTTGGTGGATTGCTTACGGCGCTCTTTGCGGCACTCCAGATTGGTGCCAACCACCCCCAGATAACCTATTACTTTGCCTTTGTGATTGCCGCCGTGTGGATTAACAGCCTTATGGTGGCGGCCCGGGAGCGCACGGTGGGTCGCTTTGCGAAGGCCACGGCAGTGCTCGTTGCTTCGGCGGTGGTGGCTGTGGGTGCCAACCTCTCGTCGCTTTATTATACGGCACAACACCAGCCCGACACCACCCGTGGCGGCAGTGTGATGGCGGCCGAGAAGAGTGGGGCAGAGGAGGTAAATGGCCTCGACTTGGCCTATGCCACTGCGTGGAGCTATGGTCGCACCGAGAGCCTCAATATGCTGATTCCTAACCTTATGGGAGGCTCCTCGTCGGGTGGTTTCTCACAGGATGGCGAGGTGGCCGATGCTCTGCGCCCCTATGGTGCCCGCAATTTGGCCCGTATGCTCCCCACCTATTGGGGCGACCAGCCCGGAACTGCCGGCCCCACCTACCTCGGAGCCTCGGCACTCTTCCTTGCGGTGCTCGGATTGTTCCTGCTGAAGGGTAGGGAGAAGTGGTGGCTGCTGGCGGTGAGCATCTTTGCGGTGTTGCTGGCGTGGGGCTCCAACCTTATGTGGTTCACGGAGTTGATGTTTAAGATATTGCCTGCCTACGACAAGTTTAGGGCCGTATCGACGGCGCTTGTTGTGGTGCAGTGGAGCGTGCCCCTGCTCGGAGCATTGGTGCTGTGGCGCATCTGGAGGGGTGACTATGAGCGCTCCGAGATTACTCGTGGTATAGCCTGGGCCGCAGGTATTGTGGGCGGTGTGTCGCTTGTGCTGTGGCTGTTGGGCGGCCAGATGTTCAGTTTCTCGGCTGCGTACGACGCAAGGTTGGGGCTTCCCGCCGATGTGGTGGCAGCAATGGAGATGGAGAGGGCTTCAATGTTGGAGGCAGATGCTCTGCGCTCGCTCATTCTTGTTACCCTCTCTGCCCTTGTTGTGTGGCACACCTCGGCAGGTCGCCTGCGCCGAGGGATTATGTTGCTGCTGCTGGGTGCCATCGTAACCTTCGATATGGTGGGGGTGGATAGTCGCTACCTCTTCTGGGACGACTTTGTGGAGCCCTCCAAGACTACGATTCTTCCCACCGAGGCAAACCTTGAGATTATGGCCGATAAGGAGCTCGGATATAGGGTTGCCAATATGGCTGTGAGCACCTTTAACGATGCTACAACCAGTTACTTCCACCGCTCGGTGGGTGGCTACCACGGTGCGAAACTATCCCGCTACCAAGACCTCATAGACCACCAACTGCTGGCGGGCAATATGGAGGCCTACGATATGCTCAACACCAAGTACTTCATTGTGGCAGAGGAAGAAGGGGCAACCCCCAAGGCTATGCTCAATGAGGGTGCTAATGGCCCTGCGTGGTTTGTGGAGGAGGTTGTGGTAGCCTCGTCGCCCTCGGAGGAGATGAGGTGGCTCAGCGAGATTTCCACCGACTATACGGCTGTGATGGATGCCGTGGCGGCAAGGGAGCTGGAGGGCGTAACCCTTTCGTCCGGTGTCATCGAGCTTGTGAAATATCGCCCCAATAACCTCGTTTATCGCTACGAGTCCGAGGAGGGTGGCCTCTGTGTCTTCTCGGAGATTTACTACGATAAGGGTTGGACGGCCTATGTGGATGGTCGTGAGATGCCCTATTTGAGGGCCGACTATCTGTTGAGGGCTATGGTGCTCCCCGCTGGCAGTCACACCGTTGAGTGGCGCTTCAGGGCCCCCGCCTTCGACCTTGTGGAGGGTATCACTCTCTGCTTCTCGCTGGTGATTGTGGGAGGTCTGGTCATAACTGCCGTGGTGGGTATTGTGCGCCGCCGCAGAGAGTGTGTGAAGTGTGACAAAAACGAAAATTAATAGAGCATTATGAGTGCAAACCGAAACTTACGACGCAAGGTGCGAGGCTCCTATGCCATCTCCACGGTGAGCATAGCCCTTGTGCTCTTCCTGGTGGCCAGCGTGGGCTACATCATCTGGAACCTCTCGAAGGCGACGGACAACATCAAGGAGCGTATGACCCTCTATGTGATGATGGAGGATGGGTGCGCCCAGGAGGTGGTGGAGCAGACCGAGTTCAAACTGAAAAATATGGAAGGTGTCCGCCAGGTGAGGTTCATCTCCAAGAGTGAGGCAGCCGCCGACTTTAGGAACTTTGCCGGGGGCGACTTTGAGGAGTTTTTGGACTACAACCCCCTGCCCGCATCGTTCGAGGTGAAACTCTCGGCCAGCGAGTCGCCCCGTGAACTCGTGGCACGCCTGGAGGGCTACATCACCGAGTGGGGTGGGGTGGATGAGGTTATCTACCAGCAGGGTATGGTGGAGAGTATGGATGCCAACCTGGGGCGCTTCAAACTGCTGCTTGTCATTTTTGGCGCCGTGCTGCTCCTCATATCGCTCGTGCTGCTCAAAAACACCATCCGTATGAGTGTGTTCTCCCGCAGGGAGATTATCTCCACGATGAAACTTGTGGGCGCAAGTAGCTGGACTATCAAACGCTCCTTTGTGGCCGACAGTCTCTGGATGGGTCTGGCCGCAGGTGCCATCGCCTCGCTGATGTTCTGGGGAATGCTTGTGGCCCTGAGCGAGGGTATGCCCTATGTGGTGCTGGTGTCGGGAGGTGAGGTTATGGCCATCATCTTCGGCGGCATTTTCGTGGCCGGCGTGCTCCTCTCGGTGCTCTTCACCTCGGCGGCACTCGGCAGGTTTATAAATATGAATAGTGCAAAGATAAACTTGTATTAACGATATGAAAGAGAGTAAAAAACAGACCCCCAATGGCTCCGAAAAGGAGCAGATGGTCTTTTCGTGGGCGAACTATAAGTGGATGCTCCTTGGCGTAGTAGTGATTATTTTGGGCTTTGTGCTGATGGCAGGTGGCGGCAGTGGCGACCCTGCGGTGTTCGACTCGGAGGCCATATTTTCGTGGCGTCGCATTGTGCTGGCCCCCGCAGTGGTGCTTGCCGGCTTCGGCGTGGTGGGCTACTCCATCTTCCACAAATCCAAAGCAAACAATGAGTAATTAACCCAAAAATAAAGTAGTAAAACTATGTCTATTATTGAAGCATTTATTCTCGGCCTTGTGCAGGGTCTTACCGAGTACCTCCCCGTCAGTAGCAGCGGCCACCTCCAGATTGCCAAGGAACTTCTGGGTGTTGAGCTTACCGACAATATCGCCTTTGATGTTATCCTCCACTTTGCCACCGTGTTGAGCACCATCGTTGTGCTGTGGCCCGCAGTGAAGAGGCTTTTTACGGGTTTCTTCTCCTTCCGCAAGGGGCCCGATATGACCTATGCACTGAAGATTATAGCTTCGATGATACCTGTGGGTATTGTGGGATTCCTGCTGAAAGATAAGTTCAATGAGATGCTGGCCTCCAACTATGTTATGTTGGTGGTGGGCGCAATGTTGCTGGTGACTGCCCTGCTGCTCACCTTCGCACAGTATGCCAAACCCCGCAGCAAGGAGAGTATCTCGTGGGGCGATGCAATGATTATCGGCGGCGCACAGGCAGTGGCTACTATGCCCGGCCTCAGCCGTTCGGGTACCACAATCGCCACGGGTCTTATTCTGGGTAATAAGAGGGCAGTGGTGGCTGAGTTCTCCTTCCTGATGGTCATTCTCCCCATCCTGGGTGAGTCGTTGCTCGACCTGCTGGGTGGCGATTTGGCAAATATCGGTGTGGGCCTCGTGCCCCTGGCTGTAGGCTTTGTGACCGCCTTTGTGTCGGGCTGCCTGGCTTGCAAATTTATGCTCAACATTGTCAATAAGGGTAAACTTATTTGGTTTGCCATCTACTGCCTTGTGGTGGGACTCATCTCCATTGGCAGCTACTTCTTCTAAACTATGCGTCAGACTGTTACATACGATATGCCCTTCCCTGAGGGGGTTGTGGCGGTGGTCGATAAGCCACTCACCTGGACCAGCAGCGATGTGGTCCGCAAACTCAAATACCTGCTCCGCAAGCTCGGCTATCCAAAGATTAAGATTGGCCACGCCGGAACTCTCGACCCCCTGGCTACGGGTGTTCTGCTGGTATGCATAGGCAAGGCCACCAAGCGTGTTGAGGAGCTCCAGGCGGGAGAGAAGGAGTACATTGCCGATGTGGTGCTCGGAGCTACCACCCCTAGTGGCGACCTCGAACACCCCATAGATGCCACCTTCCCCACCGACCATATCACTCGTGAGAAGGTGGAGGAGGCACTCCGACAGCTTTCGGGCGAGAGGTTTCAGACCCCTCCTGTCTATTCGGCCAAGATGATTGATGGTAAGAGGGCCTATGAGTATGCACGTGAGGGTGAACAGGTGGAGATGCGACGTGCACTGATTAACATCTATGAGATGGAGATCGTGGAGTACTCGCTACCCCTGGTGCGCATCAGGGTGAGGTGCAGCAAGGGTACCTATATTCGCTCGCTTGCCATAGAGATTGGCGAGGCACTCGGCAGTGGCGCCCACCTCTCGGCTCTGCGCCGCACACGAAGTGGCGACAACCTCGTGGAGGATGCCTGGCCACTCGACGAACTTGTGGCTGCAATGACCGCTCCGACAGCACAAGAGTAGAAAAAATGCAAAGTGCCTGAAACAAAATCGCTTTTCATCCGTATATACTTTGTTATCCCCACCCCAAATGGGATAAAAAACGAAGCAAAAAATTACAAAAATATATATAAATCCACTCTATGAAGCTTTCACAGTACGGCTACGACTTCTCGCCCGAGTTGCTCGCAAAATACCCCGCAGACTATCGTGACGACTCCCGACTGATGGTCCTCCACCGCAAAACCGGCGAGATTGAACACAAATATTTCAAAGACATCCTTGACTATTTCGACGAGAGGGATGTATTCATTCTCAACAACACCAAAGTATTCCCCGCACGCCTCTATGGTAATAAGGAGAAGACCGGCGCCGAGATTGAGATTTTCCTCCTCCGAGAGCTCAATAAAGACCTCCGCCTGTGGGATGTGCTCGTAGAGCCCGCCCGCAAAATCCGTATTGGCAACAAACTCTACTTCGGTGAGGATGATGCACTTGTGGCCGAGGTTATCGACAACACCACCTCCCGTGGTCGCACCCTCCGTTTCCTCTATGACGGCTCCTATGAGGAGTTCCGTGAGGTGCTTGCACAGATGGGTGAGACCCCTCTGCCCCGCTGGGTGAGGGAGAAGGTTGAGCCTATCGACGAGGAGCGCTATCAGACTATCTATGCCAAGGTTGAGGGCGCCGTTGCCGCCCCCACTGCAGGCCTCCACTTCTCCAAACACCTCCTCAAACGTATGGAGATTAAGGGTGTGGACACCGCCGAGATTACCCTCCACGTGGGACTCGGCAACTTCCGTACTGTGGATGTTGAGGACCTCACAAAGCACAAGATGGACTCCGAGCAGATATTCATCCCCGCAGAGACAGCCGATAGGGTTAATCTGGCCAAGCGTGAGGGCCGTCGCATCTGTGCCATCGGTACCACCGTGCAGAGGGCTATAGAGTCGTCGGTTTCGACCCAGGGCCTCCTGAAACCCTATGAGGGTTGGACCAATAAGTTCATCTTCTCGCCCTATGAGTTCAGTGTTGCCGACTCTATGGTGAGCAACTTCCACCTCCCCGGCTCCACACAGCTGATGATGGTTGCCGCCTTTGGTGGCTACGACCAGGTTATGCACGCCTACAAAGTCGCCATAGAGGAGGGGTATCGTTTTGGGACTTATGGTGATGCAATGCTCATCCTGTAAATAGCGCATATAATCGGTGAATTTTTCACCGCACTTCAGAGAGCGAGCTCCTCACCTACGGAAAGTAGGCTGCGGGCTCGCTCCTTTGTTTGTTACAAAAATCCCTCGATAATATGCGCTTTTTACGACGACCGACTACCGACTACCGTCTACCGTCGCGGGCCTGCCCTGCAAGCCCGAAAACTTTTATGGGGTGTACAGGGCCATTAGGGAAAATTTCCTATAACTCCTATAATTCTTATAATTCCCATAACTCCTATCTGGGGTAGAGCATAGGAGTAATAGGAGTAATAGGAGTAATAGGAGTAATAGGAGTAATAGGAGAGTATCCCTCTATACCCTATGCACACTATACCCCCCCCCAATCTCCCTAAAAATACGTCCCG
>JAZQZI010000019.1:0-79508 GCA_045633985.1 Tidjanibacter sp. | reverse complement strand
CGAGCGGGAGCAATTAAAAGCCCTCGAAGAGGGGTTAAAATTCAAAATTGCGAGTAAGCAAGGGCAGAACAAACTTGTTTGTTATGCCGAGCGGGAGCAATTAAAAGCCCTCGAAGAGGGGTTAAAATTCAAAATTAGCCTTCGGCGCTCGCCAATAATTCCCATTTCATTTCTCTACCCCGGATAGGAGTTATAAGAAATTTTTCCCTAATGGACCTAATGACCTTAATGACCCTATACACCCTATACCCAAAAAAAATTAATGATTATTTCACACGCTGCATCCCTTATATAAAGAATAAAGGTATTACCTTTGCGCCCGGTTAGTTAGAATTTAATCCAAAATTAATAAAAACCATTCAAGTAATATGGCAAACATCGATTTGACAAAGTATGGCATTGAGGGTGCCGAGATTATCTACAACCCCTCCTATGAGCAGCTCTTCATCGACGAGACCAACCCCGAGCTCACCGGCTTCGAGAAAGGTCAGCTCACCGAGACCGGTGCAGTGAACGTGATGACCGGTATCTACACCGGCCGCTCGCCCAAAGACAAATTCTTTGTAATGGACGAGACCTCGAAAGACACCGTATGGTGGACCAGCGAGGAGTATAAAAACGACAACAAGCCCGTAACTCCCGAGGCTTGGAAGGAGCTCAAGAAGATTGCTACCGAGCAGCTCAACGGCAAGAAACTCTATGTTATGGATACCTTCTGCGGCGCAAACGAGAACAGCCGTCTGAAAATCCGTTTCATTATGGAGGTTGCTTGGCAGGCTCACTTTGTGAAAAATATGTTCATCCGCCCCACCGAGGAGGAGCTCGCAAACTACGGTGAGCCCGACTTCGTAGTGCTCAACGCCTCGAAGGCAAAGGTTGAGAACTACAAGGAGCTCGGCCTCAACAGCGAGACCGCCGTTGTGTTCAACCTCACCGAGAAGATGCAGGTTATCATCAACACCTGGTATGGTGGTGAGATGAAGAAAGGTATGTTCTCCTATATGAACTACCTCCTCCCCCTGAAGGGTATGGCTTCGATGCACTGCTCGGCAAACACCAACGAGAAGGGTGAGACCGCTATCTTCTTCGGTCTGTCGGGTACCGGTAAGACCACCCTTTCGACCGACCCCAAACGTCAGCTTATCGGTGACGACGAGCACGGCTGGGACGACGAGGGCGTATTCAACTTCGAGGGTGGCTGCTATGCAAAGGTTATCAACCTCGACAAGGAGAGCGAGCCCGATATTTGGAACGCTATCCGTCGTGACGCACTCTTGGAGAACGTTACCGTTGACGCCGAGGGCCACTGCGACTTCGCAGACAAGAGCGTGACCGAGAATACTCGTGTATCGTACCCCATCTACCACATCAACAACATCGTTAAGCCCATCTCGAAAGCTCCCGCTGCAAAGAAGGTTATCTTCCTGTCGGCTGACGCATTTGGTGTGCTGCCTCCCGTGTCGATTCTGACCCCCGAGCAGACCAAGTACTACTTCCTCTCGGGCTTCACCGCAAAACTCGCAGGTACCGAGCGTGGTATCACCGAGCCCACCCCCACCTTCTCGGCTTGCTTCGGCGCAGCGTTCCTCTCGTTGCACCCCACCAAGTACGGTGAGGAGCTTGTAAAACGTATGCAGGCTTCGGGCGCTACCGCCTACCTGGTGAACACCGGTTGGAACGGTACCGGCAAACGTATCTCGATTAAGGATACCCGTGGTATCATCGACGCCATCCTCGACGGCTCGATTGACAACGCTCCCACCAAGCAGATTCCCTACTTCGATTTCACCGTGCCCACCGAGCTTCCCGGCGTTGATCCCGCCATCCTCGATCCTCGTGACACCTACGCTGCCGAGGGTGAGTGGACTGTGAAGGCTGAGGATTTGGCTGGTCGCTTCATCAAGAACTTCTCGAAGTTCACCACCAATGAGGAGGGTAAGGCACTTGTTGCCGCCGGTCCCAAGCTGGAGAAATAGTCGTCAGACTACCATATAACCGAAAAAAACGGAGCTTCGCAATGAAGCTCCGTTTTTTGTTGGCTGCGGCTTTTTGGGAAAGGGTATATAGGGTGTTTAGGGAATTTAGGGAGTTTAGGGATGCCCTCCTATTACTCCTATTACTCCTATTACTCCCTATACTCCCTAAACTCCCTAAACTCCCTATACTCCCTATACTCCCTATGCTCCCTAAAAAAGTTTTAGGGCTTGCCAGGCAAGCCCGCGACTTTAGACGTTAGACGTTGGACGTTAGACCAAAGTCAGTTGACGGTTGACGGTTGACGGTCGTCCTTAGAAATAGCTGACAGCTAATTTGAAATTTTCAATTTAGAGTTGTACTTTTGCGTTACGGAACAAAATAACACACGATAAATATGAAAAGACTACTACTCAAAGGTTCACTCATAGCCCTCTTTGTGGGGCTGACACTCACCGCCTGCAAAGACCCCGAGGTCACCGAGCAGCGCTTCCTCGCCTCGGCAACACCCGAAACAACCCTCTACGCTCTCTCCGAGGAGGGTGAGATTGTGGAGGCGGGCAATTTCCTGCGAGGCACCGAGGTGACCCTCTACCCCAACTGCTCCGAGAAGAGTGGCGAGGTGAGATACTACAAGGTGCTGGTGGAGGGTGCAACCTTCTACCTCCCCGAGGAGAGCCTCTCGCTCGACAGGCAGGGGGCCGTGAGGGAGGAGGCTATATGGGTGCGCACCCCTGCGACCCTCATTGCCGACCTCGACAAATCGTCCATTGCGGGCTTTGCCGACAAGAACGCCAAACTCACCGTGGTGGGCTACGACTCGCTGCGACACGATGGTACGGTGGCCACCTACCGTGTGAACCACAACGGTACGGAGGGTTATATATATAGTAAGTACACCGTCTTTACCCCCGAGGAGGCGGCCCTCAGATACAAGGCCGACCTCTACGACCCCATTCATAAGGCTGTGAAGAACAGCTTTGGTGGCGGAGCGGCCATAGGTTGCGACTTCTACCCCGTGGAGAAACCCACCTTTGAGGATAACCCTATGCCCACAGCCTGCTACTCGCTCTACCTCAATTCCGGCTCGGGGGTACTTCGCAACATCGAGAGCTACATAGCCCTTGCCAAGGAGAGCAAGATTAATACCTTCGTCATCGACATCAAGGATAACGAGAGCCCCGGATATAAGGCCGACGCTATGGCCACATATTCCCCCACAAACTACAAACGTGCGGGCGACAAGGAGGAGCTCTACCGCAAGGTTGTAGGCCGCCTCCACGAGGAGGGGTTCTATGTTGTGGGCCGTATCACCTGCTTCAAAGACAGCTACTTTGTGAAGGACAACCCACAGTGCGCCATCACCGAGAAGGCCACAGGCGAGCCCTTCAAGCACAACAAGGCCTATTGGCCCAGCGGCTTCGACCGCCGAGTGTGGGAGTTCAATGTGGCTCTGGCGAAGGAGGCTGTGGAGAAGTTTGGCTTCAACGAGATTAACTTCGACTATGTGCGCTTCCCCGACCGTATGACCCGTGTGGAGGATATTGTCGATTACCACAACCGCTACGGCGAGAGCAAGGTGCAGGCCATCCAGAGGTTTGTGCAGTATGCTTGCGACGAGATACACAAGGTGGGAGCCTATGTGTCGGTGGACGTCTTTGGCGAGTGTGCCAACCCCGGCTACACCACCGCCTATGGTCAGTATTGGCCCGCCATCAGCAACGTGGCCGACGTGATGAGCGGTATGCCCTACCCCGACCACTTCTCCAACGGCTACTATGGCATCTCGAAGCCTTGGAACAACCCCTATGAGATTCTCTATCAGTGGGGCTTGCGTGTTCAGGATCGCCAGAAGATTACCCCCACCCCCGCTGTTGTTCGCACCTGGGTGCAGGCCTACAATGTTATGCGCCACGTGGATCGTAATGGTATTGCCTACGACGCCGAGAATGTGGAGAAGGAGATTAGAGGCCTCTATGCTGCGGGGCTGACGGGCGGCTACATCACCTGGCTCGCTTCCTCCAACATCGAGAAGTACCGCCAGCAGCTCGGCGCCTTCCAGAAGGACTACTACGCCGACTGGAAAGCAGGAGAGAATTAGGAGTTGCGGGCAGAGTGCCCACCGACCGCTGAATGCCAAAAAATAGAACCGTATCGCCTGATACGGTTCTATTTTTTGGCGGTTAGCTCAATGAACTGCTCTATGTCGTGTTGCAGTTTGCGGTAGAGGAAGCAATCTTTGTAGTTCTCATTGAAGAGCAGTGCATCACGCACATTGAAGAGTGAATTGGTGTAGTTACTCTGCTCATTCAGAAGTGTTTGTCCCTCACACCCCGAGGTACGTATGCGCTCGCCGCTGAGCAGTCGCAACTTGGAGCACACAGCATCGAGCGCCACAGCCACCACATTGTCCATCAGCGTGTGGCCGTGCATAAAGAGGTAGGTGTTGTCGGGTGTCACCCCACGCCTTGCCAGCAGCTTCTCGAACTCCCCCAAACGCTCGGCAATCTCTGGATGCTCCACCTCGAGGGCGTAGATGCGTCGTGACACCTGCCTCTGGAGCCAGGTGATGGTGTCGGCACCCGTGCGGTCGAGGTCGAGGTAGCCCAGGCGCACGGTATTTTTGAAGGCGGGGAGGGTGAAGACATTGGGTGTGGCGATGTGTGCCGAGTAGGCATACCACACAAAGGCGGGATAGATGGCTCTTGAGTAGGCGGCCATAAATCGCTCGAAGTCGAAGATTTTTGCGTCGTTCTTAGTGGCCTTCACACAGACGTTGTGCAACGAGGGTGCGTAGCAGAGATAGTTCTCTGTGGAATAGACGTAGGTGTGGAAGAGGTAGGGCGAGGAGTTGATAACCCTCGAATCCTCGGTTTGGTCGGCAAAGAGGTAGTCGAAGTCGCTGTCCATACACATAATGTGGCCCGGGTGACACCCTGCGGCACCTCCGAGGAGTGTTTTCTTTCCCTTTGCGAGGTTTTTGTTGAGGGGCACGGAGATGTCGAACCTCAGCGAGGGGCTCTCGTAGGGGTCTAAAATAGCCCTCCAGAAGGCCACATCCTCATAGCCCTCCACCTCGGCCACCACCCTTCGGCACCCCTCCTCCACTGGCAACAACTCGGGGAGTCGCTCAGGCGGCTGAGGGCGGAAGATGCGCTGTGGGTTGTATCTGCGACGATTTACCATAGTTTCTCCCACAAATATACAAATATTTTTTATCTTTGCACTAAACCGAACAAACCAAACGCAACACTATGGCAGAGAACGATTGGAAGGCACGCCTGGGCGTAGTCTTCTCCACCAATCCCGATTTCAACTACACAACCACCGCCGAGGAGGAGGTCGAAACACTCCCCCCTGCACGCCAAAACCTGCGTGTGTGGATAGAGAGCAACCACCGTGGCGGCAAGACGGTGACCGTCGTGAGGGGCTTTGTGGGCAGCGAGGCCGACCTGAAGGAGCTGGCCAAGGAGCTGAAGAACCGCTGTGGTGTGGGTGGCACAGCCAAGGAGGGTGAGATAGTCATCCAGGGCAACCACCGTGAGCGTGTGGTGGAGCTGCTCGTTGCCAAAGGCTACAAGGCCAAAGCGGCCGGCGGAAAATAGAGTTTTAGGGGCGCTATAGAGAAATAGGAGTTATAAGAATTATAGGAATTATGGGAAATTTTCCCTAACGTCCCTAATGTCCCTATACTCCCTATACTCCCTATAAAAGTTTTTGGGCTTGCTGTGCAAGCCCGCGACTATAGACGTTAGACGTTGGACGTTAGACGTTAGACTAAAGTCGGTAGTCGGTAAACGGTAGACGGTAGACGGTAAAAATATGCGCACACGATGGAAAATATGGATGATAATGGTGGCGATGGCAGGGCTGTCGCTGCCCCTCTCTGCACAGTTCTACTCCAACGGCGCAAGCCCTCGGGCTCGTTGGCGCACACTCCACACAGAGCGTGTGACGGTCGTTGCTCCCGACTATGCCGAGGAGCCCGCACGCAAAGTGCTCTTCCTGGTGGACTCTCTCACAGACCACATAGGCTACGGCTTGGGCCACACTCCCTTGCGTATGCCCATCGTTATGCACAGCTCTTCGAGCGCCTCGAACGGCATCTCCATTATGGCTCCACGACGCATAGAGATGTGCACAACCCCCGCCACGGCGAGCTACGCCACCGATTGGCTCGGCCAACTCTCCGTACACGAATATCGCCACGCAGCCCAATATGGGGCGCTCTTCAGTGGTATGGCCAAGTATCTCTATTGGCTGCTGGGCGAGCAGGCGCTGCTGGCCACCTCGGGTGTTATGCCCTTCTGGTGGTTGGAGGGTGACGCTGTGGATGCCGAGAGCCAGGCGAGCCTCTTTGGTCGAGCTCTTCAGCCCTCCTACACCGCCTACTACCGTGCTGTGGGCCGGGATATTATGCGCAGCAAAAACCCCGATAAGTGGTTCGGCGGCTCCTACAACCACTACACCCCCTCCCACTATGAGCTGGGCTACCAGATGGTCACCACGGCCAACACCTTGGCAGGAGGCTATGTGTGGGGCGAGGTGATGGAGTATGCCGCCAAGTGGCCCATAACCATCACCCCCTACGAGTGGGCTATGCGCAAACGCCTGGGCTACTCCACCGAGGAGCTCTTCCGCACCACCTTCGAGCGGCTCAACAACCATTGGGACTCGCTCCCTGCAAGGGAGGGTAACACCACCCCCGTGCCCACCACACGTCGTAGTCCCTATGAAAGCTACCGCTACCCGATGTGGGCCCCCACAGGTGAGATTTTGGCCCTCCGCTCCACCTTCGACACCCCCGAGGAGTTTGTATTCATAAACCCCGAGAGCGGCCGTGAACGCCGCCTGCGACGAGTGGGCTACATAAACACCCCTCCCGCCATTGTTGGCAACCACCTCTATTGGAGCGAGCTCACCCAGCTCTCCTCCTATGCACAGGAGATGGGTATGGTGCTCTACCGCACCCCCCTCGATGGTCACGGCGAGAGGGAGCGTGTTACACCCCGCACCACCCGAGCCCTCTACCCCACCGAGTGGCAGGGCGAGCTCGCCTTTGTGCGCTACGACCTTGAGGGCCGCTACACCATCGTCACCCCCGAGGGGGAGCACACCCTACCATTTGGCGTGGAGTGCCACGGTATGACCTCCCTGACGGATGGGCTCTATCTGCTGGTAACAACCCGTGAGGGTATGAGCATCGAGCGCCTCGACCCCGCCACAGGTGGCCGCACAGTGGTTAAACCCGCCACCCAAGCCACCCTCTCCGCCCTGCGAGGAGGAAAAGATGGAAAGCTCTACTTCGGCTCCGTAGCTACGGGTTATGAGGAGATACACACCCTCAATCCCGCCACAGGTATTGAGGAGAGGCTCACCACCACCCCCTATGGTGCCCATTGGGGTGCGCCCAACCAGGAGGGTGATATGCTTGTTCTCTCCACCTTCGGCACTGAGGGCTACCACCTCGCCACAGCCCCCACAGAGGGTGTGGAGAGTGTGGAGCAGACCCCTCTGCCTCGTAATATTGTCAATCCCGAGCGCTACCGCTGGGAGGGTTTCCCCGTGGTGAACAACATCGACTATGGCGCCGAGGAGAGTGCCCACTCCCACGCAACCATCCCCACCAAGCGCTACTGCCACCTCAAAGACCTCGTGAACTTCCACAGTTGGGCCCCCATCTACTACCGCCCCGAGCAGGTCGCATCGGGCAACCTGGGGGATGTGAGTCTGGGCGTGACCCTCTCGTCGCAGAGCCTCCTCTCGGATGCGGTGACAACCCTGGGTGGCTACCTGCGTCCCACGGGTGTGATGGGCGCAAGGCTCAATGTGAAGTATATAGGCTGGTGGCCCAAGTTGGAGGTGAGCGCCGATGTGAACAACGGCTTGCCACAGATTGCCGCTCCCAAAGGGTCGATGATGGCCGGCGGTAACTTCTTTACCAACTACGACCACTCGGAGAGCGTCACCACCCCCTCTCTCCCCCGCAGCAACTACTCATTCTACGGCAGACTCTACCTACCCATAGTGCTCTCTCACAGCAACCTCACGAGGGTACTCACCCCCTCTGTGGAGCTGTCGCACAACAACAATCTGCTCTACTCGCCCACCACCAAGAGCTACTCTCGTGGGCAGAACATAGCGGCCGCCACGCTCCAGTGGAGCAGCTCCACACGCCAAGCCTACCGCAACCTACAACCCCGCTGGGGTTTGGCTCTGGTTGGTGGTATGGCCACAGCCCTGGAGCCCTTCAACACCCCCTATACTGTGGGCATTTATGGCCGAGCCTACACCCCCGCATTTGGCGCCAACGACGGCTTCACCCTCTGCGCCTCGTGGCAGGGAATTGAGGGCAGTGGCCCTCTGGGCTACGCACCCCAATTCAATTGGCTCATACCACGTGGCGCCCGCACCTCGGTCTATCCCGACAACCTCACAGGACTCTCCGTGCAGTATGACACACCCCTCTGCTACCCCGATTGGGGCTGGAGTGGCGTGGTGCTCGTCAAACGCTTGAGGCTCGGGGCCTTTGTGGACTCGCTGTGGGGCAACATCAGCAACGGAACGAAGAATATAGGGAGCAACATCACCACCTTTGGTTGCGATCTTCGTATCGACACCTCCTGGTTGCGCCTGCCCGAGCAGGGCGACCTCACCCTACGTGTGGGCTGCTACTTCGATGTGCGTGACCTCGCCCACCCCACCCCCTCCTTCGGCATAGGAACGAATTTTTAGTCTACCGACTACCGTCTACCGTCTACCGACTAACATTACGGGCCTACGGCCCGAGAAATAATTAGGGTCATTAGGGAAAATTCTTATAACTCCTATAACTCTTATAACTCCTATAACTCCTATCTGGGGTAGAGCATAGGAGTAATTGGAGTAATAGGAATTATAGGCGAGCGCCGAAGGCTAATTTTGAATTTTGAATTTTGAATTTTGCATTTTAACCCCTCTTCGAGGGCTTTTAATTGCTCCCGCTCGGCAAAACAAATAAATTTATTTTGCCCTCGCTTACTCGCAATTTTGAATTTTGCATTTGATAAGGTATCTTTGTAGGTTAGAAAACTATCTAATTGCAGAAAGCTATGAAGATTAAACGATATGGTGCGCTCTCCCGCAGCCAGAAGGTCACTCTCTGGTTCTGGGTAGTAGTGCTCGTGCCCACACTCGCTTTCCTCGGCCTGTTGTTGCTCACCAACAGCGGCGCCTTCGGT
The DNA here is from genome assembly GCA_045633985.1 of Tidjanibacter sp. GTDB lineage: Bacteria > Bacteroidota > Bacteroidia > Bacteroidales > Rikenellaceae > Tidjanibacter. Next base: position 70,314 of record JAZQZI010000019.1, on the reverse strand, counting down.
AAGCTCCCCTCCTTCGAGGAGCTCGAAAACCCCAAAAGCAACCTCGCAACCGAGATTTACTCGGAAGATGGTGTGCTGCTCGGCTCCTACTATGTGCAAAACCGCTCCTATGTCGATTACGAGGAGCTCTCGCCCGCACTTGTAGCAGCCCTCATAGCCACCGAGGACTCCAGGTTCCACACACATTCGGGCATCGACTTTGTATCGCTCGCCCGTGTGGGCATCAAGACTATTGCCCTCGGCGACCGTGGCCAGGGTGGCGGCTCGACCATCACACAGCAGTTGGCCAAAAACCTCTTTCCACGAGATACCACCCGCTACAACTCCAAGCTGGCTCGCACAGGTAAACTTGTGGTGGCCAAGTTCAAGGAGTGGATTACGGCCGTAAAGCTCGAGTACAACTACACCAAAGAGGAGATTGTGGCGATGTACTTCAACACCGTATTCTTCGGCTCCAATGCCTACGGCATAAAGGCGGCCGCCAAGACCTTCTTCGGCAAGGAGCCCCACGAGCTCAATGTGCAGGAGGCGGCAACGCTGGTGGGTGTGGTGAACGCCCCCACACGCTACAGCCCCGTGAGGAACCCCAACAACTCTCTGACAAGGCGCAACACGGTGATGTCGAGGATGGAGGCTGCGGGCTACATTACTACCCCACAGCTCGACTCGCTCAAAGCACTCCCCATAGAGCTCAACTTCTCCTCCTCGTCGCACAATGAGGGCTTGGCCACCTACTTCCGTGAGATGATTCGTGTGACGATGACATCGCCCAAGCCCACACGCAGTATGTACTACACCAAGTATGACTACGAGAAGGAGCTGGAGAGGTGGGAGAACAACCCCCTATATGGCTGGTGTCTGAAGAATAAGAAGGCCGACGGCACGGAGTACAACATCTACCGTGACGGTCTGAAAATCTACACCACCCTCAACTCCACTATGCAGCGCTACGCCGAGGAGGCTGTGCAGAAACAGCTCGCCGGCCAGATACAGCCCGCAATGGATAAGCAGGTGAAGGCCACAGGTAAACTCTTTGGCGACCTACCCCAGGAGGAGGTGGATAAGATTCTCAAACGTGCTATGCGCTACTCCGACCGCTATCGTGAGATGAGCAATGCGGGCCACTCACAGGCCCAGATTGAGGAGGCCTTCCGCACCAAAACCAAGTGTCGTGTCTTCACCTTCAAGGGTGAGGTGGACACCCTCATCACCCCTCTCGACTCTATTCTTCACCACAAGCGTATTATGAGGGCATCGCTGATGGCTGTCGATCCCCACAACGGCTATGTGAAGGCCTACGTTGGCGGCCCCTCGTTCCGCTACTTCAAGTACGATATGGCCAAGCAGGGTAAGCGTCAGGTGGGCTCCACCATCAAACCCTTCATCTACACCTTCGCCTTCGACCACCTGGGCTACAACCCCTGTACAATGGTTCCCAACCTGCCTGTGACCATCGAGACCTACACGGGTGAGGCGTGGACCCCCAAGGAGGCAGGAACGACCGTGGTTTACGACGGCGAGATGTACCCCCTGCGCTGGGGTATGGCCCGCAGCCGCAACAACTACTCCGCCTGGATTATGAAGCAGGCCAACCAGCCCGCAGCGGTGGCCGACTTCATCCACAATATGGGTATTATGAGCTTTGTGGACCCCGTGAATGCCATCTGTCTGGGCACACCCGACGTGAGCCTCTTTGAGATGGTGGGTGCCTACTCCACCTTCTCCAACCGAGGTGTCCACACCGAGCCTATCTTTGTCACCCGCATCGAGGACCGCCACGGCAACGTGCTCGCCGAGTTCTCGCCCACAAGTACTGTGTCCATCAGCGAGCAGACAGCCTACACAATGGTTGGTATGCTCCGTACCGTTGTACAGAGAGGCACAGGCGTGAGGCTCGGCTGGGCCTACGGTATGCAGGATGTGGAGGTGGGCGGCAAGACCGGTACCTCCCAGGAGAACCGTGATGCGTGGTTTATGTGCGTAGCCCCCAACCTCGTGGGAGGTGTGTGGGTAGGCGGCGAGGACCAGAGCGTCCACCTGGAGGCCAAAGGTGAGGGCTCCGTAGTAGCACTCCCCATCTACGGCGAGTTCCTCAAGAAGGTTATGGACAACGGCACGCTGGGTGTCACCCGAGAGGACACCTTCCACCGCCCCGCAGGTGCCAAGGACTACGAGTGCTGGGATGGCTCCATCACCATCGAGGATGTAGAGAAAGAGAGCGAGGAGGGCACCGAGCCCATCCCCGAGGAGAAACCCTCAGACGTAATCTTCGAGGAGGATGACGAGTTCTTCTAAAGTTGAGCCTGAACGGTTCCCCCTCTAAGTTAGAGGGGGTGTCACGGAGTGACGGGGCGTGTGTTTAAGAATTGAAAAAATAATAATTGACGTTCGACGTAAGACGTTGGACGTTAGACAAAAAGAATAAGGTATGAATGTAGCAATAGTTGGCGCAAGTGGCGCCGTAGGTCAGGAGTTCCTGCGTATTCTCGCCGAGCGAGAGTTCCCCATCGACAACCTCTATCTGTTTGGTAGCAGCCGCAGTGCCGGCACCACCTATGAGTTTAGGGGCAAGACATATACCGTGCAACTACTTCAGCACAACGACGATTTCAAGGGTATCGACGTGGCCTTTGTGTCGGCCGGAGGCAGCACCTCCAAGGAGTTTGAGAAGACCATCACCAAGCACGGCACCATAATGATTGACAACTCCAGCGCCTTCCGTATGGACCCCGACGTACCCCTGGTGGTGCCCGAGGTGAACCCCGAGGATGCTGTGAATGCCCCCCGCAGGGTTATCGCCAACCCCAACTGCTCGACCATCCAGATGGTTGTAGCCCTCGCCGCACTGGAGAAGCTCGCCCACATCCGCCGTGTGCACGTGGCTACCTATCAGGCTGCCAGCGGCGCAGGTGCCAGCGGCATCGCCGAGCTCGAGCAGCAGTACATCGAGATTGCTGAGGGTAAACAGCCCACAGTGAATAAGTTTGCCTACCAGCTGGCAGGTAATGTCATTCCCCACATTGATGTGTTCGCCGAGGAGGACTACACCAAAGAGGAGCTGAAGATGTACTATGAGACACGGAAGATTATGCACTCCGACATTGCCGTGAGCGCCACCTGTGTGAGAGTCCCCGTGGCAAGGGCCCACTCGGAGGCTATCTGGGTGGAGTTTGAGCGCCCCGTGTCGCCCGAGGATGCCCGCAAGGCATTCCTGGAGGCAGAGGGCATCGTTGTGGAGGATACCCCCGCCGAGAAGAGGTACCCTATGCCACTCTTTGTTGCGGAGAGTACCCCCGTGTATGTAGGCCGCATCCGCAGCGATATTGCCAATCCCAATGGCCTCACCTTCTGGTGTGTAGCCGACCAGATACGTAAGGGCGCCGCCCTGAACGCCGTGCAGATTGCCGAAAAACTCTTTAACGTGTAACGACAAATACACTTATACGACACACCCCCTGTGCTGCGAAGCATAGGGGGTGTTTTTTGGGGTAGTTAGGGACGTTAGGGTGTATAGGGAGGCTCCTATTACTCCTATTACTCCTATTACTCCTATTACTCCTATTACTCCTATTACTCCTATTACTCCTATTTTGATCTACCCCGGATAGGAGTTATAAGAGTTATAAGAGTTATAGGAAAAAAGTCGGTAGTCGGTAGACGGTAGACGTAAAAAGTGCATAGAACGGAGGGCCTTTTGTGCCAAACAAGAAAGCGGGCCCGCAGTTTGCTGACGCAAATGAGGAGCCCGCTTATCGCAGTGCGGTGCAAAAAGCACCCGTTATATGCAGTTTTTACCCGAGGTAGGATTTCAAAAGTTTGCTTCGACTGCTGTGACGAAGACGTCGAATGGCCTTCTCCTTAATCTGACGTACACGCTCACGTGTGAGGCCAAACTTCTCGCCAATCTCCTCGAGGGTCATCTCCGAGCAACCAATGCCGAAGAAGGACTTGATGATATCTTTCTCACGGTCGGTGAGGGTGTCGAGAGCACGATCCACCTCGGTGGCCAACGACTCGTTAATAAGGCCACGGTCGGCATTGGGCGAGTCGCTATTTACGAGCACATCGAGAAGGTTGTTGTCCTCGCCATCGGCGAAGGGTGCATCCACCGACACGTGGCGGCCCGAAACACGCAGGGTGTCCGAAACTTTCTCCTTGGGGAGGTTGAGCATATCGGCGAGCTCCTCGGGGGAGGGTGTACGCTCGTTTTCCTGCTCGAAGCGGCCGAAAGCCTTGTTAATCTTGTTGAGCGAGCCTACCTGGTTGAGGGGGAGGCGCACAATACGAGATTGCTCGGCGAGAGCCTGGAGAATGGACTGACGAATCCACCACACAGCATAGGAGATGAACTTGAAACCACGTGTCTCATCGAACTTCTCGGCGGCCTTGATAAGGCCGAGGTTACCCTCATTGATAAGGTCGGGCAGCGAGAGGCCCTGGTTCTGATACTGCTTGGCAACCGACACCACAAAACGGAGGTTTGCTTTGGTGAGTTTCTCGAGAGCCTCCTGGTCGCCTTTGCGGATACGCTGGGCGAGCTCCACCTCTTCCTCCACGGTGATAAGCTCCTCTTTGCCGATTTCCTGGAGGTACTTATCGAGCGAGGCACTCTCACGGTTGGTGATAGATTTTGTAATCTTTAACTGTCTCATTTCTAATCTCTTTTATAACGTTCTAAAATTTCTTCTGCTTGTAAGACAGCCTCGGCACCGTGCATCTGTGAGCCCCTCACACCCCACTCCTACTCCACGAGCGAGTAGCTTGCGGCACGTCCTGTGGAGGGGTAGATGCCGTCGATGGAGGTTACACGGTCACCCGCCTTACCGCTTGTGAGCACCCTTTCCAGCTCTGCTGTGCTCTCCACAGCCACCTCATTGACGTGGGTGATGACAAATCCGGGCCTTACACGAGCCTTTGCGAGGAATCCACCCTCCCTCACGGCCTCCACCTTCACACCGCCACGGATGCCCAGGTTGCGAGCCACTCGGGGGTCGAGGTCGGCCAACTCTCCACCGAGGGAGGCGAGGCTTGCGAGCTCCTCTTTGCTCACGGGTTCTGTCTTTCCGGCTTTATTACGCAGTGTCACCTCAAAAGGTTTCACTTTACCCTCTCTTTTGACCGAAATTTTCACTTTTTCGCCGGGTCGGCGGCTGGCGATAATCTCGCTCAAGCGTGCAGAGGAGTCTATAGACTTGCCGTCTATGGAGAGAACAATATCACCCTTGCGTATGCCTGCCGCCTCGGCAGCACCTCCGGGGGTCACCTCGGCCACCCACGCACCGCCAATATCGCTGATGCCCAGCTCCTCGCCACGGGCCTCCACAAAGTCGGCGTTAATCTCCTGATACTGAATACCGAGCAGTGCTCGCTGCACCACACCATACTCTTTGAGGTCCACCACCACTTTGCTCACAATGGTGCTGGGCACAGCGAAGGAGTAGCCAATGTAGCTTCCCGTCTGCGACTGTATGAGGGTGTTGATGCCCACCAGCTCGCCCGCAGTGTTTACAAGTGCGCCACCGCTATTGCCGGGATTGACAGCTGCGTCGGTCTGGATGAAGGACTCTATACTATACTGTGAGGGGATTGCTCCCAGGTTGCGGGCCTTGGCACTGACAATACCTGCCGTGATGGTCGATTGGAGGTCGAAGGGTGAACCTATGGCCAGTACCCACTCACCCAGGCGCAGCTCGTCGGAGGAGCCGAAGGTGAGGAAGGGAAGCCCCTCGCCATCTACCTTCAGCAGGGCCACATCGGTTGTGGGGTCGGTACCTACCACCGAGGCCTCCATCGAGCGGCCATCGTTGAGCTTCACCTTCACACGTGTGGCATTCTCCACCACGTGGTTGTTGGTGACAATGTAGCCGTCGGAGGTGATGAGCACACCACTACCGCCCGCCTTTGCCTGACGTGTAGAGGGGGCACCATACCCCTGGGGTATGCCGAAAAATTGGAGGAAGGGGTCGAAGGAGGTATTACCCTTGACGGTGGTGAGCACCTCGATGTTCACCACAGCCTTCACAGCATTCTCGGCAGCATAGGTGAGGTCGGGATACTTCTCCTTGGTGTAGCTCGCAAAGTGATTACGGGCAGTGTTGTCCGTGAGGGCCACAGCCTCTGCTGCGGGCTGCTCGATGGTCTGGGGAGTTGCGTCGGTGTGGAGCTTCACCACTGCTGTGGCGCTCACTGCGCCCACAAGTGCAGCACCCAACAGGATGCCACAGATAAGAATCGCCTTGTTGTTCATACTCTTTTATGTACTGTATTAATAATAAACATAAGTGTGGCTCACCCTCTCGGTTGGCGGGGTCGAAACCCTCTCAACGGGTGGATGGGGCCAAAAACATTGAGGCGAATTGCTACATAGGCAGTGTGGTATGTGGTGAAAAAATCTGTTTGTCGAGATAATAACGAGGGGGTTGTGGGCAATATTGTGGCAAGTTTTCAGAAAATTTGTATCTTTGCCCCAATGTATGGAGAGCCATACAACAACATTGTATTGAACTGAAACAGCATACACGAAATGTTTGAGAATTTATCCGAGAAGTTAGAGAGGTCGTTTAAGATACTCAAGGGTGAGGGCAAAATCACCGAAATCAACGTTGCCGAAACCCTCAAGGAGATACGCCGAGCGCTCATCGACGCCGATGTAAACTACAAGGTTGCCAAGACCTTCACCGATGAGGTGAAGCAGAAGGCTTTGGGTCAGAATGTGCTGACCGCCGTGAAGCCCGGCCAGATGATGACCAAGATTGTGCGTGACGAGCTGGCCATCCTTATGGGCGGCACCGCCACCGACATCAACCTTTCGGGCCACCCCGCAGTAATCCTCATTGCAGGTTTGCAGGGCTCCGGTAAGACAACCTTCTCGGGCAAGCTCGCCAAGATGCTCAAGGAGAAGAGAAACCGCAGCGTGTTGCTCGTGGCAGGCGACGTCTATCGTCCCGCAGCTATCGACCAGCTGAAGATTTTGGGCAGCCAGGTGGGCGTGGAGGTCTATACCGAGGAGGGTAACCAGAACCCCGTGGAGATTGCCGAGAACGCCATCAAGTATGCCAAGAGCAAGAGCATCAATACCGTAATTGTCGATACGGCAGGTCGCCTGGCTGTGGATGAGCAGATGATGCAGGAGATTGAGGCTGTGAAGGCTGCCGTGAAACCCTCGGAGACTCTCTTTGTAGTGGACTCAATGACGGGTCAGGATGCAGTGAACACCGCCCGAGAGTTCGACCAGAGGCTCGACTTCGACGGCGTGGTACTAACCAAGCTCGACGGTGACACCCGAGGTGGTGCCGCCATCTCCATCCGCTCGGTTGTCAACAAACCCCTCAAATTCATCTCCAGCGGCGAGAAGATGGATGCACTTCAGACATTCCACCCCGAGCGTATGGCCGACCGTATCCTCGGTATGGGTGATGTAGTGTCGCTCGTGGAGCGTGCCCAGGAGCAGTTCAGCGAGGAAGAGGAGAGGCGTCTGAAGAAGAAAATCTACACCAATGAGTTCAACTTCAACGACTTCCTGGAGCAGATTGCACAGATTAAGAAGATGGGCTCGCTGAGGGATATTATGGGTATGATTCCCGGTATGGACAAGGCGCTGAAGGGTGTGGACATCAACGACGACGCCTTCAAGCAGGTGGAGGTAATCATCGGCTCGATGACCCCCGCCGAGAGGGAGCACCCCGAGATTATCAACCCCTCCCGCAAGGCTCGTATTGCGGCAGGTAGTGGCAAGACGCTTCAGGATGTAAACCGTCTTTTGAAGCAGTTTGAGGATATGCGCAAGGTTATGAAGATGGCCGCCGGCGCAGGCAACAAACGTATGCCTATGCGAGGAATGCCAATGATGCCCAGACGCAGACGATAAACAAAAATAGGTGACCATTGTGGTCACCTATTTTTTTGTCTACCGTCTACCGTCTACCGTCTACCGTCGCCGGCTTGCTTACAAGCAAGCCCGAAAACATTTATAGGGACATTAGACGTTAGACGTTGGACGTTAGACGTTGGACGTTAGACGTTAGACGTTGGACGTTAGACATTAGACTAAAGTCGGTCGTCTGTCGTCGGTTGACAAAAAAAATTCACCCTCTGTGCAACGTTTTGCCCTCCTTGTGCGTCTATATAGTTGAGTAACCCCTAATAATCACAAAAATTTAGCGTTATGAAACATCTTCTACCCAAAATTATGTTGCTGACCATAGCCGTTGCCGTGGTTGGTTGCAGCACAGGTATGTCAGACTACGAATCTGGCGGCTACTATCCCGGTGAGGACTACTCCGGTGGTGACAACTTCACCGACTACGGCGAGAATGGATTTATCGACACTGCTGCTCAGCCCAACTCCACATTCTCGGTGGATGCCGACGGTGCCTCCTATGCGGTGATGAGGGCCTACCTTAATAAACGTGGAACGCTCCCCCCTGCAGCTGCTGTGAGGGTGGAGGAGATGATTAACTACTTCACCTACGACTACCCCAGCCCCGAGGCGGGTCACACCGTGGGGCTCTCCCACGAGCTCACACAGTGTCCCTGGGCACCCGACAACCTGCTGCTTCGTGTGGGACTCAAGGGACAGGAGATAGCTCCCGAAGAGATGCCCGCCAACAACTATGTCTTTATGGTGGATGTGAGTGGCTCGATGAACTCCTACGACAAGCTCGACCTGCTCAAGGAGGGTCTGCGTGCCCTTGCCGAGTGCCTCACCGAGAGGGATAGGGTGAGTCTTGTGACCTACAGTGGCGAGGTAAAGGTGCTGCTGGAGGGGGTGGCAGGCAACGACTACCCGACCATCTCGGCCGCCATCTCGAAGCTCAATGCCAATGGCGTGACCAATGGTGGCGACGCTCTTGTGAAGGCCTACGAGCTTGCCAGGGTGTGCTACATAGAGGGTGGCAACAACCGAGTAATCATCGGCACCGACGGTGACTTCAATGTAGGTATGACCTCCCACGAGGAGATTGTTGCGTTTATCGAGGGTCAGCTGGAGCACAACATCTACCTGAGCGTTATGGGCTTCGGCCTGGGCAACCTCAACGACTCGATGATGGAGCAGATGGCCGCCCACGGCAACGGCACCTACGACTACATAGACTCCAAGGAGCAGATGTTGAAGGTCTATATCAACGAGCGCAGCCGCCTGCTGGCGGTGGCCAAAGATACGAAGGTGCAGGTGGGTTTCAACCCCGAGGTTGTTGGTAAATGGCGCCTTGTCGGCTACGAAAACAGGGTGATGAGCGAGGAGGATTTTGAGGATACGAAGAAGGATGCGGGCGAGATTGGCGCCGGCCAGACCATCTCAGCCCTCTATGAGCTCATTCCCGCCGTGCGCACCCAGGAGCGCACAGAGGGGGGTGCCATTGGCAACCTTGCCACCTGCCGAGTGAACTACAAGGAGGCCGCCTCGGGTGAAGACCTCTCTCTGGAGCTCCCCGTGGAGAGCGAGGCTGTGGCTTTGAGCGACGCTTCGTCTGAGATTAAGTGGGCCGCCTCGGTGGCCGCTATGGGTATGCTTACTCGTAATTCGGAGTATAAGGGTGAGGCGACGGTGGAGATGGTGCTGGATCTTGCCGACGAGGGCGTTGTAGGCCCCTCGGTGCAGAGGGCCGACCCCCACCACTACCGCATACAACACCTCGCACTGCTCGACGTGTGGAGTAGCTGCCTGAGAAATAAGAATAGGTAAAATGGTGGTTAGCCTTTGTCCACAAAACACCCCCTCTAAATGCGTTTAGAGGGGGTGTTTTTGTGTATAGGGGCGATAGGGACATTAGGGTCGTTAGGCCTCCTCCGTGGCGTTGCTATAGCTCTCCCACTTGGCAAGCACCGAGCGGAAATCCTCCGGCAGTTCCGAGTCGAGGTAGAGCTCCTGCTTGGTCTTGGGGTGAATGAAGCCCAGACAGCGGGCGTGGAGGGCGTGACGGGGCATAAGCTGGAAACAGTTCTCCACAAACTGCTTGTACTTGCTGAATGTTGTACCCTTCAATATTCGGTCGCCGCCGTAGCGTTCGTCGTTGAAGAGGGGGTGGCCGATGTGTTGCATATGGACACGAATCTGGTGTGTACGACCCGTCTCAAGCCTACACTCCACAAGGGTTACATAGCCAAACCTGCGCAACACCTTGTAGTGGGTGACAGCGTGTTTGCCATAGTCGCCATCGGGATAGGCAGCCATATTCATAGGATCGGTCTTGCTCCTACCCACGTGTGCCACCACGGTGCCCTCGTCCTCCTCGAAGTTGCCCCACACGAGGGCCAGGTAGCGACGAGTGATGGTGTGCTCGAAGAATTGGTGCGCAAGAAAGGCGTGGGCATACTCCGTCTTGGCCACCACCAGGAGGCCCGAAGTGTTTTTGTCGATGCGGTGCACAAGGCCCGCACGTATGTCGCCACTACCCTCCTGGAACAATTCGGTGGCCCTGAGGTGGTAGGCCAGGGCATTTACGAGTGTGCCATCCCAATTGCCGTGGCCGGGGTGGACAACCATACCTGCACGTTTATTGACCACCAGCAACTCCTCATCCTCATAGACAATCTCGATGGGTATATCTTGTGGAATGAGCGTTGTATCCCTCTTGGGATAGGGCATAACGATGGATATGCGCTCCAGGGGCTTCACCTTGTAGCTCGACTTGACGGCCTTGCCATCCACGAGGATGTTGCCACAGTCGGCTGCCGCCTGAATACGGCTACGGCTGCACGCCTCCATATGTGTTGCCAGGTAGCGGTCGATGCGCATAAGGGACTGCCCCTTATCTACAACTATTGCAAAGTGCTCATAGAGCTCCTCGCCCTCTTCGCCCGTGCCCTCCAGCTCGTCGAGTTCGGGGTCGGGGCGGTCAAATTCTTTGGACTTCATAGTGGTGGATTGGTTGGTGGTGGGGTGTTAGTTGTTCTCCTCCAGGCGGAGCCTTACGGAGATTTCTCGTCCCTGGCTCACAGGAGTTTCGGCCACGGGTGCCTGCATATAGACCCTTGCGGCATTCTGCTCGGCCATATCGAGCCCACCGTCGAACTCCACACTGCCCACATTAAGGCCCAAGTCCCACAGAGTGTTCTTCACCTCACGGAGGGTGAGGCCTGAGAGGTCGGGCAGGGGCTCCGAGAGGGAGAGGTTACCACCCACCACGAGGGTTATCTTGGAGCCGAGGGGCGCCTGGATGGTGGAGTCGGCCTTAATCTCCCTACCGTGCCACTTCTGCGCTATAACATAGTTGTTTGCCAAGTCCTCCACATACTCCAGACGCTCAATTTCGAGTCCGGCTGTGAGGAGGTTACTCTTGGCCTGACGGAGCGAGTAGCCCGCAACGTAGGGCACATCCACCGACCTCTGTCGGGAGGCATTGATAGTCACATAGACCTTACGGCCACTCTTCACCTTATCCTTGCCTGCCGAGGGTCGCTGCTCGAGGATTACACCACCGGCATAGACGGGTACATAGAGCGAGTCGTTTACGATAATCTCCAACTTACCCTTCCGGGCCATACTCTCGGCCTCCTCCACGGTGGCACCGATGAAGTTGGGCACATCTTTGTTTTGGCCGTGGCGTGTGAAGATGCCCAGCAGCAGATTGACCACAAAGAGGGCAATAATCAGCAGGCTCACTGCCAACACACCATTGCGCACAAGTGTTCGTGCGACACCTCGTTCCTTCACATTTTTTGCAGCCCTGCGTCCTGCGGTACTGCGCTTTGCTTGGGGCTTTGCGCCCCCATTGGGTTTGTTTGCCATATTATTTTGAGCATTCAGCTGTCAGCATTCAGCTGTCAGCATTTTTAGTTATCAGTTTTTGGGGGAGCAAATAGAAAAAATCAACTCTCCACCTTGTTCTCTGCCAGGAGTTTGCAGAGCCTTTCACGGGCACGGTGAATCTGGGTCTTCACGGTGCCGATGGGGATGGCCAGCTGGGCCGCAATCTCCTCATACGACAGATCCCTCATAAACCTCATCTCCACCATCGTGCGGTATTTCTCGGGCAGAGCAGCCATACAACGCTCCAACTGCACATTGTGCTGCTCGTTTATGAGGTGCTGGTCGGCACTCTCATCAAACGATGGGGTCAGCGAGGGGGCCGCATTACCGAGCTGGTCGATGGAGAGCTCATCCCTGCGACGACGCACATAGTCGATGAAGGTGTTGCGGGCAATGGTGTAGGCCCACTGTCCGAAGCCAAACTGCGGGTTATACTTCTGGAGATTGAGGTATATTTTGAGGATACTCTCCTGCACAAGGTCGTTCGAGTCCTCCTTATTACCACCTGTGCGGTGGAGAAAGAGGGTGTAGATGCCCTCACGGTAGCGCTGCACGAGCGTCTCAAACGCCATAGCATCGCCATCGAGTGCCAGCACCACGAGTTGTGCATCGGAGAGAATTATATACTTTTCAATATCCACTCTGCAAACCTTTTGCGTTGTCTATCGCCACTTATATTTGGGCACAAACTTACGCCTGATGGCGAGAGTGGCCTCCACGGCGGGTGCCACAAGGTCGTAGAACCACCAAGCACTCACCGTGCCACGCTCGGAGAGTCGTCTGGCGAGTCGTTTCATCTGCCACCACACCACCACAAAGCGGAGCACCACAACCATCCCGGCCGCAATCTTTGCTGCGGGGGGCATAAAGAGTGCCACAGCTACCGCCACGGCAAAAAAGAGGGCCCTCGACCACAACTCCAACCCCGTGGCCCACTTGGCACGTGGGGGATAGAAGCGGTAGGGATAGGAGAGCTTAAGTCGTCGAGGCATCCACCAATCGAGCCCACCCCACGACCTTTGGTCGATGGTGGAGGAGCCGCCGAGGATTGCCACGGTGTTCTCGCGGTTTGCAATCTTCTGCACAAAGAGGTCGTCCTCACCCATATTGAGGTTGAGATGATTGAAACCTCGGGCAGCGAAATAGGTGCTCTTCGTGAAACCCATATTGCAGAGGGTGCCACGGTAGGGGTGACCGGCGGCAATGGCTGCCAACCAACGGGCCGACATCACCATATTGGCACACCTTATAACCCCGTTCCACAGCCCTTTGCGAGGAGCAATGGAGGCATAGCCCAACACCACGCTGTGGTTCACAAACCCCCTGGCCATAACCTCTGCCCAACGCTCCGAGCGAGGTGTGCAGTCGGGGAGGGTGAAGAGTATATTCTCCCAGCGTGCCGCCTTGATGCCCACATTGAGGGCCATCTTGGTGGAGATGGGGAAGAGGGGGTCGGCTGCGAGCTTGGTCGTTGTGAGCCTCTCGCCATACTTTATGCGCAGCAGGCTGAGCTGCTCGCCTACCTCCACATCGCCCGTGACATTCACCACAACCACCTCATAGTTGGCCAGCCTCTGCTCCAGGAATATGGGGAGCCTGTGGTCGAGAAATCCGTGGTCGGCTTCGTAGAGGGGTATGATGACCGAGAGTCCCTGGCGGAGGGCCTCCTCGGAGGGTGCGGGGTTGCGGTAGCGGGTGATGCGACCGATTGTCACAAGGTAGTGGATGAGCTGCACAATGAACAACACACCCAGCAGACCGAGCAGAATGAGGCCCAACAGCTCCTCTCCCTCGGCCAAAAATCTATCCGAAATAGTGTTCAAAAAATTCTCGCTCTTCATTTGGGGCAAATATAGCATACAAAGTTACTCATTTTTTTGGAAAATCCTTACCTTTGCACCACTATGAAATTTACACTACAACACACCGACCCACAAAGTAGTGCCCGTGCAGGTCTGATAACCACCGACCACGGCACCATCGAGACCCCCATATTTATGCCCGTAGGTACCGCCGCCACCGTCAAGGGCATCTTCCACCGTGACCTCCGAGAGGATGTGAAGGCGCAGATAATCCTCGCCAACACCTACCACCTCTATCTCCGTCCCGGAATGGAGATTATCGAGAAGGCCGGTGGCGTTCACCGCTTCAGCACCTGGGACCGCCCGATGCTGACCGATAGTGGTGGTTTCCAGGTCTTTTCGCTTGCTGCAAGGCGTAAGATTACCGAGGAGGGTGTAAGGTTTTCGAGCCACATCGACGGCTCCAAACACATCTTCACCCCCGAGAATGTCATCGACACCGAGCGCACCATAGGTGCGGATATTATGATGGCCTTCGACGAGTGCCCCGACGGCAAAAGCGATTTCCGCTACGCCGCACGCTCGCTGGCTATGACCCAAAGGTGGCTGGAGAGGTGTTTCAACCAATACGAAAAAACTTCGCCCAAGTATGGCTATCATCAGTCCCTCTTCCCCATCGTTCAGGGCTGCACCTACCCCGACCTGAGGGCCTCGGCGGCAGAGTTCGTCAAGCAGTTCAATGCCGATGGCTATGCCATTGGTGGTCTGGCAGTTGGCGAGCCCGCACCGGTGATGTATGAGATGATTGAGGTGGTCAATGGCATCCTTCCCACCGACCGCCCACGCTACCTGATGGGTGTGGGTACTCCCGTGAATATTCTGGAGGGCATAGAGCGAGGTGTCGATATGTTCGACTGCGTGATGCCCACCCGCAACGGCCGCAACGGTATGCTCTTCACCTCGGAGGGTATCATCAACATCCGCAACGAGAAGTGGAAAGACGACTTTTCGCCCATCGACCCCAATGGGGCAAGCTTTGTGGATACCCTCTACACGAAGGCCTACCTGCGCCACTTGAGTGTGTCGGGAGAGATGATGGCAGCACAGATTGCCTCGCTCCACAACGTCGCCTTCTACCTGTGGCTGGTGGGCGAAGCGAGAAAACATATCATCGCCGGCGACTTCAAACCCTGGAAAGAGGAGATGGTCATAAAACTCACAAGAAGGCTGTAAATAAAAACATCTTGTCGGAGTTCCGGCAAGATGTTTTTTTTAACTAAAAATTAAAAATTTTTGTCTACCGTCTACCGACTACCGACTACCGACGCCGGCTTGCTTAAGCAAGCCCGAAAACTATTTATAGGGTCGATAGGGCCGATAGGGTCGATAGGGAAAATTTCCTATAACTCCTATAACTCCCATAACTCCTATAACTCCTATAACTCCCATAACTCCTATAACTCCCATAACTCCCATTCTCCCTATCGGCCACAATGCTCCTGAAAAACCACACCCCCTATGCACGGTGTATAGGGGGTGTGGTTAGCTGAGTGCTGAACGCTGACAGCTGACAGCTGACTGCTTATTTGTCGTTAGTCGTTAGACAAAAATTTTGAATTTTGAATTCGATACGGTATCTTTGTAATTTCTAACGAAATTAACAAGATGGGTGATTACAGACTCGAAGAGAAAAACCGCAGGAGCTGGTGGCCGGGGTTCAAAATCCTCGACGGCTACATAACACGTAAGTTTCTCGGCACTTTCTTTCTGGCCATTGCGCTGATTATCATCATTGTGGTGGTATTCGATGCGGTTGAGAAAATCGACGACTTCATCGAGATGAAGGCCCCCCTGGAGGCAATCATTCTGGGCTACTATGTCAACTTCATCCCCTACTTCATCAACCTATTCTGCGGCCTGTTCACCTTCATTGCAGTCATCTACTTCACCTCGCAAATGGCGGGGCGAACGGAGATTACGGCCATTCAGGCGAGTGGCGTGAGCTTCCGCAGACTCCTGTGGCCCTACTTTGTGTCGGCGATGTTCATCACCGCCATTTCACTCTTCCTGAACCTCCAGGTCATCCCCTCGGCCAACGAACAGAGGGTCGATTTTGAGGGTAAGTATCTGCGCAAAAACCGCAGGGTGCAGTATGAGCCCCACATCTACCGCCAGATAGAGCCTGGTGTGTTTGTCTATATGCGCAACTACAACCCCTCGACCAATAAGGCCTCGTTTATGACCATCGAGCGCTTCGAGGGAAGCTCCATTGTAGAGTCGCTGGAGGCAAGCGACATCTCCTACAACGAGAAGAACGGCCATTGGGAGGCCCCCAAATATGCCACCCACCGCTTTGTGGGCGAGGAGGACATCTTCGAGCTCCACACCACAAGGCTCGACACCCTCATCAACCTCACGGAGCAGGAGCTCGGCAAGGTCGAAAACCTCATTACGACTATGAAGATTGGGGAGCTCAACCTCTTCATCGAGCAGCAGAAACAGAAGGGTTCGGATATGATAGGCATCTTCGAGGTGGAGAGGCAGAAGAGGTTTTCCTACCCTCTGTCGGTCTTCATCCTCACGGTGATAGGCGTGTCGCTCTCGGCCCGCAAGATGCGCAGTGGCACGGGTGTGAACATCGGTATCGGTGTGATACTCTGCTTCACGTACATTATGATGGGTCGTGTGTTTGAGGAGATTGCCAAGAACAACGACGGTGTTATGTCGATACTATTGGTGTGGCTGCCCAACATAATTTTTGCGCTGATTGCCGCCTTCATCTACCGCAAAGCGCCGAAGTAGAGGAAGGGAAAAGTGGTTTTGGTAGTCCACAGGGTCGGTCGGCAACACCTTCGGGCTGCCGTAAAAAACAGACAACAACACAATTAACAACATAACAAACCTAAAATCAAACAAAAAACTATGATGGACATTACAATGGCTCAGCTCTCGGGCAAGACCCGTGAGGAGCACGACCTTCTGGGTTACAAACAGATTCCCGTGGAGTACTACTTCGGTGTGCAGACTATGCGTGCAGTGGAGAACTTCCACATCTCGAGGGTGAAACTCTGCCTCTTCCCCGAGTTTATCAAGGCTCTTGCAGAGGTTAAGGCCGCTGCCGCTATGGCAAACCGTGATCTCGGTCTGATGGATGCCGAGGTAGCCGAGGCTATCATCAAGGCTTGCGGTGAGGTTGCCGAGGGCAAGCTCGACGCTCACTTTGTTGTAGATATGGTTCAGGGCGGTGCAGGTACCTCCACCAATATGAATGCCAACGAGGTTATCGCCAACCGTGCGCTGGAGATTCTCGGCCACGAGAAGGGCGAGTACAAATTCTGCCACCCCAACAACCACGTAAACCTCTCGCAGTCCACCAACGATGCCTACCCCACCTCGGTGAAGGTTGCCACCGTGCGCAGCATCGACAAGCTGAAAGCTGCTCTGGCTGCTCTGGTGGAGTCGTTCGCAAAGAAGGGCGAGGAGTTCAAGGATGTAATCAAGATGGGTCGTACCCAGCTTCAAGATGCTGTGCCTATGACCCTCGGTCAGGAGTTTGCTGCCTATGCTGCAACCCTCGCAGAGGAGCTGGAGCGTTTGGAGCAGAACAAAGTGCTTCTTTATGAGCAGAATATGGGTGCTACCGCTATCGGTACCGGCATCAACTCCGACCCCGACTACCCCGCACTCTGCTGCAAATATTTGGCCGAGGTGACCGGTCTTCCTATGGTTGTGTCGCCCAATATGATTGAGGCCACCAACGACACCGGTGCTTTCGTTATGAACTCGTCGGCTATGAAGAGGTTGGCTGTGAAGCTCTCGAAGATTTGCAACGACCTTCGTCTGATGTCTAGCGGTCCCCGCTGCGGTCTGAACGAGATTAACCTTCCTCCTATGCAGCCCGGCTCGTCGATTATGCCCGGCAAGGTGAACCCCGTAATTCCCGAGGTTGTAAACCAGGTTGCCTTCCGTGTTATCGGCAACGACCTCACCGTGACCTTCGCAAGTGAGGCTGCACAGTTGGAGCTCAACGTTATGGAGCCCATCATCGTTCACTCTATGTTCGAGAATGTGGATATGCTCATCAACGCAATGAATACCCTCAGGGAGAAGTGCGTGGATGGTATCACCGCCAACGAGGAGGTTTGCAAACGCTTGGTTTACAACTCGATTGGTTTGGTTACCGCCCTCAACCCCTACATTGGCTATGAGAACTCCACTTCGCTGGCCAAGGAGGCTCTCGCCACCGGCAAGGGTATCTACGACCTGGTGCTTGAGAGGAACCTTATGAGCCGTGAGGAGCTCGACAACCTGCTCAAACCCGAGAATATGGTGAAACCTCGCAAGTTCCCCAAGCAGTAAGGAATTTCGGGCTTTGGCATCGTAGAAATTTGGTGCCGAAATAACCCATACAATGCCCCAAGGCTCAATGCTTTGGGGCTTTTTTCATAGCGTAGGGTGTGGCTTTTGGCACGGTTGGGGGGCGGACCACTTTAGGTGAGTGGGGGCTGATAACTGCGAGTTTGGTTTTACTTTCGCATTGCTTTTTTCGGAAAGTAGCTACCAAAGAGAACTAACAAACAAGGTTATATAGATAAATTATGGTTAAGGACAATCTGATTCGTATGTACGAGGAGAGCTTCCGCACCAACGCCGAGCTCCCCGCACTTACCGACTACTTCAAAAAGACAACACTCACCTACTTCGACCTGGCACAGCTCGTGGCCAAATACCACCTCGTATTCGAGAAATATGGTATCAAAGCTGGCGACAAGATAGCCCTCATCGGCCGCAACACCCCTATGTGGGTGACTGCCTATGTAGCCACCATCACCTACGGCTGTGTGATAGTCCCCATTCTTCAGGACTTCAACCCCATCGACGCCACCAACATCGTAAACCACTCCGACAGCCGCCTGCTCTTTATGAGCCAGGATGTGTGGGAGAAGATTGACGTGACCAAGTTCGAGCAGCTGGAGGCTGTTGTGAACTACGAGTCGAAGGAGACACTGTGGGAGCGCACCGAGGGTAGCTTCGCCCCCATTATGAACAGCGTGGAGGAGCTCTTCGCCGAGCGTTACCCCAAAGGTTTCACCACCAACGATATCCGCTATCCCGAGGTTCCTGGTGACCAGGTATTCATCATCTCCTACACTTCGGGTACTACGGGCCTCAGCAAGGGTGTGATGCTCACAGTAAACAACATCACCTCCAATGTAACCTTCGCCATCATTTACAAGTTCCACTATCGTGGTTCGAGGGTGCTGGGCATTCTTCCTCTGGCCCACGCCTTTGGTTGCGCCTTCGATATGCTCACCCCCTTGGCAACAGGTTCTCACATCACCCTGCTGGGCAAGTTGCCCGCAGCCCCCATCCTGCTGAAGGCTCTGAAGGATGTGAAGCCCGACCTGCTGCTCACCGTGCCCCTGCTGGTGGAGAAGATTATCAAGGGCAAGGTTATGCCCACCCTCAGCAAGCAGCCCGTGAAGACCCTCACCAAGATACCTCTGCTCAACAAGGTTATCTATAAGAAGGTGCGCACCCAGCTGATGGAGGCCTTCGGCGGCGCCCTCACGGAGCTTATTATGGGTGGTGCTGCGCTCAACAGCGATGTAGAGAAACTGCTCAAGAAAATCAACCTCCCCTACACCGTGGGCTATGGTATGACCGAGTGTGCTCCTCTGATTTGCTACGCCCACCACAGCGAGTACAAGTCGCTCTCGTGTGGCAAGTTGGTTCCCGGTATGGAGATGAAGATTGACTCGGCCGACCCCTACAACATCCCCGGTGAGATTTGCGTGCGTGGCGACAATGTCACTGCCGGCTACTACAAGAACCCCACCGCCACCGAGGCTGTGTTCGACAGCGAGGGTTGGTTCCACACAGGCGATATGGGTGTGGTTGATAAGGCCACCAACTGCTTCATCCGCGGACGCTGCAAGACTATGATTCTCTCCAACAACGGTCAGAACATCTACCCCGAGGAGATTGAGGCCAAGCTCAACAACCTCGAGGCCGTTGTAGAGTCGCTCGTTGTGGAGGAGGATGGCAAGCTTGTGGCGCTGGTTGTTCCCAACTACGAGATGGCCCAGAAGGAGGGCTGGAGCACCACACAGCTGAAAGAGAAAATGGCCGAAAACCTCAAGGAGCTCAACCGCCTGGTTGCACCCTACGAGAAGGTTTCAGCCATCAAACTCTGCGCTACGGAGTTCGAGAAGACCCCCAAACGCAGTATCCGTCGCTACCTCTATCCCCAGGCAGCAAAGATTGTTTCGTAGCTCAAGCGGGCCGCCGCAGCATCGGGCAGACAAGCCAGATGGTAGGCAGGCACCACAGAGATTATATCGGAGAGAGCCCCGCAAATAAGGTCGAGGGTTCTCTCCTCTTTTTGTAGTGTGGGAAGCGTGGAGGGAAGCAGGGCGCTGAAGGCCATATAACCACGCTGTCGAGCAATTCTGTTTCCGGGTGCTTGTGAGAGTCGCAGGAATGCCGCTATGGGTCGCCACTCGGCACGATATACGGCACCCTTACCGCTCCAAGGCGAGCCATAAACCCTCACACTGCCATCCTCAAAGGCCCTCACCACAGGGCCATCGTCGTTGAGTCGCTCGGTGCCCTCAATGTTTTCGAGCCAGAGCCTCGTGTGGGTACTCTTGCCCGTACCGCTCTCGCCAAGACACATCACCGCCCTACCATCCTTAACAACCACCGAGGAGTGGATGAGGAGAGTTTTGTGGGGAAGCGTAGCAAAGGAGTAGGCAAAACAGAGTGCGTGGTCGAACATCACGCTGTTGGGCTTGTGTCCCTCGGCCAGGATGTCGGAGTAGTAGAGGGCCACCTCTCCCTCCGCCACAAAGGGGCAGACAATGGTGCACTCCCCCGCCGAACGGATTGTGAGTCGATACTCGTCGGGGTAGATAAGGAGTGTGCAATCGCCCGCCGTGAGGTCGTAGTCCATCCTCTGGAGGGGCTCATCGCTGCGTGGCTCCACGGGGGTGTCGAGGGTCACACGGAAGAGTGGCTCACTCTCCGGTTCGGCATCCACCATAAATACACGAAAATTGCGGGGCACAGGCACAGGACGACACATAGCCCCCAAGGCCAGCTCAAAATCGTGGTCGGCTACTCTAAAACGAACCATCGTTTGTTACAGATTTACGGGTAGGTAATAATTGGGGGGGGCTACTCCTCCACGAGGTTTGCACTGCGGAGCATCTCAATCCACTTTGCTGCATCAGCAAGTGCCACCTCACGCTCCACCTCATACTCGGCGGCGAGCAGGTCGGCAACCTTGTCGGCATCGAAAGGCTCGTTCTGCAACTGCTCCCAGAGCCACTCGCTGGTGGAGTTGAGCGACACAATGCTTGTCATATTCACATTCTGCGCACCCATACGGACAATAACACTCTCGCCCGCAATTTTGCGTACCTTGCAATCTGCTTTGATTTTCATATCTATTTATTTTTAAGTATTTTACGCTTCACGTCGAGCGCCACCGTGCGGCACCACTTGCGGGCAATGCTAAGGCGTGATTTGCGACGCCACACGCCACCGCCGTACTCAAATTGGGGCCTTCCCTCGGGCTTCACGGCCACAACGTATGCCACCACATCGCCCACCTCGGCCCTCTCCGCCTGACGGTAGTTGCCGTCGCCCTCGAAGGTTAGTTCACCCCCCTCAATGCGGCTCAGGCGATGGAGGATATGCCCTCCACGATACCTGAAGAGCACCACCATACCCACCTCCAGCCTCTCGGCCTCAATGGGAGCAAGCACCACCACATCCTTTCCGTTTCGCAGGAATGGGCGCATACTGAACCCTCGGACGGTCATCTCCACCCTCCGACCCTCGGCCACCATCTCCTCCACGGAGGCGAAGAAGAGGGGGTTGGGAATGGTTTTTATGCTGTAGCTGTTGCTCATTGCTATGTCATTATTGATTAGAGGGTTATCACTCTATCGCAGAAGTGTAGAGTGCGATTGTTGTGCGAGATGAAGAGCACCGTGAGGTTACGGTTGGCCTCCGACAATCCCGCAACGGCATCCACCACCTCCCTCTCGGTCTGCTCGTCAAGCGAGGAGGTTGCCTCGTCGAACATCAACACCGAAGCCTCCTTGTAGAGCGCACGGGCGATACCAATCCTCTGGCGCTGACCACCCGAGAGTCGGCATCCCGCCTCTCCCGTCACAGTATCGACACCCTCTGGCAGCGAGGCCACCAGGTCGTCGAGTCGAGCCATACGCACCGCACGGGCCAATCGTTCGGGGTCGATTTTTTCCCTCTCCACGCCGAGTGCGATATTCTCGGCAATGGTCTGGTCGGGTATGAAGAGATCTTGCGACACGTATGCCACATTATTTTGCCACATACGCCTCTCAAGGGGCGACATCACTGCCTTACCATCCACCCTCAACTCGCCCTCGGTGGGGATAAAAAGCCCCGCCACGATGTTGAATAGAGTGGTTTTACCCCTGCCCGAGCTACCCTGAATACCAACCCTTTCGCCCTTGTGGATGGTGAGCGAGTAACCATCGAGCACCTTCTCCCCCTCGGCGTAGGCGAAGCTCACCTCGGCGAGTTCTATCTCCCTCTCGAAGGGTAATCTCTCGGCGGTTTGGGGCACCTCGGCTACCTCAACGGAGAGCTCCTCGGCAAGAAGCTCAACCACATAGGCCGTGCGTTTATACTCTGTCCACGCCCCCACGATGCGGCTGATGGAGGGAACAATGCGGTAGGCTGCCACGGCAAAGATGCCGAGGAATATCTTGAGGGAGGCCACCGAGTGGCCCATAGCGATACCCAGCAGAATAACCGCCACAACGCCCAGCACCAGCGAGAACTCAATGACGTAGCTCGAAGCGCCACGCATACGGGCTGCACGCAACGAGTAGTAGCGCAGTGAGTCGAGCCCTCGGGCAAAGCGGCGGGTGATGGAGGGTTTAGCCCCCGCAATCTCTATGTCGGCATAGCCCCTCAGGGCCTCATACATAGTCTTGTTTTGAGCCACCTGCAATCGATTTTCCTCCCTTCCGTTCTCGGCCATACGGCGGCGTATAATTCGGGAGTAGATGAGCGCAATTGGGACAAATACCGCCACCGCAAGCACCACAATCATAGGATTATAGAGGCTCAGGAGCACCAGCAGCGAGGCCACCACCAACAGCTCGGTCATAATGGAGAGCAGACTGCTCACCACCCCCGAAGCGAAACGGTGGCAAACGGCATTGACGTTATTAACCAACTTGGTGGTGTGGTGCGAGCGCACAAATTGGAGCCCTCGCGAGAGGTAGTTGTCGTACATCCTCTTGGAGAGGTCGGCGTAGAGCAGTAACATATACCTCGACCTCACCTGGCTGAGGGCTACACCCACCACCCCTTTGAGGGCAATGAGCAGCAACACAGCTATACATACGGCAACAATGAATGCCCCCTCGGAGCCAAAGCCCAGAGCCGTATAGAGCGACGCAAAGAGGGGGTTGGTGTGGAGGATGTTCTCGTCGAGCACCACCAACAACACCGACACCAGGGCGGCAATACCCACCAAATCGACCAATGCCGAGCAGAGTGCCGAGAACACAATGGCCGGCAGTTTGCGCCTATGGTCGGACGATAGAAGTCGATATACACTCTTTAGTTTCACGCTGACGGGTAATTTATGATATAGCTCTCTCCTCTTTAGAGGAGGGCGGAATATTGTACAAAGATAAACATTATTTCGGGACTTCCGTCCAATGGTTCACAAAAAGAGCGCAAAGGGTTAGTTTCGGGGGCGGCAAATTTGGAAACTCACAAAAAAGAGATAATTTTGCATCCTAATACCCCTCCCCTATGGGGAGAGAAGCCGAAACATACAAACTTTAACTTACATAATTTTCAAAACACTATGAAACTCAAAAGATTGCTTAGCTTCTTGGCAGCCGCTCTGGTGTTGGTGATGAACAGCTGTGTTCAGCCCCAGCCCGAGTACACCCTGCCCGAGATTGCAGTTACCAACGCCGAGGGCGCAGCCGTAACTGCCGTGAACTTTGCCGCCGAGGGTGGCGAGCAGAGCTTCACCATCACCGCAACCCGCAGCTGGAACATCACCTCTTCGGCTGACTGGTTTGCTATCACCCCTATGAGCGACAACAACCTGGAGATGACCTCCAAGGCCATTGTTGTGACCCTCACCGCCGCCCCCAATGAGGGTGACGCCCGCAACGAGACCATCAAGATTGCTATGGACAAAACCGAGGTTTCCATCAACGTGGCACAGGCCGGCAAAGGCCAGGTAGCCCTCGGCGAGGTTATCTACTTCGACAATTTCGACAAAGGCGGCCAGGCACAGAAAGGCTCGAGCGGCTGGGATACCTATATGGACGGCGCAGGTGCTCAGTACTGCAACCCCACCCCCGAGAATCAGGCAGGTGTGAAGTATGCAGGCACCAAACTCACCGTGCGTAGCAACTCCTCCAACGGTTCGGGTGGCACCCACTCCAACTACGAGGGTAGCGGCGTAAACTACCTCTGGTTCGGCACCGCCCCCACCAACCTCACCGTTAGCGGCATCTCGCTCGCAGAGCTCGAGGGCAACGCTCTCACACTGTCGTTCGGTACCGAGCGCTATGAGTACAACGCCGAGGACAACACCTTCAAGAACAACGAGTTCAAGGTTTACATCAGCGCCGACGGCGAGAAGTGGACCGAGTTGAGCTACACCTTCCTCGAGGGCGTCAACCTCAACGGTAAATGGAACATTGCAACCTCGCAGTTCAACCTCAAAGAGGTTCCCGAGACCATCTCGCTCTATTTCACCGCAACCGTGGGCGCAGCATACGCACTCGACGACCTGAAGATTACCGCAGGTGGTGGTGGCGCAGAGATTGACCTCTCGGCAGGTGGCGCAATTGAGGGTGGCAACACAGGTGGTGGCAACACAGGTGGTGGTACAGGCGACAGCAACGCTGTTAAGGCTACCGTTCAGGAGTTCCTCGACGCAGCCGAGGATGCAACCGTCTATGAGCTCACCGGTGAGATCACCCGAGTGGTAAACACCACCTATGGCAACTTCGACATTACCGATGCTACCGGCACCGTATATGTTTATGGTCTTCTTACCCCCAATGGCGAGGCTCAGAAACAGTGGGCAGCTGCCGGCCTCAAAGAGGGCGACACCATCACCGTTCAGGGTACCCGCACCTCTTACAATGGAACTGCTCAGATGAAGAACGCTACCTACATCTCGCACACCGCAGGTGAGGGTGGTGGAACTACCGAGCCCGAGCCTCCCGTAGTAGGTGAGGGTGAGTATGCTTCGGACAGCCCCTTTGTACAGGCAGCAGACGATAGCACCAACGCAGCATACCCCGTTGGCAATGACTCCAAAGTCAATGGCACATCGGCTACCGGTTTCAAACTTGGCAAGAGCAAACAGGAGGGTAAGTTCACCTCGAAAGCCGTTGGCGTTTCGGGCGACAAATACCTCAACTTCTACGGAGTAGCGTGGGGTGCAGGTGGCGACAAGACCATCTACTTCCGTGTAAATGGTGGCGAGGCTATCGCTCAGCCCATCAAGGCAAACGATGGCGCATCCGGCAATCCTCCCTACACCATCACCGTCTCCGACAGTGACCACTACTCGATTAAACTCACCGGTCTTGCAGCAACCGACGTTATCGAGTTCTCGACCAACGCCGCATTCGACTGCGCTGCAACCACCGACTATGCAACCCGTGCCATCTTCTTTGGTGTGAAACTCACCGATGAGGCACTTGGTGGCGAGGGTGGCGGCACCACCGAGCCCGAGCCTGAGCCCGAGCCCGAGCCCGAGCCTTCGGGCATCACCTCCATCGCTGATGTTCTTGCTTTGGGTCAGGATGCTACCATCTCCAGCGCTATTATCGAGGGTGTTGTTATCTCCAATATGGAGCTCAACAACCTCACCTCGAAGAAGGGTATGTATGTTCAGGACGCAACCGGTGGTCTTCAGTTCTACTTGGCTGAGAACCACACCTTCGCATTTGGTGACAAAGTTCAGATTGACCTCAGCGGTGCTCAGATTGCTACCTACAACGAGGCTATCCAGATTAGCGGCCTCGCATTGGAGAAGATTACCAAGATTTCGAGCGGCAATAGCGTTGAGGCTAAGAGCGTTTCGATGGCCGACTTCCTCGCAAACAAATACGAGAGCCAGTATGTTGCCCTTGAGGGTGTTCAGGTTGTAGATACCGACCTTGCAAACACTTGGGTAATGGGTGGCGCACACACCTCCATCAATATGGAGGATGCCAACGGCAACAAGTTTGTTGTATTCTCGTCGAAATATGCAACCTATGGTGCCGAGACCGTAGCACAGGGTTCGGGTACCATCAAGGGTATCGCCGGCTACAACAAGGGTACCGTTCAGATTATCTTCGGCCAGAGCAGCGACTATGCAGGCCTCACCGGTGCTCGCTTTGGCGAGGGTGGTGGCACCACCGAGCCCGAGCCCGGCGTGGTTAAAGCTACCGTTGCAGAGTTCCTCAACGCTGCTGAGGATGCCACCGTATATGAGCTCACCGGCACCATCACCGGCACCTACAACACCGACTACGGCAACTTCTACCTGAAGGATACCACTGGTGAGGTACTTATCTATGGTATCTACCAGAATGGCTCGAAGTGCTACACTTCGCTCGGCCTGAAGGATGGCGACACCGTAACCGTTCAGGGCACCCGTGGCTCCTACAACGGCAACGCCCAGATGAAGAATGCCGAGTACATCAGCCACACCGCCGGCGACAATGGCGAGGGTGGCGGCACCACCGAGCCCGAGCCCGAGCCCGACCTGGGTGAGTGGGCAGGTCGTGACGACTTCGCAACAGTTGGTCACAACTCTTCGTACACTGACCGAGTAACCACCGCTGGTTGGACTGCAACCTTCTGCGCAGTTCAGTCAGGTGGCTCCAAAGACGCCAACCCCATCCTTCCCAGCCTCCTTGGTAGCGACAGCAACACCCGTGCGTTCTGCTTTATGGCCAACTCTTCTTCGACGGGTGCTATCACTTCGCCCGTGCTGACCACCGGTTGTGGTAAACTCAAATTCACCTACGGTCTTGCCTTCAGCGACAATAATGGTGTTGATATTGATGTTACCATTATGCAGAACGGCGAGGCTGTGAAGACCATCAATGTTAAGACCGCTTGCTCGAAGTATGAGGTTCAGACCTTCGAGGAGGAAATTAACATTGCCGGCGACTTCCAGATTCTCTTTACCAACAATGGTCCCTCGAATGCTGCATCGGGCAACAAAGACCGTGTATCGATTTGGAATGTTATGTGGACTGGCTACACCGAGTAATCGGATAGCACACCACACTCAATAGAACTATTCACAGAAAGGGCCCTCGCATCTGGTGCGAGGTCCCTTTCTGTGTTATTTTTTTGTTACATACCGCTTGTTTTATGCGTGCGTGCGCACGAGTTCCGCAAAAATGTGTAACTTTACACCCCAATAGCCCTGACTGAAAAGTAAATGAAGAGAAGAGTATGACAAAAGTATCGAGAATATTGACCGTTGTAGCCGCTGTGGCAATCGTAGCCATCGTGGGGCTCTCCGAGTGCGGTTGCACCACCACCGTCCACAACCCCAATGTGGTACACTTCGGTGTGGGCGAGACCGTGGGCCACACCACCAAGCAGCAGTTCATCTCCATCGCCACCGACCTCGAGTGGAGCATCACCATCGACTATGTGGCACCCGAGGGTGAGGGCGGCTGGTGCTCGTTGAACCGCACAGAGGGCACAGGCAATGCCAATGTATTGATGACCTTTGGCGAGAACACCCTCGAGGAGGAGCGCATTGCAACCCTCCACTTCGCCTTCCACAACGAGGTGCAGAGCGTCACCTTCACCCAGCGCTCCGCACACAGCACCTCCGAGCCCGCCGACCTGAACGGTTGGTTGGAGCTCCCCACCTTTGAGGCCGACGGCAACCACATCTACTTCTCGCCCCATATGTTGCCCTCCACCGGCAATCGCCAGCGCAGTTTCTCGGTGCTCTACGATGCCGACAACTATCTCCCTCTGTGGGTGGCCTACCCTCTGTGCCGTGGCAATATGTATGGCAGTGGAGGTCGTGTGGACGATTGGGGCATCTACGACCCCAACATCCCTGCCGACAAACAACTCTATATGAAGTATTCGTATAGCGGCTCCTACGACCGTGGTCATATGCTCCCCTCGGCCTCACGTGTAGCCTCCAACGACGACAACCGCCAGACCTTCTACCCCACCAATATGACCCCTCAACTCTCTGGCCTCAACCAGAGGAAGTGGGCCACCATCGAGGGTCAGGTGCGTGATTGGGCGGAGGGTTGCGACACTCTCTATGTGGTGACGGGTGCCGTGATGCAGACCGCCGGTGGCGCCGAGAATGTAAACTACACCTACTGCAAGAGCGACAGCAGCAAGAGCGTGGCCATCCCCAACTACTACTACAAGGCTCTGCTGCAATATCGCAACAATGGCGGTGCTAAGAGCTTCCAGGCTATGGCTCTCTGGGTGCCCCACACCCCCGCAAGCGGAGCAGCGACGATGGATGATGCCATCACCATCGACCGCCTGGAGGAGCTAACGGGCTACGACTTCTTCCACAACCTCGACCCTACGGTGGAGGCCTCGGTGGAGAGCACCATCGATAACCGCTTCTGGGGACTTTAGGAGTGGGCCAAAACGACTAACCACCGATAACGAAAAACACACAAAATGGCCGACAGCCGATTGCTGAACGCCGATTGCAACGATATGAAGAGATTTTTGTTTATAATGGCCGCTGTGGCGCTTGTGGTGCTGGGCGGCTGCGAGGAGAAACCCCTCGACACCCCCACCGAGGCGGTGCTCAACATCCCCTTTAGCTCCAAGACCCTGGAGGCCTCGAAGGGAACCTTTGTGCTCAATGTGGAGAGCAATGTGGAGTGGAGCATCAGCTCCTCCGCCGAGTGGCTCACCACCAATGCCTCCGACTTTTCGGGCTCGGCGGGTGTTCTGTGCAGCCACACGGCCAACACCTCCACCAAGAGCCGCACTGCCAAGCTCACCATCACCCCCCGAGAGGTGGGTGTAGCTTCGGCCCACTCGCTTATCGTCACCCAGAGCGGCTCCGGCAACTCGGGAGGTAATAACGACGACGGCGGCAATGACGATGGCGGCAACGATGATGGCGGCAACGACGATGGCGGCAATGATGACAGCGGAAACGATGACGGCGGAAACGATGACGGCGGAAACGATAGCGGCGGAAACGACGATGGCGGCGGCATTGTAACCAACAGCGGCGCCAAGTATGCAGGTTGGGCAGAGCTCCCCGCAGAGGAGAACAACAGCGACTACTACTATGCCTACCATATGATTCCCGACAAGGGTAATGGCAAAGTGCGCAACTTTGCGGTGTGCTACTCCGAGGATCTCGGCTGTCCCGTGTGGGTGGCCTCGCCTATGCACTCCTACTACACCGCCAAGAACACCGGCCGCAGCGACGCCTACGCCCCCGACCCCAAGATTCCCTCCTCCATTCAGGTACACAAGCGCAGTGGCTACACCCGTGGTCATATGCTCGGCAGCAGCGACCGCCTGGTGAGCCGTGGTGCCAACGAGCAGGCATTCTACTACTCCAACATCGCCCCCCAACTCCAGAATGGCTTCAACACCGGTGGCGGCGTGTGGAACAACCTCGAGGAGTACTGCGACGGTCTGCTCTGCGCCGACACACTCTATATGGTCAATGGTTGCTATTGGGAGAACAAGCGCACAACTTCGAGCGGCACAGTTATCCCCACCCACTACTACAAAGTACTCCTTCGCACCAAGAGTGGCAACACGGGCAAGTGGGTTGTGAACTGCTCGGAAAGCGAGTTGAAGTGTGTGGTATTTATGGTGGAACACAACTCCGACCAATTCAAGGTGAAGCCCCACCGTGGTATGATGATGAGCGTGGCCGAGCTGGAGGAGATGACGGGCCACACCTTCTTCCCCAATGTAAAGAACGCCCCCAAAGATACCTACAACCCGAGCGATTGGGGACTGTAGAGAATTCAAAATTCAAAATTCAAAATTAAGAATTGAGAGTTGCGAGTGAGAGCAATTAAAAGAGACCGATAGAGGTGGATTAGAATTTAAAAATGACTATAGAAAACAAGATATGAAAAGACAACTATTTGTATTAGGCCTTTTGGCAGCGATGGTACTATCCATTGGCACTGCTTCGGCACAGAGCAAACGCTACACCGTTTTGTTCTACAATGTGGAGAACCTCTTTGACACCATTCAGGACCCCACAATCTACGACACAGAATTCATCCCCACAGGAGTGAAGGAGTGGAACTCGGCAAAGTACAACAAGAAGCTCGAAAACCTCGAGCGACTCTTCTACTCGGTGGCACAGAGCAACAAATCCTACCCTACCGTGATTGGCGTGAGCGAGGTGGAAAACCGCAACGTGTTGGAGGACATCGCCTCGATGCCCAAGCTGCTCCCCGCAAACTACCAGATTTGCCACTACGACGGCCCCGATGCCCGTGGTGTGGATGTGGCCTTCTTCTACCGCCCCGACCAATTCCAATATGAGGGTAGCGCCTCCATCAAAGCCAACATCCCCGGCGCAAGGGAGAACTTCCGCACCCGTGACCTGCTCACAATGTGGGGCAAGATTGACGGCGAGGATGTCTTCTTCCTGGTGAGCCACTGGCCCAGCCGCCGTGGCGGTCAGAGCTCGTCGGCCTACCTGAGGGAGGGTCTGGCTGCCCAGATTAAGGGCATCTGCGACTCGGTACGCAAGGCCAACCCCCTGACTAAAGTGGTGGTGATGGGCGACTTCAACGACGACCCCGGCGACAAGAGCGTGTCGGAAGACCTCGGCGCAAAACTCAAGAAAAACAAACTCCAGGAGAGTGATATGTTCAACCCCTTCTGGCAGATGCACAAGGATGGCTACGGAACACTCGTCTATAACGACCTGTGGAACCTATTCGACAACATTGTGGTGAGCAGCAACCTCGCCAATGCCCCCAAAGGCACTCTGGAGTTGTGGAAGGCGAAAAATGCAGAGTACTACGGCAACATCTTCAAGGCCGACTTTCTCTTCCAGCGTGAGGGTCAGTACAAAGGCTACCCCCTGCGCACCTATGTAGGCAACAACTTCCAGGCGGGTTGGTCGGACCACCTCCCCGTATTCATCTACCTGGTGAAATAGCAGCTGGGAACCCAAACCGAAGAAATACGAATAAAAAACATATAACTCAAAAGTATGAAAAAACTGATTCTTACAATCCTCTTTGCCCTCGGCACCCTGTGTGGTCTGTGGGCACAGGTGAGCGTGGGCACCATCACCGGTAAGGTTGTGTCCCGCCAAGGCCGCCAGCCTGTGGAGCTTGCGAAAGTTACCCTCGATGGCGAGGGTATCCCCACCGAGAGTGTGACTACCGACAGGGAGGGTCACTTCTCTTTCAGCAACATCCCCTTTGGTCAGGCCACCCTCCAGGTGGAGGCAATCGGTTTCCAGAGCTCGACCATCAATGTGAAGGTCGATAGGGAGTTCAAAGACCTCAACTACATCACTCTGGCTCCCGACGTGCAGACCGCCAACGACTTCCTGCTCGACGACGGTGCCTTTGTGGAGTTTGACAGCGATATGTCCAACGATTCGCAATCGACCCCCGTGTCGCTGAGTGCATCGAAGGATGTCTTCAACAACATCGCCGGCTACAAGTTTGGCGCACTGAGGTTCCGCACCCGTGGTTACGACCAGAACACCGAGATTATCTATCTCAACGGTGTGGAGATGACCGACGCCAACAGCGGCAACGGCACCTGGTCGCTGTGGAGCGGCCTGAATGAGGCCACCCGCAACCAGGAATCGACCTATGCCACCTCGGTGGGCACCAGCGGTGTGGGCGGTATCAACGGTACCACCAACATTCTGGCTCGTGCCTCGCAGATGCGTCAGGGCTTCCGCACAGGTTTTGTGACATCCAGCGGCAGCTATCGCCACCGTGTGATGGCTACATACACCAGCGGTATGCAGGATAATGGTTGGGCCTATGCAGCGAGTGTGTCGGCACGTCTGGGCGGCAACGACTTCGTGGAGGGTGTGACCTACAACGCTTGGGCCTACTTCTTCTCGGCCGAGAAACGCCTCAACGACCGCCACCAGCTCTCCTTCACCTTCTTTGGCGTGCCCACCCAGAGGGGTGCACAGATGGCCGCAACACAGGAGGCCTACACCCTGGCAGGCAGCTATTGGTACAACCCCAATGTGGGTATGCAGGATGGTAAGTTGCGTAATGCACGTGTGAGGAGCTACCACGTGCCCGTGGCTATGGCCAACTGGTTCTTCAACCCCAACGAGAAGACCCGAATTACCGCCGCAGCCTCCTTCCGCTTCGGCCAGAACGGCTACTCGGCACTCGACTGGAACGGTGCCGCCGACCCCCGTCCCGACTACTACCGCAACCTGCCCAGCTATTGGTATGCCAAGAATGACCCCGGCCACCAGGCACTCCTCTCGCAGGCTTGGAAGGAGAACAGGGAGAAGATGATGTATATCGACTTCGACAAACTCTATAATGTGAACTACAACTCCAACGCCGCAGGTGGCGACCGCCCCACCCTCAACTACGAGGGCACCGGCCTGGAGGAGAGCGTGCAGGGTCAGAACCGCTCGAGGTATATCATCTCCGAGCGCCACACCGACCAGCGTGACCTCCGCCTGAAGTTCCAGGTGGAGCACACCTTCAACAAACGCCACCAGGTGGTGGGCGGTGTGGACCTCCGCCGCAACCGCACAGAGTACTACACCTCGGTGAAAGACCTGCTGGGTGGTGACTACTGGGTGAATGTGGACAACTTCGCCGAGAGGGATGTTCACAACAGCGAGGATCGCCAGATTACCCTCAACGACCTCCGCCGCAGCGACAACTACATCGTGCGCAAGGGCGACAAGTATGGCTACGACTACTACGCCCACTCCGCCGTAGGTAAGGCGTGGGGCGTCTATAACCTCACCCTCCCCCACTACCGTCTGGCACTTGCAGGCGAGGTGAGCTACACCAATTTCTACCGTGAGGGTCTTTACCAGAAGGGTCTCTTTGCCGACAACTCCTTCGGCGAGAGCGACCACCTGGAGTTCTTCGGTTACAACCTGAAGGGTAACTTCACCTATGAGCTCAACGGCGCCAACAGCATCCAGCTCTCGGCTGTGGCACAGCAGAATGCACCCTACTTCCAGGATGCTTTCGTGTCGCCCCGCACCCGCAATACCGTGGCCCCCGGCCTCGACACCGAGAAGGTGCTGAGCTTCGATGCGGCCTACAACTTCAAGGCCCCCTGGATGCAGTTGCGTGCTTCGGTTTACTACACCACCATCAAGGACCAGTCAAAACTCATCAGTTTCTACGACGACGTGTGGGCTGCCTTCAGTAATATGTCGCTCAGCGGCATCGACAGCCGCTACTACGGTGTGGAGCTGGGTCTTCGCATCCCTCTGACTGCCGACCTCAGCTTCTCGGCTGCCGCCAGCATCGGTGACTACACCTACACCTCCAACCCCTACTTCACCCAGACTCGTGACAACACCGCCGCAACTCTGGTGGAGAACGAGAGGGTATATTGGAAGGGTATGAAGATTGAAAGCACCCCCCAGACCGCCATCAATGTGGGCCTCAACTACCGCACCGGCAACAACATCTACCTCTCGGTGGACGCAGAGTACTTCGACAATATGTACCTCTCGATGAACCCCCTCTACCGCACATTGGGCGCTATGGGTGGTCGTATCGATGCCACCAAGATTGACAGCTACTTCGACGGCACCGTGGAGGATATCGTGAAGTACGCAGCCTACGATGGCGAGGGTAGCCAGATTATGGCCCTGGCCGGCCAGGAGAAGTTTGAGCCCGCAGTGGTTGTGAATGCCAGCATCGGCAAGACCTGGTATGTAGGCAACAATCAGCTCGGTTTCAGCTTCGAGATTAAGAACCTCACCAACACCATCTGCAAGACTGGTGGTTTCGAGCAGATGAGGCTCTTCTCGGACGACGAGTATGAGACCACCACCGGTACTCGTTACAGCCGTTTCGACTCCAAGTACTTCTACCTCTACGGCACCAACTACTACCTTAATATCTACTTCCGTTTCTAAACTGACTTAACACAGAGAGAGATATGAAAAAGTATATCATCATAGCAACACTTTTGCTCGTGGCCCTCACCTCGTGCGAGAAACAGTGGGACAACGTCCCCAAATATGAGCCCGCCACCGAGGAGCAGGTTGTGGCCGACGGCTACACCTTTATGACCGTCAATGAGTTCAAGCAGCAGTATTTCTACAGTGAGCTGGCTGAGCCTCAGGCAACCGTGAAGTCGGTAACCATCACCGACAAGGTGGCCCTCAAGGCCAAGGTTATCAGCTCCGACGAGCTGGGTAACACCTACCGCTCCATCTACCTTCAAGACGCCTCGGGTCCCGCAGCGGGCGGCATCGAGATTAAGGTGGGCAAAGGCTCGCTCTACACCATCTACAAACCCGGCCAGATTGTCTATGTCAAGTGCGACGAGCTGGAGCTGGGCAACTACCGTTGGATGCTCTCCCTCGGTGGCAAGTCGAGCGAAAGCAACTACTCCAACGGCTACATCGACATCCAGACCACCATTGACGAGAAACTGCTTGCAGGCGAGATTGTGGGCCTCACCTCGTCCGACACTCTGGTTGTGAACTCGTCGAATGTGGCGGAGATTATCGCCAACGACAAGCAGTGGCTGGGCACCCTCTGCCGCTTCGAAGGCATCGAGAGCGTGTGGGGCACCGTGGATCACTACAGCTACTCGGCGAGCGACGTATTCCCCTCGTTCCTTGAGAACATCAACGGCACCTACACCACCTATGTCTTCAGCGACTACAAGGAGAACCCCGAGTACCCCGACGGTCTACCCGCAACCTGGGCCTACAGCTACTACGACAATGAGGGTGCTAACAACTCCTACTATGGCTCGGCACTCTTCACCTATGGTGACGCTTACCCCTTCATTGTTCGCACCAGCGGCTACTCGAGGTTTGCGCTCAACCCCATCCCCGAGGATGGCGCCATTGTGGATATGACAGCCATTCTGTGTAAGTACTGCTCGTCGGGTGGCGGCTATATGAAGTACCAGCTGCTGCTCAACAGCGACACCGATGTTGTGGTGAAATAGCAGGAGCTCATCATCATAATTTCAGCCTGAAGCGGGTGCCCAACGGAGGGTTACCCGCTTTTTTTGGTGGTTTTTGCAAAAAAATGTGGAAAAAATTTGCAGGTTCAAAAATTATGAGTACTTTTGTCACGCTTTTCCGCAGAGCGGATAAGTTTTAAGGTTCATTTAGGTTAGTAGTTTTAGGTTAGTGAAGGAAACGAGGGATTAACGGCAGTACAAACTGCGCCCTTTTTTCCTTATTTTATGCCCAGGTGGTGGAATTGGTAGACACGCTACTTTGAGGGGGTAGTGGCCGTTTTGGCCGTGCAAGTTCGACTCTTGTCCTGGGCACAACTACTCGAAAGACCGCAGCAAAATTTGCTGCGGTCTTTTTGTTTTCCATATTCTTTTCGTATATTTGCGATAGAACAACGAATTCTGCAAATCACCCCCCCAAAAAACTACCACTATGAAAACCCTAATCCTCGCACTCATCGTGGCTCTCGCTGCATCCTGTGGCACCAATGAGCCCAAAAACACCCCTATTACCTACGGCGAAACAATCACCCTTCCACAACCCGCACCCCAAGGCGGACTCACCATCGACGAGGCTCTCTGGCTGCGTGCATCCCACAGAGAGTATGCAACCTCCCCCCTCTCGCTTGAGGAGTTGGGCGGCGTGATGTGGGCAGCAGCAGGCATCAATCGCCCCGAGAACAAGCACCTCACAGCCCCCTCGGCTATGGCGGTCTATTCGGTGGGTGTCTATGCCTTCACTCCCGAGGGTGTCTATCGCTACGACGCCGAAAGCCACACCCTTGTGCGCTGTGTGGAGGGCGACCACCGAGAGTTGAGCGCTATGCAGGAGTTTGCCTACACCGCACCCCTCAACATTGTCTATATTGCCGATATGAGCAAGTATGAGAGGTTCCGTATGCCCGCCGAGCAGTGCCTCCACTATGCAGGGTTGGACGCCGCAGGCTATGCAGAGAATGTCAATCTCTACACGGCAGGTCACGGCCTGAAGTCCATCACACGAGGTCTTCTCCGCAGCGAGGAGGTGCTCCGCCTATTGGAGCTCGGCGACAACTACAAGGTTGTGCTGTCGCAAACGGTCGGCAAGTAGTTCGACTCACGCACGCAATATAGATATATATAAGTACAAAAAAAATAGAGATATGAAACGATTGATTACTATGGCACTCCTCCTTGCAGGCTTTGCAATGAGTGCCGGCGCACAAGATATGCTCCCCTTCGGCGGAGCCGACCGCATCAATGGTCAGACCACAAACAAACACCAGGGCCTCTCCCGTAGCGTAGTATTCCCCAATGGCGACAGCTATATGGGCGAGATGCTCAACGACCGCTTCCACGGCAATGGCACCTTTATGTGGGCCGACGGCAGCTACTACACAGGCCACTGGAAGATGGGCAAGCAGTCGGGCTATGGCAAGTATGGCTGGCCCACCGGCTACCGCTATGAGGGTATGTGGGAGAATGGCGCCAAGGAGGGTGAGGGCACCCTCTACAACAACCAGGGCAAAGTGTTCTACCAGGGATCGTGGAAGAAGGATAAATACCACGGCCAGGGCACAATCTACAAGAACGACCGTGTGGAGTATGAGGGCCAATGGGTAGAGAACAAATACGAGGGCGAGGGCACCTACTACTATGAGAATGGTATGAAATATGTGGGCAGTTGGAAGAACAACAAGTGCGACGGTCAGGGCACTCTCTACGACCACACGGGTGCTGTGCGCTACCAGGGTGCCTGGAAGAACGGCAACTACCACGGCGAGGGCAGCTACACCGGCGAGGAGGGCGACACCTACACCGGCGCTTGGAAGAATGGCAAGCGTCACGGCCAGGGCACCTACACGGGTGCTGACGGTGTGACCTACGAGGGTTCGTGGTCCAACGACAAACGCCACGGCCTGGGTGTGGAGAAGAACGCCCAGGGGGAGATTATCTCCGAGGGTGAGTGGAAAAACAACGAACTGCGCAAGTAAACCACCCCACAACCTTCCCGCCTTGCGAGAAAAAATCGGCTATTGTTTCACCCCACATTCCACCATTTTGGGCACAATGAGTGTTACAAATGTGGAGTTTGGGGTGAAAAAAAATAGCTTTTGATGAAAAAATGCATTTTTTCAGCAATAATCAAGAATTTTTCAGGCGAGAGCTCCGAAAAGTGATGTAATTCTTTCCTCTATAGAGCTTTCGAAGTGGCTCCACCTCCAACTAAATTCGTTGAGATAAGCGTAGGCGAATTTCCGAGAGAACCACTGATAGATTCCTATGACTGGATTTTTGGCTCGGGAAGCCGTCGACCGATGACCGTCAACCGACGACAGACTCAAATATCCCACGATAATAGTATGAGGTATAGGGACTTTGGACTGTATCAAAAATAGAAGGGCTTCCCAATGCGGGAAGCCCTCTTTTTGTTTGATACCTATTTTACATTAATTGAGGATGGTGAGGCTGCCGATGGTGTGGCCGTTAGGGCGAGCCGCAGGGCTCAGCAGCGAGGGAGCCTCGGCGGGTGCGAGGGGATCCACAAACTCCTCAATGGGGGTGCGTTTGTCGTAGGTGAGGGTGATGGGTTTGCTCTTCCACAGCTTGGTGAAGTTGCCGTTCTCGTCCACCGCAAAGCCCACAAACACTAGGGGGGTGTCATAGGGGATGAACATAATCTCATCGCCGCTGGCGGGCTCTTCGGAGAGCAGGCTCTGCACAATCTCCTCGTCGGAGTAGATGTAGATATTCTCCGAGTCCATTGCCGAGTAGTAGTAGCACGAGGCCGCCTCATCCACAATGACGGTGGGCATTGTGATGGCAAACTCGCCGCCATAGTCGGCCCAATTGGGGAAGTTGGCCGCAACCTCATAGGCGTCGAAGTATGAGTCGATGCGCACCTCAAAGCTGAGGTTGGCATAGTTCTCCTGTGTGGTGGTGAAGTTGAGCTTATTGAGTCTGGTGGTGGGCACGCCCATCTCGCAGCCGAAGACGAGCAGCTGGTACTCGGTGTTGGGCGAGAGGTTATCCACGCTGGTTGACATCGTGCCGCTTACATAGTTGAGCGAGAGGTTGGTGGTTATGTACTCCATAATCTGCGCGTCGCTCTGGCCCGCAAACCTATCGGCGGTAGTGAGCATAGCCACATAGGTGTCGTTGTTGCTGGTCTCCACAGTGAGGGTGGCGCCGCGTGCGGTGATGTCGGTGGCGGAGAGCGTAAAGGTGTTCTCCGAGGGTGCCACGGAGCCTGTGGTGAAGTAGAGGCGTTCGGGGGTGGTGTTCAGCAGAGCCTCGTCGTTCATACCGAAGGCCCAGAGGACATACTCCGTGTCGGGATCCAGGTCCACATTGAGGTTTGCGTGCCTCTTGTAGGCCAGCTCCTTGAAGATGAAGTTCAGGCCCTCCTCGGGGGTGTCAAAGAAGGCCGAGTAGTAGGCCTTCTCCTGCTCCCAGGCCGCCTCGCAGAGATCTCTCATCTGGCTGTCGGGCATATTGGCGGGGCAATCCTTGGCGCTGAATACGCCGAAGAAGAAGTAGCCGTCGTAGTTGATGGGGGTAATGTCGAGGGTGACATTGTAGCCCACCACATCGGCCTTCAGGTCGAAGTGTACGATGTAGTCCTCAACGCCTTTGGTGACGATGGGCAGACGGCTCACCTCGGTGGTGCGGGTCATCGTGTTGAGGTCGAAACCGTAGGCAAACAGGACATACTTGGTGTCGGGGGTCACGCCCGTGAAGGTGTGGTTGATCATATCGCCCGAGTAGAGGAAGATGCTGATGGCGCCCTCAAGGGTTGTACCCAGACCGTTGGCCATATTCTCAAAGGTGAGCATATAGTCCTCAAAGAGAGCCTCGTCGTCCTCCATAAGGCCTGCGCTCTCCATATAGTCGCCATTGCCGAGCACCATCACATAGGTCATATCCTTGTCCTGGGGGATGATATCCACAGTGATAGTGGTCGATTTGACCTCTTTGGCTACGAGCTCAATGGCGAAATCCACGCCCTTATTTTGCTTCACAAGGATGGTCTTATTGGGATAGATGCCGGGGTAGGAGACATCCAGACGGCAGCTGCGGCCATTCTCATCAAGACACCTGTCCACATCAAAGGAGATCTCGCCCTCGACCGAAATATCCACATTATAGACCCAATCATACTCGGGGGTGGCAGTCAGATTGTCGCCCTCGGTGCCATTCTGAAGGGTATATTTCACCGTGTAGTGTCCGCCCTCGGGGTCGGCTACGACCTCGCTGTTCTCAATCTCCAACGAGGGCTCCAGAGCGGGCTCTTCGGGGGTGTTACAGCCGCTCAGCAGAGCGATGGCGGCGGCACAGAGGATGGATAGAAACTTATTGATTCTCATAGGTGGTTCTGTTTTTGGTGAGAGTAAAAAACAGGAGGGGGTAGAGCTTGCCCCTCCTTGATTATTTATGCCCGTTACTGTTTGGGAGAGCCTGCGATGGGGCCGTTGTAGGAGCCCTTGAAGTTGCGGCCGTCCGCGTGGGTCAGGTCAAACGATACTGCGTAGTTGCAGGTGCTCTCGTCGTAGTCGAGGATGAGCTCCATCTCCTTGAAGGCCGACTTGTTGCCGTTCAGGGTGGTGTAGTAGTCGTTGATGTACATACCCTCATAACCGATGGTGTAGGTGCCCGAGGGGATGTAGTTGAGGCTGCTATCGCCCGTGCGGAGGTCGAACTCGATGGTGTACTTACCCTCGGCGTCCACTACGGTGAGTGCCCAGTTGTCGCTATACCAGTGGCGTGCCGAGAAGGAGGTCCAAACGATCTCGTCGGGGGTATCCTCGGCGTCCACAATCTCCATACCGTCAACAACGCCCATATAGGACATCTTGAAGGTGCGACCATCCTCCACGCGTGCGGTGATGTCGAAGATGTAGGTCTTATTTGCTGCGTTGGTGGTCACGGTGGCGGTCACCTCCTTGAGGTGGTACTCGCCCTCGCCGCTAACGAGCAGCTTGGAAGCGTCGGCGCTGATGTAGCCCTCGCCGGTGCCCACACCGAGCTTGTAAACGCCTGTGGGCAGATAGGGCGAAGCGGGGCAGTAGCAGTCCAGGGTGAGGCGGTATTTCTCGGTGCCGTTCTCGGTCTGTGCAAAGGTGAGGTACCAGTTGGCATTGCCCTCAAACGAGCGAGCGGTTGCGGAGTTCATAACCACATCGATAATCTCGCTGGAGGCCTCCAACGAGATACCCTCAATGGCGCCGTCATACTTGGCCTCGATGACATAGTTCTTGCCGAGGGTTGCGTAGAGTGCCAGCTGATAGGTCTTGGAGTCCCAATTGATGGTCACGTGGAAGCTACCGGTAGCAAAGGGCATCTGCTCGCCGTTGGCCAGAACGAAGTAGGAGGTTGCTGCGTCGAAATCACCGGCCTCGGGGGTGGTGTCGGCGGGTTTGCCCTCCTCGCTCTCGGTCGAGGAGCTGATGGTGTAGGTGTTGTTCACCAGATAGGAGGCCTTGCGGCTGTTGAGCACATCCAGATGGGCCTCATTGCCCTCGCTGTCTTTGAGCACAACCATCCACTTGGCGCCATTGTCGCCGGTGGTAGCCGAAGCCTCTGTGAAGTTGGTATTGACGGTGATGATGTCCACAACCTCCATACCGTCCACATCGCCGGTGTAGTAGGCCTGCATATGGCGGCCGTCGGCCAGGTAGATGTCGATATCAAAGCTGTAGGCCTTGGTCTCGGGGTCGATCTCCACAACAACCTCGCCGCTGAGGATGCGGATCTGTTCGTTGTAACCGTAGTTGGAGTAGCGGTAGGCGCTCACGCAGGGAGGCTCGTTGCTCTCCAGAACGGGGTAGGTGCCTGCGGGAAGGTAGTCCTTCTCGGGGTCGCCGTACATATCAAGGCTGAGGGTCTGCTCGTTGTAGGCGAAGTTCTCGGCCTCGTTGGGGTCCTCATAGGAGAACATCATAAAGTAGTTTGCACCATACTTGGTACCCTTTGCGCGGGTGTAGTTGTGGGTGAGG
This sequence comes from Tidjanibacter sp., assembly GCA_045633985.1. GTDB lineage: Bacteria > Bacteroidota > Bacteroidia > Bacteroidales > Rikenellaceae > Tidjanibacter. The sequence continues at coordinate 29,572 of JAZQZI010000019.1, read as the reverse complement.
ATGTTCGATGGGTCGTCGTTGGTGGTGAAGAGCACGGGCTCGCTCATAACAGTAGCACCTGCGCCCTCTGCAACAACGATGAGCTGATACTCCTTCTTGCACTCCAGGCCGGTCACATCCACAGCCTCACGGCTCGACAGGTCGATCTCCTCGCCGTTGATGAGCACATAGGAGGGCTCGGGGGCACTCTTGGAGGCGTACATCACGATGTAGGCCGCACGGGTGGCGTTAGTGATGTTGGCACGGAAGCTCATACTCTCGTGGCCCACGTGGACAACCTCCAGGCTCACGGTAACCTCATCGGCGGCTACGGTGGTCATATAGAGGGTGTTGGAACCCACACTCTTTGCATCGTTGGAGGCCGCAGCGACCACCTGATACTTGGTGCCGGGCTCAAGGCCCTCGGCGGTGTACTCAACAGCGTTCGACACATTGGGATCCAGCTCGGTGCCCGAGGCAAGAATGTCGGCCAGCGCAGGGAGCTCTTCGCCGTCCTTGACAACCATATAGGCAGCCTTGGTGGCATCCTTAATAGTGGCCTTGAAGGTGAGAGTTGTTGCGCCCTCGGTGCCCTTCTCCAGCGAGATGGAGGGGTTTACGGGAGTGGGTTCGGGCTCCTCATTGCAACCATAAACGAGGCACATCAAGAGTGCCGCAGCGAACAATGCAAATCTTTTCATAGTGGTATTAGTTTTTAGTTATTATTTTGTTTTTCGATTACTTGCGGGTGAGGACAATCTCGCTGCAGCCAAACCAGTAGCCCATCCAGCCGATGCCGTCAAATTGGTAGCACAGCGAGGGGTAGGCGTTGGGGAGTGTGTTGGGCGAGGAGATGGTGATGGTGTTCTTGTCGTCCGACACGGTCACCACAAAGTCGTCGTTGGTGTGGACAATGGCGCTCTCGGCCTCGGCGTTGAGCACAAAGCAGTCGCCCACAAACATCCAGCCAATGGCCGAGTGGTGGGCCTTACCGTCCATAGTCACAACATCACCCTCGGCAATGTCGAATATCCACTTGGGACCGAACTTCTCCTCGGGATTCTCAATCTCATACTCAATAAGTTCGCTCACGCTGTAATATGCGATGTCACACCAGCCGTCCACCAGAGCTACGAGTTGGTTGTTGGCGCGGTAGTCGTAGTCGTAATCCTCCACCGAGCTGCAGATGGTCACATTGAAAGTGGAGGTGGCTGCGGGATTGTAGTTGTCTGTGATGGACTGTGTGCCCTCCCACTCGCCAACCAGCAGCTCAAAAAGCTCCGACTCAACCCTCTCCGAGGTGGACGCCTCGGGGGTTGCCTGCACCTGCTGGGTGAGGAAACGGTTGCCGAGCTTATCGATGGCCATAACCAGAACAGTGTACTCCACATTGGGTTTGAGACCCTTCTGCTCGAGGCGCTGCTTGCCGCTGTAGAGGGTGCCCACATTCATTGCGTGGTAGGAGAGATAGGCGTTCTCGTCGTCCAGCTCACGGAACATCTGGTCGGCCTTGGCCTTCTCGGCGAAATAGTAGTAGTAGCGCTCCACGCCCGACGAGGGGGTGCACTCCACAACCATCGAGTAGGAGTCAATCTCCGAAATGGATATCTCGAGGCTCTCCGAGGAAGCCTTGGGGGCGGGGGTGGTGAACTCACAGAGGGTTACCTCGGAGCCATTCTCGTCGTCCCAATAGAAGGCATAGATGCAGTAGGTAACCTCACCTCTGTAACCGGCGTCGCTGGTGATGTTGAGCTTCTCACCCACCGAGAGGAGCGAAGCGAGCACCTCCTCCTTGGTGGAACCGGTGAAGGCGGCGAGTTTCTCGGCCGAGGTGTCGAGCTCCACCTTGAGAGCGTCTACATCGACCTCGCTGAGGCGTGCCTTGGAGATCACATCGAAGTAATAGGGGGCCGACTCTTTTGCGGGTGTTATATCAAAGGTAACCGAGTAGGCCGAAAGGCTCTCTGCGTGTACGGTGATGGTGAAGTCGTCGGTCGTTACCGAAGGGTTGGTGGTGGGCTCGGGACCGGGGGTGGGCTCGGGGCCGGGCTCGTCGGTGTGATTACAAGCCACCAGAGCGGCGATGGCCAGCAGGCTGAAGAGAATTTTTTTCATATCGGTGGGGTTTTAGGTTTTTCGTTCATTACAAAGATACCAAGAGGAGGGGTAAGCTCAAAAAAAATATATATTATTTTAATATAACATTTCTAAAAATTGTTATTACATTTGTATAACATTTTGAATCAAAAACCCACTTCTATGCACTCTAGACGCACTTTAGCCACTTTCAATGTCAATAAGGCCTTTTTGTGCTCCCTTGTGGGGCTCCTCCTGCTTGTTTGTCCCCTTAGGGCCTCGGAAGCGGGCTCCTCGGGCGAGGTTTTGCGCAACAATGTGGAGAAGTTTGGTGCCTACCGTGAGAGTAATTACTCCCAGGCACTCCTGTTTGCCACCAAGGCGGCGGTCGACATTGACTCCCTCTCGGCAGAGGCTGCCCACGCCGAGGTGCTGGACTTTATGGCTGCCCATAGCGAGCACCACGAGTTTCTCTATGGCCGGGCGTTGGACTATAAGAGTCGTGCCTACGCCATCTATGAGAGGGGTGGTAGCAAGGGGGATTGCTGCAGGTTGATGGCCGACATCGGCCGACTCTACTTCAAGCTCGGCAACTACCACGACGCCTACTCCTTTAGTTCGCATGCGCTGGCGGAGGCTACCGCCCTGGGCGACACGCTCTCGATGCGCGAGGCGACGATGACCATCGAGCTGGTGGACTACTTCTACCACGAGGACAAGGAGAAGGCTATGGAGTACAACCGTCTGGTGGCCGACACCTTCACGGGGCGCGAGCAGGCACGACAGGCACTTCGTGCGCTCAACAACCGCTTCCACTACACCCTCTCGCCCAATGAGGTGGATGATATTGTGGCGCGCAGCGAGGCCATTCACGCCGAATATGACTGCCCCGACATCATCTTCAACACCTACCTCAATATGGCTATGCAGCAGGTCTTGTTCGACGACTTGGTTGCCTGCCTCCACTACTTGGAGTTGGCCGAGCCCCTCATCAGCAACTTCAAGGAGGAGGGATATTTCTACTCCGCGCGAGGTTTCTACTACATCAATATGGGCAAGATGAAGTTGGCCATTGCCGACACCCGACGCTCCATCGAGCTGCTCAGCAAGGGCGACTTCGACGAGAAGAATGTCCACTCCTACTTCTTGCTTCAGGAGCTCTACTATGAGCAGGGGCGCTACCGTGAGGCCCACGATGCGCTGATGCAGTTTGCCGAGATATACACCCGTCAGAACAGCACCTCCTCGGTGGTGAAACTCTCGAGGCTCATCAGCGAGATGGAGCGAGAGTATGCCGAGGCGCAGAGCAAGAAGGAGCAGGAGTATCTGGCGGCCCAGATGGCGCGTGCCAAGGAGCGCAATATGATGATGCTCCTCATTCTGGTGCTCATTGTCGTGTCGCTTGCCATTGGTCTGTGGCTCTTCTACTCGCGTCAGCGACTCGAGCGCAAAAACCGACGACTCATCGACGAGAAGGCCGAGCAAGAGCTCAACTCCAAAAACGAAATCATCAAAATCCAAAAACTCCAGCAGTTCCAGGAGCAGCGCAATATGGCGGAGCTCACCCGAGAGCTCAATGAGGCTCTGTCGCTCGACGAGAAACAGATGAGAACGGAGATTAGGCGTATCATCGCCCGCGCCCAGAAGCGCAACGACACGAGTGGCGACTGGGTGGAGGTGGAGAAGATGTTGGTCGATAGCAACGACACATTCTTTGAGAACCTCAAGAGGGAGTTCCCCAACCTCACCAAGAACGAGCGCAAGCTCTGCACATTCATCCACCTGAACCTCTCGACCAAGGAGATATCCAAGATTACCCACCAGAGCGTCGGCAGTATCAACATTGCACGCTCGCGTCTGCGTCGTAAGTTTGGCATCACGGGCGACAACCGTTCGCTCATCGCCTTCCTCGACCGTTTCAAGAATCCCGACTCGGCGCAGTAGCCTCGTGTAGGAGCGGCTTCCATATCGCGGGTGTCGTAGACGAGGCCGGCTTTGAGTTCGAGGTGGGTGCCCTTCACCTCGTAGTCGATGATGAGTCCGTGGAGCCTGTAGATGTGTAAAGAGCCACACTAAGGACAGGCTATGACCTCTCCCAACGAAGTCTGTAAAAGATCTCGGTGGAGTGGCTGGTGATGTGGATCAAATTGAGCTTCATAATCACTGTAGTTTTCTACCCTAACTATAAGGTAAAAAATTTACTTTTTGGCCGATTTTGAGTGGTTTTTTTGATGAGTTTCCTGAAAAATTCTTGATTATTGCGATTTTTTCTTAATTTTTTCTCAAAAAGTTTTGGAAGTTTAGATTTTTGCTCTATCTTTGCACCACGAAAAAGGAACAATGCTCGGTTCGTCTAGCTGGTCCAGGACGCAAGATTCTCATTCTTGAAATCATGGGTTCGAATCCCATACCGAGTACAACGAAGGCCTCCGCTCTATGAGCGGAGGTTTTTTTGTATCAAAGGGAATCCTGGGAGCTTGCTCACAAAGGGTTCCCTTTGATACAAAAAGCCACTACTCTCTGCGAGAGTAGTGGAGAACTTAGGGATGCACTCCTATTACTCCTATTACTCCTATTTTGCTCTACCCCAATGAGAGTTATAAGAGTTATAGGAGTTATAAGAAATTTCCTCTAACGGCCCTAACGACCCTATACACCCTACACACCCACCCCAACCATAAAAAATCGATCAGCCCCGAGAACTTGGTGTTCTCGGGGCTGATTAAATTAGGTCGAAGCTCTACTCCTCCTCGGGGAAAGATACCAGGATGCGGCCGCAGTACTCGCAGATGATAATCTTCTTGCCCAGGCGAATCTCGCTCTGACGCTGGGGAGGAATGCGGTTGAAGCAACCACCACAAGCATCACGCTTCACGGGAACCACTGCAAGGCCATTGCGCACATTGGAGCGAATACGGCTGTAAGCAGTCAGCAGGCGATCATCAATCTTCTCACGAGCCTCAGCCTCCTGTGCTTTGAGGCTCTCAATATCCTTGGCAGTCTCGGCGTCGATACCATTGAGCTCCTCACGTTTAGCATTGAGGTCCACCATACGGTCGGCCTTAACTGCCTCGGTTTCCTCCATAAGAGTTTTTTTATCTTTCACCTTGCCGGAAAACTCTTTGATACGTTTCTCGCAGAGCTGAATCTGGAGGTGGCAGTACTCAATCTCTTTGGAGAGAGCGTCGTACTCACGGTTGTTGCGTACACTGTTCTGCTGCTCGGTATATTTTGCAACCTCTGCCTTGTTGTTCTCAATCTCGCTCTTGTCGTGACGGATGTTGGCATTGAGTTCGTCGATATCGCTCTGAATATTGTCGATGCGGGTCTGAAGGCCTGCTACCTCATCTTCGAGATCGAGCACCTCGATGGGGAGGTCACCCTTAATTTTGTTAATCTCGTCGATTTTGGAGTCGATTTTCTGGAGTTCATAGAGTGCTTTGATGCGCTCCTGCATAGTGTAATCAACGCCCTCTGCGTTAGTTTTGTGTGCTGTTGCCATAACTTAACCTCTCTAAATATATTATTGTTTTCGTTTCTCGGAATGTTGTGCGCCCCTAATCGCCACGCCCTAAATCATATAGCGGACAGGGTTGGTACTATGTGCGCTCTTGCGAACTGCAAAATTAGACATTTTTTTCGATAATAGTTCAAATAAAATGTCAATTGCACAAATTTCGCTCTCAAAATGTCCCACATCGACCAAAATCATCCTGTCGGCATCCACAAAATCGTGGTATTTGAAGTCGGCAGCGATGTAGGCGTCGGCCCCCAACCTCTCGGCAGCCTCAATCAGACCACCGCCCGAGCCACTGCAAATTGCCACCCTTTGGATGCTCTGCGTGCGGAGGGTGCTGTGTCGCAGCGCCTCGATACACAGGGTGCTCTTCACCTTTGCGAGGAACTCCTCGGCAGCCATAGGCTCCACCAGCCTACCCACAATGCCGATGCCAACTCCCTGCTCCACCGAGGGCTCCAGGAGTCCCTCCTCCTCAATGCCGAGCTTGGTGGCCAGCAGGTGGCTGATACCCACAGCGGGGGCACTGTCGAGGTTGGTGTGGGCAGCGTAGAGCGCCACACCTCCTGCAATAGCCTTGGCTATGGTGCGCTGCTGACGATTGGCCCAAGAGAGCTGTTTGATGGGGCGGAAGATTATGGGATGGTGGGTGACAACCATCTGGGCACCCACAGCGATAGCCTCCTCCACCACCTCCTCGGTGGCATCGAGCGCCACAAGAATGGTGGTCACCTCGGCCTCGGGATTACCCACAGCAAGGCCGGCATTGTCGTAACTCTCCTGCCACCCCAGGGGGAGGCTCTGCTCAATAAGTTGTGCAATCTCGCCTACTTTCATCGTCTATTATGGTGCGATTTGTGAATTACCTTTTTCTGGAGGGTGGGGATCTTAGAAGAGAGTCTGCTCCACCACCTGCTTCTTTGCCTCCTCGGAGCGCTGCTTGGCCACAGCCATACGCATATCCTGGGGGTCGAACAGGTCGCCGCCAATGAGTGTTCCGAGCTTGGGTGCTCGGGGCTTGCGAGGCTCCTCGGGTGCAGGGTCGCTGGAGGGCATCTCCATCTTGAAGGCCGCCAGATTCTCCTTTGCCGGCTCCGCCTTGCGGGGTGCCACAACCTCAGGGGTCTCCTCAACCTCTGCGGGAGCAATTGTCACCTCCTCGGCAGGGGCTGCGGGAGCAGTGGGAGCGGTGGCTGCCACCTCCAGGCTCTCCTCATCGTCGATGTCGATGACCTCCATACCCTCGCCCATCTCGGCCTTGAGGGCCACGAGCATATTGCGTATGGAGCGCAGACGCTCAACAATCTCCGCCTGGTGGGCCACACCCTCGGGATTTTGGCGCAGACGTTTCTTTGCACCCTCGAGGGTCATACCCTGCTCCTTCACGAGGTGATAGATGAGCCTCAAATTATCGACATCGGCAGGGGTGTAGATGCGGTGTCCACGGCTATTCTTGGCAATCTTCAGCACAGGGAACTCCTCCTCCCAGAACCTCAAAAGCGAAGCGTTCACACCGAACAATTCGCACACCTCGCCCACGGAGTAGTAAATTTTACCTTTGGGATGAACAATCTCTTCCATAAAAAATGTGTATATTTGGCGCAAGATACAAAATTTTCACCACAAGGACAAACTCAAAAGTTGAAAACCAACACGCAGAATATAAAATTGGTAGGCAAGGTTACCTACGGCAATGGTTTAGGTCGCCACCTGGGTTTCCCCACGGCAAATGTGGAGCCCACAGCAGCTATGCCCCACCTGGAGGATGGGGTTTGGGCAGGCTATGCCGTCGTGGAGGGTCACAGCTACCCGACAGTGGTAAACGTGGGCTTCAGCCCCTCGGTGGTGGAGCACGGCGGACGACGTATAGAGGCACACATTGTGGGCTTCGAGGGCGACCTCTATGGCCGTGAGGTGGCACTCGAGCTGCACCACCACCTGCGCCCCGAGCGTAAGTTCCCTACACGTGAGGCCCTCGTGGAGCAGATTGCAGCCGACAAAGAGGAGGCATTGCACCGCCTGGCAGATGAAGAGAATCTTAGTGATAACCAATAAAATAGCAACACTATGGCAAACGACCAGAACAACCAGCGCAAGCTCGAGTTTGAGCTTCCCGCAGAGGTGGCACAGGGCCATTACGCCAACCTGGCAATCATTGCACACTCCCCCTCGGAGTTCATCCTCGACTTTGCGTCGATGCTCCCCGGTATGCAGAAGGCAAAGGTAAAGAGCCGCATAGTGCTCACCCCCGAGCACGCAAAACGCCTGCTCATCTCCCTTCAGGAGAACATCACCCACTACGAGCAGAACCACGGCCCCATCAATGTTAAGGGTGGCAAGGCACCCTTTATGGGCGGCGGTTTCGCATAACCGCCCACGGGTAAAACAACAAAATCCCCTCGGAAATCACGTTTCCGAGGGGATTTTTGTAACCCAACAGGAGGGGTCCCAATGGGCAGAAGGGGATTAGGATCATTTGGGGCTATAAGGAGTTATAAGAGTTATAGGAGTTATAGGCAATTCCCCCTAATGACCCTATACACCCTACAAAAGTTTTCGGGCTTGCCCAGCAAGCCCGCGACTATAGACGTTAGACGTTGGACGTTAGACCAAAGTCGGTAGACGGTCGTCGGTAGACGTAAAAACTGCATAGAACGAGATGAATGCAAGGCTTGCAACAAAAATGCCCCGGCATATTACTAAACGTAAATGCCGGGGCTGATTTTTGTTGTATAACGCAGCAGTCGCTCGTTATATGCAGTTTTTAGAAGAAGCGTACACGCTCATCCACAACATCCACACCATCGGTCAGAGCCTGATTGGTGCGCTCGTTGATGTAGTAGAGCTGGTAGGAGTCGAGACGTACTTTCTCGTCCTCGAGGGTTGCATTCTCGGCCTCGGTGCGACCGGTAACGGTGTAAACATAAACACCATAGTTACCAGCTACAGGTGCGCCTACAACGCCCTCCTCGGCAGCTGCCAGAGCGCCTACAAGTTTCATATCGGGACCAACACCGGGGATGTTGTTGGCGTTGCCAAATACGTCGCCCGACTCGATAACCTCCACGCCAAGTTTCTCGGCAGCCTCCTCAATGGTGAGGCCAGCAACCTGCTCGGCTACCCAAGCAGCCTTCTTCTCGTTGCGGAGCTGGTTCATAATGCGGCTCTGTGCATCCTTCACGGTTGCGTAGCCCTCCTTGCGAATCTCGCCAACGGTAGACACTACATAGTCGCCGTCAATCTCCAAAGCCTCCGACACTTTGCCTACCTTATTATTGTAGGCCCAGCGGATGAGTGCACGTGCATCCTCAAAGCCGGTCACGCTACGGTCGGTGGGGCGGATGCGAGCGTTACGTTTTGCCACGCCCTGCTCTGCAACAGCAGTTGCAAAGTCTGCCTTGTTAGCTGCAGCGATGAAGGCGTTAGCCTCATTTGCAGCAGCCTGGATGGTAGCGTCGCCTGCAACAACCTCATACTCGATGGTTGCTACCTGTGCTTTGCGCACGGGTTTCGAGCGGAAGGTGAGCTGTGCAACATGGATACCAAACTGGCTCTCAATCTTGACAATCTCGTTGAGTTTAGCGGCCAACAGAGCCTCGCTGAACTCGGGAACCATAGCCTCGGGAGCGAACTTACCGAGGTCGCCACCCTGTGCTGCGGAGCCATCGAGCGAGTATTTCTCGGCCAACTCTGCAAACTTGGCACCCTTGCGGAGGGCGGTAGCGATGCTATCTGCAAGCTCCTGCTGGTCGAAGCCGAGGAGGATGTGGCGTGCGCCAATCTCGTCGGGCATCATACGGATGTCGGAGATGCGGGCCACAGTGTAGGTGGTACCCTCCAATACGGGACCATAAAGCTCACCCTTCTTGTTGCCAAAGGCGTAGGGTTTCATCTCCTCGGAAATCTTGTCGGCCGAGTAGTATTTGCTATCAACAGTACCGTGGGTCGAGTAGTGTGCGAACTGCTGTGCATTCTCGGCAGCCTTAAACTCCTCGGCGAGGGTCTCAACAGCCTCTTTAGCCTCTGCGAAGTCGGCATCGGAGGGCTCAACGGTGAATACTACGTACTCAACGCCCCTCGACTCACCCTGACGGAAGAGCTCTTTGTGCTCCTCATAGTATGCCTTCACCTCTTTGGCGGTGGGGGCAGCTACGAGCGAATCGGCGATTGCGTAATAGGGTTTCACAGCCAGCTTGGCAGCGGTGGCGGTGTTGGCAGCCTTCACGGAGCCTGCAACCTCAAAGTCGGCAGTGTTGAAGCCTGCAGCCACAAGAGCGCTGAAGTTCGACACTACACGCTGCTCGGCAGCTTTCCTCTTGATGTAGTTCCACAGGTCGAAAGCCATCTGGTTGGTCTCCACCTGCGAGAGGAAGCTACGGAGGAACTCGGGGCTATAAGCACCGGTGGTGGGATCCGAGAAGAAACCCTGGATGATGGGCGACAAGAAACCTCCCTGAATCATATCGACAACCTCGGCATCGGTTACCATAAGACCCATCTTCTCAAACGAAGGGGCGTAGGCGTTTACCATAATGAGGTCGTTCCAAGCCTCGTTGTAGATTGCGTCGTACATAGCGGTGTCGAAAGCGCTTGTGCCATAGAGCGACGAATAGATGTTCTTCACATACTCGGTCTGAACGGCGTACTCCTGGTACTCGATGTTCTTACCGTCAATTTTACCTACACGGTTAGCTCGTGAAGTGAAAATGCTACCGCTGCTGAAGAGGTCGCCAAGCAAGAAGGCGATAAGGCCGAGGGCGATTACGATGGTTACGACAAGGCCGCCTTTGGTCCTCAAATCATTTAATGTTGCCATAGTTGAGTTAAGTATTTATTTGTTTATTTATTTTGTTTCTATCGTAGTTTACTTGTAGCCCAATCCTGTGTCACTCACACCTCGCAGGCGCAAGCCCGCAAAATTGGCCTCAAATATAGTTATTTTCTCCCTAAATTATTCAAAAATACCCCTACAAAAGTTTAACTTTTGCCAATTCTACCCTCGAAGAGGTAGATTTGAGGATTTTTATCTCCTTACCCTCGCACTCAATGGTGGTTCCCACGGTGGGAATTCCGCCATAGTGGTCGATGATATAACCCGCCAGGGTGTCGTACTCGCCCTCCTCCGAGAAACCCAAGTCGTAGCGCTCATTGAGGTAGGCAACCTCCAGTCGGCACGAGAATACCCACTGGTTGTCCTTCAGCACCTTCTCCACCATCTCGGGCTCGTCGTGCTCGTCCTCAATCTCGCCCACAATCTCCTCCAGCACATCCTCCAGAGAGATGATGCCTGCCGTGCCGCCAAACTCATCAATCACCACAGCCACACTCTGGCGAGAGCGTATCATCTCACCCATAAGTTTCTCGGTCTGCATAGTCTCGGGCACATATCTCACAGGCATAAGTATATCCTTAATGCTCTCGGGGCGGCGAAAGAGGCTCTTGGTAGTCACATAGCCCACAATATTGTCGATACTCTCCTCCCACACAAAAAGCCTGGAAAAGTTGGTATCCACAAACCTTTGGGTCAGTTCCTCAATGGTGATGGTGGCCTCTACAGCCTCCACATCGACCCTCGGAACCATACAATCCCTCACCCTGAGGTCCGAAAAGTCCAGCGCATTCTGGAAAATCTTTATTTCATTGGTCTGCACCTTCTCGCTCTCACCGCTCTCGTCGATGAGGTTTTCGAGGTCTATCTTGCCGAAGCTCTTGATGTTATGCTCCTCCTTCACCTTCAGCCCCACCAACCTCAGAATACCAAACGAAATGGCGGTGGCAAACTTGGCTATGGGGTAGAGCACCAGGTAGCAGATATAGATGGGAATAAGCAACGCCTTGAAAAAGGCATTGGGCCTCATCTTGAAAATACTCTTGGGAGTAAACTCGCCGAGGAAGATAATCACTATCGTCGAGATGAGGGTCTCCACAACCACTGCATCGTCAGCCATAGCCACACCCATCTTGGCGGCCAGCAGGTGGATAAGTTTGGCCATAAAGGTGGAGTAGATAACAAGCACAATGTTGTTACCCACCAGCATTGTGGTAATCAGCTCACCCGGTTTGGCCACGAAGCGCTCGATGATGCGACCCACGAAGCCTCCCCTCTTGCGGTCCAACTCCATCCTCAGGCGATTGGCACTCGTAAATGCAATCTCCATACCCGAGAAGAAGGCCGACAAGGTGACCGACACAACCACTATCACTATGACACTCAGCAAGCTATCCATTAATTCGTATGCACTCCATTAAAATTCGAGGGTCTTCTCACCAAGTTGCTCCTTACCCCCTGTAATCTTCCCTCCGGGAGCCTTCATCATAGGGGACTGGCCGGGAGCAATCTTCGTCCCGGGGGCATTCATCGTAGGTGTTCTACCGGGAGCCACCTCCACCTCGGGAGCCTTCGTCACGGATGTACCCTTCTTAACTCTCTTTCCCTCGGGGGTGCGGCGTCGGCGCTCGGCCTCCCTGCGGCGCTCCTCCTGCTCCATAATACTGCGGGGTCGGCCCTCCTCTCCATCACGAAGTTCGGTGGGACGGTAGGTTTTATCTTTCGCAACCTCCTCGCCACTCTTACCCTCACTGCGAGGCGTTGGGTTCTCGCTCTGCGAAGCATCCACCCACATACGGCCCTCACTCTCACGGAAGACCCACTCCTTAAACTCCGAGTCGGACTCAAAGCCCTCACCCACAAACACATCGTTGCCATCCACAATCCTGCAATCGACATTGGAATAGACCTTATCAGTCTTCTGGTCCCAGAAGAGTTGTTGGGTATAAAGTTTTCTGCCGTCGGCACCCTCGCCGACAACATTGCCTCTCACCTCCCACAGCTCACGCTTCTCATAGAAGATGGCATAGTCGCCCTTCAGTTTGGAGTTGTCCCTGCCGAGCGAGTCGAAGGTGGTGACATTAATGCCGTAACGGAACTCCATATAGGGGTCCCTGGCAAATTCATAGCGCTCCATCAGGGGTGTTGACATACGATGTTCCTTCACGCCGTTCTTGGTATAGACGATGGTGAGGGTGTCGCTCTGCTGGGTAATCATAGTCTCCATACTGACCTCCCGAGCGCCCCCCTTGCCGGAGCACGAAAACAGCAAGATAGCACCCCCCACAAGGGATGCTACCATTGCTATTCTATATAGTTGTCTGAAACTCACTATTTTGCGGGCCTAACAGTGGTGGTACCCGAAACCCAACCACAGCTGATGTTGTAGCTATCACCCTCGTGCAGACCACGGAAGAAGCAATCGGTCTGTTTGGGGAAGTATGTACGGTAGGTAGCCAACAGCGACGAGCAGAGCTCCTGCTGTGCCTCGTTGCCCTCGAAGAGGCTGCGAGCCTTAGCTACGATGTCGTATGCCATCCAGAACACGGTCTGTTTGCCAAACTCGTCGCAACCATTTGCGCCATCAACATAAGCCTGTGCGAGGCAGAGGTATGCCGAACCGTTCTCGGGGTTGAACTCGATAGCCTGTTTTGCATAGTTGGCAGCCTCACGAGCAGCACCTGCCTCAAGCTCGGTACCTGCAATCTGTACGCAGAGGGCCGATTTGAGCATAGGATCGCTCTCAACCTCAACAGCTGCACGGAGGTACTCCAAAGCCTTCTCATAGTTCTTGTTAGCCTCGAATGCACGGCTCAGCAACTGTGCTGTGCTGGTTTTAGGCTCGGCAGCGTAGAGTTTCTCGCCCACCTGGAGGAACAGCTCGCTCTGGCAGTTCTGGCGAGCCAGCAGGTTGAATGCCCTCTCCACCTGTACCATATCGTCGGGGTTCTGTGCCAGACGCTCCGAGAATACCTTCTCCAGAGTCTCGCAGTCGGCAGCCTCCGAAGCAATCAGCAGTGCATCGAAAGTGGTCTTAGCCTCGGGATCGGTAACCTTATCCATCTTCTCGGCCATAAACTCATACTCGGCCATAAAGTGATCGGTCTCAACGTTCAGAGCCCTATACTCCTCAACAAGCACCTGGAAGTACTGGTTGATGAACATTGCATCCACCTCGGGGTCAATCTCGATGGCCCTACGGAAGAGCTGCAACATACCCTGTTTGTCCTCCGAGCGATATTTGTAGTAATCTTTGGCTTTGTTCTTCAGGATGTAAACCTCGCCATACTCCTTGTCGTCGGCAAAAGCAGCCAGACGGTAGTCGTAAACCTTCATCAGCGAGTCGATATACATTGCTTTCTCGTCGAGGCTCCTGGAGCGAGCAATCTTGTTACGATAGATGTTCGAGCCGCTTGCATAGACACTACTACGAGCTTTGGGACAATTGTTGATAAGGGTGTACATATACTCCAGAGCCTTGTCGTAGTCCTTGTTGTTGTAAGCATCGTTAAAGAAGTTGAACATACGAACGTTCTCCTCCCTCTCGGCTGCAGTGGCGTTCTCACCCCACTCGGGACCATAGGTGGTTGCGGGAGCCTGCTGCTGAACCTCGCCACTCTTGGCAGCTGCTGCCTTCTGTGCGGCGATAATCTTTGCAATCTTCTCCTCCTCGGCTTTGCGGGCTTTCTCCGCCTTCTCGGCCTCTTTGCGAGCCTTCTCGGCAGCCTTTGCAGCAGCCTTCTCGGCTTTCTCGCGAGCCTTGCGCTGTGCGGGAGTCTCCTCCACCTGCTGGGTGTCAGTAGTCTGTGCAGCCACGGGGGTGGTGTTCATAGTGCCTGCCATTACGAGCGAGAGCACAACCATCGATTTGATGACGATTCTTTTCATTGGTATTAGGTATTCTTTGTTTGTAATTGATTATAGTAGTCTTTTTTGTCTGTTTCCGAAGGGGTTTAGTCGTACTTGACCTTCACAAACCAATAGTCCTCGCCAAAGAGGCTGAAGCCCACGGTGAATTTAAGGTAGTTTTCCTTGGAGAGGCCCGCCTTTGTTGTACCCCTCTGACCCACCTCCAGGCCGAGGTTTACATTCGAGAGGCCCGTCATCCTCAGGGGGATGCCCACACCCATTGTGAGTGCCACATCGCTGATGGGCTGGTCGTTGAGCACCACATAACCCTGGCTCCAGCGCAGACCCGCACGATAGGTAAAGCGGTTCAGGGCATTGCGCACATCGCCACGATTGGGAGTGTACTGACCACCCAGGCGCACAGCATTGGTATTGCGGAAGGAGAGAACATCGCTCTGGTCTGCCTTGTTGCGGGTGCCCCAATCGGCCCACTCATAGTCGGCACCAAAGCTATATTTGTCTGTATGGTAGTAGAAACCTGCCGACACCACATTGGGCATCTGGAGGCCCGACACATACTCTCTGTCGATAACATTCTCACCGGGAAGAAGGGTGCTGTTCAGAGGCATATTCTCCTCCACCCTATTGTTCATCTTGCCACCAATCTGCCAGGTTGCGCCCACAGTGAGCACCCTGTCAATCTTTGCCACGGGAGTCCACTGCACACCGAGTGTACCAAAGAAACTATTGACATACTCGTTCGTGGTGCCCATCAGCGCATAGTAACTGCCGCTGCCGGTGATGGTTGTAGGCTCGGCACTAAAGGTTCGCATAATCTTACCGTGGTAGTAGATAAGATCGGCACCCACCGAGAAGTTTTTGAACAACTCGTAGCCCACACCCGCCTTGAATTGGGTAACGTCGCCCGAGCCGGCATAGGAGTAGAACATCTGACCGACATCACCCAACACATCGGGGCTCTGGTCGTAGAAGTTTACATCATAGCCCACCGAGCTGTAGGGGGTAACGCTGAAGCCCACGCCCATACCCTTAATCAGAGGGAACGACATTGCGATATCCCTCACGTTGAAGGTGTTGTAGGAGGTTTTGGCGTCGGTGGTGCGAGCGTAGAAATTCTGACCCTCCATATCGAAGTTGGAGAGGAAGGAGTTTCCCCTCACCGAGCTGTACGATGCAGGGTTGAGAGTGTTTACATAGAGGTAATTGCGGAAGCCTATGGAGGCGCCACCCATAGCACGGGTCACAGCGATACCCTGCGAGCGGATGTCGCCGATGCCGTAGAAGGTGTAGGGGGAGTAGGCATTGAGGCTGCTGGTCTGTGCCGATGCCTTCGAGAAGCCCGCCACGACTGCCAGCGCCATTGCCACCATTACTATTTTATTTTTCAAATTCATCTGCTCTTTTTCACTTGGCCTTTCTTTGCCTTATAGACATAGTCTATACAACCTGCAAATATCGTATATATAATTCTCTTTTCAAAGTTTTTTGCCCTTCTATTCACATTTTTGGCTGCAAATTGGCACTTTTTACCCATTTCAACCGGCAAACGAGGCGCTGATGGCGTCCAAAGTGACACACGCCTCCTTAAGGGAGTTTATATTTCTAACGACCAAATGGAGTTTATTGTTGTTCTGCTTGAGCACAAATTGTGCTTCACGGGTGGCAATATAGCGCAGTATGCCGCCAAAGGTGGGACTCTTATAGTAGCGACTGCGACCGTCGGAGGGGAACCAGCAGAGCATAAGTCCGTTCTTCACCTTCACCCTCTCCATACCGAGTGCCACGCCCCTCCAGCGAAGCCTTACGACATCCACCAACGCCTCCGCCTGGGGTGGCAACTTGCCAAAGCGGTCCACAAGCTCGGCCACAAAGCGCTCCATATCGCCCTCCTCCACAATGGAGTCCAATCGGCGGTAGAGGCGCAGTTTCTCGCCCGACTCGCCCACATACCTGTCGGGAAGCAGTGCCGCCTGGTCGGTATCCACCTGGCAGTCGGTAACATAGCGAATATCTTCCTCCACCCTCAGCTCGCTCTCCTCGCCCAGCAGGTCATCGACACCCTCCACACCCTCGGTGCGCAACTCGGTGATGGCCTCCGAGAGGATTTTCTGGTAGGTCTCAAAGCCCATATCGGCAATAAATCCGCTCTGCTCGGCACCCAGCAGGTTGCCTGCACCACGAATATCGAGGTCCTGCATAGCGATGTTGAAGCCCGAGCCCAAATCCGAAAACTCCTCGATGGCCCTCAACCTACGTCGGGCATCTCCCGTGAGCAACTCATTGGGGGGCGAGAGGAGGTAGCAGTAGCTCTTGCGGTCGCTACGCCCCACCCTGCCTCGCAGCTGATGCAACTCGCTGAGGCCAAAGCGGTGGGCATTATTGATGATGATGGTGTTGGCATTGGGGATGTCGATACCGTTCTCGATGATGGTCGTGGCCACCAGCACATCGTACTCGCCATAGATGAAGTCCATAATAATCTTCTCCAGCTCGGCGGCAGCCATCTGGCCGTGGCCCACAACCACCCTGGCCGTGGGTCGCAACTTCTTCACCAGAGCGGCAATGCGCTCTATATCCTCCACTCTGTTGTGGAGGAAATAGACCTGACCACCCCTGTCGAGCTCAAAGTCGAGTGCCTCCTGAATGATGGGTTCATCGAAGGTATGGCTCTCGGTGACAATAGGTTGGCGGTTGGGCGGCGGGGTCGAGATGACCGACAAATCCCTGGCACCCATAAGCGAAAATTGCAGGGTGCGGGGGATGGGGGTTGCCGTCAGCGTCAGGGTGTCGACACTCACACTCAGCTGGCGCAGCTTCTCCTTGGCAGCCACTCCAAACTTCTGCTCCTCGTCAATAATGAGCAGGCCCAAATCCCTGAACCTCACATCCTTACCAAGCAGCTTATGGGTTCCCACAATAATATCTATTCGTCCCTCCTCAAGATCCTTCAGAATAGCCTTCACCTCCTTCGACGAGCGGGTGCGGGAGAGGTAATCAACCCTCACGGGGAGTCCCCTTGTGCGCTCAGCAAAGGTGCGATAGTGCTGGAGTGCAAGGATGGTGGTGGGCACCAACACTGCCACCTGTTTGCTATCGCAAGCGGCCTTAAATGCCGCCCTCACAGCCACTTCCGTCTTTCCAAAGCCCACATCGCCACACACAAGCCTATCCATAGGCTCCTTCGACTCCATATCGGCCTTGATAAGTTCCACAGCCTTCTGCTGGTCGGGGGTCTCCTCCCACTGGAACGAGCTCTCCATCTCGAATTGGAGGTAGCTGTCGGGCGAGAAGGCATAGCCACCGCTTGCCTTCCTCTGGGCATAGAGCTTTATGAGCTCTCTGGCTATATCCTTGACCGCTCTCTTAGTGGCCTCCTTCACCTTCTGCCAATGGCCCGAGCCGAGGCGGAAAATCTTGGGTGGAGCGTCGCTATCCTTACTCTTGTAGCGTGATATACGGTGGAGCGAGTGGACATTCACCAGCAACACGTCGCCCTCCTTATAGACAATCTTCACCTGCTCCTGCTCCTTGCCATTCTCCACCGAGCGCACAAGGCCTCCGAATTGGCCCACGCCGTGGTCGATATGTACCACATAATCACCCATTTTGAGCTGGTTGAGCTCGGCAATGGTCAGGCTCTCTCGGCGGTCAATCTCGCCACGTAGGGCATAGCGGTGGTAGCGGTCGAAAATCTGGTGGTCGGTATAGAGGCTCACCCTCAACGTGCGGTCCGTAAAACCCTCGTGGAGGGTCATTTTCAGGGGTTCAAAGTGGGCCCTGCGATGGGTTGCGGCAAGTACATTCTCCAGACGCTCAAACTGCGTGCGGTTTTCCGAAAGGAGGTAGGTAGTGTAGCCCTGCTCGGCCCTCGCCTCAATGTCGTCGGCCAGCAGGTCATACTGTTTATTGAAAGCCACCTGGGGCACCGTATTGAAGGTCACACGCTCCGAGGCCTCCCTACGGCTACTCGCCCCCACAAGCACCATAGCCCTCCCCTCTGTGTCGGCCAGAAAAGCCTTAGCCGAGGTGACCCTCAGCGCCTCCTCGGCAGGATTTTCACTCTCCGAGAGCAGGCGGCGACGCACATCGTCGAGCCTCGAGAGGGTGTGGTCCAGACCTATCATCCACCACACAGCCTCGCCCACATAACTCGCAATAGACACCTTCGAGGTGCCCTCAAAATCCTTCAGATTAGGCACCACCCTCACCCTCTCGGCCCTCTCTGTGGAGAGTTGCGAGGAGAGGTCGAAACGACGCAGACTATCTATCTCATCACCAAAGAAATCGACCCTGAAAGGCTTATTCTCCGAGTATGAAAATATATCAAAAATGCCACCCCTTAGGGAGTATTGTCCGGGCTCGTGGACAAAATCAACCCTCTCGAAGCCCAGCTCCTCAACCCTCACCTGGAGGTCGCTCATCGCAATCTTCTGGCCCACCCACAGCTCCACGGAGGCGGACTCAACCCTCTCCTCCGACACCACTGTTTCGGCCAGCGCCTCGGGGTAGGTACAGACAATAAGCTCCCCTCCCCTATGGTGGCGAACAGCCTCCAGAGCCGCCGTGCGCTGCACCTGGCTCGAAGCATCCTCTCCGCCATAGCGGATAGACCTCTTATAGCTCGACGGGAGAAACATAACCCTCTCGGGGTCTGTGAGCTGGTACAAATCGCTCGCAAGGTAGGCTGCCGAGTCCCTGTCGGGGGCCACAAAGAGATGGACACCCCCCACCTTGCCCGCAGCCACCGAGGAGTAAAGAGCAAAAGCCGAACCTGCCAGAGAGGTTATCTCTGTCACGGTTCGGCTCTCAATCTGCGCCACGAGCTGTCGCAAAGTAGCAGTTCGTGCGGCACGCTGAACAATCTCCCTAATGGAGTTATTCTCCGCTTTTTTCATCTTTCCTGGCGAGTTCTTTTTTCCGACACACCCACCATTGTCGTTGGGGCGGGCATCACTGCCCCACTCCACTCCGATTCTTAAGCAAGTGTTCGGCGTTTCTTATCGACAAACTTGAAGTCCACAATGCCGAGCGACTGGTCCACCAACAGGCGGATGTCGCACAAGTAGCGACGACGC
Organism: Tidjanibacter sp.; assembly: GCA_045633985.1. Classification (GTDB taxonomy): domain Bacteria; phylum Bacteroidota; class Bacteroidia; order Bacteroidales; family Rikenellaceae; genus Tidjanibacter. The sequence goes on along the minus strand of JAZQZI010000019.1, from coordinate 10,227 downwards.
CACTTGCGGCGGATACTCCACAGTCCCCCCTTTGTGAGATAGGCCGCAAGGATGGGATTCACCACTATCCTGAGGCTCCTGCGGCGTTTCTCGATTGCATAGTAGGCAATCTGATTCTCTATCTGCTTGTCAATCAACAGCGAGGGGGTGATTTTACCCGTACCGCCACAAGTGGGGCAGGTCTCCTCGGCCTTGCTGATAGCCTCGGGGCGTACCCTCTGGCGAGTAATCTGCATCAGACCAAATTTGGTGAGGGGCAAAATCGTATGTTTGGCCTTGTCGCCCGCCATAAGTTTCTGCATCTCCTCATAGAGTCGCTGGCGGTTCTCGGCCTTATGTAGGTCGATAAAGTCAATTATCACAATACCGCCCATATCGCGCAAGCGCAACTGACGGGCGATTTCGGCCGCAGCCGAGAGGTTAACATCCATAGCCGTACTCTCCTGGTCATCGGCCACCTTGGCTCGGTTGCCGCTATTGACGTCGATGACGTGGAGTGCCTCGGTGTGCTCAATGATGAGGTAGGCCCCCCTCTTGAGCGACACATATTTGGCAAAAAGCGATTTTATCTGGCGAGAAATATCGAAATTGTCGAAGATGGGTTGCGAGCCCTTATAGAGTTTGACAATCTTGAGTTTCTCGGGTGCAATAACCTTTATATACTCCCTAATCTCCTCATATATAGCCTCGTCATTGACGTGGATGGCGTTGAAGGAGGAGTTGAGCGAATCACGAATGATGGTGTTGGCACGGCTCATCTCGCTGAGCAGCTGCACGGGAGGCACCTTCGTTTTTATGCCCTCGAGGGCCGACTCCCACTTCTTGATGAGCGACAGGATGTCCTGCTCGATATCGACATCACTCTTGCCCTGGGCGGCGGTACGGATAATCACGCCATAGTTTTTGGGCAACACCTTGTCGCAAATCCTCTTGAGTCGTTTTTTCTCCTCGTTGGAGCGAATCTTCTGGGATATGGATATTTTGTTGGTAAAGGGAATCAGTACAACATTGCGACCTGCGAGCGAAATGTCCGACGTAAGCCTCGGACCTTTGGTAGAGATAGCCTCCTTGGCTATCTGCACCATAATGGGCTGACCACCCGCAATCTGGGTTGAGAGCTTGCCATTCTTTTCGAGTGGCTGCTGGTCGAGCCTCAGGCTCTCGATTCGCATATTCTTCTTCTTCGTCGAGAGGTTCGCCACGAGTTTGTGGAGTGTGGGGAACTGTGGGCCGAGGTCGAGGTAGTGGATAAAGGCATCCTTCTCGTGGCCGATATTAACGAAGGCGGCATTCAGTCCGGGCATTATCTTGCGGACCTTGCCCAAGTAGATGTCACCCACCGCAAAACCACTCTTGCAACTCTCCTTGTCGAGCTCAACAAGCTGTTTGTCCTCAACGAGCGCAATGGTTACTTCCGACGGAGTGACATTGATGATTAATTCTCTGTTCATACTTTGAGTCTGTGTTCCTACTTGTAATAGGAAGGAAGTCCACAGGGCCTCTTCTCCGCCACAGCCGCCCTCCCACGAAGGCAGCCACCTCTCCAACCCCTTCTCCCTCTTCTCTTTAGCAGGTGGCGGAGTGGCGAGCAGGCGGATGGCCCTTCACGAAAAAATAAAGCTAAAAACCCGCAGTAGGCTTTCAGCTCTATTTTTTCTATCGAAGGTAAACCGACAACCTATTTCTTGTTGTGTTTGTGACGATTTTTGCGCAAACGTTTTTTACGTTTGTGGGTCGCCATCTTGGGACCTTTCCTTTTTTTACCGTTAGGCATAGTTCTTAATGTAATTTAGGGTTGATAAAAATGTTTCTCTACTCTCGCACGTTCCGAAGAGGTGATTATTTCACCTTGCAAGCGAAGCTCTTAGCGGGCTTGAAAGCGGGAATGTTGTGTGCGGGGATGGTGATAGTAGTGCCTTTCGAGATGTTGCGAGCAACCTTCTGAGCACGCTCTTTGATGATGAAGCTGCCGAAGCCACGGAGGTAAACGGGCTCGTTCTCGATGAGCGAAGCCTTAACATTCTCCATAAAAGACTCTACAACCTGCTGTACGAGTACTTTCTCAACGCCGGTCTCTTTGGCGATGTTGTTTACGATATCTGCTTTAGTCATAACTGTAAATTTTTATGAATTAGTTTATGTTTTTCATTAACCTTTTTCTCCCGAAAACTACCCTCTTAAACGACACTATGCAGCACCAATCCTGCCAAGTTTCGGAGCATACTACGCCCTTAGGGGTCGAAATCGGAGTGCAAATATACACTATTATTCGATTAATATACAACAGTCTATGAAATTTTTTGCAAAAAAATTAACCTCCGAGCAACTGCCGCCCCGCCCAACTGACGCCCCGGGAAGAGAGATTTCACCACGGTCACACGACAATTTCCATACCCAAAATGTCCGATTTCTCCCCCAATCGGGAGAAGATAATAGTGTGGGCAACTATATTTTATATAGGTAAAATTTTGCATTTTCAACAAAAATTAATAATTTTGGGGGAAACTACGCTCACTTCGAGGCGCCGTGGCTACCACACACCAAGCCCCACCCCGCAGCCTGCTAATTCCGACAACTAACAAAAACAATTAATAACTAACATCTTAAACGCTATGAAGAGACTATTTGTGGTTCTTTTGGCAGCTCTACTGTGCCTCCCCGCAGCTGCACAGGAGCTCACCCCCAAGAAAAATGCCCGTGGCAAATGGGGTTATGTCGACAACAAAGACAACTGGCTCATTAAGGCAAAGTATGACATCGCTGAGGAGTTCGCCGACAACGGCCTCGCCAAGGTGAAAAACAGCAAAGACAAATGGGGCTTTGTGAACAAAACCGGCGAAGAGGTTGTACGTCTGCGCTACGACTGGGTCGGCACATTCTCCCTCGACGGCATCTGCAAAGTTCAGGACGACGACAAGTATGGCCTCGTAAACCGAGAAGGTAAGGTGCTCGGCAAAATCAAATACGACGAGATTGGCGACTTCTCCGAGGTGGGCACCGCCATTGTTCGTATCGAGGAGAACTACGGTATGATTAACAAAGAGGGTAAGGAGATTATCCGTGTACGCTACCAGGAGGTTACCGACTTCTCGGCCGACGACCTGGCTTGGATTAAACAGGCAGACAAATGGGGCGTCATCAACCGTGACGGTAAGACTATCGCCAAGGTGAAATATGACGAGCCCGGCATCTGGAGCAACAATGGTACCGCCCACGTGAAGGTGGATGGTCTGGTTGGCATCCTCGACAAGTTTGGCAAAGAGGTACACAAACCCATCTATGAGGAGATTAGCCTCTTCAGCGAGGATGGTTTGGCTTGGAGCAAAAAGGAGGGTCTTTATGGTCTTCTGAACATCTCCGGCAAACGCCTATCGGACAACAAATACAACGAGTATGGCGATTGGAACGAGAGTGGCACTGCCCGAGTGAGGGTTGCCGAGAAGTGGGGTCTGCTCAACAAGGCCGGCAAAGAGGTTCTTGCTACCGCCTACGACGAGATTGGTCCCTTCAATGAGGCCGGCGTGGCTCTCATTATGAATGAGAACAAATATGGTCTTGCAAACCTTCTGGGTAAGGTTATCGCCCCCGTGAAATATAGCACCATCGGCGAGTTCTTTGGCGGCTATGCAAAGGTGAGCATCGACGGCAAATATGGTATCATCGACAATAGCGGTCGTGAGGTTACCGCCATCAAGTACGACACCTTTGGCGAGTATGCCATCAATGGTCTGGCACTTGTGACCGTTGAGAATTACATCGGTTGGGTGGATCGTGCAGGTCGCGAGATTGTCCCCATCATCAACGACGAGGTGGGCGAATGGAGCGAGGACGGCCTCAACTGGATTCGTCAGGGCGAGCTCTACGGCTGGATTGACGCTACCGGCCGATTCATTACCAAGGTGGAGTACACCAAACTGTGGCCCTGGGACAACAACGGTCTTTCCAAGGTTGCCAAAGGTGAGCTTATGAGCTGGATTACCCGTGAGGGTAAACTCATCTCCCCCATCGTTTACAACGAGGTGGGTGAGTGGAGCGACGCAGGCCTGGTGAAGGTTCGCCAGGAGAGCCTCTACGGTATGCTCAACCTTGCAGGTAAGAAGGTTGTACCCATCAAATACACCCTCATCGGCGAATTCAACGACTACGGTCTGGCAATGGCTTCGTTGGCCGAGAATAAGTGGGGATGGATTAATGGTGCAGGCAAAGAGATTGTGAAGGTTAATAACCTCCAGGTTTGGCCCTTCGGCGAGGAGGGTCTGGCCAAGTTCCGTGACGCAAAGGGTAAATATGGCTTTGTGAACCCCGAGGGTAAGAAGATTGTTCCCGCCAAGAATGATTGGGCCGGCGAGTTCGAGAATGGCCTCGTGCTGGTTGGTCAGAAGGGCACCTACGACGAGAATGGCAACTACAGCGGTGGTAAGTGGGGCTTCTACAACACCAAGGGTAAAGCCGTCGTTCGCATCAGCTACGACCACGCATCGCTCTTCACCGACGGTCTGGCAAGGGTTAGCACCAAGGGTGTGTGGGCCGACGGCGTTTACACCGGTGGCAAATGGGGCTTTGTGAACGTTCGTGGCAAAGAGGTTATCAAGGTTAAGTACGACAGCGCCGGCGAGTTCTCCGAGGGTCTGGCGTGGGTAGGTCTGGCCGGCAAGTATGGCTGGATTAACCAGAGTGGCAAACTTGTTATTGAGGCCAACTACGACAACGCAGGCGACTTCAAAGAGGGTCTGGCACTTGCCAAACTCAACAACAAATATGGCTGGCTCGGCAAATCGGGCGTGGCTGTAATCCCCGTAGAGTTCGACTCGGCCGACGATTTCGACACCTTTGGTCTTGCAAGGGTATCGAAAGATGGTCTGTGGGGCTTCATCAACCGCAATGGAGAGGAGGTTGTACCTATGAAGTATCAGGGTGCCGAGCTCTTCGATGCCGATGGTTTCTCGAAGGTGCAGAGCGGCGACATCTGGCTGCGTATCGACCACCTCGGTCGCCTGGCAGTGGATGCCAAATATGTGGGCTCGCTCAGCTTCAGCGAGGGCTTTGCTCCCATCGAGCTGGATGGTAAGTGGGGCTACTGCGACGTTGCAGGCTCGATGCTCATCGCCGCTTCGTTCGACGAGGTATATCCCTTCTACCAGAGCACCGCAAAGGTTAAGAAGGATGGTAAGTACTACTGGATTGGCGTGGATGGCAAGCCCATCGGCGAGAAGAGGTACGACTCGGTGGAGAATGTTGCTGCCGGCGAGCTCGCCAAAGCATCGGTTGATGGTTTGTGGGGCTTGGTAAATGGCGCAGGTGCCGAGGCACTTCCCGTTGTTTACAACTCGCTGGGCGAGTGGAACGCTGCCGGTCTGGCTATCATCGAGAAGGATGGCAAGTTTGGCTGGGTGGCAAAGGATGGCAAGATTGCCGTTGAGCCCAAGTATGACGAGGTGGGCGACTTCGATGCCAACAACCTTGCAAAGGTGAGGAGTGGCGAGAAGTATGGCTTCATCGACGCCAGGTATATTGAGGTTATCGCCACTAAGTATGAATCGATGAGCGAATTCGTTATGGGCCTCTCGAAGGTATGCGAGGAGGGCAAATGGAGCTTCATTGGCACCGATGGTAAGCCCCGCAGCAACGCCTACGACGAGATTGGCGAGTTTGTGGATGGCATTGCCAAGGTGAAACTTACCGGCAAGTGGGGCCTTATGGACAACAAGTACGACGAGGTATTGGCACCCATCTACGACGAGATTGGCGACTTCGTAAACGGCCTTGCAAAGATGAAATTGGAGGGTAAATGGGGCCTGGTTGCACAGAGCGGCCGCGGCATCACCGTTACCAAATATGACGAGATTGGCGACTTTGTGGATGGCGTAGCTCCCGTGACCGTTGGCGAGCTCCACGGCTACATCAACGCCGCCGGCACCGAGGTTGTACCCGTGCTCTACACCGCCGAGGAGGCTGCCAACGTATGCAAAGACTTCCTCTACTATCAGAAGTTCTCCAACTACGCTGCCGAGTATATGGCACCCAAGGTGGAGGCATTCAAGGTTAAAGACGAGTTTGAGACCCAGGCACAGTATGAGTCGAGGGTGAACGAGGAGACCATTGCAGCTCTGGAGGCACAGCTCACCAAGGAGGCCGAGGCCGAGTATGTGAAGGAGCTGGGCAGCAAGATTGTTCTTCAGCTCTCGCTGGGTACCTACAATGCAGACGAGGAGTGCTTCCCCGTAATGGAGACCACCTATGGCAGCTTCAAGGTGAAGGTTCCCCAGAATGCTGCAAGGGAGTTCAAGAGCTTGTGGGATGGTATCGTGAAGAGTGCTTCGTTCTGCGTGAAGAACGACAAGTTGGCTATTGAGAGCATCTCGTTCCGTATGCCCGACGGCACTACCGAGTACACCACTGCCGAGTAGTCACCCACCGCTCGTGGGGTTGCAGCCTATGACAAACGGCTGCTCAATATAATATAAATAGGTATGCGACCACCCTGCCGAAGTTGGGGTGGTTGCAACTTTTTTGGGGCTGAGAGGAGAAAAAATGTCCCCAAAGTAACCACCCTACCGAAAAAATTTGTATATTTGTTGAAAATAATGGGGCCTGTGGCCTATACCACAGTCACTAATTTCGACCGACAATTCACTTGTTTAACTTTAATTTACAAAGAGTTATGAAGAAACTTATGCTCACTTTGGCAGTTGCTCTGTTTGCAATCTGCTCGGCTTCGGCCAACAACTACGAGGTAAACGACGCCGCTATCGACGCTCTGGTTGACAACTCGATTGAGATGGTTATGGAGGCTGCTCCCGCCGCTGATATGATTTCGCTGTCGAGCTCGAAGAACCCCGTCGTTGCTACCGCTCTGTCGGTAATCCCCGTTACCAACTGGCTCGCAATCCACCGCTACTACCTCGGCACCAAGGCTTGGATGGGTCTTGTTTACGCTCTCACCGGTAGTGGTTTCGGTATCCTCTACGTTGTTGATTCGGTTGTCCTCATCATCGACCTCATCGAGAGCAACTCCATCAACGGCAAATATATGAACAACGGTAAAGTTCTTATGTGGGCAGATTTGTTCTAATCCACAAAAATTACTACCTTTATGGGGCGAAGTGAGTGCTTCGCCCCATATTTTTTGTTAAACAGATTCACCCCCGATATGAAACGACTACTACTCGCCACCCTCCTTGTTGTGCTGCCCCTAACGATGGCAGCGCAGGTGCGCCTCTCGGTTGATGAGAGGAGCGTGCAGGTGGCCGACGGCAAAAAGAAGACCAGCGAGCGCAGCATCTACCTCCACCCCGACGGCCGTATGATTGTGGAGCAACGTCTGCCCAACCACTCCATCACCCACTCCAATGCTCTCGGCGAGATGCGTATCTACACCCCCGAGAAGGGCGAGGTGGTGGTGATTAACGACCCCGAGGTGGCCTCTACGAAGGAGCTTGTGGCCCTCTTTGCCTCGGGCGGCTACACCGATATGGCCCTGCCCGCCTATGGTTACACGCAGAGCAGCGTGCGCAACGAAGAAGGGGTGATTATCAAGACTTTCACCCCCAAAAGCAATGCGGGTGTAGCGAAGGTGGAGTTGGCCTTCCGTGGCCACCTGCCCATCTGTATGATTTACTACAATAGCAAGGGCGAAGCTCTGCGCAAGGTCTATTTTGCACAGTATGAATATGGCAGGTTTCCTATGCCTATGAGGGTTACGGAGATTGAGTATGGCCCCAAGCGTGACTCGCTGGTGAGGCTCTCCACCTACTCCAACCTCCTCTTCGATGCTGACGCCTCCTCGGAGATGTTCGACTGGCAGGTGCCCGCCGATGCCAAACGTATCGACTTCGACCCCAACACCCTCTTTGCCAAGTGATGCTGCGTGCCCCACATAGACTCCTCCTTGTGGCCCTCCTGATTGTGGCCACCCCCTCACTGTGGGCACAGCAGAGGAGCGACCTGGAGCTATTGCGCGAGGCGAGCTTTGAGCCTCCCCGCAGCGATAAAGAGCACCCCTATGGCATTGAGCCGGGACGCAAAACCCTCTCACCCCTCTACCACGCCGCAAGTGGTGCCCTGTGGGTGTGGGAGAACCACCTCGCCCCCGACACCACCACTCCCGGATGTTACACCGACACCAATATCGACTATTTCCGTGCTCTGGTGGCCGAGTATGGCACACTGCCGGCGCTCCTCTATGGCCTCGACCGCACGGTGAGAAATACCAAAATCGGCCGCACCACAGCCCCCAAAAATGAACGAGGGCTGGTGAGTGACGACCCTAAACGCTACCGCAAATGAGGAAGATTGTTACCATAGCAGCCCTACTACTGCTGTTTGTTGTGGATGTTAGGGGTCAGGAGTGCCGTGGGGAGCAACCTCTCCCCCACGAGGAGGGTATCAACAATGGTTGGGTGCGCCAAGAGTATGACTTCGGCCGCTACCTTGTGGGCAAGGGGCTGTTGCGTGACGCTTCGACACTTGTGAGCGGCCACGAGGGGCTTATGTCTTCTCACCACTATGCCTCCCCCTCCCTCGACTCGCTCCACTACCTGAAGGGCATCGTAGATTACCACAGCAAAAGGTTCGACCAAGCCATCCACTCGTTCGACAAGGTCGCCCCCACCTCCCCCACCTATGCCGGGAGCAGCTTCTATGGCTCTGTATGTCACCTACTTGCGGGTGATACCGAGGGTGCACGCCAAAGGCTCGACCTCTTCTCCCGGAGCCCCTCGGCGGCTCACCACAAACAGCTATTGGCCCTCCACCGTGGAGGTATAGCCCTCCTGGAGGGCAACCGTGAGGAGTATGGCCGTCAGCAGAGCCTCTTCGACTACTCCCACCCCATCTTGGCCAACCACCAGAGGGAGCTCGACCGTGTGGCAGCAGGCCCTCCCCGACAGCCTAAAGCGTGGGTGGCAGGCGTCGCCTCGGCCATAGTCCCAGGCCTGGGTCAGATTTATGCCGGACAGGTGAGCGAGGGTGTGGCATCATTTATGGCCGTGGGAGCCTTTGCGGCACTCACCGCCACAAGCTGGGCCAAAGCCGAGAGCCCCGCAAACCCCCGAACAATCATCTACGGCTCGATAGCCTCGCTGCTCTATGTGAGCAATATTTTCGGCAGCTTGGCCAGCGTGAAAGTCTATTACCAGAATTTTGAAGAGATTAATAGAGAGGCTGTTATGTACAGCATCCATATTCCTCTGCGTGAGCTTTTCGACTAATGGGCAAAACACCCATTGGGACCTCCGGGCACTCTCCCTGGAGCGAGAAATCTACGCCGCCAAAGATGCCGCCACCCACAATCGGGCTGTGACGGCCAAGGCCGAGGTACGCAAACAGCAGGGACTTTATAAGGAGGCACTCTCGGAGTTGGGGCGCATCTACACCTATGCGTTAGGGGGTGAGGAGCTCGCCGACTACTACTACCAGAGGGCGCTTTGCGGCTACCTTGCGGGCGATTTCGACTCCTCGCTGGCCGCCATAGACGAGGCCGCCTACTATGTCACACAGGAGCAAATGGGGGAGAATATCGCCCTGGTGGAGGCCCTCGCAGCGGGCGAAAAGGGAGAGTGGGAACGCTCCGCAAAGGCCGCTGCACGCTACCTGGCCACACACCCAATGCCCCCCGAGATTGAGAGAGAAATAGAGGAACTATACCGCACCACACCCCACCTTCGCAACCCCGATGTTGCGTGGTGGCTCAGCATCCTCCCGGGCGTGGGACAACTCTATGCGGGGGAGCCGTGGAGCGCCCTGGTGTCGCTGTCGGCCAATGTCGCACTTGGCACTTTTGCTGTGAGCGAAATGGTTGCGGGCCAATGGCTTAGCGGATGGATTGTGGGCTGTGGCGGATTGAGCACCACCTACTTTGTAGGCCAGGAGAGAGCCCGTATACTCACCGAAAGACGCAACTCTCGCCTGTTGCGTGAACACAACGACAAACTGAAAAAAGCACTGCTATTTTAGCGGTAACAGTCAGCTTTTTAAGGTCAACCGACGACCGACAACCGTCAACAGAGATGCTCTCCTATTACTCCTATGCTCTACCCCAGATAGGAGTTATAAGAGTTATAGGAGTTATGGGAAAAAGTCGGTAGACGGTAGACGGTAGACGGTAGACGTAAAAACTGCATAGAACGAGATGAATGCAAGGCTTGCAACAAAAATGCCCCGGCATATTACTAAACGTAAATGCCGGGGCTGATTTTTGTTGTATAACGCAGCAGTCGCTCGTTATAT
>JAZQZI010000018.1:0-1309 GCA_045633985.1 Tidjanibacter sp. | reverse complement strand
TCCAGAACTCGATATACTCGATGTTGGAGCTCTCAAAGTCGGTCGTGGTGAGCTGGCGCATGATACCGCCCCAGCGCTGCTCAGGACTCGTGAGCTTACCTTCGGGGGTGAGGTTGGTGTCGAGGTTGTAGGGGCCACGCTCGTCGGGGTAGTAGGCGAGGTTGAGCACCGAGAGGGTCGACGACTCACCATAGGTACTCTCCTTGTTGGGATAGAGCTCGCGCTCGTAGACCTCACGCACGTAGTGGTTGGACAGCTGGTCGAGGTCGCTCTTGATATGGGCGGGGGTGAGCGATGAGTTGCGGCGGGTGAAGAGCGGGTCTATGGTGTACCAGTTGATGAGGGCGCGGTTCATGCCCGTGCGCGTGTCATCGGTGAGGTTGGCATAGGGCTGCGACGAGGGTATGCCCGAGAGCATCCAGGCCGAGGGAGACTTGATGTCGATACCGCTCTCGCTGCTCTCGAAGTCGTCGATATATGAGGCACTGCCCTGCACCTGGTTGGACACGCCGGCGATGAGCTGGGCAAACTCGGCGGTGAAGTTGATGCGTGAGGGCTGTGTCACATGGAGGCCCGGCAGGTAGTCGAGCATGTTGGTGAGCCACTGGCTCTCATGCTTCCATGCCATATTGAGGCCCCAGAGGGTGTTCTTCAAGGGCTCGTCGCCCATCGACACCTTGCTGGTGAGGGGTTTTTCGTTGAGGTACATGAGCGTACCGCCCAACTTGAAGTCCTTGGAGAAGTCGTAGGCCCAGTTCATGCCGAGCATCGTCTTGCGCTGCATGTTGAAGACGGTGTTGCTCTCCATAGACACGTTCACCGGTGTACCCGCATCGAGAATACTCTGGTTGATGATGGTCACCGTACCCATGGTGTAGTCGACGGTGTAGTCGCTGTTCTCGGTGAGCGTGACACCGCCGGCGGTGACCTTCACCGAGCCGCGCGGCACGTTGTAGGCACCTAGCTGGATGACATTGCCACCCGAGCCGGCATGCTCGCCCGTGAGGAGGAACTTGTTCTTCTCGGCAATCTGCTTGGCGGTGGTCTTGGTGGAGTCGTAGAGCTCCTCGAAGACATACTTGTCGGCCACCACGTCGTTGCCTATCACCTTACGCAAGTGGGCACCGAAGGGCTCTGCCACGGGGAAGATGATGCGGCCCGTCGAGGACTGCACGGTGTAGCCCTCGACATAGTCGTAGAAGCCGTTGGGGTTGGCATTCTGCTTGGCATCGAGGCGGTCGAGGTTCATGAGCTGGAGGAGGGTCTTGCTCTTCAGGTTGGCCTCGGGCAGGTAGGTGAGGTTGGTGCC
>JAZQZI010000017.1:0-3518 GCA_045633985.1 Tidjanibacter sp. | reverse complement strand
GTTCTCGCTCTTCTTCCTTGCATTGTTGCTTATCCCCGGCATGCCTGGCTACCTCTCGGTGCAAAGCCGTGTGATATTGCTGGTATGGATTGCCATCGGATTTGCTTTTTATTGGATGATTCGTAAGAACTATGGAGAAATACAACGAAAGAGAAAATTATCTTCTCGATCTAAATAAAATCCTAGGTCCGAAGCTGCGCAAGAAACTGCCTCGCTTCGTCATCAACTTCCTCAAGCGACGCATCCACGAGAACGATGTCAACCACGTTGTCATGACGGTGGAGCACTACAAGGGCGTAGAGTTCTTCGACGAGGCGCTCAACTACCTCAATATCACCTACCGCATCCGTGGCGAGGAGCATCTGGCTACAGGCACCGACAAGAAGTACATCTTCGTGTGCAACCATCCTCTCGGAGGCCCCGAGGCACTGATTATCGGTTCCGTATTCCACCGCCTCTATGGTGAAGGGTTCCAGGTGCCCGTGACACCCATCATGGCCAACCTGAAGCCTTTGGCAGAGTTCTTCACCCCTGTAAACAACCTCTCGTCCAAACAGAGCCGCGACCTCGGAGAGCGCATCGCCAAGATGTTCACCTCCGGACAGCAAGTGGTGGTGTTCCCCGCAGGCCTCTGCGCCAAGAAGGTCAAGGGAAAAGTCACCGAGATGCCTTGGAAGAAGATGTTCGTCACCCAGGCACGCCGCTACGAGCGCGACGTGGTGCCCGTACACATCTCGGGACACAACTCACGCTGGTACTTCTTCCTCAGCAAGCTGAGCAAGTTTCTCCGCCTGAAGGTCAACATCGGTATGCTCTACCTCGTGGACGAACTCTTCAAGCAGCGTGGCAACGAGTTTGTCATCACCTTCGGTGAGCCTGTACCCTACACCACATTCGACAAGTCAAAGACAGACCTCCAGTGGGCTGCAGAGATGCGAGAGCGCGTAAAGGCCCTCTCTGCAGGCAATGGCTGTGTGCCTAATATGTAGAGCCCCCCTCTGCCTTTCAGGCATCTCCCCCTCTATGGGGAGAAAGTTCCGCGAGGCAAGTATTGTAAGATAGTATATATATATAATAAATTAAAAGCCACACCCCCGGCAAAAGTTCCGGATGGCTCTCCCCTTAGAGGGGGAGATGCCTGAAAGGCAGAGGGGGTCCTATTCAATGCTTCCCCCTATCATCCCCCCCGTAGACGTAGAGCTTCTCAAGAGCGAGCTCAACGACAACACCTTCCTCCGCACTACCAACCGTGGAGACAACGAGATCTATGTCGTAAACCATGAGACGGCCCCCAACGTGCTGCGCGAGATAGGTCGCCTGCGCGAGGTATCGTTCCGTGCCGTAGGCGGAGGCAGCGGCACCGAGTGCGACCTCGACCACTTTGACCTCGAGGACAAGGCCTGCTTCCAGCTCATCGTGTGGAACCCCGAGGCCGACGAGATCATCGGAGGCTATCGCTTCACCCGCTGGAAGATGGCATCGTTCCACGCCAACGGCCAGCCCTATGTCAATACCGAGCACCTCTTCGACTTCTCGCAGAAGTTCATCGATACAGACTTCCCCCACTGCATCGAGATGGCCCGTGCCTTCGTGCAGCCCAAGTACCAGAGCGCCGCAGGAGGCCGCAAGGCACTCTTCGCCCTCGACAACCTATGGGACGGTATCGGAGGCCTCATAGCCACCGACCCCACCATCAAGTACCTCTCGGGCAAGGTCACCATCTACAAGACCAGCCCCGAGATGAGCCGCAAGGCCATGGTCTACTACCTCGACATGAGCTTTGGCGACCGCGAGGGACTCATCACCTCCAAGAATCCCGAGACCTGCACCCCCGAGCAGGCCGCCTTCTTCAAGGAGATGTTCACCGGTGCCGACTATAAGGAGAACTACGCCATCCTCAACAACTACGTCAAGTCGTTGGGCGACACCATCCCCCCGTACATCCACCTCTACATCGGGCTCTCCCCCACGATGAAGACCTTCGGCACCACCTTCGACCCCGACTTCGGCGCCTGCTACGATACGGCCATGATCATCACCGCCAAGGACATCTACCCCGACAAGTACACGCGCTACATGGAGTCGTACGAGAAGTGCAAGGAGCGTAAGCGCTAACCCCTACCCACCCACGGCACATACATGGAACAGCATATTGCCCAATGCCTCGGCCTTCCCTTGAGGGCCGTGGCCAACACGTTGGCCCTCCTCACCGATGGCGCCACCATCCCCTTCATCAGCCGCTACCGCAAGGAGGCCACCGGCGGCCTCGACGAGGTGCAGATAGCCACCATCGACACCATGTACCAGAAGCTCACCGAGCTGGGCAAGCGCAAAGACACCATCATAGCCACCATCACCGAGCAGGGCAGGCTCACCGACGAGCTACGCCAGCGCATCACCCGCTGCATGGATGCCACCGAGCTCGAAGACCTGTACCTCCCCTACAAGCCCAAGCGCCGCACCCGTGCCGAGGTAGCGCGCAGCCGGGGCCTCGAGCCGCTGGCCAAGATGCTCATGGCACAAGGCACAGGCAGTGCCGATGCTATGGCGCAGCGCTTCGTCAAGGGCGACGTGGCCGACACCGGCGAAGCCCTGCAGGGCGCGCGCGACATCATTGCCGAGTGGGTGAGCGAGAACGAGCGCTCGCGTAGCGCCATACGCCACCTCTTCGCCCGCGAAGCCCATATCACCTCCCGCGTCGTCGCAGGCAAGGAGGCCGAGGGCGACAAGTACCGCGACTATTTCGACTGGGACGAGCCACTCTCGCGCTGCTCCTCACACCGCCTGCTGGCCATCCGCCGAGCCGAGAAGGAGGGCATCTTGCGCGTCACCATCGCCCCAGCCGACGACACCCCAGCCATCGAGCGCCTCGAGCGCCAGTACGTGCGCACCCAGGGCGACTGTGCCCACCACATATCCATAGCCGTACGCGACGGCTACAAGCGCCTGCTCAAGCCCTCCATCGAGACCGAGTATGCCCACAGCTCCAAGCAGCGAGCCGATGAGGAGGCCATCCGCGTCTTCTCGGCCAACCTCAGGCAGCTCCTCCTCGCCCCACCCTTAGGGCAGAAGCGCGTGCTCGCCATCGACCCCGGCTACCGCACAGGCTGCAAGGTCGTATGCCTCGATGCCGGAGGCAACCTCCTCCACAACGAGACCCTCTACCCCCATCCGCCCCAGGCCGACTACACAGGAGCCAGCCGCAAGCTCGTGCGCCTCGTCGAGCAATACAAGATAGAAGCCATCTCCATCGGCAACGGCACTGCCAGCCGCGAGACCGAGCATTTCGTCACCTCGCAACGCTTCGACCGCCCCCTGCAGGTGTTCGTCGTCAGCGAAGACGGCGCCTCCATCTACTCCGCCTCCAAGGTAGCCCGCGACGAGTTCCCCGACTATGACGTCACCGTGCGCGGAGCCGTCTCCATCGGCCGCCGCCTCATGGACCCCTTGGCCGAGCTCGTCAAGATAGACCCCAAGTCCATCGGCGTAGGGCAATACCAGTACGATGTAGACCAGCG
>JAZQZI010000016.1:0-13281 GCA_045633985.1 Tidjanibacter sp. | reverse complement strand
GGTGCAGATGGGGCCCGGGGGGAGTCCGCGGTGGAGATAGGTGTTGTAGGGCGAGGGTGTCTGGGTGTGCTTGTGGAGCACACGCTTGATAGAGAAGTCGCCCACAGCATACTTGGCGGTGGGGCAGGCCTGGAGGGGCATACCTCGGCGCAGACGGTTGATATAGACGCCCGCAATTTTGGGCATCTCGCCTACATTTTTGGTCTCCTCATAGACTATCGATGCAAGGGTGATGACCTCCATACGGGAGAGCTTGGTGCGTGAGAGCTTGGCTGTGCGCTCCTCGCCCCAGAACTTCTCCCACTCTCTGGCCATACGGTCCGTAAGAGCCTCGGGCGAGGTGTTCCACCATATCTCGTAGGTGTTGGGGATGAAAAGGCCGATAATCTCCTCCTTGCTAATATCGTATTTCTCGGCCGTTGAGGGCAATGTGAGGTGGCGGAGGAGTGTCACACTGTCCGCCTCAATTTGCTCGGCCAGGCGACCCGACAAATCTTCCATTGTGCGTACATTATTAAATGTAAGGCGTACGGGTTTTTGTGCACCGCTGCGCAACATATTCACAATTTCCATAGGAGTGGCCCCCTCGGGGATGATGTAGTGACCTGCTTTGGGGTTGCGGTCGAGTTTTTTCAACTTGCCCACGAAATTGACTACTCCGAGTCGCTCTACATTGTGAGTAGAAAGTGTGTCCAATAGTGCTGAATAGGTTGAACCTGTGGGTATTACAATCTCTGTGGGGGCAGTTGTGCAGGGCTTTGACGCACTCCACAAAATGCCGCACATTACTGCGCCTACAACAATAATAAGCTTAATAACTCCAATGGGGAAATGACTCTTCTTTTGCATAATTTCTCAAATTTTTTGCAAAAATAAGAAAAAATCGTACATTTGCACCTCGGGTAAGTCTTATACGACCAGCTCCTGCTGAATCCCCCAGGCTTGGAAGAGAGCAAGGGTAGGTGGTTGTAGCGGTGCGATATAAGTAGCTTACCCCTTTTTTATTGGTGCAGATCGTAGGGCTGCACCAATAAAAAAGGGGTAAAACCCAACAAACACATCCCAATTTGACCTATGGCAAAACTTGTCAAAATCTATCCCTCAAACCCTTCCGAGCGAGAAATTGATAGGGTTGTGAAGATTCTCGAAAACGATGGCGTGATTATCTATCCCACCGACGGTGTCTATGCTTTTGGCTGTTCGCTGCGTAGCGCAAAGGCGGTCGAAAAATTGCGTGCAATCTCCGGCAAGGAGGAGAAACTTCTCTCGATTGTCTGCTCCGACATCTCTATGGTCGATAAGTTTGCTCGTATCGACAACTCTACATTTAAGATTCTAAAGCGCAACACCCCCGGCCAATTTACCTTCATCCTGGAGGCTTCGAGCAAGGTGCCCGACAAGGCGTTGGCCGGCCGTCACACTGTGGGTGTTCGTATCCCAGACAATAATATCCCTCTCACCATCGTTGAACGCTTAGGCTTTCCGCTGGCCACCGCTTCGGTGAAGGACGACGACGAGGTTATGGAGTACACCACCGACCCTGAGCTGATTGCTGAGCGTTACGACTCGCAGGTTGATATGGTTATCGACGGTGGCTATGGCAGCCTTGTTCCCACAACTCTTGTGGATCTTACCTCTGATGACCCCGAAATTTTGCGTGAGGGTGCGGGCGAACTTAAATAGTTATTAAAATATTTTAAGAATAAATAAATTATGAAAAGGAATTTTTGGACTGAGGCCCTCAAGGGCGGTACCGTGGTTGGCCTTGTAAGTGTGGCTTTTTCGATGCTTATGAAAGTGGGAGGCGACAGTACGGTTTTAGTTAACATTCTGAGCATTGCCTCCACTGTTGTTACCATTTTGCTGCTCTTTGGCTACACTCGTCGCTTTGCTGCACAGCATAGTGCGTCGGAGGGCTTTTCGTTCTCGAGGGCAGTAGGTTTTGTTGTGGCAATGATGATTTTTGTGGGCATCCTGAGCGGCATCTACTCGGCCATTATGGCCAATTTCTTTATCAAGGAGGAGTTGCTCCGTACTATAGACGAGGTGATGGCCCAGATGCAGGATATGCTGCCTGCCGAGAGCTTTGATGGTAGCTACAAACTGATGCGTGCATCGGTCACCAATCCTCTGTTTCTCACCCTGTCGTCGGTTGTGAGCAACTGCTTCCTCGGTGTGCTTGTGGGTATTTGTGTGGGTGCATTGGTGCGCCGCCGTCCCGATATTTTTGCCGACACCAACAACGGCCAAGCCACCGAGTAACCTACTATGAATCTGAGTGTTGTAATACCGCTGCTAAATGAGGAGGAGTCGCTCCGAGAACTCTACTCGTGGATTGAGCGTGTGCTGACGGCCGAGGGGCTGTCGTACGAGGTTGTCTTCATTGATGACGGCAGTACGGATAGTTCGTGGAGCGTTGTGGAGAGCCTCGCAGCCGCCGATAAGAGGGTGCGAGGAGTGCGCTTTCGCTCCAACTACGGCAAGAGTGCTGCGCTCTACTGCGGCTTCGAGAGGGCCGAGGGCGATGTGGTTATCACTATGGATGCCGACCTTCAGGACTCGCCCGACGAGATTCCTGCGCTCTACCGTATGATTACCGAGGAGGGCTACGATATGGTGTCGGGCTGGAAACGCCGTCGCCACGACCCCAAGAGCAAGACCCTCCCCAGCAAGTTTTTCAATGCCACCTGCCGCTGGGCTTCGGGCATCAAACTCCACGACTTCAACTGTGGCCTGAAGGCCTATCGCCGGAAAGTTGTCAAGAGCATTGAGGTCTATGGCGAGATGCACCGCTACATACCCATCCTTGCCAAGAAGGCGGGCTTTGTCCGCATTGGCGAGAAGGAGGTGACCCACTATGCCCGTCGCTATGGTGTGTCGAAGTATGGCTGGGAGCGACTGCTGAAAGGCTACCTCGACCTTGTGACCGTGATGTTTGTGTCTAAATATGGCCGCTCGCCTATGTACTTCTTTGGCGGTGCGGGCACGCTGATGTTCCTTGTAGGCTTTGTTTCGACGCTGTGGATTATTGTGGAGAAGTTTACCCTTGGTCGCCCCCTGACCAACCAACCCCTTTTCTACCTCGGATTGGTAGCCATCGTGCTGGGTGTTATCTTGTTCCTGGCGGGCTTCCTCGGCGAGCTTATCAACCGCAATGCCCCCGAGCGCAACCACTACTTTATTGACGAAGAAATTTTGTGTAAATAACCGTGTAATAATATGTTACAGAGAATACAGACCCTTTATATGCTGGCCATCTCGGGCTTTATGTCGGCCCTCTGCTTTGTGCCCCTTGTGCGCTATATGGCCGATGGTACCGACGGCACCTTTGTGGCTTTTGATTTTTGGTGGTTGGGAGTGCTTTTTGCCCTGGCTGCCCTGGTGCCTTTTGTGGCCATTTGGCTCTTTAAGAATCGTATGTTGCAGGTGCGCCTGCTGTGTGCAGAGATAGTGCTGCTGGTTGGTTCCCAGGCTTTTGCACTGTGGGCCTCGCTGCGCCTTGTTAAGACCGTTAAGGCTATGGGCGATATTGCTGTGGCTAATATGCAGACCTCGGCATTTTTCCCCATTGTATGCGTTATCTTGGCGCTGCTGGCCATCCGCGGCGTCCTCAAGGACGAACGCCTTGTACGCTCGCTCGACCGAGTAAGGTAAACGAGTTTTTTGTCCAACGTCCAACGTCTAACGTCTAACGTCTAACGTCCAAAACTCCTATAACTCCTATAACTCCTATAACTCCTATAACTCCTATAACTCCCTAACGACCCTAATGGCCCTGACGACCATAACGGCTCTTTAAAATAACCGACAATAAACAACGAGGGGACTTCCAATCGGAAGTCCCCTCGTTGTTTTGAGTATATCGGACTACTAATTATCCTTATTCTTATCTTCCAAGTGGTCAATGAGCGAGCCGGTCCAATTGACGCTCACTGTGCCCTCGTTGCCGGTGGTAAAGGAGCCGACTATGGTGTGGGTGCCGTCGCCATTCTCAGTGATGGTGAGTTGGCCGTCCACGAAGACTGCGTGCTCCACACTCATATCGTCGTTCACCCTCTCGAGGAAGCTGCCAAGTGCGGTGGATGCGCCATACATCCTACCGGGGCAGAAGACGCCGGGCTCTTTGGTCAAGATACCCTTGTCGCTCACATCGCCCAACCTGTAGGTGCCTGCGAGTCCCTTACCGGGGGTGTTGTAGAGGTCGAGCATCATCATTGCACCGGGCTCGTTCACGTGGACTTTGTCATAGGTGAGGTTGTCGGTGGTGAAGAGCATCAGAACGTGGTTGTCGCAATTCTCATAGGACTGATATAGATAGGTGTGGCCTATGCTGGGTATCATCTCGTAGTTGCCGTTGAGCTCGGGGTTATACTCCTCGTCGTTGCTCTTGTCCTCGAGAGTTGCCTCGCCCTCGAAGAGGAATTTCATAGACTCGCCCTCGGTTGTTGTGAAGGAGGCCTCCATACGGTAGCCCTTGTCGGTGTGGGTTACCACGAGGGTGCCATCGCTGAAGTAGATATCAACAATGCGGTACTGCTCACCCACCTTCTCGAGGTTCTGGGTGGCGAGGGTAAACTCGGAGGTGAGGACATTTTGGCCCCTCTTGTCGCCCATACGGTAGGTACCTTCGGGGATGATGGGGTTGGTGTGGTCCTCGGAGAGGTCCGCCCAGATGTCGATGAAGAGAAGGGTGCGGCCGGGGGTCATAGGTACTTCAAAGCCCTGCTCGGTCTGGCCAATCTTGGTGTCGTTGGTGAGCAAGAAGTAGTAGTCGGCAATGCCCTCATCCCAGAAGTCGCCAAAATAGATACCCCCGGGGCAATCGGTCAGAAGGATGGTGCCATCCTCGAGCACAAAGCGGTCCTTGTCGTTGTTGTTCTCATTGGGGTTGGGTTCGGGCTCGGGAGTGGGCTCGGGAGTGGGCCCACAAGCTACCAGAGCCAAGGCACCGAAGGTAATTGCGAAGTACTTAAACAGTTTCATAGTATTTGACTTTTATTATCGTTTCTGGTTGATTTTGAGCGAAATATTTGCATCCGACGACTTGTCGTCCTCCGAGGAGTAGTAGGTCAGATATGCATAGGTAGAGCGGCTCTTTTTGGTGGTGTTGGCACTTACGGTGAAGGTGATGGTCTGAGCCACGGGGTCGTGGGTGATGCGCTTGCCGTCGGCACCTTTTATGAGAACATCGTCGTAGGGGTCATCCACGGTTACCACACCGGTGGCGTGTGCGTTCTCCACCTTATATTTAACGGTGATGGTCTGCTCAGTGTTGTCCACGCTGATGGCGTTGGAAGAGATGCGAGAGTCTTCCCACACGAAGTAGGGCCTATCCTCCACGAGGGTTACGAGCTCCATTGTAACTGTCGATATGGCCCTCTGCTCGGCGTCGTCAATAGCGTAGGCGTAGATGTACCACTGGGGGTCATAACTGATGGCGGTGTGGTTGAGTGTAATACCCTCGGTTTTGCCCTGAGTGATGACATAGGTGGGGTAGCTCGATGCGAGGTCAAACTCGGGGATTTTGGTCGAGTCGCCATCGTAGGGAGCGCTCTCGAAATCCATCTTTGCCACGGCGCCGACAACATATTTCACATCGCTGTTTGAGGGGGTGCAGTTCACCACTACTCGGTCGTAGTGGAGCTCCACGGCGGTAATCTCAAACTCCACATTGGTCATCTCGACACCGGCGGCCTGACGGATGTCGAAGAGGCACGAGGGGGAGTACTTGTAGGCCACCTCGAGCTGTGTGCTGCGCTCCACGGGGTAGGGGTTGGCGTCGAAGTCGAAGAGGATTTTGCGCCCCTCCACACGGATGTTGTGAATCCAGTTGTCGCCACCATCGCCGAGGTTGAAGGTGAGCTCCTGACCCTCGATGGGGTAGTCGATGGAGTAGGGGATTGAGTGGGTGCCACTCTCGTCGGCGGTGAAATCCACCGAGTAGCTTTGGAGCGAGAGCTCAGGATAGGGGAGGAACTGGAACTCGTAGTGCTGAGCCTTGGTTGTCACGATGGGTGTGCGAGTCTTGTCGGCAGCCCTCGAAAGGCCGGCAACATAGACCCACATAGGCTCCTCTGGGGCGCCTTGGATGGTTATAGTCTTGGTGGTAGTACCCTTTGCGAGGTAGTCGTCGAGAATGTCGCCATAGAAGCTTGTACGGTAGGCCTCGGCGTCGATGAGCACATAGGCATCCACACCACCATTCTCCTCGATGAAGGCTTTGGGGGCGATACCCACAAAGTAGGTCATATTATCATTGGAGGGGGTTACGGTGACGTCGATGCTCTCGGGCGTAATGTTGGCAACCTCCATCTGGAGCGTGAGTTCGCCTTCTGCGGCCTGCTTGATGGCTACGGATGCCAATACCTCCTCGTCACACTTGATGTCGATGTTGGCCTCACGGCTGGTTGCACCCTTGCCGAGGTTGTTGGCAACCACGAAAGTGAGGGTCTGGACGTTGAGTTTGATGTCCGAAATCCAGGTGGCCTCGGAGGTGGCGGTGAGCTCACCGGTGAGGTTGTCCACGAAATATTCGAGCAGACCATTGCCGCCCTCGGGGGCTACATTGTAGCTCTTGTCAATCTCTACGGTAGTTTTGGGTTGTTCGGGCTCGGGCTCGGGAAGTGGCTCGGGTTTGCAACCTACGGTGGCTACGGCTGCGGTGAGCAGGAGAGCCATCATCTGGAAGATTTTTTTCATAGAATGTTTTGTATGTTAAATTTATTGTTATTCTATTAACGACGGCAAAGATAAGTCACTTTTTATAAAATGCCAACGTAAAAATGTTGATAGCAACACCTATTCGGAGGTGAAAAACCGAAAAATAGTCTTATATTTGTAGATTATAATGGCGCACTCTGGATGGGTGTGATACGAGATATGATGCAGATGACAAGGAACAAAGAGTACGATGTGGTCGTTGTGGGCGGCGGAGTGACAGGTGCGGGTGTTGCCCGCGACTGCGCTCTGCGTGGCCTTCGTGTGCTCCTTGTCGAGCGCCACGACTTGGCTACGGGAGCTTCGGGACGCAACCACGGACTGCTCCATAGTGGTGCCCGTTATGCCGTCACCGACCCCGAGTCGGCTGCCGAGTGTGTGGGTGAGAACCACACTCTGCGTCGTATTGCCCGCCACTGCGTGGAGCCCACCGACGGTATGTTTATCACTCTGCCCGAGGATGACCTCGACTACCAGCGACTCTTTGTGGAGTCGTGCCAAAAGGTTGGTATTGAGGCCGAGAGGCTCGACCCGGCCGAGGCACTTCGCCTGGAACCGGCCGTTAATCCCTCGATAGTGGGGGCTGTGAAGGTGCCCGACGCCTCGATTGACCCCTTCCGACTTGTGGCCTCCAATGTGCTCGATGCACGCCTCCACGGTGCTGATGTGCTCACCTACCACGAGGTTGAGCAACTGCTGCGGGAGGGCGATAGGATTGTGGGCGTGAGGGTCAGAAACACGGCTTCGGGCGAGCAGCGAGAGGTGCGCAGTCGCGTGGTTGTGAATGCCGCAGGTATCTGGGGCCACCTTATTGCCAAGAGGGTTGGTGTTGAGATTGCAATGTACCCAGCCAAGGGGTCGCTGCTGGTCTTTGGCCACAGGGTTAATAATATGGTTATCAACCGTTGCCGCAAGCCTGCCGATGCCGATATTCTTGTGCCGGGCGACACCATTTCGCTCATTGGCACCACTTCCAAGCGAATCTCTTTCGACGAGATAGATCTCAACGAGGTTACAGCCGAGGAGGTCGATGTGCTTCTTCGTGAGGGCACAAAACTCTGCCCCAGCCTTGCTACGACCCGAATTTTGAGGGCCTATGCGGGTGTGCGCCCGCTGGTGGCCGACGATAACGACCCCTTGGGCCGTAGTATTTCGAGGGGTATTGTCTGCCTCGACCACGCCTTGAGGGATGGCTTGGAGGGGCTTGTGACCATCACGGGTGGTAAACTTATGACCTACCGACTGATGGCCGAGAGGGCCACCGACCTGGTCTGTCGCAAATTGGGCATTTCGGCTCTTTGCACCACAGCAACCATACCTCTGCCCGGCTCCAAGGAGGAGCCAAAGGGGGCGAGCCGTAAGGGACGTAAGGAGTTTCTGTCGCTCCGTGCGGGCGAGAAGGGTGCCCGTGGTCGCCACGGCGATATGGCGGCCAATATCAACTTTGAGAAGAGTACGGATAGGGCCCTTGTGTGTGAGTGTGAGCAGGTTTCGGTGGGCGAGATACGCTATGCCGTAGAGAGTCTCAATGCCGACCACCTGGTCGATTTGCGCCGTCGCACAAGGCTCGGTATGGGTACCTGTCAGGGCCACCTGTGTGCTTTGAGGGCTGCGGGTGTGGTGGCCGAGATGAGGGGAGATGCCGAGGGTACACTCTCCGATGTGAAACGATTTATTGACGAACGCTGGAGGGGTGTAAGACCCGTGGCGTGGGGAGAGTCGCTTGTGGAGGCGCAGTTCACCCAATGGTTCTACGACGGTGTATGCGGCCTGGGCGACGGGGATGAAGAGAATGTTTAACGGAGAGCTATGAGATACGACACAATAATAGTTGGAGGAGGTCTTGGAGGACTTGTGAGCGGCATTGCGCTGGCCCGCAAAGGGGAGCGTGTGGCCATCATCACGGCGGGTCGCAGCGCTCTCCACTTCCTGTCGGGCTCTCTGGAACTCTACTCGGGTGGCTATGAGGCACTTCCCACACTTGTGGGGCAACACCCCGACCACCCCTATAATATTGTCGGTAGCGAGAATTTGGAGCGCTATGCAGCTTTCACAAAGGAACTGTTTGAGAGTGCCGGCATACCTCTTGTGGGCGACCACCAAAAGAACCATCTGCGCCTTTCGCCCACGGGTGCTCTGCGCCCTGCGTGGCTCACGATGAGTGAGTATGTCACTTTCGGCAGCCGCAGTGAGATTGAGGGGCGGAGGGTGCTTGTTGTGGCCCTGGAGGGCTACCTCGACTTCTATCCCGAGTTTGTGGCGGCGGGCCTAAGAAGGTGTGGTGCCGAGTGCCGAGTGGTAACTGTGGGGCTCGACGAACTTGCCCGCTTGAGGGAGAGCGCCACGGAGATGAGGGCGGCCAATATCTCACGAGTGCTTATTGGGGGTACGCTCGAAAAACTTGCCCGCAAGGTGAAGGAGGTTGCTGCGGATGAGGAACTTGTGCTGTTGCCCGCAGTCTTTGGCCTTGAGAGTAGCGAGCCTTTCGAGCGATTTAGGACACTGCTGGGCAGGGATGTGAGGTTGGTAGCTACCGCTTCGGCATCGGTGCCAGGAGTGAGGATGCAACGCCTGCTGGTTGAGGAGTTTACACGCCTTGGTGGCGACTATATATTGGGTGACCGTGTGACCAATTTCCGTGCAGAGGAGGGGCGCATTGTGGCTCTTCGCACGGTGAAACATCGTGACGAGGAGTTTTCGGCCGACAACTTTGTGCTCTCCTCGGGCAGCTTCTTTAGTCGGGGTTTGGGCTCCACCCCCGAGGGGATTTTTGAACCCCTCTTTGGGCTCGATGTGGCTGCCACCGAGAGTAGGGAGCAGTGGACTGCCCGCCACATTCTCGCCCCCCAGCCCTTCCAACGATTTGGTGTGAGTGTCGATGACCACCTGCGCCCCACCATTGAGGGGTGTGAGGTGTCAAACCTCTATGTTGTGGGGGCTGTGCTGGCCGGTGCCGACCCTGTGAAGGAGGGGTGCGGTGCGGGAGTGGTTGTTGCCACGGCTCTGCGTGCTGCGGAGGAGATTCTCGGTCACCGAGTGACCCCCGATAAACCATAAAGACTTCCTACACCTGATGACCGAATGAAACTCGAACACAAAAATATCAGCGAAAACAACTTTGAGCAGTGCACCAAGTGTACCATCTGTACCCTCTATTGCCCTATGGTGGAGGTCAATCCGCTCTACCCCGGCCCCAAACAGTCGGGTCCCGACGGGGAGCGCTACCGCCTGAAGGAGCCTATGTACTACGACGAGGGGCTGAAGTACTGCCTGAACTGCAAGAGGTGTGAGATATCGTGCCCCTCGGGTGTGAGGATTGGCGACATCATCGCTCTCGCCAAAGAGCGTAACCGCAAGGGAGGCCCCACGACGAGGGATATGTTGCTCTCGAGTACCGATAGTGTGGGGCGTTTTTCGACCCGCCTTTCGGGAGTGGTAAACCGTTTGCTGGAGAATGATGGTTTTCGCCGTGTGCTGGAGCGGACGGTGGGTATAGACCACCGCCACACCCTGCCTCGCTATGCCCAGGAGAGCTTTGAGGAGTGGTTTCGCCGTGAGGCTGCCGAGAAACAAGGGGTCTTCGGTCGTCGTGTGAGCTACTTCCACGGCTGCTATGCCAACTACAACGACCCATCGCTGGGGCGAGAGTTGGTGGAGGTACTCAATGCTGTGGGCTATGGTGTTAGACTGCTGGAGGGCGAGAGATGCTGCGGTATGGTGAAGATTGCCAATGGGCGCAAGGAGCGAGCCACTCGTGATGCCAAGCGCAATCTTGTGGCTATACGACGTGCCGTAGCCGATGGCGACAAGGTGGTTGCCACCTCGTCGAGCTGTACATTTGCTCTGCGTGACGAGTATCAGTATCTCTTGGGGCTCGACAATGAGGATGTAAAGGACTCCATCACCCTTATCACCCGCTTCCTTTTCCGCCAATGGGAGAGGGGAAATGTGAAGTTTGCCTTCAAGGAGGGATTCCGAATGAGGGTAGCGTACCACTCTGCCTGCCACATCGAGCGCTTGGGATGGGCCATATACTCCACCTCGCTGCTACGCCTCATACCGGGTGTGGAGCTGGAGATGCTCCCCTCGCAGTGTTGCGGAATGGCGGGTACCTATGGCTTCAAGCGTGAGAACTACGACTACTCGCAGGCTGTAGGTCGCTCCCTGATGGAGAAGATTGAGGCCTCGGAGGTGGATGTTGTAGCCACCGACTGCGAGAGTTGCAAGTGGAATATTGAGCGCTCCACCACCAAGAGGGTTATGCACCCCCTCTCGATACTCGCTGCGGCACTCGATGTGGAGCGCACCCAAGAACTCAATAGATTGAAATAGAGAATGATAAACGCAACCCAAAATAAGAAGATATGGAGATTGTTGTAATAGTTGCCATCACTGTGGTGGCCATAGCCCTGGGGGTAATCCTCACCCTCTACCTCCACCCCTCGCGCCGAGAGTTGGAGCGCAGCAACAAGGAGTGCGAGGTGCTCCGAGGAGAGGTCGATATGCTCCGTGGCGAGAGGAATAATTTGGGATACCGCATTGCAGACCTGGAGGTTGAGAGGGCCCGCCTGGAGGAGCGCTTGGAGAATCTGCGCCCCATTGTGGAACGTGAGGAGAGCCAGCGCAAGGAGATTGCCGAGCTCTCGGCCGAGATTGCCCGCCTCAATGAGAAAATCCGCCAGGAGGGTGAGCAGAGGAGTGCTATGCGCCGTGAGAGTGAGCAGAATTTCAAGGAGTTGGCCTCGGCTATCCTGGATGAGAAAACAAAGATATTCAAGGAGAATAGCGAGCAGCGCCTGGGCGAGATTTTGGCCCCCTTCAAGGCCAATCTCGATGACCTTCAGAAGAAAATTGACGACTGCTACACCAACGAGGTAAGCGAGGTGAAATCGCTCCGTTCGAGCCTCAAGGAGCTCACCGAGCTGAATACCACAATCTCCCGTGAGGCCCGAGAACTCACCGAGGCTCTGCGTGGCAATAGTAAGGTGCAGGGCGATTGGGGAGAGATGATTCTTCGCCAGATACTCGAGAAATCGGGCTTGGAGGAGGGTGTGAACTTCACGGTGCAGGCCACCACCAACGAGGATGGGTCGAAGATTGTGGGCGAGGAGAACAACCTGCTGCGCCCCGATGTAATCTTCCATCTGCCCGAGGGCAAACATATCGTCATCGACTCCAAAGTGTCGCTCACAGCCTATGTCAATTATGTGAATGCTACGAGTGAGGAGGAGCGCCATAAGGCTCTTACGGCTCACCTTCAGTCGGTTGTGGGCCACGTGAAGGAGCTCACGGGCAAACAGTATCAGCGCTATGTGAAGGATGCTGCCGACTTTGTGATGATGTTTATTCCCAACGAGGGAGCCTATATGGCGGCTATGAATGCCGACCCCGACCTGTGGGATAGGGCCTACCAGCAACACGTGGTGGTGCTCAGCCCCACCCACCTCATCTCTGTGCTGAAACTTATGTACCAGCTCTGGACACGTGATAAGCAGACCAAAAATGCGCTTAAGATTGCCGAGGAGACGGGGAAACTCTACGACAAACTATGTGGCTTTGTGGAGAGTTTTAGTGAGGTGGGCAATGCCCTCCAGAAGGCCTCCAAGAGCTACGATAAGGCCTATGGCCAGCTCTCCAGCGGCCCAGGCAATGTGCTCAAGAAGGCCGATGATATCAAGGCGCTCGGTATAAAGACCGCCAAGCAACTCCCCGCCGAGAGCGAAGTGACCGAGTAGCCGCAACAGACAAAAAGACCCGCCAAGAATGGCGGGTCTTTTTGTGTTCTATTTGGAAACTTTCTGATAGACAAGTCTGTGCTCCATTTCGATGGATGCGATGCGGCTCACCTGCTCCATCGTCAAGCCGCTATAACCATCGCCTCTCGCAGGTGAGAAGGAGAGGGGTTTGCCATCTTTGGTATCTTTATGATAAAATCTTGTTGAAAGGAGTTTGCCATCGTCGGTCTTTCTCCACCAGTATGGGAAGCTAATCCATTCCGGATCGCGGTTGGTGCACTGGGCTTGCACATTACTGTTATTTTTGCGTTGTTTTTGTGTTGCTACAACTTTACCTTCGCTATCTTTGGCAACTATTGTGTAAAGATCTGTGATACTATTCAACAAAGAGCAGAGTTTTGTGAATTGAGGGGTGCGTAAAGAGAAATAGTCTTTCTCCCCGTTATAGCTGCTTCCAATGTGGTCGGCACCGGAATAACCCCAGCCCATCGCACAAGCTACACGATACCTTCTCTCGCCAACTTGTTTGTACATCTCCACCTCGGCATCTGTCAGTGCAATGGAGCTGAGGAAATCGTAAACCATTGTGAAAAGTTCGGCAGGAGCTGCGGTTTGTATAAGACAGTATTTTATGTTGATGTCATAAAAGTCGCCGTAGTATTGTTTCTTGGGGTTGCTTTCCAACAACTTGGGGGTTGTGAATGGACCGCAGTTGTCGAGGAATATCTCCACCTGCTTAACAAAGTGGTCAATCACAATCCTTTCGTTCTTCTTTGCCGACTCTATAAGGCGCATATTGGCACCAAAGAGCGACCCCGCAAACTCCACC
>JAZQZI010000015.1:0-32506 GCA_045633985.1 Tidjanibacter sp. | reverse complement strand
CATTCCACGAAGGAGAGGTTGACACGCTATAGGGCGGTTGACCTCTCTTCTGGATTGGAACTCTTCAACCATTCCATAGGCAACAAAACAAATAACATCGGAGAGTTTCTCGCCATCGTAGAGGCTGTCAAATATATCCTCAGACACCCCGAAGCACCTCGCATTATCTACTCGGATAGCATAACCGCTATCACTTGGTATCGTAATAAGCAAACCGCGTCATCTCGACGCTGTGAGCAGCTGCAATTAGCCGAGATATTCCTCAAAGTTATGGCGGCTAAAATCGACGATATTCAGGTACTACATTGGGATAATCGCGAGTGGGGCGAGACACCCGCAGACTTCGGAAATAAGTAATCTCTTAATATATAAATAAGGTATGGCGAAGCTAAAATCAAAAACACAATGCCTTGTCGAACTCAAAGAGGAGGATTACCTTATGCTCTTAGAGAACACAATAAAGATGGAGGCGTTGAAAATAGCCGGTATTGAGAAGATGGCAATATACAAAGCGATGGAGCATATACTCCAACATCAACATATTGATTTACTCATCAAGCCTGTTTCGAGGCGATATTGTTAGTTTTTTGAGGTGATTATTATACACCCGAAACCATAGTGCTAATCAATATAAACTAATGATAATTAATAAGATAAAAAGAGGCGTATGTACGGATTTATGTTTACCGCGCATACGCCACTTTTCTCTGTATATTTGGCTAAGCCAAAAATACTTACATATCAGCGTTTTGATTCAAAAGATTTATATATCTTTGTCATCGCAAGTAGTTAGCTATCAACGAACTCCATGTAGCCTTCTATGTAGGGATTATGGATTTCCAGCAAAACTAACACTGATAATCAATCAGTTAAAATAAAAAGGTTTGTGCCATTGCGGGACAGCCTTTTTCGTCTTGTGCTCCCTCTGGGGCTCGGGCGCTTATGCGCCCTGCGGGTTTTTGTTTACAACCCCCTAACCCCCTTGAAAGGGGGGCAAGCTGGGTTCGAGCCACAGAAGCTACGAGCGTCAGCGACAAGTCCCCCTCACTAATATTAGATATATGGTCTTTTGTGATGGGGTGCCTGCTCCTCCCCTACGAAAGGGGAGGTTGGGAGGGGTGGTCGAAATTACGCTCGGCGTCCCCGCCGAGCAGGGATTTAGGGGGTGGGTAACACAATGCCAGAGGGGGCACAGCAACAAAAAAAGGACAGTCAAAACTGACTGTCCTTCGTTGCTGTGCTCCCTCTGGGGCTCGAACCCAGGACCCCAACATTAAGAGTGTCGTGCTCTACCAACTGAGCTAAAGAAGCCTTAAGCGGGGACAAAGGTAGGAACTTTATTTTAAGTTCCAAAAGTTTTTGCAAAAATTTTTCAAAAATTGTGCATTTCCCCTCCGAAGACATAGGTTTCTACGTTATCAGTGGACAAATGCAACAAAATGAGTGTCCAAATTTGGAAAGTCAGACAAATAGGCCTACATTTGCCTGATTATTAAATAATGTACGAACCACAAAACTCACTTTACAATGAAACAAAAACTTTTGCTTTTACTGCTCCTCGGAGCACTTGTGGCTTGCGAGGGTCAGGGTCCCGACGGTGGCGGCGATGAAAATCTCTACGGCAGTATCACCCTGCTGGCCGACCGCACGCTCATCCGTGCCAACGGCAGCGACTCGGCCTCCCTCACCGTGCTTCTTACCGACGACAGCGGTATGATTCACGATGTTACGGCCAATGCCGAGATTTATTGTGGCGACTCTACCGAGCCTATGGCCACAACCTCATTTACAACCCCCTCGGCGGGCAAATTCTCCTTCTATGCGCTCTATGGTATGGAAATATCCAACGACCTGGAGGTGAAGGCTGTGGCGGGCATTTCAGACCTTCCGGCTGACGGCAACAAGGCGAGCACCGACTTTGCACACCGACTGCTGCTCATTCAGCACACAGGTACCGCCTGCCCCAACTGTCCCAAACTGATGAACACCCTCAAGCGTGTGTCCGAGGATGAGGCCTACGCAGGTCGCTACTACCACATTGCCAGCCACTCCTACAATACCGACGACAATGCCTACAGCTCGGCTGCAGCCAACCTCTCGGGAGCCCTCAACGTGAAGAGTTATCCTTGGCTCAACTTCAACTTTGTGAAGGCCAACGGCTACCTCGGCGAGGAGGCTGACATCAAAAACTGCATCGACCTCTTCCACGAGGAGCGTGCCGCAGTGGGCATCACCGCATCGTCCAACATCATCGACGGCGTGGTCTATGCCAATGTGGGTGTGAAGGTTGCCGAGGCGGGCACCTACCGTGTGGGTGTGTGGGTGCTGGAGGACAACATCCAGTCCACCCAGAGCAGCGCCACCGCTTCGTGGCAGAACAACCACAACAATTGTCTGCGAGGTATGGCCGGCGAGAGCAAAAATGAGCGTATTTATGGCCAAAACATCGGCAGGGTGGAGAGCGGAGCCACCGCCAATGTCATTCTTGCCACCGAGCTCGACGAGGATTGGTATGGCCCCAACTGCAAACTTGTGGTGTTTGTCACCACCGATGATGGTCAGGGCGGAATGGAGCTTGTGAACAGCACCCTCTGCCCCGTGGATGGCAGCGTGGCCTACGCCTACAACTAAACAACTCGAATTATTAATCAGATAACCATACAGAAAAGATGAAAATTTTTAGCAAACTGCTGATGATGGCGGCCATTGTTGCAGCCCTGTGGGGTTGTAAGGAGCCCGAGCTTCCTGCTCCCGAGATTAAGATGGGCCAGACCACCGTGTCGCTCAGCTCCAATGGCGACGCTGTGTCGGTAGCCTACATTGTGGAGAATGCCGTAGATGGCGAGAAGATTGCTGTGGAGAACACCGCCGAGTGGCTCACCATCAGCACCAATAAGGTGAGAGCCATTGAGTTCTCCGCCACAGAGAACCCCTCGTCGGAGCCCCGCACCGCCACCGTTACCGTGTCCTACAAGGGTGCAGAGAGTGTGGCCGTTGAGGTCACTCAGGCCTGCTACGACACCCCCCTGCGTATTGAAATTCACGATGTGACAGCCGCTGACCTCTACTTCTCGGTCTTCACCACCGATCCCGAACTTACCTGGCTCCCGATGGTCAGCTCCAAGGCCTATTTCGACTCGCAGCAGTCCGACTCGGCACTCTTTGACGACAATCTGGAGTACTACGAGTACCTGGCAAGCGGCAGGGAGATGTCGCTCGAGGACTACCTCACAGAGATGGTTGCACACGGCACCATTGAGAACATCCTCTTTGAGGGCCTGCAGCCCAACACCGAGTATGTGGTATATGTCTATGGCATCACCCCCAAAGGTGTGCGTACTACCGAGGTGGTGTGGGAGGCATTCACCACCGAGGAGCCCTGGGAGGGCGACCTTACCTTTGAGTTCAACGTGATGGAGGAGCACCACACCCTCTTCTTTGACGTAACCCCCTCTCACACAGGTGTTCCCTACTATTTTACCATCGTGGAGAAGAGCGACATCGAGGGGTGGATGGAGAAGTACAACACCACCGACATCCGTGAGGCAATCCAGAAGGGCGATATCGACGAGACCTACCAAATCCTTATAGACTATGAGTTCATCCACGACCAGAGCGATTTCTATGCACTCTTCAATGTTGCAGGCCGCCTCTTCGACGAGCAGATGCCCTGCAATGCTAACACCACCTATGTGCTCTGCGCAGCCAAGTGGAACACTGAGTGCCAGCTGATTGGTGAGGTTGCGACCTTTGAGTACACCTCGGAGCCCGTGCCCCCCTCGGATAACCAGCTCACCCTGGAGGTAACCAACGTCACCCGTTCGTCGGCAGATGCTGTGGTTACCGCCTCCAACAACGACCCCTATGTGATTGTCCCCGTGCAGAGCAAGGCTATCGAGGGTATGGACGATGCGACACTCTTTGAGTACCTCTTCGCCAACTACGACTATATTCTCTCGGAGTACACCTTCACAGGTAATAAGACCCGCAATTTCGGCGGTCTGGAGCCCAATACCCGCTACACCTTCGTAACCTTCGGTTATCTGGCAGGTACCCAGACCACCGACTACATCCTCCGCAAGGAGATTACCACAGGCCGCTCGGACGACCCCAAGGATTGCACCTTCGAGTTTGAGTGGACGGTGGATACCGAGGAGGCGTGGGTGAAGATTACCCCCTCCGATGACGGCCACCACTACTATTGGAGCGTCTATGACGCACGCTACACCGCTGAGGAGGCCAAGAACTACATCTCGGATGTGATTATCGGCGATTGGTACGAGGGTAGCTTCAGCGCTTTTGCTTCGTGGAACCTCTCGCAGGGTATGACCAGCGGCACTGCAAGCGACCTGAATCCCGACACCGAGTATAAGATTGGAGTTGTGATTATGGACATCCACACCGGAGAGTTCCTCACCGACGTGATTTTCAGCGACATCTTCCGCACCAAAGCCATCGAGTATGCCACCCTGAAGATGGATGTTTACTTCGGCCCCTACTACGACATCCAGCAGCTTGTGGATGCCGGCTACACGGGCTATAAGTACTACGCACAGTATGGCGACGCCATCCTCCCTGCAACCATCAACGTGAGGGGCGACTACGACTCGTTCTACTACACCGTCTATGCTCGTGACCTGACCGATGTGGAGACCTATCCCGACAAGATTTTCATTGAGAGTCTGCCCCAGGATGGTAGCTACTATAATGCTACACTCTTCCCCATCAGCTACGACGACAACGATCCCAATGCGGGCAAGATGTACACTATGTGCGCCATCGCTTTCGATAGGAATGGTAAGTACACGAAGATTTACCGCAAGGCCTTTAGTTGCTCGCAGGATAAGGCCGACGCACCTACCAACTTTGTGGACCCCACGGCTGTGGCTCCCGCATATAAATCGGCTGTGGAATGGAGCGACCTGGATAGGAAACTCTCCGTTGGTCGCCGTGCCGAGAGGAGTACTCCTCTGAACTTTGAGCAGAACTGTGAGCGTTCTGTTGAGGTGGATGAGAAGCTCGTGGAACTCAATGAGATGGCTCGTGCAAAGCAGCTTGCCGGCCGCTTTGTGGAGCGCTCCGAGGAGCAGTGCTTCGTAGTTCCCATCAAGTAGGGTGGGGAGTAGAAAACAAGCGGGAGCAGCCTGTGCTGCTCCCGCTTGTTTTGTCGGTTATAGGGGTGCTGAGAATTCTCTATCCCCTCACTTTGTGGGGCATATTGGCGGGGAGGACAATGGAGTACTCCACAAGGCCGGCCACCTCGCCGTTTTCATACCAAGGGGTTTGGTAGATGAGCTTGCGAACGCCCCTCTTTTCGATGGTGTAGGCATTGGTGGAGCCTTCACGGAGCATACGCTGAATAATCTCCCACGAGGAGGCTTTGTGACACTCCTCCAGGTTGTGGCCTCGTGCCTCGCCGAGGGCCTCCACAGCTCGGTTGTTCTGATAGACGACCTTCCCTTCAAGGTCGCACACGGTCATCGAGACCGCTACGTTCTCAAAAAAATCTTTCATTGGGTTGTAGTGCTTTGGAGTAAATTTCTTTAGAAATTTTGCAAATATACCACTTTTGTGGCGGAAACGGAGAAAAATATTATACTTTTGTGGCGTGAAAGAGTCTTTGAAAAAGTTTTTTATTGTGGTGTTGGCAGCTCTCGGCTCCGTGTGGATGGCCGAGGGTCAGAATGTTGTGTGGAATGCCGACTTCGATTTTCGCTTTGACAACCGTGAATATGGCGACCCAAGCCGAATGATTGCCCCCTCGGGGACGCTCTTTGGTGCCAATATGAGGCCCGAGATAGGTATCGGCTGGGGCTATGGCCACTCCCTGATGATTGGTACCACCATCCCTGCCGATATGGGCAGTGAGAATTTTATGGGTACCCCCGAACTCTTGGCCTACTACTCGTGGGAGGGTGAGCTCTTCCGTGCGGCGATGGGCTTTCTGCCACGAGAGAGGATGAAGAGCCAATTTTCCCGTGCATTTTTCTGCGAGAGCTTCCTTTTTTACCACCCTACCATCGAGGGGTGCCTGGTGCAGTATGTCAGGCCCGAGTGGTTTGTGGAGCTGGCCTGCGATTGGAACGGTCTGCGCTCGGCCACCAGGCGTGAGATGTTCACCATAATCTTTGCGGGCGAGGCCCACCGAGGGCTCTCCTATGCGGGATATGCTGCCACCCTCCACCACCACGCAGCCAGCGATACGGCACGAGGTGTGGTCGATAACGGACTTGCCAATTTCTACATCGGCGTGGACTTTTCTCCTCTTTTCAATAGGGGCACCACTGCAAGGCTGCAGGCGGGGTGGTTGCAGGCCTACCAGAACGACAGACTTCACATCGGTACTCCCGTATTGCCGGGTGGCTATGAGCTCGACCTCTATTTCCACCACAGCGATGTGGGACTCCGCAACACTTTCTACAAAGGCAAGGATTTGATGCCCTATTGGAACCTCCCCTATGAGGACGGTAAGGGTGGGGCCTATGCCGATAATCTCTACTTTGGCGACCCCTTCTACCGTGTGGGCGAGAGCGGGTTTTACAACCGCCTGGAGCTCTTCTGGGAGCCACAGCTGAAGGCGGGGGTGAACTTGCGCATCTCCTCCGTACACCACTACGATGGCGCAAATTGGGGCTGGCAGCAGGTGATAGCCTTGAGGGTAAATATCGGGAGCGATATGTTCGGCACAATCCGATAATTATGTGATAATCAGCATAAAAAGATAATTGAGAAATGAGGATTTTTGGACAGATAGCGGTGATAGCCACGGCACTTATATTGGTGGGCTGTGTGTTTCCCGAGGGGTCCCAGAGTGTGGGCAAGGGCAATGTGGTCATCAACGAGGTGAACACCGACGACAAATATATTGAGCTCTACAACAACTCCTCCGAGATTGCCGAGATTGGCGGCTGGACCATCATTAAGAATGGCGAAGAGCCCCTCAACAACGCATCGGGAACTGCTGCATATAAGGTACCCCAAGGTATTGTTATGCTGGGTCACAGCTATGCTGTGCTCAACTGCAAGGGCAGCGATAATCCCCACGGTGGTTTGGCTTTGGGCACCAGCGAGTCGGGAGTGTCGGGTAAAAAGTCGCTCCTGCTGGAGCTGGTGGATGCCGAGGGTAAGTATGTGGATCACTTTGTAAATACCGCCTCTGAAGCCCCTACGTCGGCCGACACTTGGGATGGCGAGGTGGAGCACACCTTCGATGTAGCTTGTCGTATGCCCGACGGCGGAGATTGGTGGGTGGTAGATGTTGCAACCCCCGGCGAGAAGAATGATGCAAAACCTGTGGCCAAGTTTTCCCACACGGAGGTCATCTTCGTAGAGAGCGAGGGTGGCGACGACAATGGTGGCGACAATGGCAATAGTGGCGACAATGGTGGCACCACGGGTGGTAATCCCGACATTGGTGTCTCCTCGCTGGCAGAGGCTGTCGGCTATGTGTGGAACGAGAGCAAGATTCCCTCCATCACCCTCTCGGTGAGCGAGAATGAGTGGAACAATATGCTCGAAACCTTCGATAGGAACAATGGCACCAAGCAGTACTTCAAGGGAGATGTAACCTTCGACAACGGCACCGACGTTTTCCACTTCAACGAGGCAGGATGGCGATTAAGGGGTAACACCTCTCGCCGTCGCCCCGAGGGTAACGGTGGTGAGCAGCACAAAAGGGACAACTCCGATTGGCACCACTTCCACACCCAGATAAACTTCCGCAAGTTCCACAAGGATGCCGAACACACCATTGGTGGTGTGAGGAAGGTTCACCTCAAGTGGTTCAATGCCGACCCTGCTTATGTGAGGGAGGTTTTCTGCTACGATCTCTTCCGTCGCTACGGCGTGTGGACAGCCATCAACGACATCTACTGTCGACTGTGGATACACGTGGAGGGCGACTCGAATCCCGCCTACTATGGTGTTTACGGTATGCTCGAGACCATCGACGACGAGTATCTCAAGGTGCGTAGCGACCGCTTTGGTGGCCACGAGGGCAACCTATGGAAGTGTACCTACAACTCCAAGGGACCTGCCGACCTGAAAAACTACAACGAAGACCATAAGTTTGGCCTCGACCAGGATACCGACGAGGAGTGGCCCTATGAGCTCAAGACCGAGCACAACTCCTTCTCCTCGGCCAAGAGTCAGCTCGTAGATTTTATGAAGAAGCTCAACTCCAAGAGTGGTACCGAGTTGCACGATTGGTTGGGTGAGGTGATAGATATCCCCTTGTTCCTGAAGACCTACGCCGTGAATGTGGCTGTGGGTATGTGGGACGACTATTGGAACAACTCCAACAATTACTACCTCTACTTCAATCAGCCCGGCACCGAGGGCTATAAACTCTACTTCATCCCCTACGACTACGACAACTCGCTGGGCACCTCCAACCACTGTGGCGTGCAGAGCGATGCGGGTCGTCAGGATCCCCTCAATTGGGGCGATGGCAACAAGAACCCCCTGGTGGCCAAGATGCTACAATTCTCCGACTACCGTGCGCTCTATGTGCAGTATCTCAACGAGTTGGTGGACCCCGCAATGGGCCTTATGGACTACAACTCCAGCTATCAGCGCATAGTAGAGTGGCAGAACCGCATCCGTGAGTATGTGGCCAACGACACCGAGGAGGATATGGAGATTAAGGACCGCCCTGCAAATTGGGGCAACCACAGCGAGTATCGTCTGCTCAAGGAGGACAACAACTTCTTTAAGATTAAGGCTGAGGCTATCTACGCCATCCCTGCACAGTAGACACTAACAACTAAATAAAACTATCCCTATGAAAAAAATTGCTAAATTTTTGATGGCTCTGCTACCCATTGTGGCAGTGTCGTGCAACGATGGACCCGAGCCCGAGTCTCTTCCCGAACCCGTGGTAACCATCTCGGCTATTGAGGTTAGCGGCACCACCGCATCGGCCACCCTCACCATTGAGAATGGCGATAAGGCTCTCTATCTTGTGGTGGATAGTGAGGATGTTACCTCCTTCGATAAGTACACTGCCGATAGCGTGCAGACAGATGGCAAGAGTATCGACTTCTCCGCCAAGGAGTCCTACAAGGAGGCACAGAGTGTGACACTCACCTTCGACAACCTCACCAAGGGTCACATATATTACCTCTTTGTGGCTGCCACCAATAAGGGATGGAAGACCCTCCAGCGCCGTAGTTTCAAGGTGCGCTATGCAGACGAGGAGATGCCCAAGGTGGATGAGGTGAAGGTCACTGAGCTTGCTGCCACAAGCGCCACTCTGGAGACCACCGTCCGCAATGTCGATGCGGTTTACTACATCGTTGTGCCCGTGGCTACTTGGGAGGAGTTCGGCGGAGAGTTGGGAGAGTTCTATGCCACCTCCGGCTTGGATGCCACGAGGGTTGAGGTTGAGCGTAGCAGCGACCCCACAACCATCACCTTTGCTGCCGACAATCTCACTCCTGAGACCAACTACATCGCTTTGGTTCACGCCGACAACACCGACATTGATATGGTTCCTTCGGATGCCATCGGCTCGGTGAGATTCACCACCCCCAGCGATAGCCCCGCAGTGACTATGAGCGACATTGAGATTGTGAGCGTTGTGGGCCACTCGGTAGAGTTATCCGTGACTACCCGCTATATGGATAGCTTCGGCTTTGTGGTTGTGCCTTCCGATGAGTGGAGCGAGATGAGTGCCGATGAGATTATTGCCTCTTCGCTCGACTACGTATGGGATGACGGTAACCTCTCGTGGGAGCAGGATTTCACCTTTGCTTTCAATGCCGACACCAATGCCGAGACCGAGTATATCGTTGTGGCTGCTGCCAAGAACGCCACCTCGGAGGTTGTGAAGAGCACCATTTTCACCACTCCCAAGGAGGAGATGACTGTGGAGAAACTCTCCTTCAAGCCCACCAAACTCGTACTCCAGAGCAGTGGCAGCGACCACTACCTCACAATGTCCACCGCCCTATATGAGCTCCGTGTCCACCTTGTGAGCGACACCTTTGGCGGTCGCTACGACAACAACGACGACGACCAGAACCACAACTTTGTGGCTGAGGGCACCTACTTCAAGGAACTCAATGTTGATGACACCTGGACCACCTACGGCGATATCGACCTCACCATTGGCAATATCGACCTCTACGAGAATGTTGTGACAGGCAAGTGGGAAACCTATGGCTCCTTCTGCTTCGCAATGCCCGATGGCGATAACTCGTGGCTCACCATCGAGATAGAGATTCCCTCGGGTACCACCATCACTGGTGCCGAGCGTACCGAGCCCGCTGTCTTCAACTTCAACATCACCAAGGCCGAGGTTGAACAGGATGCCACAAGCAAGGCTATTTGGAACCTCACTCTCGAGCAGGATGCCAACAACTCGCTCACCTTCAGGATTAAGCTCGACTCCTCCAAGTATGAGTATATCCCCTCGGGTAGCTACGTTAATGATGGTCAGGGTACACCCTGCCTCGACGGTTGCTCGATGATTGTGAACAATGTGAGCACCTCGCTTGGCGCAATGAAATATGGCCTCAGCCGTGTGGATGTGGATTACAACGCCTCCACAGGCGAGACCTATGTGAGCGCCGAGGCCTATGTGAAGTCCGGCACCGCTGTGGTGAAGATTGCCAAGTGTGGCCCCTTCAAACTCTATGAAGAGAAGGAGCAGAGCCTCGCCGAGTACACCGAGAGCCGCAACCTTATGATTTGGGCCTCCTGGAGTGCTGAAACCACCACCTGGACTCTCGATTGGGCAGGTGACAACTTCTACGGCTACCTCTACTTTGTGACCGGCCAGAATACCCCCGACTACCTCCCCGAGGGTCGCTACTACTTCCGCAATAGTGCCCCAGCCGATGGCAGTATGTGGGTGGACTGCACCAAGAGCTTTGTGGCCAAACTTCGCACCTCCGATGAGATGAAGATAAAGAGCGATGCGGAAGAGGCCTACCTTGATGTCACCGTTGTTGAGCAGGATGGCGTATATCTGAACACCATTAAGGGAACTCTCTATACCACCAACGGTTTCTACAAGATTGAGTTTGATTACGGTACTGAGCGCGGCACCATCTACTAAAAGCACACCTTATCGGTGAATTTTCACTAAATTTCAGATAGCGGGCTTCCTCATTTGCGATAAGCAAACTGCGGAGCCCGCTTCCTTATTTAGCAAAAATTCCCTCGATAATCTGTGCTTTTTACGACGACCGTCAACCGACGACCGTCTACCGTTGCGGGCCTGTGGCCCGAGGAATTATTAGGGCCGATAGGGACATTAGAGAAAATTTCCTATAACTCCTATAATTCTTATAACTCCCATAACTCCTATCTGGGGTAGAGCATAGGAGTAATAGGAGTAATAGGAGTAATAGGAGTAATAGGAGTAATAGGAGGCTCCCTATGTCCCCTTCTCCCTAATGTCCCTAATGTCCCTATCGTCCCTAAAAAACCACACCCCCTATGCACACGATGTGCATAGGGGGTGTGGTAAGCTAACTGCTGGCCGCTTAATTAACCTGTTGCAGGGCAACGAGTTTAGCGTAGATGCCGCCCCGGGCGATAAGCTCCGAGTGGGTGCCCTCCTCGGCTATCTGTTTCGTCGCACTGCTATATTTTTGATGGTTCGATTTCGGACGTATGCTTTGTTTTTATTTCTATTGGCAGCCTATAATAGACTCTTACTGCTTCTCCCTCGTGCATACCAGGGCTCCATTGAGGTGAGCATTTAATGATGTTGACTGCGATTTTAGAAAACTCGATATTATTTGTATGAA
The DNA here is from genome assembly GCA_045633985.1 of Tidjanibacter sp. GTDB lineage: Bacteria > Bacteroidota > Bacteroidia > Bacteroidales > Rikenellaceae > Tidjanibacter. The sequence continues at coordinate 20,747 of JAZQZI010000015.1, read as the reverse complement.
CAATCTTCACAAATTCAATATTACCGTCCTTGCCTACAGCGAAATCAAGCACCATTTGGGCGGATATGGAGGTGTTGTCGGGTATTTGCGAGGTAAACTCCTTTGTAAACCACTCTCTAAACATCTCTAAACCGCCACCCATAAAAGTTGGCATAATTGAGGGTGTTGAATATTGTGCTTGTGTGGTATTCGGTTCTTGTTCGACGCCACTCATCTTCATTGCTATTTTATTTCCGGTAGCTATCTTCTCCAATTTTTGCAGGTCGATACTCTCCTGAATTGAATAGGTGTCATATGCCTCCCATATCAAATGGTAGCTCATATAGGCCACCCCATCTTTTATTCCGAAGAATGCCTTTTGGGGTAGAAACTCTTTTATAACAAAGACCATTTGGTATTGTAGTCTTGCAACCTCAACGAGGAAATTTTGTGGCGAATTACCCGTTTCGGTTAGGTCCACTTTCGTGGCCTTGCCATCCGCATATATCCACCTCATTTTACCCTTAGAGTCGTATATGTAGTCGGCATAAATGTTTGTTGGGGCTTGGTAGCCATCAAATAAAACGGGTGTTTGGATATCAATTGCTCTTATGAAATCTGCCTGATTCTTTATGTTGCTCCAATCTACATCTTGGCGCATTTGTGCGGCAAATACATATAGATGATTGTAAACTTCCTTCTTCTTGAAGCCGCCTTTACGAGGTAATTTTTGTACGGCTTCCAAAGCCTCTTGTTCATAAGCTTCAAAGTCTATGTCGGGAAGTATAAAATTTTGTGCACAGGTGGTGTTGCCACTATGCAGTAGAGCAACAACCAAAAGTGGGAATAAACCCTTAAGTAGTTTCATATTAATGGTGTTTATGTCGTTTTCTCAACAAAAATACTAATATTTGGCCAAAAACGACCACACATTAACAATAATTCTTAATAGCCCTATACACCTAATATACCCTAACGGCCCTAATGACCCTATCGGCTCTAATGTCCCTAACGTCCCTAAAAAACCACACCCCCTATGCACACTTGCATAGGGGGTGTGGTTTTAGCTGACCGCTGACCGCTGAAGGCTTAATTAACCTGTTGCAGGGCAACGAGTTTAGCGTAGATGCCGCCCCGGGCGATAAGCTCCGAGTGGGTGCCCTCCTCGGCTATGCGGCCCTGGTCGATGACGATAATCTTGTCGGCATTCTTGATGGTGCTCAATCGGTGGGCGATAATCACCGAGGTGCGGCCCGAAAGGAGTTTGTCGAGGGCCTCCTGCACCAGCTTTTCACTCTCGGTATCGAGGGCGCTTGTTGCCTCATCGAGGATGAGAATCTCGGGGTTTTTGAGCACCGCACGGGCGATGCTGAGTCGCTGGCGCTGGCCACCCGACAGTTTGGTACCACGGTCGCCGATGTTGGTCTGGTAACCCTCGCTGGTGGCGGTTATGAAGTCGTGGGCATTGGCGATGCGTGCTGCCTGTTCAACCTCCTCGGCCGAGGCGGTGTCGTTACCGAGACGTATGTTGTTCTCTATGGAGTCGTTGAAGAGTATGGTCTCCTGCGACACGATACCCATAGCTTTGCGGAGCGAGTGGAGGTTGTACTCACGGATGTTGTGGCCGTCGATGAGTATCTCTCCCGAGCAGACGTCGTAGAAGCGGGGAATGAGGTCGCCAGTGGTCGATTTGCCGCCACCCGAGGGGCCTACAAGGGCCACTGTTTGCCCCTTCTCCACGGTGAAACTTATGCCATCTAGCACCTTACGCTCCTCCTCATAGTGGAAGCAGACGTTGCGGAATTCGATTTTGTCCTTAAACTCTGTGAGCTCCAGGCCGCCATTCTCGGGCGAGGTGATGGTGCTCTTGGAGTCGAGCAGCTCGAGCACACGGCCACCGGCGGCAATACCCTGGTTGATGTTGGCAAAGGCGTCGGTGAAGGAGCGCATAGGGCGGGTAATCTGTGTAAAGATGGCGATGTAGGCTATAAAGCCGCTACCGTCGAGGGAGCTGTTTCCACCCAGCACAAGTGCACCGCCGAAGACCAGAAGGCCGGCAGCGGCGGCAATGCCCAGAAACTCACTCATAGGCGATGCCATCTGCTGGCGGTACATCATACGGCGGGATATGTCGGAGAACTTCTTGTTGATAGCCTTAAACTTGCCACGGAAGAAGCCCTCGGCGGTGTAGGCCTTGATGACCTTCACACCCGAGAGCGACTCGTCGAGCACGGAGGTGAGCTCGCCGAAGTTCTGCTGTGCCTTGAGTGCGGGGTGGCGCAACTTCTTCACCACCCGCCCGATGATGAGGGCAATCAGGGGGAGATATAGGATGGAGAAGAGCGAGAGCTGCCACGAGATGGAGACCATCGCTATGATGTAGCCGATGATGAGGAATGGCTCACGGAAGACCACCTGGAGGGTATTTACGATGCAGAAACGCACGGTCTGCACATCGGAGGTGATGCGTGACATCATATCGCCCTTGCGTGCCGAGGAGAAGTAGGAGAGGTTGAGTTCCATAACATTGTCGAACACCTGGTTGCGGATGGTCTGGAGGGTGTTAATCCTCAGGTTCTCCACGGTGCGCTGACCGAGGTAGCGGAAGATGTTGCTCAGCAGTGCCGAGGTGGTCACGAAGGCTGCCAGGAGCACCAAGATGTTCATAGTGTTGTAGTCGGTGCCGTAGAGCGAGTAGAGCCAATAGTTGAGCAGCTCGGTGAGGTAATCGACACTCACGCGGAAGGTGGGGGCCTGGGTTACCACCTCCATCACCTCACCCTGGTTGAAGAGGGTGCGCAACAGTGGGATAATCATCACAAAGTTGCAGGTGTTGAACACGGCATAGAAGAGCGTGTAGAAGAAGTATGGTATGGCGTAGCGGCCCAGGGGGCGTGCGAACGAGAGTAATCTCCAGTAGGTTTTCATCGATGAAAAGTGGTTTGAATGGGGCAAAAAATGGCCATTTGCAGTTAAAATAGTACGCAAAAGTACACAAATAATTGTGGATATTGGCAAAGAAAGTGTAACTTTGTGAATTGTAAAATGCAAATTAACACAAATCAGACATAACTCACTATGAAAAAACGTGTACTCAGTGGTATTCGCTCGACGGGCCAGCTTCACCTGGGCAACTACTTCGGAGCTCTTCGCAACTTTGTGAAACTGCAGGATGAGGCCGAGTGCTTCTTCTTCATCGCCGACTACCACTCGCTCACTACCCACCCCGACCCCACCATCCTCCACTCCAATGTGCGCAACATACTCTCCGAGTATCTGGCAGCCGGCATCGATCCCGAGAAGGCTACCATCTATGTGCAGAGCGATGTGCCCGAGGTTGCGGAGTTGTCGCTGCTGCTCGGTATGCACGCCTATGTGGGCGAGCTGGAGCGTACAGCCTCTTTCAAGGATAAGGTGCGTAAGAATCCCAATAATGTCAATATCGGTCTGCTGAACTACCCCGTGCTTATGGCCTCCGACATTCTGCTCCACAGGGCAGACTACGTTCCCGTGGGCAAAGACCAGGAGCAGCACCTGGAGATGACCCGCCACCTGGCACACAGGTTCAATCAAATCTATAAGACCGATTTCTTCAATGAGAAAGTAGCGCCCTTCAACTTTGGCAAAGACCTTGTGAAGATTCCCGGATTGGATGGCTCGGGCAAGATGGGTAAGAGTGAGGGTAACGGTATCTACCTCTCCGACCCCGATAATGTTATCCGCAAGAAGGTGATGAAGGCAGTGACCGACAGTGGTCCCACCGAGCCCAATTCGCCTATCTCGGAGCCTATCCAAAACATTTTTACTATTATGGAGGCGGTTTCCACTCCCGACACCATTGAGTACTTCAAGGAGAAATATGCCTCGTGCGAGATTCGCTATGGCGACCTGAAGAAGCAGTTGGCCGAGGATATTATCGCCACCGTAGCCCCCATTCGTGAGCGCATCGAGGATATTCGCAACAACGATAAATACCTCCACGAAGTGACCGAGATGGGTGCCGAGAAGGCTCGCCGCAGTGCTCGTGCCACCATCGATGAGGTGCGCCGCATTATGGGTATCTACAAATTTTAGTCATACCGCAGTTTTGGCGACAAAAGGGGAGTGAAATGACTCCCTTTTTGCTATGTAATAGAGAAAACTAACGCAAAAAGAGAGATATGATTGGGACTTCGACCGATAGGATGAACCGCCTGGAGCGACTGCTCTTGTGGCTGAATGTGCAGACCCGCCGCCTGAGCACCCGCCAGCTAACCTTCATTTTGGCCATCATTGTGGGCCTTGTGGCGGGCGGTGTCACCTGCATCTTCGAGTGGCTGCTGGGCCTCATTAAGGGTGGACTTACGAGCTGGTTTCCAAAGGAGGAGGTGGGCTGGCTCTACCTGCTCTATCCTATGGTGGGTATCATCCTTGCGAGCCTCTTTGTGAGGTTCATTGTGAAGGACGACATCTCGGAGGGTGTGACCAAGGTGCTCAAGGCTATGAGTACCAATTCCTCGCAGATTAAGCCCCACAACTGCTACTCCTCGGTGGTGGGCGGTGCGCTGACCATCGGCTTTGGTGGTTCGGTGGGTCCCGAGGCACCCATTGTTCTGACGGGTGCCGCCATCGGCTCCAATGTGGGACGACTGCTCAAGCTCAATTACAGGGGTGTGACGCTTATGTTGGCGTGTGGTGTGGCTGCGGCCCTCTCGGCCATCTTCAAGGCCCCCATTACGGGTGTGATTTTCGTGATGGAGATTTTGCTCCTGGATATGAGTATGACGGCCATCATCCCCCTGATTATCTCCTCGGTGACGGCTGTGACCCTCACCTTCTTTGTGAGGGGCTTCGAGCCTATGCTGTCGGCCAGCACTATCGGCGACCTCTCCTTCTCCCACATCCCGCTCTACACCCTGCTGGCAGTGGCCTGTGGCCTTATGTGCTGCTACTTTATGCGCACCAACTTCCACATAAAGAGCCTCATCGACAAACTTGCGAAGCCTTGGCATAGGTGGCTTGTGGGAGGTCTTGCGCTGGGTGTAATGATTCTGCTTTTTCCCCCTCTCTATGGCGAGGGCTACGGCATATTCCACCACTTTATGAAGGGCGATGTGAGCGCCGTGTTCGACAACTCGGGCTTCTATCAGTTCCGCTCGATTGAGTGGGTTATTGTGGCCTATATGGCGGCCATTATGTTTGTGAAGGTGGTGGCTATGGCGGTTACTAATGCCTCGGGCGGCGTGGGCGGAACCTTCGCTCCCTCGCTCTTTGTGGGCGCATTTACGGGAGCCATTGTGGCCTATGTGGCCAATACTTGGTTCGATGCCGATGTGTCGATTGCCGCATTCTCGCTGGTAGGTATGGCGGGCCTTATGAGTGGTGTTATGAAGGCTCCCCTCACGGCGGTCTTCCTCATTGCCGAGATTTCGAGTGCCTACCAACTCTTTGTTCCCCTTATGCTTGTGTCGTGCGTGGCCTATGTCATCAGTCGCTACCTCGAGCCCGATAGTATCTACACCAAGACTCTCCGTCGTAAGGGTCAGTTGCTCACCCACGATAAGGACCAGGCGGTGAGCGTGGTGCTCTCGGTGGGCGAGTTGGTGGAGACCAACATCCTGAGTGTCGGCGAGTACGACACCCTGGGCGATATGGTTGTGAGGGTTATTCCCCACACCACACGCAACATATTCCCTGTGCTCAATAGTGAGGGTAAACTGCTGGGTGTTGTGGAGTTCGACCGCCTGCGCAAGGATATGTTCGACCAGAGTAAGTACCCCAACTCCGTGCAGCGCTATATGACACCCCCGGCCGATGTGATATTCGAGGGCGAGAGTGCTTCGAGTGTGCTAGAGAAGTTTGAGAACACGGGTGCTTGGAACCTGCCCGTGACCACTGCCGATGGCAGGTATATGGGCTTTGTGAGCAAGTCCCGCATCCTCACTGCCTACCGCGAGAAACTGCGCGAGATGACGCAGGAGTAGTAGGCAGGGGCGTGTGTTGTCGAAAGAAAGGACTATAAATAATTATGAAACTAACGTTCATAGGGCCGGCGTACCCTTATAGGGGAGGCCTGGCGACAATCATAGAGAGCCTTGCCAGGGAGTTTGGGCGACGAGGGGCGGAGGTCGATATTAAGACCTTCACGCTCCAGTATCCCCGACTGCTCTTCCCCGGCAAGAGCCAATATCGCACAGGGCCCGCCCCCGATGACCTGAGTATCACCCGCCGTGTGAACAACATCAACCCCCTGAATTGGTGGCGTGTGGGCCGAGCTATCCGCAAGGAGGCTCCCGATGTGGTGGTGCTCAAGTATTGGACACCGCTGATGGCCCCCGCCTTTGGCACCATCTGTCGTCTGGCACGAAGGAATGGCCACACAAAGGTAGTGGTGCACCTCGATAATATCACGCCCCACGAGCCCCACTTCTATGACAGGCTCCTGAATCGTTATTTCCTTTCTTCCCGTTCCACGGATGGTTTTATCTATATGTCGGAGGCTGTCCACAGCGACCTTGCAACCTACCGCCCCGACGCCCCTGCGCTCTTCTCGCCCCACCCGCTTTTTGACAACTATGGGCCGAGGGTGGAGCGCACGGAGGCTTGCCGTAGGCTCGGTCTTGACCCTGAGGTGCGATATGCGATGTTCTTCGGCTATGTGAGGGACTACAAGGGGCTCGACACCCTGCTCGACGCCTGGGCGCTGCTCAAAGCGGAGGGGAGAACGGATGGTAGGCAACTGCTTGTTGTGGGCGAGGTCTATGGCAGCGACGAGAAGTATCGCCAGCAGATTGAGCGCCTTGGGCTGGAGGAGGATGTGGTGTTCCACACCAAGTTTGTGCCCGACAGCGAGGTGGCGCTCTGGTTTTCGGCCACTGACCTTGTGACTTTGCCCTACAAATCAGCCACGCAGAGTGGTGTAACACAGGTGGCCTATGCCTACGACGTTCCTATGGTGGTGACCGATGTGGGAGGCCTGCGGGAGATGGTGCCCCACGATGTTGTGGGAAGGGTGTGCGAGAGCAACCCCGAGAGTGTGGCCGATGCCATAGCCGCCGCTTGGGAGCCCGACACTTTGGCTCGCTATCGAGAGGGTGTCGCTGCCGAGAAGGTGCGTTTCTCCTGGAGCGCCACGGCAGATAGGATAGAGGAGGTTTTGTTTCGTCTAACGCCTAAAGTCTAACGACGACCGACAACCGACAACCGACAACCGACGACCGACGACCGAGTTTCCCCTAACGGCCCTATATCAGTTTTCGGGCTTGCTCTGCAAGCCCGCGACGTTAGACGTTAGACGTTCGACGTTGGACGTTGAACGTTCGACGTTCGACAAATAAAAAAGGTTCGGCAAAACTGCCGAACCTTTTTTGTTTGTTGTTACTTCTTGATGTTGGGCTCCTCAAGACCAAAGTTGTTCTTGCGGTTCTCCCTCTTGAGCCAGAGGCTGAAGAAGAGTGCCAACACGCCGAACGACGAGAAGATAACCATAGGAATGGTGTAGCCGCCAGTCTTGTCGAGAACGTTACCAATCAGGATGGGCACTGCAAAGAGGCCGATGTTCTGAATCCAGAAGATGATGCAGTAGGCCGAACCGAGGATACGGTTGTCGATAATCTTGGGTACCGAGGGCCACAGAGCGGCGGGTACCAGCGAGAACGATACGCCGAGCACTACAACAATCACCAGAGCCAACCATTTGTAGGGGAAGGCGGGGAGCAGGAATGCGAACGAGAGGTGGCAGGCAATCATCACGAGCGAGCCAACCATCAGCATCGAAGCAGCCTTACCCTTATTGTCGATGAAGGCACCGAGGAAGGGGGTGAGAATCATCGCCAGGATGGGGAAGCAGCTGAAGAGCTGTGCGCCACTCTCAATCGAGAGGGTGGTGTTGAGGAAGTCGGGTGCGTAGCGCTGGAAGGGGAAGATTGCCGAGTAGTAGAGCACACACAGCAGAGCAACCAGCCAGAACATCTTGCTCGAGAAAATCTTGCCCAGGTCTTTGAATTTGAACTCCTCCTCGCTCTCCTCAGCGGTAAGCTCGCCACAAGCCTCCAACTGCTTGTCGAACTTCTTGTCGAGAACAACGAATACCGAGTAGAAAATCAGACCAATCAGCAGCAGAATTGCACCAAAGGCAACGGGCGATGCTACATTGTGGCCAAACTTCTCGTAAACCATAGGCGACAGCCACATTGCGGCAAACACGCCGAGGCGGGCAATCGACATCTCCAGACCCATAGCCATAGCCATCTCCTTGCCCTTGAACCACTTGGCAATAGCCTTCGATACGGTGGTGCCGGCCATCTCACAGCCGCAACCGAAAATCATAAAGCCCAAGCAGGAGAGTTTAGCGGTGCCGGGAAGTGCCACCCACCACGAGTTCATCCAACCCTCCAGGGCCGAGCCGATGAAGAGGTCGCTCATTGCGTAGAACTTGATGCCGGCGCCCACAACCATCAGCGAGGCCGACAAAATACCGGTGAAACGGATGCCCATCTTGTCGAGGATGATACCCGCAAAGATGAGGAAGAAACAGAATACATTGAGGAAATACTCGCTGGCAGCATAGGTGCCGAAGGTGCCGCTGTTCCAACCGAGGCCGCTCTCCAGCTGGCTCTTCAGGGGCGAAAGCATATCCACAAACATATAGGCAAAGAACATCATCAGGGCGATGAGAATCAGTGCCGACCAACGAACGATTGCCGAGTCGTTGAGTTTTCTTTGAATCTGTTGTACCATAAAAGTTTTGTTAGTAATTGAAGTGTGATAAATTTAGTTTATTTGTTTGAGTTTTGATAGCGTTTGATGATTGAGTAGGCATCCTTTATGCCGAGCTCACCCGCCTTGCTGAGGTCCATCGTACCCTTGCGCACATCCTTCATATAGAGTTGCACAAGTCCTCGGTTGAAGTAGGCGTCGGCAAGTTCGGGAGCCAACTCCAGAGCCCTGGAGTAGTCGTCGTAGGAACCAGGCATATCGCCCGAGAGAGCCTTTAGGTTGCCACGATTATAATAGGTGTAGGCAAAGTCGGGAGCCAACTCCGCCGCACGATTGAGGTCCGCAATGGCCTCATCGTAGTTGAACGTGCGCTTGGAGGTGGAACTCCTCAATGCCATATCCGTGTCGAGGGCTATGGTCGAGCCTCCGCTCACCTCCGAGATAAACTCTATCATCTCGGCCCTTGCCACGCCCCTTGCCAAGTGGAGCATAGCATCCTCGGGAGAGAGCCTTATGGCCTCCGAGAGGATGTTGATAGCCGAGGTGTACTGCCTTACGCCCAACTGCGAGATACCTCGCCTAAAAAGGGCCTCCACACTGCTGTAGGCCTCCGCTTCGTAGCGTTTGTCGAGTGCCGAAATCTCCTCCTCGGAGAGTGTCGAAGGCTCGTTGGAGAAGGTTATATTTTCTCCCTTAGCCACTGCGGCATCCTCCAGCAGTGGGGAGTAGTAGTGGTGGCCACGGGTGCTCTCGGGTGCTCCCACCGTCCAGCAGTAGAGTCCACGGAGTGAGCTGCTTGTACCCTCCTCCTTATTGAGCTGCCTCTCGGCCATCCTCGACTCAAACGACACCAAGCGGTTGAAACTCCTCGACGTGTCGGCCCACATAGCCAACCCCTCGGAGTCCTTCTCCAGACGCTCCTCATACTCGGCAATCTTGCGGTCGGCAATGGCCCTGTCACGGCTTGCACCCGCCCCGTCGTGAAGTTTGTCCTTCACCACAGCCCTCTGCAGGTAGGCACCCGCAAAGTCGGGGTAGAGCTCAATGGCCCTTGTGTAGTCGGCCAATGCCTCGAAGTTGCGCTCCATCTGGGAGAGCACTCCCGCACGATTGTAGTATCCCTTCACATTCTCGGGTGCGTGTTCCACCACAAGGTTGTAGTTCTCCAGAGCTTTGGGGTAGTCGCCCAGAATGGAGTGAATGATGGCCAGATTGAAGTAGGCGCTCACCGTGTAGGGTGAGAGCTCCAACACTCGGCGGTAGTCGCCTATGGCCTCCTGGTAGCGCTCCAGGTTGCAGAGCGTGATAGCCCTGTTGAAGATGGGGGCCAGGTAGGTGCTGTCGCAACGAATAGCCTGGTTGAACATCTCCAGAGCCTCCTCATTGCGCTCCTGTTGGAGCAGTAGTGTGGCCTTTTGGTTGTAGGCCTCCGAGTAATCTCTGTTGGTGCGGATTGCCAGGTCGAAATTCTCGTGGGCTCCGAGGGTATCCCTCATTCCCAGCAGCGCCACACCTCGGTTGATGTGGGTCTGCGCATCCTTATCCGTGAAGCGCAGCACCATATCGAAGTCCACGAGCGACTTCACCCACTGCTTGTTACGCAGATGGGTGACACCACGTGAGTAGTAGCTTCCCGCAATGTCGGGCCTCAGGTCAATGGCTGCCGTGAAATCCCTCACAGCATCCTCATAGTTACCCAGCTCGGCGTGGACAATCCCTCGGTAGTGATAGGCCTCCGTATATACGGGGTTTATCTCCAGAGCCGCCGATAGGTCGCTCTCGGCACCCAGCAGGTCGCCCAGCCCCAATTTGGCATACCCCCTCAGGTAGTAGGCCTCGTAGGAGTTGCGGTCGGAGCGGATGAGCACGTTGAGTATGTCGATGGCATCTTTGTAGTTGTCGCTGGCGAGCATATTGCGACTTGCCCACGCAATATAGCGTTTATTGTACTGTGCGTAGCCTTCGCCCACGCACAGTACAACAAGCATTAGCAATATGGTAAAAATCCTTTTCATCACAAGCGACTCCCTATAAACGGATTTCTGGCGAGTTCTATTTTGTGAGGGCGGCGATTCGCTCTTTGAGGGCCGCAATCTTGGCCTCGGCGTCACGCTGTTTGTTCCTCTCGTTCTCCACAACGGCTGCGGGAGCACCGCTCACAAACCTCTCGTTGGAGAGTTTGCCCAGAACGGTCTTCAGGAAGCCCTCGAAGTAGGCGAGCTCCTTGTTCATCTTGGCCAACTCCTCCTCCACATTGATATTCTCGCTCATAGGAACGAAATACTGTGTGGTCTTAACGATGAAGGCGGCTGCTGTGGGGTTCTTCTCGCCGACCTCGGTGATGGTCGAAAGGCCTGCCATCTTCTCCACCAAGCAGTTGTATGCGGGGTAGTAGTTCTCGTCGGCAATAACCTCCAGGGCCACCTTCTCCTTGTTGGGGATGTTCCTCTGTGCACGGATGTTGCGGATGCCACTCACCACTTCACGGGCCAAATCCACCTCGGCGAGCATCTTCTCGTCCCAGGGTTTGTGCTCCTCCATAAGGCTGAGCATTACGCTCTGACCCTCGGTGCGCTCCGAGATGTGCTGCCACAGCTCCTCGGTAACGAAGGGCATAAAGGGGTGGAGGAGTTTCACCAGGCGCTCGAAGAACATCTTGGTGGCTGCCACGGTTGCACCATCGGCGGGCGAGCCGTAGGCAGGCTTAATCATCTCCAGATACCAGCCGCTGAAGTCATCCCAGAAGAGGCGGTAGAGGGCCATCATTGCATCCGAAATGCGGTATGCCTCGAAGTGCTCCTCAATCTCCTTGTAGGCCTTCTGGTAGATATTCTCAAACCACTCCACAGCCTTTGCGCAGTGGTCGCTCTGGGCGAGGTTGTTGTCCACCTCCCAGCCGGTCACAAGGCGGTAGGCGTTCCAAATCTTGTTGCAGAAGTTGCGGCCCTGCTCGCAGAGGCTCTCGTCGAACATAAGGTCGTTGCCGGCCGAGGTGCAGAGCAGCAGTGCAACCCTCACACCATCTGCGCCATACTTGGCAATAAGGTCCAGGGGGTCGGGCGAGTTGCCGAGCTGCTTGGACATCTTGCGGCCCAACTTATCACGCACAATACCGGTGAAATAGACATTCCTGAAGGGCCTCTCACCCCTCCACTCGTAGCCGGCCATAATCATCCTCGCAATCCAGAAGAAGATGATGTCGGGACCGGTCACCAGGTCGTTGGTGGGGTAGTAGTACTTAATCTCCTCATTCTCGGGGTTGTTGATGCCGTCGAAGACGCTGATGGGCCACAACCACGAGCTGAACCAGGTGTCGAGTACATCCTCGTCCTGACGGAGGTCACTCAGCTGGAGCGACTCATCGCTACTCTTCTGGCGGGCCAGCAGGAGTGCCTGCTCGGCGCTCTCGGCTACCACAAAGCCACCTTTGGGCAGGTAGTAGGCGGGGATGCGGTGGCCCCACCACAACTGACGAGAGATACACCAATCCTTGATGTTCTCCATCCAGTGGCGGTAGGTATTTTTGTACTTCTCGGGTACGAATTTGATAACATCCTCCATCACGGCCTTGGTGGCGGGCTCGGCGAGCTCCTTCATCGAGAGGAACCACTGCATCGAGAGCTTGGGCTCGATGGCTACGCCGGTACGCTCCGAATAACCCACATTGTTGGTGTAGGGCTCGGTCTTCTCCAGCAGGCCTGCAGCCTCCAGGTCGCCCTCGATAACCTTGCGGCAGTCGAAGCGGTCCATACCGACATACATACCCACCTTGTCGTTTATGGTGCCGTCGGGGTTGAAGATGTCGATGGTCTCCAGGCCATACTTCTCGCCCAGCACATAGTCGTTCACATCGTGGGCAGGGGTGACTTTCAGAGCACCCGTACCAAACTCAATATCAACATACTCATCCCTGATGATGGGCACCGAACGGCCTACGAGAGGTACGATAACCCTTGCATCCTCGGGGAGGTCGGTATAACGGGGGTCGTTGGGGTTCACACACACGGCCGAGTCGCCCAGGATGGTCTCGGGACGGGTGGTGGCCACGATGAGTGTACGGTCGGAGTTCTCTACCTTGTAGCGCAGGTAGTAGAACTTACCCTGCGACTCCTTGTAGATAACCTCCTCGTCGGAGAGGGCGGTCTGGGCTGCGGGGTCCCAGTTCACCATCCTCACACCACGGTAACTCTTACCTTTGTTGTAGAGGTCTACAAATATTTTCAAAACGCTCTCCGAGCGCTTCTCATCCATAGTGAAGCAGGTGCGGTCCCAGTCGCACGAAGCACCGAGCTTGCGGAGCTGCTGGAGGATGATGCCGCCGTGTTTCTCCTTCCACTCCCAGGCGTGTGCGAGGAACTCGTCACGTGTGAGGTCGCTCTTCTCGATGCCCTCAGCCTTGAGCTTGGCCACCACTTTTGCCTCGGTGGCGATGGATGCGTGGTCGGTGCCGGGTACCCAGCAGGCATTTTTGCCCTGCATGCGGGCCCTACGGATGAGCACATCCTGAAGGGTATTGTTGAGCATATGACCCATATGGAGCATACCTGTCACATTTGGGGGAGGAATTACGATAGTGTAGGGCTCACGATTGTCGGGCTCGGAGTGAAACATATTGTGTTTCATCCAGTAGTCATACCACTTGGACTCAATCTCCTGTGGTGCGTATTTGTCTGCAAGTTTCATAAGTGTTTTTATTTTGTTTGTTCTATTGTTGCTTGTTAATTCTCCCCGCCCACCGGCTGTGCCTTGCGGGTGATTTCTGCGTTACGCTTTTGTTTTGCCATCCTCATTTACGCTCGGTAAACTGCGGTGTCAAAACAAAACCAAGCCTTGAAATCCCTCCGCAAAACCCACCCGACCTTTGTGGCGAGTTGTTCTATTGTTGCTTGTTATTTCTCCCCGCCCACCGGCTGTGCCTTGCGGGTGATTTCTGCGTTACGCTTTCGTTTTGCGCATTAAACCTCCAAAGATACGAAAAAGAGTTGATATTTCCCCAATCTTCCGCAAGGTTTTATTAAAAACTATGTTTTTTATAAATCGTCAACCGACGACCGACAACCGACAACCGACAACCGACAAATTCTTATAACTCCTATAACTCCTATAACTCCCATTCTCTATCCAAATAGTAAAGTCATAGGAGTTATAGGAAATTTTGAATTTTGAATTTTGAATTTTGAATTTTGAGGCCCTATGCCCCCTATCTTCCTCGTCCTGCAGAATGGAGGAATGGAAACCGCTTAAATTGTTAATAACTTTTTGCTGTAACGAGATTTTGGGCGCATAAAATGTAGTATATTTGCGTTAGAATTTATATTACGGTATAAAGTGTCCAAACCAAGACGATTATGAATAACAACGATAAGAAAGTAGAGGTGGAGGTCTTTGCAGGTATCGGCGAGGGCGACGGCGTGGGCGTTGTGCACCAGGTTATCCCCATTATGGCCGACGGCAGCGAGCTCGAGGAGAGTGTGGAGGTTCCCGGTGAGCTCCCCATCCTCTCGCTCCGCAGCTCGGTGCTCTTCCCCGGAGCTATCACCCCCATCACTGTGGGTCGAGAGAAATCCATAAAGCTCGTGAGGGAGGTGGAGGCTGCCGGAGGTGTCCTCGGTGCCGTGCTCCAGAAGGATGCAACTGTGGAGAACCCCGCACCCGGCGATATGTACCTTGTTGGTACCGCCGCCAAGATTCTCAAAATACTTGAAATGCCCAACGGAAACCTCACTGTCATCCTCCACGGATTGGACAAAATTGAGGTTGTGGAGTGGCTGCGCTCGGAGCCCTATATGAAGGCCTCGGTACGTATGTTGCACGATGTTGCACCCGAGGCTAATAATGTTGAGTTCCAGGCTCTTGTGAGTTGTGTGAAGGAGGTTGCTCTCGACATTATCAACTCCTCGCCAGGTATTCCTAAGGAGGCAACTTTTGCCATCAAAAATATCGACTCCGACAGGGGTATCATCAACTTCATTTGCTCCAATCTCGACTTTACGGATCAGGAGCGTCAGAAGCTTCTTGAGGCCCCCGGACTCATGGCTCGCTCTCGCAAATTGGTGGAGATTCTCATCAACCAGCAGCAGCTCCTGCAGCTCAAAAATCAGCTTCAGAATAAGGTGAAGCAGGAGATTGACCAGCAGCAGAAGGAGTACTACATTCAGCAGCAGATTCGCTCCCTTCAGGACGAGTTGGGTCACGACGAGTTGAGCGATGCAGAGAGGCTCAGGGAGCGTGCGGCCGACAAGAATTGGAGCGACGAGGTGGCAGCCGCCTTTGAGCGTGGCGTGCAGAAGCTCGAGCGTCTGAACCCCGCCGTGGCCGAGTATTCGGTGGAGATTAACTACCTGGAGACTATGCTCGACCTCCCTTGGGGCGATGTTACCGAGGATAATATGGACCTCAATGTTGCCCGCCAGCAGCTCGATGCCGACCACTATGGCCTTGAGGAGGTGAAGGAGCGCATCCTGGAGCACCTGGCAGTTATCAAACTCAAGGGCGACCTCAAATCGCCCATCATCTGCCTCTATGGCCCTCCAGGAGTGGGTAAAACCTCGCTCGGCAAGAGTGTGGCTGCGGCTCTGGGCCGTAAGTTTGGCCGCATTTCGCTGGGTGGTCTGCACGACGAGTCGGAGATTCGCGGCCACCGCCGTACATACATTGGCTCGATGCCTGGTCGCATTATCGACACCATCAAACGTTGCGGTGCCTCCAACCCTGTGATTATTCTCGACGAGGTAGATAAGGTGAGCCGTGCCAACCACGGCGACCCTTCGAGTGCACTGCTGGAGGTGCTGGATCCCGAGCAGAACTCCACCTTCCACGACAACTATATCGACATTGACTACGACCTCTCGAAGGTGCTCTTCATAGCCAC
Source organism: Tidjanibacter sp. (assembly GCA_045633985.1). Taxonomy (GTDB): domain Bacteria; phylum Bacteroidota; class Bacteroidia; order Bacteroidales; family Rikenellaceae; genus Tidjanibacter. Next base: position 5,200 of record JAZQZI010000015.1, on the reverse strand, counting down.
GGCCAACAACATTGGCAACATCTCTCAGGCCCTCAGGGATCGTATGGAGATGATTAACATTGCCGGCTATGTGCTCGATGAGAAACTTGAGATTGCCGACCGCCACCTGGTAGCCAAACAGCGTGATGCTCACGGTATTAAGCCCGAGCAGATGACCATCTCGAAGGATGTTGTGGCAGCCATCATCGACGAATATACCCGTGAGAGCGGTGTGCGTTCGCTCGACAAGCAGATTGCCAAACTTGCCCGCCATCGTGCCAAGCAGATTGGCTTTGGCGAGGAGTTTGAGCCCGCAATGACTGTGGAGCAGGTGAGGGAGATTTTGGGTGCCCGCAAGTTTACCCGTGACCGCTACGATATTGGTGGTATGAAAGGTGTTGTGACAGGTCTTGCCTGGACCGAGGTGGGAGGTGACATCCTCTACATCGAGTCGCTCCTCACGCCCGGCAAGGGAGGTTTGAGCCTTACGGGTAATCTTGGCGACGTGATGAAGGAGTCGGCAACCATTGCTTGGGAGTGGGTGAAGGCCCACCACGAGGAGTTTGGTATCCCCGCCGAGAAGTTCGAGAAGTTCGACATCAATATCCACGTGCCCGAGGGTGCTGTGCCCAAGGATGGCCCAAGTGCAGGTATCACTATGGTTACCAGCATTGTTTCGACCTACACGGAGCGCTGTGTGAAAGATGCGGTGGCTATGACGGGCGAGACTACCCTGCGTGGCCGAGTACTCCCCGTGGGCGGCATCAAGGAGAAGATTTTGGCCGCCAAGCGTGCAGGTATTTCGGAGATTATTCTCTGCGAGGATAATCGCAAGGATATTGAGGAGATTAAGGCCGACTACCTCGAGGGTCTCACCTTCCACTATGTAAAAACCGTGGATGAGGTACTCAAAATTGCCCTTGTGTAGCACTCGGAATTTTAGGTAGTATAAAACAGCGGAGCCAACCCAATGGGGTTGGCTCCGCTGTTTTATACTATTGATTTTCAGCACTATCCCTCTGCGCAGAGTCCTTCGAGTTCCTCGGCCTTTATGTGCATAATCTCTCCGTTTTCCTGCACAACCAGGTCGCCATTCTCTTTGATGGTTCGCTCAATGAGTCGTTGCTGTGCAAGGCGCACACCACTGTCTATCTTCTCCTGCAGGAGTCTAAGTTCCATTTCGCTCATAGTTCCATAATTTTTTGGTACGACTCGGGCTCCAAAATCTCCATTGTGGTGCCCTTCTGTCCCCAAGCAATCTTCTTCACACCTCCTGTGCCACTGTTGTCGTAGATGGTCCAAAAGTCACACGAGGGTTTGTAGAGTGCTTTGAAGTTGCGGATACCGCTGTCGTAGCGACGGCGTATCACATCTTCGGGGATGTTGTGTCCACCTTCGGCCACACGGGTTGCTACTCGTTCGATAGCCAACTCTGGCGATGGGAGCCAGAAGAAGAGCAACGACACAAAGTAGCCCTTGGCGTGGGCCTTCTCGATGAACTGTGTGTAGGAGCGGGAGGCGAGGGTTGTTTCAAAGGCGAAATCTTCATCTTGGCTCAATAAATCCTCCATCCTTTGAAGCATTATGCGACCTGCCTCGATGGCCATACGCTCCTGGTTGAACGGCGAAAGTCCCTTAGCGATTTCGTCGGCATTGACGAACTCCCTACAATCCAGCATCTCGGGCAACATTGTGTAGGAGGCGGTGGTTTTGCCCGCCCCGTTGCAGCCCGCTATGATGTAAAGCCTTCGCATATTCAATTACAATAGGCAAATATAATAAATTTTTTCTACAAACCTTGCACCAAACCGATATTTTCGGACGACCCCGCTTGGGGAAGAGCTCGGTGGGGTGGGTGAGTGGTGGCTACTTTTTCCTCATTGCAAGGAAGTCGCACATCATCTCCAGCGACTCTCGGTAGTCGCTCTCGGGGTAGCTGTGCAGTGCTACACGGGCCCTCTCCAAAAACTCCTCCATAATCTTCTCAGCACGCTCCATTCCATTGTGCTCCAATACTTTTGCTCGGATGGCCTCGATAGCCTCGTCGTCACCTCTGGCCACCAACTCTTTGGTTGCGGCCACCTCCTCGGCGGTCATTGTGGCAAACGATTCGAGCAGAGGAAGTGTTATTTTGTGCTCCCTCAGGTCGGCACAAGTGGGCTTACCCGTCTGGTCGGCCGCCGCATAGTCGAGTATGTCGTCCTTAATCTGGAAGGCCATACCCAGGTTGCGGCCAAACTCGTAGGCTGCATCCACCTCTCGGGCGGGGGCCTTCACTGCAAGAGCGCCCACTCCACAGCTGATAGCAAGCAGCGAGGCAGTCTTCTTGTCGATGATATCGTAGTACTTTTCGTGGGTCATACCCAGCGTTTTTGTCTGCTCGTCCTGAATAACCTCACCCTCGCAAAGCCACTTTATGGTGTGGGAAACGTAGGTGAGAATGTCGAACTCCAGACTCTCCATACCGAGCTCGAAAATGCGGGAGAGGATGAAATCGCCCGTGAGAATGGCGTTTCGCTTGCCAAACTGACCATTTATGGAGGCTTTGCCGTGACGTAGGTCTGCACGGTCAATCACGTCATCGTGTACAAGCGAGGCGGTGTGGATAAGCTCAATGAGGGCAGCCGAAAGGAGCACTCGTTCGGAGTATTTGTGCTCCCTGCCGGCCATAAGACCGGCCATCAACATCACGAGGGTGGGGCGCACCCCTTTGCCTCGATTGTTGAAAATATATTTGAGGATGTCGTCGAAGTAGCGGCTCTCAGAGTGGAGCGCCTGGCGAAGGAAGAGTTCATACTCCTCCATTGTTTTACCCAGCGGAGCCTTGATTTTTTCGAGTGTCACCTGTTTGTTGTCTGCCATAGGAGCTGTTTTGTTAGTAGAATCTTTGCAAAAGCAATGCAAATATATCGATTAAAATCGAGAATTGAAAATTGAGGGGCGAGGAACTCCTACAACTCCCTCCACTCATACTCGCAACCCTCTTTGAGGATACGCACACACAGATACTCTGGGTCCTCGGCCTCGTCACGAAGTGTGCCCACAATGGTGTAGCGTACGCCGCCAAAGGTGAGGTCTTCACGATGGTGGTCGTGTCCCTGTAGGCAGAGCAGTATGTCGTTTTTGGTGAAGAGGTCGAGCAGTGCCATTGTCTCTTCGAGAGGGAGGTTGCCCGAGGTTTGTTGCGAGTTGTCGGTGTAGAAGATGTTGGAGTGGGTGATGATTATGCAGTGACGATAGCTGCCTCGGTGTTGGGGTAGGAAGCTGCGCAGCCACTCCATCTGGAGGCTGCCGAGGGTGCCGTTTGCCGTATCGAGCGAGATGAAGAGGTCTTTGCCCGCAGGGTGGGCAACCTCAAACCAATAGACCGAGGGCCCCAAATATTTGCGGTACTCTTCCCACTGCGAAAAATAGGTGTCGTGGTTGCCGAGTACGGAGAAGATGGGGAGATCCTGCTCGGGATTTTTCTGCTCGATGGCCTTTGAGTAGAGAGCCATACTGCCAATCTTGTCGATGCAGTCGCCAAGCAAAATGCCGAAACTCGCAGAAGTGTCGCCACGCAGGTCGGCCACAAAGGTGTCCAGATTGTGGGTCGTGTCGCCAATATGAAGGTCGGTGCCTACATAAATGAGATACTCCTCGGGGCTATCTATGCAAGCCACAGGGAGCTCTTTGTGCAGTTCGAAGCTCTGCTCAAAGCGCCTATCGACCACATCGCCGGTGGGAACCACGAAGCCCTTGAAATCTACACGGTCGCAGCCCAGAAGTAGAATTGCTACCGCCAGGATACTTATATTTCTATTTACCATTTGTAACATACGCCTAAATTTGCATAGAGTTGATAGTAGGTGGTGGAGATGTGGAAGATTCCCGTGGGCTTGTAGCCGAGGCCGAGTGTTGCACCCAACTGTTCGGAGATGTGCCACACCCCGTCAATGGTGAGCGAGGGCTGGTAGTGACGCTCCAACTCCAGGAAATGGCTGTTGGAAAAGGTTACGAATAGGTCCCAATCGGGATTCTCGGGCAGACAACTCACCCCAAACTTGTAGTAAATGTTGAAAGGCTCGGGCAGCCTGTCGGTTGAGTTGGAGAGGGTGCGGAAGTAGTAGCCGATGGTGACAAACAGCCGAGAAGTGCTAAGCCCCAAGCCTCCGCCGAGAGCATAGGTGGAGTGGTTACTTTGGGCTGCATAGTGCATCAAACCCTCAAAGTGGAGGGAGCCAAAGCCTAAATCGTGGTGGAAAGATGGACGCATCTCGGCTGCCAGACGTTCGTATGAACTGCTCAAAATGCCTCCTTTAAGCGAAAAGTTTGCGGCAAAATTGTGCTCGGCCACAATCGTGACGGCCGAAAAGTTGCCAAAAGTTGCATTGTTTCCCCCTCGCAGGCCCGCCGAAATGTGACCGTCTTGGGCATAAAGCAGGCACGAAAGCGAGAGAAGTAGCAACAAAAGTGTGTGACGTTTTCTGAATATCATCCTCTTTTTTGTTTTTTGTTTCCAATGCGAAGGTACGGATAATGCGCCAAAAGAACAAATTCGATTAACTCGCCTGTGGGTAAATCGACCGAATGAGAAACGACGAATTGGCCGTTAAAATATATACCTATATATTATATAGGGGGTTGTTTGGGTTTCCTTCCCTGCTGCTCCAAATACCAATGTTAAGCCAATGTTAAAAGTGAAAATTGGCAAAAAACGTAATTTGCGGATTTTCAGCAATTTCTAAAAAATCTTAAAAAATAGCCTGAAAAATTTTTAGAGAAACGCTTGCAGGTTTCAAAAAAGTCGCTACCTTTGCATCCGCTTTCTGAGAGATAACAACTCAACGATAGCACACGAGTTCTGAAGATTGATGGTGAACGAAAATTTTTTGAAAAATTTTTTTTGAAAAATTTGGTAGTTCAAAAAATAGTCCATATCTTTGTGGTCCGCTTTGATAGTTAAGCGGCGTGAGCAGAGTGAAGACTCAATCACGAACAATATGTTCTTTGAAGTTATTAAGCAGCTAAATACGTTCAAAAATATTCAAGGTTTTTGAATTCAATACCTTTGAGAAACAAGCCAAGATTTTAACAAAACTTTTTTTACAATGGAGAGTTTGATCCTGGCTCAGGATGAACGCTAGCGGCAGGCCTAACACATGCAAGTCGAGGGGCATCACGAGTAGCAATACTTGGTGGCGACCGGCGCACGGGTGCGTAACGCGTATGCAACCTACCC
>JAZQZI010000014.1:0-1139 GCA_045633985.1 Tidjanibacter sp. | reverse complement strand
CCGAAGGTCAGCAGGTGTGCCTGTTTGCTGTCGGCATGCACCTCTACGGGATATTCCAGCAGGTCCACTTCGGGGTGCTGTATGAGGTATTCCATGTTCCCCCTCAGCGTGTCGGGTTCCAGCTCGTCGTCAGAGTCCACGAAGGTTATGTATTCCCCTCGGGCCTCCTCTATCCCCCTGTTTCGTGCAGCGCTCAGTCCTCCGTTCTCTTGGTGTATCACCCTGATGCCCGTGTGGCGGCGTTGCAGCTCGTCGCACAGTGTACCGCTCCGGTCAGTCGACCCGTCATCGACGAGCAGTATCTCGCAGTCGTCCATAGCCTGTGCCACGATGGACCGCACGCAACGTTCGAGATGCCGTTCCACATTATATACAGGTACTATGATGCTCAGTCTCATGCTGCTCCTACCGGTTATTTTTTTGCGTGTAAAGATACGATAAACTGGCGAATAATAAAAACAGGACAGCCTTTTTGTGCGATGACCGACCGAAAAAGTGTGTCTTTTATACCCCTAGCAACCGACGCCAAACCGAGAGCAGAGATAAGCTTGCTTAATCTATGCCGAGGTGCGAAGGAGGGAAACTTTAAGTTAAACGACGCATACATGATCTGGAGCAGGACAACTAAGCTGCAATCAAGGGGGAGGAAGGCAAGGAGGTGGCACTCATGCGAGCACCACCCCCAACATTATCAGTCCGATGACCTTGGCCAGCCGAGTGACAATATCATACCACATAGCTACGTCACGACATGCAGCTCGCCACACCTATCGAACCCGCGATAGCGGTGATTCCCCTCCTCTCCCTACGGTGACAGGAAACTCCTACTATATAACGTGAGTTCGATATAAGGAATATTCTTAATATGTTTATTGTGAGCGCTTTGCAAACTCCCCCTCTGTTTATAGCGACCGAAGCCTTCAGAGGGTTGCCTTAATGGCAAGCCGTGCTGAGAGAGGGGAGTGCAGTGCTCTGCACGACGGAGTCGTGGGTGCCCGTAGGGCGGGGGCGTTACAAGCGTAGCGCGTAGTGTCATTGCTCCGCACTTCGTTTCTTGAAACTCCGTTTGGAACTCCCTCCCGGCTCCGCCGTACTCCCTCTATAAACAGAGGGAGAGTTAGGCGGCTTTGCCGAGACAG
>JAZQZI010000013.1:0-5945 GCA_045633985.1 Tidjanibacter sp. | reverse complement strand
AATCTTCTTGTTTGATAAGAATGATTGCCATATTTGCCACCGTATCAAGAGGGCGAGATTTTGCGATTGTCAGGATGTGGGCATTATCTCCTTCAACACCAAGTTTGCGCATCGCCATATACTCTTTTGATGTGGGCTCCCACTGCCTGAAACCATTGACACGCAAGAAGTCCTCGTAGTCTGATAGCAGTTCCTGAAAACTTGCTTTGGCAATATTTAGCAATTTGATGCCCATTTCGAGCGATGTTTCAATGTCTGCATTTCCCTCGACAATGTTCTGCTTGCCAGAACGAGCGGCTTGTACCATTTGGTCAATCGTACGATTGCCTTTTGTGAAGGCGGAGTGCGCAAAGTGATATGTCATATCAAAAAGCAACTCGGCCTTACGATAACATATCAAATTGTGGTGATCACCTTGACGCTTGATTAACTCGTTGGTATTCATAGGGTATATTTTTCTAACAAAAATATTGTATTTACAAGACTCTTGCAAGAGTTGATGGCTTTTTGTTGGGGAATTTAGGGAATTTATCCCCTTCTCCTTAATCTCCCTACACTCTCTAACCTCCCTAACCTCCCTAACCTCCCTAACCTCCCTATACTCCCAAATAATAACTATTTACTGAAACCTGATAACTTACTTAATAATTTTTCGGGCCGAAGGCCCGCAACGGTAGACGGTAGACGGTTGTCGGTCGTCGGTTGTCGGTTGTCGGTCGTCGTAAGACAAAATTTCCCATCACAAAAGCACCCTGCCGGTCCTATTTTGCATTTTCTCCCCCTGCCGCTTGCTAAATAACCAAAAAATTTTTATTATCTTTGCAGTGTATTATCGGCTTTTTGCAAACCTATCCGAGCGGAGGTGCCGTGTCGCTGATTTTTTGGAGAGGGTAGGGGTGCGTAAACTTTTAATATTCAGAGAAAAGTGGCAGGAGCAAGAATATTGTGTGTTTGTCAGGAGATATTCCCATATCTTCCTGAGAGCCCCATTGCGACTACTTGTCGCACACTTTCCCAGGCTATGCAGGAGCGAGGCTTTGAGATTCGTACCTTTATGCCCCGTTTTGGGTGCATCAACGAGCGTCGCAACCAGCTGCACGAGGTTATCCGTCTGTCGGGTATGAACCTCATTATCAACGATAATGACCATCAGCTTATCATCAAGGTGGCCTCCATACCCGCTGCCCGTGTGCAGATTTATTTCATCGACAACGACGAGTATTTTGCACCTCGTAAGGCGGTGGTGACCGATGCTGACGGCAAGGAGTTTGAGGATAACGACCAGAGGGCTATTTTCTTTGCCCGAGGTGTTCTGGAGACTGTCAAGAGGCTTCGTTGGCAGCCCGACGTGGTGCATTGCCACAGTTGGTTCTCGGCAGTTGTGCCCCTCTATTTGAGGTATTGCTTTGCCGATGAGCCTCTGTTCGCCTCGTCGAAGGTTGTGTTCAGCATCTACGACAACACCTTTGAGGGTGTGTGGGGTGAGGCTTTCCGCTCGACGATGTTGGGCGAGGGTGTGCCTGCCGAAAAACTGGACAATGAGGGTGGTTTGACATACGAAAACCTTGTAAAACTCGTTATAGACCACGCAGACGGCATTGTCGTTGAGGCGGAGCAGTTGCCCGCCGAGGTTGAGAACTATCTGGCCGCAAGTGGCAAAAAGGTGCTTCGCCCCACGGGTGACATCTCGAGCGACGAGCGACTCAATCAGTATAAAGAATTTTATGACTCTATTCTCTAAGGAAATACATTTCAGGAGTGTCGGCACTGCTTTGGTGTCGGCACTTGTGCTTTTGCTCGGTGCTTGTACCGAGGTGAATGACGAGCTGGGTGCGGGCATCATCCCTCCCGGTCAGCAGTTCGAAGTGCAGTTTACTGCCCTCCAGAAGGGCATTGAGAGCTACCTCACGCTCTCGGACTCGGTGGCTACCAGCTCGCTGGACTATGCCTACTTTGGCAAGATGACCGACCCCAACTATGGTGCTCGTATGAAGGGTTCGGCGCTGGTGCAGTTTGAGTACTCGTTGCGTACAGATACCATTGCCCACGAGGATAGGGGGTCGAAGATTGACTCGTTGGCACTGCTGTTGGGTATGAAGACCCTCGGTGGCGACACCCTCAAGGAGCAGACATTCGATGTCTATCGTTTGCGTGAAATCCTTGAGCGTGATAGTACCTACTATAATGGTCTGGATGTGAGTGAGTTTGTGGAGCCCCGCCCAATGTTCACCTGCACTTTTAAGGGTAAGCCCAGGGGTGCTACTTCGTTTGACACTTTGAGTCTTAAGGTGGCTGATGCCGAGTTGGCCGAGAAGTTTATGAACGACCTGTGGAGCGACACCACCATCTACTCCAACGACTCGTTGTTTATTGCCCTGATGGGTGGCCTTTGCATCACTCCTTCGGGCACTTCGCCCGACGATGCGGCTATCTATGGTCTTAACCTTCAGTGGGGCACAGAGGAGGGCCCCAATAGTTACCTGCTGGCCTTCGGTCACGAGTATCCTGCGGGCGACGACCCCTCGCTGGTGGAGGAAGAGGTTATGAGGGCTTTTGCCATTTCCAACAATGCGAGCTACACCTCCTCGACTGCTGTTACCGCCCTGGATTACGACTATTCGGCAACATCGTGGGGTGGCAACATCAACCTCGATGTGCAGAGCGATGAGCCCCTCCAGAACCCTGTGAAGGTGGGCTATGTGCAGGGAATGATGGGAGTTTCGACCACCCTGGAGCTGGGCGACGAGTTTATGGAGGAGTTGAGGGCTCTTCGTCCCGAGGGGTGTGAGATTTTCATCAATAAGGCAGAACTGAAGGTCTATCTCTCGGATGAGGATTACACCCTCTACGACAGTGCGCCCCAGCGCTTGGGAGCCTACATCGATTACCCCTCGTTGCACTCAGTGGCCGACTACAATTACTACTACGAGGAGAACTACGATGTGAAGCTCGTCTATGACGGCTATCTCAACCGCACCCAGGGTTGCTACACTATGGATATTGCTCTCCACTTGCAGCAGCTGCTGATGGATACTGAGAACACTCGAAGCCATAGGATGACCCTCGGTATGCCGGCCTATGAGATGATTGATGATGCAATGGTGGGACTCAATTTGGGAGAAAATGATACCCCTGTGAAAATTGATATAACCTACACAGTCATTGGTAAGTAGGGCTCCGAGGAGGGGCAAGGAGAGATGGGAGAGCGAAAAAATCGCCCTCCCTTTTCTTTGAAATAACCGCAAAGAGGTTTATCTTTGTGGCCCGATTGGGTCTATATATATAGGTATGGCCCGAAATTTGGGATGCTCACCACCGCCACCGCCCCGGGTCTGAGGGGATTGAAGGGAGTGGTGGGGAAATATAACAAGTGGGATAATAATCTGATTTACACAAAAATATGCAGCAGAAAAATCTGGTCATCGTAGAGTCCCCTGCAAAGGCAAAGACTATTGAGAAATTCTTGGGCAAGGAGTATAAGGTGTGCTCCTCCTATGGCCACATCCGAGATATCGCAAAGAAGGGAATCGGTGTGGATGTAGAAGGGGGGTTTGTGCCCGACTATGAGGTGTCGCCCGAGAAGTCAAAGACGGTGGCCGAACTGAAAAAATTGTCGGCAGCTGCCGAGTGTGTGTGGTTGGCGTCCGATGAGGACCGTGAGGGAGAGGCTATTGCTTGGCACCTTGCCGAGGTGCTTGGTCTTCCCATTGACCGCACCAAACGTATTGTTTTCCACGAGATTACCAAAAATGCTATCCTGGAGGCTATCGCTTCGCCCCGCACGGTGGATATGAACCTGGTGAATGCACAGCAGGCACGTCGTGTGCTTGACCGCCTGGTGGGCTTTGAACTCTCGCCTGTGCTGTGGAAGAAGGTGAAACCCGCCCTCTCGGCAGGCCGTGTGCAGAGCGTGGCTGTGAGGCTCATTGTGGAGCGTGAGAGGGAGATTATTGACTTCCAGTCGGTGCAGTTCTACAAGATTTCGGCACGCTTTATCGCCTCGGATGGCAAGGTCTTCAAGGCCGAGTTGGACCGTAAGTTCGACACTCGCAGTGAGGCTGTGGCCTTCCTGGAGAGCGTGGCCGGCGTAGATTTCAAGGTGCAGAGTGTGGAGTCCAAACCCGCAGTCAAATACCCCGCACCTCCTTTCACTACCTCCACCCTTCAGCAGGAGGCAAGCCGCAAACTCTCGATGAGTGTGGCGCAGACTATGAGCGTGGCACAGAAGCTCTACGAGAACGGTTTTATCACCTATATGCGTACCGACTCGGTGAACCTCTCCACCCAGGCTATGGCAGCAGCCAAGGAGCAGATTCTCTCGCAGTTTGGCGAGGAGTACCACTCCTGGAGGGTCTATAAGACCAAGAGTAAGGGCGCACAGGAGGCACACGAGGCTATTCGTCCCTCCTACCTCGACCGAGCAACCATCGAGGGTACCACCGTCGAGAAACGCCTCTATGAACTTATCTGGAAACGCACCGTGGCTTCGCAGATGGCCGCCGCTCAGATTGACCGCACCATCGTCACCATTGAGGTGGGTGGCCACACCGAGCGCTTTGTGGCAACCGGTGAGCAGGTGCGCTTCGACGGCTTTATGAAACTCTACTCGGAGACCGTGGAGGATGAGAACGAGAGCGAGAATGCAGTGCTCCCCATCGTGAACGAGGGCGAGGATCTGGGACTTAAGGATATGACTGCCACCCAGAAGTTCACCCAGCAGCCCTACCGTTATAGTGAGGCACTGCTTGTACGCCGCCTGGAGGAGCTCGGCATCGGTCGTCCTTCGACCTATGCCCCCACCATCTCCACCATCATCTCACGTGGCTACGTCATCAAGCAGAATAAGGAGGGTGTGAAACGCTCCTTCGACCAGATAACCCTCGCCAAGGGTAAGCTCACCGAGAAGACATTGAGTGAGGTTGTCGGCAAGGAGAAGGGTAAGCTCGCCCCCACCGACATCGGTATGCTCGTGAACGACTACCTTGAGGAGCAGTTCCCCCACATTCTCGACTACAACTTTACAGCCACCGTCGAGAAACAGTTTGACGCCATTGCTGAGGGTAAGGAGCAGTGGACAGAGATGATAGGCGACTTCTATGGCGACTTCCACAAGAGCGTGGAGAACGCCCTGGGTAGCCAGATTAAGCAGAATAGCTCCGTGCGCCAGCTGGGTATCGACCCTGTGAGCGGACTCCCCGTGTCGGCCCGCATCGGTCGCTATGGCCCTATGGTGCAGATTGGCGGCGAGAATGGCGACAAGGCCCGCTTCGCAAGCCTCAAGAAAGACCAGCTTATCGCCACCATCACCCTTGAAGAGGCTCTCTCGCTCTTTGCATTGCCTCGCACTTTGGGCGAGTATGAGGGTCAGGAGGTTGTTGTGGGCGTGGGTAAGTTTGGCCCCTATGTGCGCCACAACAACAAGTTTGTGTCGCTGGCCAAGAGCGACGACCCCTACACTGTGACCATCGAGCGAGCCATAGAGCTCATCGAGCAGAAACAGCAGCAGGATAAGGCCTCGAAGACCCCCATTAAGACCTTCGATGGCGTGGATGATATTGCCATTATGACCGGTATATATGGCCCTTATATTCACTCAGAGGGTAAGAACTATCGTATTCCCAAGTCGAAGGATCCTATGGCGATGAGTTTGGAGGAGTGTAGGGCTATTATCTCCAAGAAAAAGTAAAAACTGCATATAATCGGCGATTACGTCGTTGCACTGCGATAAATCCCCTCCTCATTTACGTTTAGTAAACGTCGGAGGGGATTTTCTTGTGCGCCTTGTACTCATCCGATTCTATGCAGTTTTTACGTCTACCGACGACCGTCAACCGTCAACCGACTTTGGTCTAACGTCTAATGTCTATAGTCGCGGGCTTGCTGGGCAAGCCCCGAAACTTTTATAGGGAGGAAAGGGAGGAAAAGGAGGAAAGGGTGGGTTTGGG
>JAZQZI010000012.1:0-6856 GCA_045633985.1 Tidjanibacter sp. | reverse complement strand
CCGATTTTTAACTTTGTTAATTTACTCATAATCGTACGATTTATTTGCTAGCGAGTGCAAAGTTAATATATGCCCTTAGGGACGAGTCAAGAGAAAAATGAAATATTTTCAGCAGAAAATTAAAAATAGGCAATATTATATGTCGCACTTGTATTGGATCCTATTTTAGACTACATAGAAGACTACACGCCAAAAATAAATTAGAGTTCAAACGATTTTACAAGCAAAGTCGTTTCACAATACAAAAGAATAATATCTTGTGTATAAACTTTTTCGGCGGTAAAAATTATTCACCGCCGAAAAAGTGCAACCCAAGTCGGGTTGGTCTTTCATAGCTGCTTAGTTATCCATCAACATTGGCTGATAGATAGTCAGCCACAGCAACAACTCTTCATCGTCCTCATTATTGATCTCTTTGTAGCTGATTTGGTACTTTGTTGTGCCATCTTTTTGTGCTTGTGCCCTGAGTTCGTGGAGTTCCACCTCTCCTTTTTGTGCCTGAGCATAGAGCTTGGGGAAGTATTCCTGGATGATTTTCTCTTTGTCGGGGCCGGTACTAATGGTTGTCCACCTTGTGTGTGCGCATCCTGCGAGCAGGAGTACTGATGCAATGGTAAGAAGTAGTTTTTTCATAGTTCAACGGTATTTAGTTTTGGTACTAAGAATATAATTATTGTCAGCCGGTTTTCCAAATGGAGGTCGATGTGTGAGCGGATTATCGAAAAACGATAAATATTTTCTGTTTTTCGTTTGGAAATTTGAAAATTTGCGCTACCTTTGTATCGTAAAACGATAAATATTTATCAAATAACAATTCAAACCCTAAATGATTATGAGAAAGATTAGTAAAATTTCGATTCACGCAGCCATTGTGTTGCTCTACCTTTTCGTCTTGGTTCACACCATCGGCGTGGCCATTCAGACACACAACATTGCCACCGGAGTGTGTGAGCCCGCAGTTGATTGGGCCAACTTTGGCGGCCTCAAAATGGCCATTGTCGGTCTGCGTGCGGTGTCGCTCCTGGCGCTCGTGGTGCTCTTCACCATCTTTATTTTCAACTCGTTCCGTTCCGAAACAGCCCCCTTTGCCAGGGCTAACAACGGGCTGATAATGTGGTCGTTGGTGCCCTATCTCATCTATGCATTTTGCGAGAGTAACTTTGGCATTCTTGCCGGCGAGCGCTCCATACAGCTCTCTTCGGGCACCATCATTGGGGGTTGCTTGCTGCTTATGGTGGCCATCTTTTACCGCCGAGCAACCTTACTGGCCGAGGAGAACGACCTGACAATCTAACGCTTTCCAACCCAAAGTGCAACGACTATGATAATCGTAAATCTCGACATAATGCTTGCCAAGCGCAAGATGTCGCTCAGCGAGCTCTCCGAGCGTGTGGGCATAACCCTTGCAAACCTCTCCATACTCAAGACAGGCAAGGCAAAGGCGATCCGTTTCTCGACCCTCAATGCCATTTGTCGTGAGCTGGAGTGTACCCCCTCCGACATCCTCGAGTATTGCCCCGATGAGGGTGGCGACACCCCCGAGGAGTAGTTTCCCAAATCCCCCAACTTACTATTAGCGGGGTCAGTGACGACCCCCAAGAGCGCACGAAACGCCAGCCTTCAGGGCTGGCGTTTCGCTTTGTGAGAATCCTAATCTTGTGGTTGGTTGTTGTGGCCGATGTCAGGTTCTCCCTTGTATTTTTTGTTGATTAGAACAGCATTGTGTAGGTCACTGCTACATTATTGGTGGTGTGAGTGAGGTTGCTCAACACGGGGCCGCTGACAGTCACATTGTCGTAGGCATCCACATAGGAGTAGTAGTACATAATGCTATTGGTGTAATGTGCCTTCGAGAGTGTCCAGGCGATGTCGAGCGACGAGCCGAAGCCGAACCTGAAGCCTGCACCGAGCGAGAAGTTCTGGGTGTCGGTCTTGTAGTTGCCGTAGAAGGGGTTGCCGTCCTTGTAGTATTTGGCGGCCTCTCGGCCCAGGGGCGAGCCGTAGTAGGCGTAGCCACCACGCACGTAGATGTTCTGCACGGGGACAAACTCCACACCCACACGCACATTGTTGCTACTGCCCAGGTCGGCCTCCACATCGTTGGCAAAGGCCCCCTCCAGACCCTCGGTGTGCATACTCATACCGCTGTACCACACCTTGTCGTAGTCCACCGAGAGGATAGCCTTGTTGCCGATGGTTACCGATGCGCCGAGCAACAGTTTGCTGGGTGAGGAGTAGGAGTAGGTGTAGGAGTTGATGGAGCTCTCTGCGAAGTAGCTGTCACCCGCACGGAACTCGGTGGTCATATTTGTGTAGTAGTCCCTTGTGAGGCTCACTATGGTGGGCGAGTGGTAGGCAACGCCTATTCTCAATCCGCTTGTGGGACGCAGGATTGCGCCAATCTTGAAATTCACGCCCGAGCCATAGTTGCCCACCCTGGGGCCATACTCCATATAGCTCACCTCGTCGCTGCCGCCCTCTACGGATACATACTGCTCCGAGTAGTTGTAGCGTAAGCTCTGCTCAATATCCTGCAATCCGAGTGTTGTGCCGAGGTAGAGGAAGTTGCCGAAGTTGAAGCCCATCGAGAAGTCGAACTCACCGACGTTACCCTCGCTTACCACCTCCATAGCGGAGTTTATGCGGCTCGAAAGGGGAATGCCGGGCACGATGTAGTTGCCGGCAAAGCTACCGTCGTCATTGGCTGCGGGGTCCATAAGGTAGGTGCGATAGGCGAGTACTCCGCCCCATTCATCGGCGTAGATGTTGGGGTTGGAGAAGGGGGAGCCGTTGGAGCCTAGCAGCGAGGGGTCGATGCCGTACATCTGCTCGGCAAAGAACTCGGCGATGGTCACCTCACCGCCATCCCAACCTGCCGAGTTACGGAAGTTAAGGTCGGCCAACTTGTTGTAAGCAAAGCCGAGGGTGAAGCTCACAAGCGAGCCGGTGCCCTGATAGAGGTTCAAAGCTGTACCAATCTGCCCAAAGGAGAGGTCGCCCTTGCCCTTGCTGAAGGGCACGGTGCTATTTTTCGAGGAGGTGTGGTCGTAGCCCATTGTGAAGCTCATTGCCGACGAGCGGTACATACCGAGGCCTGCGGGGTTGATGGCCATACTCGAAAGGTCGGCACCCAGCGATGTGTAGGCGCCACCCATACCCGCCACTCGGGCCGACATAAATCCATACTCTGCCTGGGAGTACTTGGCTGCCTCCATATGGCTCATATTGGCGGGGCTGATAACCTCGCCACCCAGGATGGTTGTCTGTGCAGTGGCCAAGGTGGGAATTAATAATGCGGCCATTGCTATGTAAAAAAATCTTCTCATAGAGCAGACATTTTTAGTTTTACCGGTTTTATTGTTGTTAATGAGGGGAAGTATGGGCTCCCCTTCAAAGATTGTTCCTAAATTGTCGCCTCGTGGCTGTTACCTGCGGCTGGAGCCTCTCGAACTTGAGCTGCTCGACGAACTGCGGGAGCTACTGCCACCACCGAAGCTGCTACTGCTGCCACTGAAACTACTGCGGCTGCTGACGCTCGACGAGCGGCTCGACGAAGAGCTCGAACGGTTGGACGAGGAGCTGCGAGAGGGGCTGCTGGTAGTCGCACGTTTGCTACTGCTGCTGTTTACAGTGTTGGCCTTCAGGTTGCTCGAAGCCTTTTTGGCGGCCGAGCTGCTCGACGCCTTGGTGCTGCTGCTCGAAGAACGAGATGTGCCCCTTGTTGCGGAACTCGAACCTCTCGACGAGGAGTTGCTGGTGCCTGTGAGCGAGTTGCCACGGCTGCTGGTGGTGCCACGCAGGGTGGTGCCGGTGATGGAAATCTTCTGGTCTTTGCTGATGGAGGATTCCACCTTATTGTTGCTGCTGATACCACCCTCTGCACGGCCCACAACGGTTGTGCCGCTGCCATTTCTGTCACCACGGATGGCGGTTGTGGTGCCGGGACGTGCCGAGCTGCTACCGGGGCGTGTTACAGTGCCGTCATTTCTCGAAGGAGTGGGGTTGGCGGTTGTCAGCTGGGTTGCGCCACGGTCGTTGCCACGATTGGTGGTTCCGCCCAGACGGTCGTTGTAGCTGGGGCGACCGCCACCGGGGTAGCTCACCGAACCGCCACCTGTGCCATAGCTGGGACGACTCTCCACATTGGGTTTGTGTGCGCCGGGCTTGCCGTGACTACCGCTGGGGCCTGCGGGACGATGACCGGGGTTGTGGTAGCCGGGGCGTGAGTGGTTATGTCCGGGGCGGTGTGCCACATCGTGGTAGTGGTGGTTGTGATGCCCGTGCCAATAGTGGTGGCTGTGGTAGTGGTAGAAGGGGTCGCAAGCCCAGTAGGGCGAGTTCCATCCCCAATAGTCGTAGTAGCCGTAGCTGTATCCATAGTAGTAGGGATTGTAGCCATAGCGGTAGCTATAATAATATGGATTGTTCCAGCTGCCAAACATATTGGTGATGTAGCGGGGCTCCACCCACACCTGGTCGCCCACAACCATCACTGTGTAGAATGCAGGGTCGTAGGCCAGGGTGAGGAAGTAGGCATCACCGTAGCGATAGTCGTAGTAGGCCGAGGGGAGTCGGTAGGTCATAGAGCTGAAACCCTGCAACCTGCGTGCGTAGGCACTCGAGTAGTCATCCACATAGATGTTGTTGTAGATGCTCACATTGCCACCACTTGCCACCACCTCCGAGGCACCCAGGTCGCCCAGGATGTCGTCGATGTCGGACTCGGCATTGGCTGCCGCAATCATCGCAGCAATGCGTTTCTCGTTGAGTTCTCGTGCGGCCTTCTCGGCTGCCTCCTGCTCGGCTTCGGCCTTGGCTATGGCTGTCACATCGTGCACTCCATAGAGGTCGTCTGTATAGGAAGCGTGGAGTCCGCTGCCCACATTGATAGTTACGCCACAGGATGTGGAGGCCATAGCCACCAGCATCACTGCGCTTGCCATAAGGATATTTCTCATTTTCATCATAGTTCCTCCCTTGTGAGGTTAAACATCAGTTGGTGCTTCTACTATTATAGACGCAAAAAGGGGGCAAAACGTTGCACGGGGGAGCAAAAATTTTTGCTTTTCTTTGTCGATGTCCCTTCGGGAGGGGGTAATTTCGGCAAAAAAGTGTACCTTTGTGGCGGCTTGTGCCCACTCTTCGGCAAAATTAATAATTTTGTGGAAGATTTCCTCGGCACAAACCAACTTTTTTGAACTCAAGAAGATAATTACAACGAAATAACAAAGCAATGGCAAAAGAACTTAAACAACTTACCCCACGTGAGGAGAACTACTCGCAGTGGTACAACGACCTGGTTGTGAAAGCGGGTCTGGCCGAGAACTCGGCAGTGAGGGGCTGTATGGTCATCAAACCCTACGGCTATGCAATTTGGGAGAAGATGCAGCGTGCACTCGACGATATGTTCAAGGCCACCGGCCACCAGAACGCCTACTTCCCCCTGTTCATCCCCAAGAGTTTCTTCAGCCGTGAGGCCGACCACGTGGAGGGCTTCGCCAAAGAGTGTGCAGTGGTTACCCACTACCGCCTGATGAACGACCCCGAAGGTAATGGTGTGGTTGTCGATCCCGAGGCACGCCTCGAGGAGGAGCTCATCGTGCGCCCCACCTCCGAGACTATCATCTGGAATACCTACAAGAACTGGATCCACTCCTACCGTGACCTCCCCATCCTCTGCAACCAGTGGGCTAACGTTGTTCGCTGGGAGATGCGCACCCGCCTCTTCCTGCGTACCGCCGAGTTCCTCTGGCAGGAGGGCCACACCGCCCACGAGACACGCCAGGAGGCTGTGGAGGAGGCACAGAAGATGATTCGTGTCTATGCCGACTTCGCTCAGAATTGGATGGGTGTGCCCGTGATTATGGGTACCAAGAGCGCCAACGAGCGCTTTGCGGGTGCTGTGGACACCTTCACCATCGAGGCTCTTATGCAGGATGGTAAGGCTCTCCAGAGCGGTACTTCCCACTTCCTCGGCCAGAACTTCGGTAAGGCTTTCGACGTGCAGTTTGCAACCCGTGACGGTGGTATGGACTACGCTTGGGCAACCTCGTGGGGCGTTTCGACCCGCCTGATGGGTGCCCTCATTATGGCCCATTCCGACAACAACGGCCTTGTGCTACCTCCCAAGCTCGCCCCTATTCAGGTGGTTATGATTCCCATTTATAAGGGCGATGAGGAGCTGCAGAAGATGACCGCCGAGCTCGAGAAGATTGCCGAGCCTCTGCGTGCAAAGGGCATCAGTGTGAAGATTGACAATAGGGACAATGTGCGCTCGGGCTTCAAGTTTGCCGAGTATGAGCTCAAGGGTGTGCCCGTGAGGATTGTTGTGGGTCCCCGCGACCTCGCAAACGGCACTGTGGAGATGATGCGTCGTGACACCCTCGTGAAGGAGAATGTGGCACTTGAGGGCCTCGACACCCTCGTAGCCAACACCCTCGAGGATATGCAGAAGAGCATCTTCGAGAAGGCTCTCCAGTTCCGCAACTCGATGATTACCAAGGTGGATACCTGGGAGGAGTTCCAGGAGGTGCTGGAGAAGAAGGGTGGCTTCATTTCGGCTCACTGGGATGGCACCACCGAGACCGAGGTGGCCATCAAGGAGGCTACCAAGGCAACTATCCGTTGCATCCCCTTCGATGCTGTTGATGAGGAGGGTGTCTGCGTATTTAGCGGCAAGCCTTCGCAGCGTCGTGTGCTTTTTGCCCGCTCCTACTAAAAACTGCATATAACGAGCGACTGCTGCGTTATACAACAAAAATCAGCCCCGGCATTTACGTTTAGTAATATGCCGGGGCATTTTTGTTGCAAGCCTTGCATTCATCTCGTTCTATGCAGTTTTTACGTCTACCGTCTA
>JAZQZI010000011.1:0-35784 GCA_045633985.1 Tidjanibacter sp. | reverse complement strand
CAAGGTATTGGTATTGGGGAGTTGAGCATATAGCACATCGCCATAGTGACAAGGCTTACCACCCGAAGGCTCACCAACGATAATACCTATGCCATTATCTCTTGCAATTGTAAGGAGAAGTATTGTGCTGCTAAACGAATCCTTGCTTTGGATGAATACCACATTACCGCCGAATATCTGCTCTCCGTCGTAGTTAAAGATATGCTTTGCGGGGTCTTGCGGTGCGCTGTAATCGGTCTGATAATCCTTGCTATGGTCGAATCCCATATAGTCATAAATTTGACCTATTTTAAGAGGTTTACCACCAACAGTGAACTTTCGGTAGTAAGGATAGAAGGTGCAAAGCAACTCCGATACCCTCACATCTACATCATATTGTCTTGTCTCTTGGTGGGGGTATAGCCACGAGAGCAGCACATCGCCAAGCTGACTATTTCCTCCGCTATTATATTGTAGATCCACAACAAGGGTCTTAATACACTTTGCCTTTATCTCGGCCATCATATCACGAGTAAACTCATCGAATCGAGCGAGCTGTGTATATTGAGGGTGGGTTAATCTATCGGCAAACTGGTTGAATTGCAGGTAGCAGATACTCTCCTCCTCATATATCGTATAATCGAAAAGCGTATTACGCTTTGATGTAATTCTACCACTACAATTCTGCTGTCGCTGAGAAATTTTAAGGTTTTGCATATCTACAGCAGTAATATCAGCACTGCTGCCATCCGTAAAGTCGAGGTGCATAACCTCGTTACTTAAACCGAGTAGCGGCCAGAAATCAGCAAACATCAAATACTCCTTTACCGTATTCTCAAATTGTGCATTGTTGTCGGCACTTACCAACGGGCGTGCCATCTGCAAAATCTGCTTTACGCTCTTGCCGTTGATCCTCTTAATCTCTTTTCCGAGTATCTCCTTGTTATCCTCGTGGCTCACATCCACTATGGCGGAGTTGTTGTTGAAGGCGAATCTAACAGGGAAAACCTTGTTGAATGTCATCCAAAAGGGCACAGAGGTATGACCATCACCGAGTGATGCGGCAAGCTTAGCTAAACATACCTTAAAGTCCATATCGTTGTCTATGCCGCTACACTCTTTATAAAGTTTTCGTGTCTGTTTGTCGAGCTGTGCACAGTGCTTGGTATTGGCATAGTATGGGTGCGTAGCCTTGAGCATATCTACATATAGGAGTAGATCCCTTTGATAGTTGTTGCCATCTCTATACTCGTTTCTGCTCTCTACCTCCTCATTATGTAATACTGGGATATTTTGACCCAAGCACACAGCCACCCCTTGAAGAAGCACCATCATCGAAAGAAATAATCGTTTCATAGTCGTTAAGTTTTATATTTCTGCTACAAATTTACCCCCCCCACGAATTTTCCAAATTTTCGGGTAGAAAAGTTAATCTACACCATTGTTATTACTCCTTACCTCGCATCTTATTTAACGCCTCGATTGTAAGAGTTGTATTATGCACGGGGGTTATGCCCATCGTTTCCTCGATATGTTTCAAGTATTTATTAAACGATGACATACCTACGGTATTGCGTAAAGAGTCTAATTCTTCCACATTCTCTATTGGCCACACATATAGCTGTAAATTATCGGCGTTGCCAAACTGCACAAGCTGGCTGCCATATCGTTGAGGGCGATTCTGTCCCATTGCTACACGGTCATATAAAACAGCGTACTCATCAAGCCCGATATAACCCTCTGTTGCCATCTGCTCAACAAGAGGCAGGTATTGCTCCTGCTTTTCTAATGAGGCGTGGTCTATCACAATCCAGATTGTTTTATATGACTCCTCTGTCAATCCTTGAGGTAAACCATTCTTCAAAATCTTCTCCACGACCTTGATATTTTTTGCATCATTGCGCTCAACGATATCGTTTACAAGTATAAGCGAGTCGATAAGATCTGTGCGCCCCTCAACCGTAACAGCCTTTGTCAGTTTCACCATTTGCTGACGAGGTTGCTGGTCATCGTTCCACACCTCCGTTAGCAGCGCATCTACCGACTTTGTTGTGACACACCCTGCAAGCAACAGTGCGAGGATGCAATATGCAAGGTTCTTCATAGAAAATTATATTAATTGACCACCGTTTGATTGAAATTATTATTTGGACGCAGATACACCGCACTCCCCACAAAATCGAAAATCACATCAAAGCGGGCGAGGAGTTCATTGCCTACCAGGCCGTCGTAGTTGTCACTTGTCAATGCCCCCTTATTATTGCTCGACCAAGATATCATCACATCTTTGATGGCGTGACCTCCAACGGCAATTTGCGGAATCTTAAACTGATACTCCTGGCTTGAACCGCCAACACCACCAACGTCATAAGTGATACTCTTGGCATCGGCAAGATACTTTGCGCTCTCCAAACGATTGGCTGTTGTACTATTGAGCAACAGTGTGCCGGGCATACCCGTATCCACCAGGAAGCGACCCTCGAAAACATAGCCGTCGCTCATTGTAATAGCCAGCGGCAGCACCATACGCTGTCCGTCCCACGAGAAAGGAATATGAGTGTAATCCTCGCCAATCTTCTCTTCGGCAGCGAGAAAACGCATATAGCTATTTGCGTAATTTATCTCCACACGCTTGCCCTTCATAAACATCATCCCGAACATTCCGTCAGCCTCGCCACCTACGATTTTGCGCAGATTAAGAACTGTTGCCATATCCTCCATCATCACCTCCTCGCCGATGCGGTATGCCCACTTGCTCACATCTATATTTGCCAACTCCATTCCGCCACCTGCACCACTGAGCATAGCTCTGCGCAGATTGCCATTCTGGGCAAATTGCTCGGCGTAGAAGGTCGAGTCCAGAAGCAGGTTGGTGCAACCCGTGTCGAAAATCATTCTTGCAGGGATTGAGTCTCGCAACATCACATCGCAATAGAGATGACGCTGGTATTTCATCTCGACTGCACCGGCAGGCAGTTCGGGTTTCACACCCTCTTGTTGTCTCTTTTGATTGCCTCCCGAGCAAGCCGTGGCCAAAAACAGCAGAGCCACGACCGACAGATTAACAAAGGTCTTCATAACATCGTAGGGTTTTAGATTATTTGCTTAGTAAGTATTTAGTGGGTTTCTTTCCTGATAGACGCATTGGGGCTCAAAAACGTTGCACGGGGCTGCAAAAATATCGCTACCACACAAAGGGGATGATGCGCCAGCGGACTTTGGTGCAGTAGTCATCATAGCCGGCAAGCTCACGGCGTAGCAGGCTCTCCTCGTCGAGGGTACGACTCACAATCACAGGTATATAGAAGCAAAAGGGGAGCAGAGCCCACCACGAGCCAAGCACCAAAGGCATAGCCAGAAACATCATTAGGCTGGCAAGGTACATAGGGTGGCGCACAATGCCATAGAGGCCCGTACTGACAACCTGCTGTCCCTCGGCGACCTCCACAACTCTCGACAGCCACTCATTCTCCCTGGCAACCTCCGCAAAGAGCAGGTAGGAGAGCACAAAAACAGTCATTGCCGTTATTATAACCCACTGTGGCACAACGCTCCAGCCGTAGCGGAAATCCAAGCCTGCCACAACAAATCCCACCACAAACATAAGGCCCGAGAGTCGAATGAGCACTCCTTGTTCGGCTCGCTGTTCCTTGGATTTGAGTCGTCGCTCAAGCAGCGAGGGCGAGAAAATCAGCATCGCCACACCCATCAACAATACGGGCACAAAGAGCACAGCCATAAGTCGCCATCCGCCCGCATAGTGGAGGGTGCCCGCAGGCCATAGCAACAAAGCGGCAATAGCGGCCACCCCTACAATAAATTTCACCAATGCGCTCACAGCCAGCGCCAATCGTTCACTCTTTGCCATAGTTTTCTCTCCTTATTCTTCGTTTACACTATCGGCTCGGTCGGTATAGAGCACCCCATTGAGGTGGTCGATTTCGTGCTGGAAAATCACTGCCGAGAAGCCCTCTACGACCTCCCTCCTCGGCTTGAAATCCACGGGATCACACCAACCGAGGGTGATGGATGTGGCACGCCTCACCTCGCCCCTCATTCCGGGCACAGAGAGGCACCCCTCGCTACCCACGGTCCACTCCTCGCCATAGCTCTCAATGGTGGGATTAACATAGACCTCAAAGGGGGTACCGGCCTTGTCAAATCGCTGAACCACAACCACTCGTCGCAGTACACCCACCTGCGGAGCAGCAATGCCCACTCCCCCATTTTCGGGGTCATTGACACTCTCCACCATCGAGGCAACCAGGCGACCAAACAGTGGCGACGCCACCTCACGAGCCGTCAGGGAGCTACACTGTGAGCGCAACAGCAGTGAGTCTGCCTTGTTATCCACCGTCGTAACCCTCATTCGGGAGAGTCGTGCGCCATTTATGAGTTCCTCCTCGGCCCTACTCCACCCCACCTCGCACGAGGTGCCGCAGAGGGCATAAAAGGCCACCACAAATACAATATATAATTTATTCATATATTTTTAATATTCAGCAATTTACAACAATGTTATTTACGAAAAGCGAATGTGTCACAAACAATGCAACGAGAAGATGAATAAATGCCTCATTGCAACACGGTTTGAATTCAATCTTAACAAAATTAGTCATTAATTTGAAAATTCTCAAATTTTCTCGGTATTTTTGTGGCAATTATGGAGATTAAGGAGTATAACGTAGTAGTCATTGGCGGCGGAGCCGCAGGACTTATGGCCGCAGGTACGGCCGCAATCAACGGCAACAGCGTGTTGCTGCTCGAGAAAATGGAGAAAACCGGTCGCAAGGTGCGCATCAGCGGTAAGGGTCGTTGTAACCTCACCAATGTCTGCACCGACGAGGAGTTCCTGGCCAAAGTGCAAAATGGCGCAGGTTTCTTCACCTATGCTTACACTCAGTGGAACAACAAGGCTCTGATGCGTTTTATGGAGCGCAAGGGTGTGAAGCTCGAAACGGAGCGTGGCGGACGTGTATTCCCCAAGAGCGGCAAGGCGTGGGACATTGCCCAGGCACTTGTTGATTGGTGCCGTGAGGAGGGTGTGGATGTTGTGTGCGAGGCAAAGGTGGAGGAGATAACCGTCATCGCCGGCAAGGTGCGCAGCATCACCTATCGCAACCACAGAGGTTTCAGGCGCAAAGTGGATACCCCCGCAGTCATCCTGGCCACGGGTGGTGCCTCCTACCCCGCAACGGGTTCCACGGGCGACGGCTACCGTATGGCCCACAATGTTGGTCACACCATCACGCCCATCCGTCCTTCGCTTGTTCCCCTTGAAACTTCCTACGAGGAAGCCCCCTATATGGCAGGTCTGCTGCTGAAAAATGTGGAGGCCAAACTCGTGGTCGATGGCGAGGAGGTGCAGAGCGAGTTTGGCGAGATGTTGTTCTCCAAGCGAGGTGTGGAGGGTGCCATCATCCTCCGTATGAGCCGCAAAGCGGTGGATGCCCTCATCGACGAGAAGCGTGTGGAGGTTATTGTGGACCTCAAGCACGCTATGGACCACGACGAGCTGCGTGAGAGAATACTCCGAGAGATTGCCGAGCAGCCCTCAACCATCACAGTGGGCGAGCTGCTGCGAAAGATTATGCCCCGAGAGTTGGTGGTACCTATGGCCAAGGCTTGCGGAGCCCACGCAAAACACTCGGTGGGCGAGCTGAAGGATGACAAGATTGACCGCCTGGTGGATGCCCTAAAGCACTTCGTGCTCCCCATCAGCGACTACCGCCCCTTCGAGGAGGCTATTGTCACCGCCGGCGGTGTGGACCTCGCCGAGATTGACCCCCACACTATGCAGTCACGCAAGGTGGAGGGTTTATACTTCGCAGGCGAGCTGATGGATATCGACGCCAATACGGGTGGCTACAACCTCCAGATTGCCTTCTCCACAGGCCGCCTTGCAGGTCAGCTCCGCAAGAGCAAGGATGTGATGCTCAACGACTAACACCCTGCTCCGATGTGGCTCTCCCGACACCTCCGCCACCGCTGTGGATATGGCGTCCACTCCCCTTTCCTCTATCGGATTGTGAGGGGGGCGATGATGCCACGAAGGGTTGTGGGAGAGAGCCGTAAGTTCTACGATGCTCTCTTGGCCCGAGGGGTTGGAAGGCGCACCGCCCGAAGGCTCCAAAATCTTGTGAGCGTTGTGGGCTACCGAGGGGCAACCATTGACAATGTGCAGGGCGAGGGCGAGCTGGGTGTGGCAACCATCAACTGCGAGGAGCGCACCCTAAGGGCTATGGCCGAGAGGGTCGCCACCACAGAGGGTGCCGTGTGCATAATAACCCCCGTGGGACACTCAACAAGGCGCACTCTTTGCAAGAAGCTCATTGGGGCACACCGCTCGATGAGCGCCTCGAAGCCGAGCTTCACGCTCCTCTTCAGCCGCCCTGACCTACCAAAGCAACACATTGACATTTAGACAATAACAGATACAATATGGCACATATTTACACCCGCACAGGCGACAAAGGAACCACCGCACTGATTGGTGGCGAGCGTGTGGCCAAGAACGACCCCAGAGTGGAGGCTTATGGCACCGTGGACGAATTGGGGGCACAGGTGGCCCTGCTCACCGACTTTGCAGCCGAGGAAGAGCGCCTGAGAGAGATGGTCGAGATGCTCGACGAGGTGGCTGTGAAATTGATGACTGTGGAGGCAGAACTCGCTCTGTCGGAGCAGTTTGAGGGTAAGATTGGTCGTATTTCGGCCAAGGATGTGGCGTGGGTGGAGAGTGCTATCGACACTCTCA
This sequence comes from Tidjanibacter sp., assembly GCA_045633985.1. Taxonomy (GTDB): domain Bacteria; phylum Bacteroidota; class Bacteroidia; order Bacteroidales; family Rikenellaceae; genus Tidjanibacter. The sequence goes on along the minus strand of JAZQZI010000011.1, from coordinate 29,051 downwards.
CAGAGGAGCTCCCTCCCTTTAGGGGCTTCACCATTCCCGGTGGCCATAAGGTGTCGTCGCAGTGCCACATCTGCCGCACAGTGTGCCGCAGGGCCGAGAGAAGGATACTCACAGCCGCCGAGCAGCACTGTGTGAGTGAAGAGGTTGTGTGCTACATCAACCGCCTTTCGGACCTCCTCTACTCGCTCTCCCGCTGGAGCTGCGCAAGGCTCGGTGTGGAAGAAAAAGTGTGGGGAAAGTAGTTTTTTTGTTGGCGTTATCGATTTTTTTTATATTTTTGCGGACTGCAATTAAAACAAAATAACATAACTACCTAAAATTCAAAGTTTTACTATGTATTGGACACTTGAATTGGCATCGAAATTGGAGGATGCACCCTGGCCTGCAACAAAAGAGGAGCTCATCGACTACGCAGTTCGTAGCGGCCTTCCTATGGAGGTAATCGAGAACCTTGAGGAGATTGAGGACGAGGGCGACATTTACGATAGCATCGAGGATGTATGGCCCGACTACCCCAGCAAGGAGGACTTCCTCTTTAACGAGGACGAATATTAATGCTTCGGGGATAGCCCTGGTGGCAACTCGGCCAACGCACCAACAGCAGCCCACAACGGCTGCTTTTTTTACCCAACAAAGTCAAACTATAAATCGGTCACACAAATGGAGTATCAGCAGATAATTGAGCACATCTACCAGACCATACAGCCCTACGCAAAGGAGGGACAGCAGGCCACCTACATCCCCGAGTTGGCAAAGGTCGATCCCGACCAATTCGGAATGTGTATCCACACCATCTATGGCGAAACAGCAGCCATAGAGAAGGCCGACACAAGGTTCTCCATCCAGAGTATCAGCAAGGTATTCTCGCTGGCTATGTGCCTCTCCATCAAGGGCGACGACCTCTGGACAAGGATTGGCAAGGAGCCTTCGGGCACAGCCTTCAACTCACTCCTCCACCTGGAGCTCGAGAGGGGCAAGCCCCGCAACCCATTCCTCAACTCGGGCGCCATCGTTATGGCCGATATTCTGCTCTCGGAGCTGAAAAATCCCGAGGAGGATTTCCTCCGCTTTGTGCGAGCCGTGTCCGGCAACGACACCATCGACTACAATTGTGAGGTGGCAGCCTCGGAGCGAGAGACAGGCTTCCTCAACGCCGCCATCGTAAACCTCCTGAAATACAACGGCAACATCGACAACGACATCGAGCGTGTACTGAAGTTCTACTTCCTGATGTGCTCGGTGGAGATGAGTTGCAGGGAGTTGTCGCTGGCCTTCCTCGCCTTTGCCAACCACCGTCGCAAGTTCGACTATGCGGGCATACAGCTCACCTCGTCTCAGGTGAAGCGCATCAATGCCATTATGCAGACCTGCGGATTCTACGACGAGGCGGGCGAGTTCAGCTACCTTGTAGGCCTTCCCGGTAAGAGTGGCGTGGGCGGCGGTATTGTGGCCATCTACCCCCTTCAGTACTCGGTGGCAGTGTGGAGTCCCCGACTGAATATCAAGGGCAACTCAGTGATGGGTCTGAAGGCTCTGGAGCTCCTCACCTCCGAAACCAAGGAGTCGATATTCTAAGCGGAAATACACATAACAATCCCGCCCTCGACACTCAATGTCGGGGGCGGGCCTTTATATGGAGTGACCGCAACCACCCCAAACGGTCGGGGACAAAAAAACAACGAGAAGAGATTTTCACCTCCTCTCGTTGTTGTTGAGCCACCGAGACTCGAACTCAGAATGACAGAACCAAAATCTGCAGTGTTACCATTACACCATGGCTCAATGACTAATATCACATTAGCGGTTGCAAAGATACGAATATAATTCAAAATTCAAAATGCAAAATTCAAAATTCAAATTAGGGAGCTATTCTCACCCACTTCCCTACTCATCGCCCCAAGCGCCTCCATCGGGGAGTTGGGAGAGTTTTTTGCGGCCCGCAAAGTATTGCCACACAATCCAACGTCGGTAGATGGTAGCGGGCTCTCGGGAGGGCTCCACACCCTGCCACAGCCGTTTTCGTTTGGCATTGAGCGCCCCCATCAGGGCCTTATAATCGCGGTGGGCCTGCCCCACGGCACGGGCATAGCTCCACTTGCCCGACAGCAGATAGACTATTTGAGACAGGCGATCCATCCACAGACGACGTTTAAGCCTCCACATCTCCCTATCTGGCAGGCATTTATGCATCATTGAGAGCGAGTTGCGGAAGTTGAGATAAATCTTGCGGGGCGAGTTGTTGGGCAGGGTGCCACCACCAATATGGTAAACAACACTATCTCCCACAGCCTCAACCTCATATCCCATCAGTTGCAACCTCCAGCAGAGGTCTATCTCCTCCATATGGGCAAAGAAATCCTCGTCCAATCCACCCGCTTTGCGCCACGCCTCGGCCCTCACAGCCATACAGGCTCCGCTGGCCCAAAAGACTTTGCGGCTATCATCATACTGCCCCTCGTCACGCTCCACAGTGCCCATAATTCTCCCTCGGCAGAAGGGATAGCCATAGAGGTCGATATAACCTCCCGCAGCACCCGCATACTCAAACATTTGGGGGTCATTGTAGGCCCTAATTTTGGGCTGCACGGCGGCCACACGAGGGTTACTCTCCAACCTCTCCACAAGGGGCTCCAACCACCCATCGTCAGGCTCCACATCGCTATTGAGCAACACAAAGCAGTCGCCCTCCATATCTCGCAGTGCCCTATTGTAGCCACCCGCAAAGCCATAGTTCTCGCCCAGCGGCAGCCACTCCACGCCCTCCACGGCGGCCACCACCTCCCGGGAGTTGTCGGTGGAGCCATTGTCGGCCACCACCACCCTCGCCCACTCGGGTACAGAGGCCACCACCCGAGGCAGGAAGCGCTCGAGGAGTGTGGCACCATTCCAATTGAGTATGACTACTTTTGTTGTCAGCATCTATTCTGTGGCGGGTGTGTCGGTTTGTGGTTTGTGTTTCCAGCGGTCGTGCGACCAGAGCCACAACTCGGGTCTTTGGCGAATCATTCGCTCCACCTGGGCGGCATAGCGGTCCATAATCTCTCGTTCGGAAATATCCTCCTTGCCGTCGTATATCTGAATGAAGTTACACCTGAAGTGGGAGGGCTTAACTTTCTCTATTTCGAGCGTATAGACCATCATACCAAACTTCTTGGCATAGCCACCGATACCGTCGAAAAAGAGGGTCGGCTGATTGAGGAAAGTGCGCCACACACGGTCGCTCTCACGAAATCTGGGCCTCTGGTCGGCAATGAGTCCCAAGGCCATCTGTTCCCCCTTTTTGAGGTTCTTCATCACAGGTCTTGCAAGGCCGTTCATAGGGGCAACCTCCATACCGAAGCGACGACGAATATAGAGCATATAGCGGTCCATAATCTTACCGCTCAGGGGGTGATACACGCCGATATTGTGGTAGGGATGGTCGATGGAATAGACCGAAAAATACTCCCACTCACCAATGTGAGCGAGGGCAGCAATCCAGTTGTTGGTGCCAATCTCCCTGTCGGTCTGCTCCATATTCTCCACCATCATACGCCTCTTAAGTTCCTCAGGCGACATACTCGACATATCGAGCACATCGACAAAGTTTTCGGAGAGTTGGTGGTAGAATTTGCGCTCGATAGTGCGGAGCTCCACGGCACTCTTCTCGGGGAAGGCGGCCGAGAGGTTCTTCCTCACAACCTTCACACGATAGCCCACAACCTTGTAGAGTACAAAGTAGATGAAGGGGGCCAAACCATAGTAGAGCACACCGTAGGGGAGGTAGCCAATCAGTTTGGCCACACCCACGAGCAGGTAATACCCTACCCTCTGTGCCACATTCATTTCACTCTTTGTTGCCATAGCCAAAGTTCGTTTTACTCCTCACACACAACCTTTACATTTCCATTTTTGGTTCTCACCGAGAGCCACATACGAACCTTCTCCACATCGATGGGCTTGGTGCGGTCGATGGGCCTCACCACGGCCACCACCGAAGTGCTCTCGGGAGTACCGTTGGCATAGGCCGTATGTTTCGAGAGCGACACCGAGGCGATATTCTCCTCCACCAGAGCGAGCTCACGGGAGATGTCGGCACCCGAGAGAGTATCGATGGCTGTCACTGCCGAGAGCCTGCTGCGCAACTCCCTAATCTGGTTGTTCTTCTCGTCTATAATATCGGCATAGCTCTTCTGGAGCTTACTAATATCAAGCCTACCGTCATTCTCTGCCTGTTTCACTACAAGCTCGGTATTCTCCAGGCCATAATCTGCCATCTGCGCACGTGCATTGTCGATAACATCGGCCGACAGGGCGTCGCCCACAAGCCTAATCTCCACACGGGAGGTCTTACCATCGTAATGGAAATCCTTGGTGTAGTCCACAATCATCGTGCGGTTGAACTGGAACACCTTATTGACATAGCGGTCCACATTCTCCTCGAAGGTTGTGCGGCGCACAATATTTACACCAAACAGCAGGCTGGGCACTCCCACCAACACAATCACAAATGCCACATAGCGATTGTTCTTCTTCTGCTGCACGGGGTCGAGGATAGTCTTCTTCTCATAGCGCAGCAGCAGCACAACAAGGTAGGTGGCCACAGCGATAAACACTGCGTTGATGGTGAAGAGGTAGAGTGCCCCGAGGAAATATTGGAGATTACCCGTAGCAATACCGAAACCTGCGGTACACAACGGGGGCATCAGTGCCGTAGCAATAGCCACACCCGACACCACCGTCACAGCCTTGTCCCTACGAGTCTGTGCCACCATACCGGCCAGTCCGCCAAAGAAGGCAATCAGCACATCGTAAGTTGTGGGGCTTGTGCGGGCCAACAGTTCGCTCTGGGCAGTGGAGATGGGCGACACGAAGAAGTAGAGTGTGCTGGTCACAAGGCTCACAACAACCATCAGCAAGAAGTTGCGCCAAGCAATCTTCAGCATATCGAAATCATTGATACCCAACGACAAGCCGATACCCGTAATGGGGCCCATAAGGGGCGACACCAACATCGCACCGATAATCACCGCCGTGGAGTTTACATTCAGACCCAGCGAGGCGATAAACACCGCAAACATCAATACCCAAAGATTGGTGCCACGGAAGTCGATACCCCTGCGAATCTCCTCCACCACAACCGCTTGCGAGGCGCTGTCGGAGTGGAGGTCGAAACGCCCCTTCATAAAGTCGAGAAGGTTGTGCCAAGCCCTCACAAAAACGTTACCTATCTCGGCTCCCGACATAGTTTTTTTCTCCTGCTTCACCTCCGACTCGGGGGGTGTAGGCCTACTATTTTCGTTCATATTATTCTCCATAATCGTGTAGTCGCAATTTATTCGTCATCATTCTCGTCGGCAGCACGGTGGCCTCCTGCACCCTCCACAACCATCACAAATTCGCCTTTGGGAGGATGGGCCTCGAAGTGGGCTTTCACCTCGGCCACAGTGCCCCTCACTGTCTGTTCAAACTTCTTGGAGAGCTCCCTCGACACGCTCACACGCCTCTCGGGACCAAAAGCCTCGGCAAACTCGCCCAGCGCCTTCACCACCCTAAACGGCGATTCGTAGAAAATCATTGTACGGCTCTCCTCGGCGAGCGCTGCCAAGCGTTTCTTGCGCCCCTTCTTCTGGGGCAGAAAGCCCTCAAAGCAGAACTTATCACAGGGGAAACCACTCTGCACCAGGGCGGGAACAAAGGCCGTAGCCCCCGGGAGTGTTTCCACCTCCAGCCCCCTCTCAAGGCAGGTACGCACCAAGAGAAATCCGGGGTCGGAGATACCGGGAGTACCCGCATCGGAGATGAGCGCCACGCTCTGTCCCTCCTCCACCTTCGAGGCCACAAACTCCACGGTGGCGTGCTCATTGAACTTGTGGTGGGAGTAGAGTTTGCGCTCTATGCCGTAATGCTTCAGGAGCACCTGCGAGGTGCGGGTATCCTCGGCCAGCACAATATCGACCTCGCCGAGCAGTCGCACCGCACGGTAGGTCATATCCTCCAGATTACCAATGGGGGTTGGGATGATATATAGTTTTGCCATAGTCGTTAGATGAGTTTACAAGCCAGCAGCTCCATCAGAAGGCGTGCGCCCTCGCTATTGGGGCTCCAGCGGAAGTTGTCGTGGATATAGAGCATAGCCTCGTCAAGGTTGTCGAACTCGTCGAGGACCGAAATAGCGCTCTCGTAGTAGTCGGCGTCGCCGGCGAAGAGGTCACGCATAAGGATATATTTGTCGTTGATGCCGATGCTCTGACGGAGCGAGAGAGTCGAAGATGCGGCGGTGGCAACATCCACGGTGTTCTCGGCTGCCAACAACTCGGCCAGAGTAACCTTCTCCACGGGGATTGCGGACTCCTCGGCGGGCTCCTCCACCTCCTCAATGGGCTCAACCTCAGACTCCTCGGGGGCGAATTCCTCCTCAACCTCAATGAGTTCCTCCTGGGCTGCGGGCTCCTCGGGAGCTACCTCTGCTTCGGGCTCCTCATCGTCATTCTCGTCGTCGTAGAGCGAGAGAGCTGCCTTGTGGTCAATCTGCTCGGGAACGGGAATCACCTCGGGCTCCGTCTCCTCCTCGGGTGCAATCTTCTCCTCTACCTCGGGCTCGGGCACTACTTCTGCTTCGGGCTCATCGGTGGCTGTAGGCTCCTCGATAGCACCGATAAAGCGATTAGCCCCAATGGGTGCAACCTCCTCTTCGGGCTCAATCTCGGGTTCCTCCTCATTGGCAAACTCCTCGACCTCCTCGACAATATCTTCGATAAGCTCAATAACCGACTCCTCGGGTTCCTCGGGTGCAATCTCCTCCTCTACCTCGGGCTCAACTTCTGCTTCGGGCTCCTCGGGGGCAGCAGGCTCCTCAACATCCTGGGTTGCAAGCTCTTCCTCGGGCTCGGCATAGATGCGCTCCACCTCAAGTTCGGGCTCCTCGGCGGCGGCCTCCGCCACCACACCAAGACCCATCAGGGCATCGAGCACCCTCTCCTCCTCCGCCTTTGCCTCCAGGGCAACGACCGAGGCATAGAGGCCACGCAGGCGCTCCAAAAGCAGGTCACGCTCAATTTCATAGATTCCGTTTTCGGCCAGAAGGTCGATATGCTCCTCCAGCAGTTCGAGTGTTTTGAGAGTATGTTTCATAGTTGCAGTTGATTTATTTCGTGATTATATCCCTCAAAAATACGAATTTTCATTTTAGAAAGCAAATTTATCGCTATCTTTGCGGACAACTAAAGAAAAACCGACTTTTTTATGGCATTACAATGCGGCATAGTGGGTCTGCCCAACGTGGGCAAGAGTACCCTTTTCAACTGCTTGTCCAACGCAAAGGCACAGGCAGCCAACTTCCCTTTCTGCACCATCGACCCCAATGTGGGCGTAATCACCGTACCCGACGAGAGGCTCATAAAGCTGGCCGAGATTGACAACCCCAAGCGTGTGGTACCCACCACCATCGAGATTGTCGATATCGCCGGCCTCGTGAAGGGCGCCTCCAAAGGTGAGGGTCTGGGCAACAAGTTCCTGGCCAACATTCGCAACACCGACGCCATCATCCACGTGCTCAGGTGTTTCGAGAACGCCAATATCACTCACGTCGATGGCTCCGTAAACCCTGTGAGGGACAAGGAGATTATCGACACCGAGCTCATCCTCAAAGACCTCGAAACTGTGGAGAGCCGCATCGGCAAAACCCAGAAGCAGGCCGCCGCGGGCGACAAGGTAGCCAAGCGTCAATACGACATTCTGTGTCGCTACAAGGAGGCAATGGAGCAGGGTAAGGCAGCCCGCTCGGTGGAGATTGACAACAAGGAGGACGCCAAGTGGGTAGCAGAGCTATGTCTGCTCACCAACAAACCCGTGCTCTATGTCTGCAACGTCGATGAGGCAAGCATCTCGAGCGGCAATGCCCACGTGGAGGCCGTGAGGGAGGCTATCCGTGAGGAGAATGCCGAGCTGTTGATAGTGGCAGCAGCTGCCGAGGCCGATATTGCCGAGCTGGAGAGCTACGAGGAGCGCCAGATTTTCCTGGAGGAGTTGGGCATCGCCGAGTCGGGCGTAAGCCGTCTTATCAAGGCCGCATACCGCCTCCTCGGTCTGGAAACCTTCTTCACCACCGGTGCCGACGAGTCGAGGGCCTGGACCTACACCAAGGGCTACAAGGCTCCCCAGGCTGCAGGTGTCATCCACACTGACTTTGAGCGTGGTTTCATCCGTGCAGAGGTTATCAAGTACGACGACTATGTAGCTCTGGGCAGCGAGAAGGCTTGTCGAGAGGCGGGCAAAATCGGCGTTGAGGGCAAGGAGTATGTGGTGCAGGATGGCGACATTATGCACTTCTTGTTCAACGTGTAATTCAAAATGCAAAATTCAAAATTCAAAATTATATGGATAGAAAAGTAAGAGTTCGTTTCGCACCCTCCCCCACCGGTGCGCTTCACATTGGCGGCGTTCGCACCGCCCTCTACAACTACCTCTTTGCCCGCCAGAGGGGCGGCGATTTCATCCTCCGCATTGAGGATACCGACTCCACCCGCTACGTTCCCGGCGCCGAGGAGTATATTATGGAGTCGCTCGAGTGGTGCGGCATCAAGATTGACGAGGGTGTCCGCGAGGGAGGCCCCCACGCCCCCTACCGCCAGAGCGAGAGGAAAGAGATTTACCTTAAGTATGCTCTGCAACTCGTTGAGAGTGGCCACGCCTACTACGCCTTCGACTCCCCCGAGGAGCTCAACGCTCTGCGTGCCGATATGGAGGCCAAGGGCGACGCCTTCTGCTACAACTACTCCGTGAGGGAGAAGCTCGCCACCTCGTTGCGTCTGTCGGCCGAGGAGGTTGAGGAGCGCAAGGCTCGTGGCGACCAGTGGGTTATCCGCTTCAAGATGCCCGAGAACGAGGTTGTGGAGATGGACGACCTCATCCGTGGCCACGTGGAGATGAACACCTCCACCCTCGACGACAAGGTGCTGTACAAGTCGGCTGACGCACTTCCCACCTACCACCTTGCAAACATCGTGGATGACCACCTGATGGAGATTTCGCACGTTATCCGTGGCGAGGAGTGGTTGCCTTCGCTCCCCTTGCACTACCTGCTCTACCGAGCATTCGGTTGGGAGGATACCCGCCCCGAGTTTGCCCACCTTCCCCTGCTGCTGAAACCCACCGGCCAGGGTAAGTTGAGCAAGAGGGATGGCGACAAGCTGGGCTTCCCCGTCTTCCCCCTGAAGTTTGTTGCTCCTTCGGGCGAGGTTTCCAGGGGCTACCGTGAGGACGGATATTTCCCCGAGGCATTCATCAATATGCTGGCTCTGCTGGGCTGGAACCCCGGCACCGAGCAGGAGATTTTCTCTATGGAGGAGCTGATTGAGGCTTTCTCGTTGGAGAGGGTCGGCAAGTCGGGCGCAAGGTTCAGCCCCGATAAGGCACACTGGTTCAACGCACAGTATATGCACACCCGCTGCGACGAGGAGGTTGCCGACATCTACGAGGCACAGCTCAAGGAGCGTGGCATAGAACTCTCGAGGGAGAAAGTCGTAAAGATTGCTTCGCAGATTAAGATGAGGGCCACCTTCCCCGAGGAGTTCTGGGGCCTCTCGTCATTCCTCTTCGAGGCTCCCGCAGCCTACGATGAGAAGGCTACCAAGAAGTATTGGAAGACCGATGCACCCCGCATCATTGGCGAACTGAGGAGTATCTTGGCAGGTATTGAGGAGTTCACCACCGCCGAGATGGAGAGGGTTGTGGGCGGCTGGATTGCCGACAACCAGATTGGTATGGGCCTCATTATGAATGCTTGGAGGCTCTGCATCGTTGGCGAGCCCAAAGGCTTCGGTATGTACGATATGTGCGAGGTGTTGGGCAAGGAGGAGAGCCTCTGCCGCATCGACGCCGCACTCGCCGCACTGCCCAAAGCCGAGTAAGGGAACTTGCGAAAAATCAAAAAAAATGCTAACTTGCGCTCAACTTTTTATAGTTGGGCGCATTTTTTTGTGTTTTTTTTGCGAAAAATCAAAAAAAATGCGTGGAGCGTGCAACGTTTTGGGGTGCTCGTGCATCTATATAGTAAGTGTAACACATTTTAATCTACACATTATGAAGAGTAGAATAGTTAAATGCCTGATGGCACTTCTCGGCTTTGGAGGACTCACCACTGCCTGTTTAACGGCCGAATATGGCTGCCCCCACGCCGACTACAAGGTGTACGTTACGGCCTACAATCGTGACGGCAGCAAAGCTATTATGGGCCTGAAAGTCAGCGTTGTGGAGAATGGAACCGACACCGTAGCCCTCGGTATGACCAACAGGCACGGAGAGTGTTCACTCATCTACTCTTGGACAGGATGGGCAGAGATGAAGGATATAAAAATTGGCGTGGATGACATCGACGGCACCGCCCACGAGGGAGAATTTGCCTCCGAGGTGAGAGAGCACACCATCCTCCCCGAGGACTACAAGGGTGATGACGGCGATTGGTATGCCGGCTCGGCCTATGTGGCCTACGAATTCTTCCTTGAAGAGAAAGAGAAATAACCCCTAAAAATAATACGACTTATGAATTGCAAATTTATCAGATGGATTCTCGGCGTGTTGGGCTTTACAACCGTAGCCGCATCGTGTGAGGTAATCGACGAGATTGGCGGCGGCGGTCAGGTCTGTATGTATGGCTGTCCCAGTGCCGACTATGTTTTCGATGTGGATGTTGTTGATAGTGAGAATGACACACCGATTGAAGGTATCCGAGTGAGCGCCATCGAAAAAGTTGAGCACCAATATTGGGACAGCGAGACAGGAATGGCAACCTACGATACCGTAACCGACACCCTTGCCGTAGGCACAACCGATGCAAGTGGCAAGGTGGTGCTTAATATCAACTCCTTCCCGAGCGACAAACACACCATTGTGGCCGACGACGTGGATGGCGATGCGAATGGTAAGTTTGACTCTGCATCCGTTGTGCTCACCACCAATAGCGATGACTACAAGGAGCCCGGCGAATACGGTTGGTACTCCGGCACCGCAACCCACGATGTAACCCTCAAACTCAACAAGAAAACCGAATAGTCCTATGAAAAAACGTATTGCACGAGGGCTGATTTGGGCGCTGGGCTTTGCGAGCATCGCAACCCTCATAGCCTGCGAGCCGGAGCCTTCGGGTATGTACGGTTGCCCCCCTCCCGAACAGGAGAATGTAGAAGCGGAGTAAAAAATAGAGAGCAACTATTTTAAGGTTGCTCTCTATTTTTTGCGAGATAGCTGTATGCTGTTGATGATGTTCTGCCAGACAATGTAGGCGGCAGGGGCAACCGACGAAAGTGGGTGTAGGTAGCTCTGTGCCAGCAGTATGGCAAGCAGTGTATTCTTCTGCCCCACCGACTGGCCGCCCGCAACCTTGTCGCCACACCTTTTGCCCCACCATCTGCCGAGCGCAAACTGACCCACACACAGCACCCCCGCAATGAGAGCCATTGCAACCTCCATACCCACATACTCACGAGGTTGGGCGAGTATGAAGGTGGTGGTGGAGCCCATCAGGATGGTGAGCGAAGCGAGCCACAAATAGAACGACCACGATTGATGCTCTCGGACATAATCGAAGGCCTTGGGCGAGATTTTACCCAGCAGTTGGGCCGCCACAAAGGGCAACACGACGAGCATCAAAAGGCGGCGGAAAACAAGCCAAAAGGAGGTTAAAAACGGGAGCTCCGTGTGGGTGCCGACAAAGGAGAAAACCACAGGCGCCACCACCGCTACACTCATATTGGAGAGCAGCGTGAAAGTGGTCATCGTGGTGACATTTGCACCCAACATTCCACCCACCACAACCGAGGCCATAGCAGTGGGGATAAAGACACAAATCAGGGCGCCCTGACAGATGATTTCGTTCACTCCGCACCACCTCAACAAAAGATAGAGCATAAGGCTACCAACAAGCTGAATACCAATCTGACCAAGGTGTATTCGCTCAAGCTTTAGTTCAGCTGCTTTCACCCTCGTAAAAGTGACAAAGAGCATCGCCGCAATAAGGTAGGGAGAAAGCACATCGAGCCGTCCGACGGAGGTGTGCAAAAGGGCACCTGCGACCATCGCTACGGGCATCGAATATGTTCGGACTTTGGGGTGCATTTTTCGCTTATATTATGCTATCACAAAGGTAACAAAAAATCGACTTGCCACCAAACAAAAACAACTTTCCCTAAACACCTCCGACCTACGACCACCACTTACTTAGATGGTGTGTAGGGACATTAAGGACGTTAGGGAGTAATAGGAGTAATAGGAGTAATAGGAGTAATAGGAGAGCATCCCTAACTTCCCTAACTTCCCTAACTTCCCCTATATACCCTATACACCCTAAAAAGTTTTCGGGCTCGGCAACTAAATTGCCGACCCCGCGACTATAGACTATAGACGTTAGACGTTGGACGTTAGACCGAAAAGCTGAATGCTTAAAAGGCGAGTCCGCAGTTTACTTCGAGTAAACTGCGGACTCGCCTATCGCTGTGCGGTGCAAAATTCACCCGCAAGATGCGCTCGCCCTATTTCTGGCGGAAAAATATCTGCATAGGCACTCCGCAAAAATCCCAATGCTCACGCATCTTGTTCTCCAGGAAGCGACGATAGTGGTCACGAATATACTGGGGAAGGTTCACAAAAAATGCGAACGAAGGTGTGGGCGAAGGGAGTTGGGTCACATACTTGATGCGGATATATTTACCCTTGGTCATTGGGGGAGGTGTCTCCTCGATAATGGGGAGCAGGAACTCATTGAGCTCGCTGGTGGAGATGCGGCGACGGCGAGCCTCATATACCCCAATTGCGGTCTGGAGTACATCCATAATTCGCTGCTTGTTAATCACCGAGGTGAAGATGATGGGCACATCGTTGAAGGGGGCGAGCTTGCTCTGGAGAGCCTCACGCCACTCTTTCATAGTGTTGTTGCTCTTCTCGATAAGGTCCCACTTGTTCACCACAATCACACAACCTTTTTTGTTGCGCACGATGAGCGAAAAAATGTTCATATCCTGCGACTCGATACCCTGACGAGCGTCGAGCATAAGCACACATACGTCGGAGTTCTCTATGGCCCTAATGGAGCGCATAACCGAGTAGAATTCAAGGTCTTCCGTAACCTTACCCTTCTTGCGCAGACCTGCCGTATCGACTAGATAGAAGTCCAGGCCGAACTTGTTGTAGCGAGTGTTGATACTATCACGAGTGGTACCCGCAATGTTGGTCACAATATTCCTCTCGGTGCCGAGCAGAGCGTTGGTAAGCGACGACTTACCCACATTGGGACGTCCCACAATGGTGATGCGGGGGAGTTCCTCCTCCACCTCGGGCTTATCCTCGGGCAGCATCTCCACAATTTTATCCATCAGGTCGCCCGTACCACTACCGCTCATAGAGCTGATGCAATAGGGGTCGCCAAGGCCCAGGGCGTAAAACTCGTTGGAGCCATAGATAAGTTCGTAGTTATCAACCTTATTGACTACCAGCAGCGAGGGCTTCTTGCTACGGCGAAGCACGTCGGCCACCATCTGGTCGAGGTCGGTGATGCCGGTCGAAACCTCCACCATAAAGAGGATGAGGTCGGCCTCGTCTATGGCCAGGTGTACCTGTTTGCGAATTTCCTCCTCGAAGGCGTCGTCGCTACCCACCGAATAGCCACCGGTGTCAATCAGCGAAAACTCTCTGCCATTCCAGTCGGTTTTACCATAATGGCGGTCACGGGTAGTGCCGGCTGTGGAATCCACAATTGCCTGACGCATACCCACTAAACGGTTGAAAAATGTGCTCTTACCCACATTGGGGCGGCCTACTATTGCGACTAAACTCATAACTCGTTATCTATTATTTCGGACCACAAAGATAAGGAACTTTGCGAAAATTTCATCTTTTTGCACCATTTTTGAAAATATATGTTATATTTGTAGCGTAAAGCGTCTATATTTATTAAGGTATTGACAACCTATTAGCTTTTATCATTATGAAAAAAATCTTTATCGTTGCACTTGCAATCCTGGCTACCAGCCTCTCGGCTGAGGCCCACAACAACATTCTCGGTATCCTCAACGTGGGTGGCCGCATCGGCATCATCTCCTCCAGCGAACAGGTGCCTATGAGCGGTGACGCACTGAAAGAGTCTATCACCGCCGAGGGCACCGGTTGGACCGGAACCATCTTTGCACGACTCAATATCCCTAAACTCCCCCTCTACATTCAGCCCGAGTTGCAGTACACAAACACTACCATCGACCTCCCCTCGATTGACGACTTCATGGGTGAGAAAGAGGAGGTGGAGACCCACCGCTACATCGACCTTCCCATCCTCTTGGGCGCAGAGATTGGCCTGGGCAGCCTCGCAAGTGTGAGGGTTAATGCCGGCCCCGTGTTTGCCATCGCAAGCGAGAAGGGTTTTGGCGACCTGGTTAAGGATGATTTCATTGCCGCATATAAGGAGCCCGTTATGAGTTGGACCGCCGGTTTGGGCGTAAAAGTCCTCTCGTTTATCGCCGAGGTTCGCTACAACGGCAATTTCAATGGTGGCAAGGTCAATACCGACGACCTTAAAGGCAGCATCGACACCAACCGAACAAGTTGGAATATCAGCCTGGGTGTCGTATTCTAAACAGCAGAAAATCAACAATTTATTAACCAAACACAATAAGCAGTTATGAAGAAAATTTTAGTAATGGCCGCTATCTGTCTGATGGCAGTTTCGACCGCAAATGCTCAGAGCCACAAATGGTTCTGGTTCGGTGCCAAGGCAGGTTTGACCTCGACCGCAAACGATGTGCAGATGGATGGCGAGAGCATCCAGGGTGTATTTGACGGCGCTATGGGCTACAACGCAGGTCTTATGTTCCGCCTGAATGTACCCATCTCCATCTTCTCGATTCACCTCCAGCCCGAGGTTATGTACAACTGGCAGAAGGGTGATCTGAAGAACCCCCAGACAGGTAAAGTTGAGATTAAGGATGTAGCAATGAACGAGCTCTCCCTCCCCGTTCTCGCAGGTATCGGTATGGACCTCGGTCTGTTCAACGCACGTGTTCAGGCAGGTCCCGTTGTGAAGTTCAACTCGAACGCCGCTATCACCGGTGAGAATGCCAATACCGCAGGTATCGACTGGCAGGATGTATCGTACACCTGGGCTGCAGGTGCCGGTATCGACCTCTTCAACTTCCTGATGGTTGATTTCCGCTACCTGGGTGGCTGGAAAGAGGGTTGCGA
Source organism: Tidjanibacter sp. (assembly GCA_045633985.1). Taxonomy (GTDB): domain Bacteria; phylum Bacteroidota; class Bacteroidia; order Bacteroidales; family Rikenellaceae; genus Tidjanibacter. The sequence continues at coordinate 13,847 of JAZQZI010000011.1, read as the reverse complement.
GCCCAAGAAACTTGGCGACCTCTTCAACTTCGACAACGTAAACCAGGAGACCAACACTTGGTACGTTTCGCTGGGTGTTATGTTCTAATCCACATTCTGTGACGATAGAATTTTAATGGCAGAGAAGAACCTTTCCATTGATGGTATTGGGCTTCTCGACTTCTATGGGGTCGCAAATTCTAATTTCAACAGGATTTGCGACCTTTTTCCTAAACTCAAACTCGTAGCCCGAGGCACAAGCATCAAAGCCATCGGTGCCGACAGCGAGATTGAGCGCCTGGAGGAGAGGTTGGAGGCTCTGGAGCTGTACTTCAACAAGTATGGCCATATCTCCGTGAGCGTAGTAAACCAGATTTTCCAGGGAGGACTCCCCCACTCGGAGGGCGAGCCCGAGAGTGCCGACGTGATTGTCTATGGCAACAACGGATTAATCGTCAAGGCACGTACTAAAAACCAACAACGACTCGTTGAGGAGTATAAACGCAGCGACCTGCTGTTTGCTGTGGGCCCTGCCGGTAGCGGCAAGACCTACACAGCCATAGCACTCGCCGTGGGTGCGCTCAAAAACCGTGAGGTGAAGCGCATCATCCTCACCCGCCCCGCTGTGGAGGCCGGTGAGAGGCTCGGATTTCTACCGGGCGACCTGAAGGAGAAACTCGACCCCTATCTGCAACCACTCTACGATGCGCTGAACGATATGATTCCGCCCGCCAAGTTGCAGAAATTTATGGAGGAGGGTGTGGTGCAGATTGCACCGCTGGCCTATATGAGGGGACGCACTCTCGACAACGCCTTTGTAATTTTGGACGAGGCGCAGAACACCACCCTGCCCCAGATAAAGATGTTCCTCACCCGTATGGGCCGCAATGCCAAGTTTATCGTTACGGGCGACCTCACACAGATTGACCTTCCCCGCAAGAGTGACTCGGGCCTGGGTCGTGCTGTGGAGCTGCTCCGAGGGATTGACGGCATAGGAGTTGTGGAGTTCGACAACAAGGACATCATTCGCCACTCGCTCGTGGGTCGCATTGTGAGCGCCTTCGAGGGCAAGGAGCCAGAGGAGGTCGAGGCGAACACCAAAGCCGAATAACCGCAAGCATTTGATTTGCACGATATAAACACAAACACTAATACTAAAATAGAACAACACTATGGACAAAAATCTGTCGAAACTTGCTCCCGCAGCAGTGTGGAAAAATTTTGAGGGTCTGACCAAATGCCCCCGTCCCTCGCACAACGAGGAGGCCGCTCGCAACTACATCATCGAGTTTGTGAAGGGCCTGGGTCTGGAGTACACCGTGGATGAGGCTCTCAACATCCTCGTTAGGAAGCCCGCAACCCCCGGTATGGAGAACCGCAGAACCATCGTTATTCAGGCTCACGTGGATATGGTGCCCCAGAAGAACTCCGACAAAGAGTTCAACTTCGACACCGACGCTATTGAGGCCTACATCGACGGTGAGTGGGTGACTGCCGATGGTACCACTCTGGGTGCCGACAACGGTATCGGTCTGGCCGCTATGATGGCTGTTCTGGAGTCGAAAGATATCAAACACGGCCCCATTGAGGCTCTCTTCACCGCAACCGAGGAGACCGGTATGGATGGTGCCTTTGGTCTGAAACCCGGTATGTTGAAGGGCGACATTCTACTCAACCTCGACTCGGAGACCGAGGGTGAGTTGTATGTTGGTTGCGCCGGTGGTATGGACTTCAACGCCACTCTGCGCTACGGCACCGGCCGTATCCTCAAGAGCGATTTCAGCGCCTACCGCCTGGAGCTGAAGGGTCTGAAAGGTGGTCACTCGGGTATGGAGATTATCCTCCAGAGGGCCAATTCCAACAAACTCCTCTGCCGCTTCCTCAAGACCTTTATGGATAAGTTCGGCATCCTGCTGTGCGACATTGACGGCGGCAGCCTGAGGAACGCCATCCCCAGGGAGGCATTTGCAACCGTGGCTGTGCTGAAACAGTATGAGAAGAAGTTCCTTGCAGCCGTTAAACGCTACGAGAAACTCTATCAGGCAGAGTATAAGGGTATTGAGGACAGCATTTCGTTCAAGGCTGTGCCCGTTAAGTGCCCCTCGAAGTGCATCGACATCTTCGACACCCAGGACCTCATCGACGCAGTAGTTGGTCTGCCCAACGGTATCGCCAAGATGAGCACCACTATGCCCGGCCTCGTACAGACCTCCACTAACCTTGCAAGGGTCGTATCGGAGCGTGGCAAATTCACCATTATGTGTCTGCTCCGCAGCTCGGTACGCAGCGAGAAAGAGGAGTTGGCACAGCAGATGAAGACCGTATGCGAGATGGCAGGTGCTACTGTGAAGCTGAGCGGCTCGTACGATGGTTGGAACCCCAATCCCGAGTCGCCCATCCTGAAGACTATGCAGGAGGGTTACAAGGCTCTCTACGGCAAGGAGCCCGCAGTGACCGCCATTCACGCAGGTCTGGAGTGTGGCATCATTGGTGGCGTTTATCCCAAGATGGATATGATTTCGTTTGGCCCCACCATCTGCTACCCCCACTCGCCAGACGAGAAGGTTAATATCGCCTCGGTGGAGAAGTTCTACAACTACCTCTGCTACACCCTCGAGCACGCTCCCGAGAAGTAGTAGAGCCCTACAAATGAAGGGTCGGACAGCTGACCCGCATTATCCCATATGGCCCTGCCCTACCAACATTGGGCGGGGCTATATGTGGAGATGAAAAACTCGAATAATTGAAGAGAGAATGAGTAAAAACAAAAGGTGGCTCGCCATAGTCAATCTGCTATCGGGCAGCGGACGATGCGGCCGTGATTGGGAACACATAGCCCGTATGCTCTACGGACAGGGTATCGACTTCGACACCGTCTTTACGGGGCACAGATTCCACGCCATAGAGCTCGCCAAGAGGGGTATTGTGGAGGATGGTTACCGCAACCTTATTGCTATTGGTGGCGACGGCACCGTACACGAGGTAGCCAACGGCATACTGCTCCAAACGGAGGTACCCTCAACCGATATCAGGCTGGGAGTGATTCCTGTGGGCACGGGCAACGATTGGATTCGCAGCTACGGTATTCCGAGGGAGTATGAGAAGGCTGTGGAGGTGGTTGCCACGGGCAAGGAGTTTGTACAGGATGTTGCCAAGTGCACCTACATCAACCGCAAGGGTGAGCCCGAGAGCCGCTATTGTGTAAATATCAGTGGTGCTGGTCTGGACGCTGCCGTAAACCTGAAGGTGTGCCAGATGAAGGATAAGGGCAAGAATGGCAAGATGGCCTATATGAGTCAGCTGGCCAAGTCGGTTCTTTCGTACCGCTCGTGTAGGATGTGTGTGAGGGTCGATGGCATAAACGAGGCCAAAGGGCTGATTATGAGCACTTCGGTGGGCATTGGTCAGTTTAATGGCAGCGGTATGTGGCAGTTGCCCAACTCGGTGGCCGACGATGGGCTGCTGGATGTGACCGTCATTGAGACAATGTCGGTGCCACGCATCCTGACCGTTGTGGGTCGCCTCTTCGACGGCAAGATTTACAGCGTGAAGAGGGTACACAACTACAAGGGACGCACCGTGGAGTTTCTCTCCGACGAGGTGAGGGAGGTGGAGATTGATGGCGAGGCACTCGGCACCACCCCCGCAACTTTCACCATCGAGGACAAGAGGTTGAAGATTCTTGTTCCCTAATTGGGGATTTGCTGATAAATAATAAGGGCAACAGAGAGTTCTCTGTTGCCCTTAATACATAAATAGGTATTACACCTACAATTCCACACCGCCACCAAGTGCGTAGTAGAGCTGGATGATACCCTGAATCTCCGAGTAGCGGTCGGAGGACTGTGCAAGCTCGGCATTGAGCAGGTTCTGCTGTGCGGTGAGCACCTCGAGGTAACTGGCCGAGCCATATTTCATAAGCAGCTGTGTGTTCCACACGGCGGCACGCAGAGTGACAATCTGTTTCAGGTCGATAGCGTAGCGCTCCTTGGAGGTCTGCCACCTCTTCAGCGCACTATTTACCTCGGCACCCGCATTGAGCAGCGCCTGGCGATACTGCAACAAGGCAGCCTGGTGCTGCGACGAGGCAACCTCAACCCTCACCTTATTGACACCACGTGCGAAGATGGGCTGCACGATGCCACCCACAAGTTTCAGGATAAACTCGCCGGGGTCGGCAATGGCACCACCCACAGCATCCACCCAACCGGCCGAGCCTGTGAGGGTAATCTGGGGATAGAGGTGCGAACGAGCCTCATTGTAGGCATAGAACTTTGTTGCAAGGTTGGCCTCGGCCTGGAGCACATCGGGGCGGAGCGATACCAGCTCGAGGGGCACGCCAATAGACCACTCCTCGGGGAAGGTCTGCTCGGCGAGGGTACCACGCTTAATCTCAAAGGGGAGCACTCCCATAAGGGTTGCAAGGGCCTCCTCCTGCTCCACAATCTGCCTTTCGAGGGTGAGCACCGAGCCCTCCACACCAAACTTGCTCGCTTTGGCCTGCAACACTGCCGCCTCGGTGGCCTTACCGGCACGTTTCAGAGCAGTAAGTGTTCGGATGTTCTCCTCCCAAGTGGTGAGGGTGTGGCGGCTGGTCTTCAGCTGCTCATCGAGCATCAGCAGGGTGTAGTAGTTGTTTGCAATAGTAGCAATCAGTTTACTCTTGATTGCCTGTTCGGCAAGGTGGGTCTGGCGCAGCGCCACCTCTGCTCCCTGTTTGGCGTTCCACAGGCGGCCAAAGGCATCCACCTCCCAGCTGGCTGTGGGAGTGAGGTTATAGGAGAACGATGCACCATCACCGTTGCCACCTGACAGTGTGCCCTGCAATGAGGCATTCACCGAGGGGAGGAAGGCCAACTTGGCTGCCTCCAGAGCCGCCTCGGCCTGGGCGATATTAAGGCTTGCAATGCGCATATCGATGTTATACTCCAAGCCTCGCTCAATATAGCTCTGGAGCAGAGTGTCTGTGAAAAACTCCCTCCAGGAGTAGTTGGCCAAGCGGGTGTAGGTGGTGTCGGCCTCGTAGAGTTCGTGGAGGTTTGCCACATTGGGCCTCTCGAAGTGGGTATAGAACGAACAACCTCCCAATATCAGGGCCGTAGCTATTATTAAAATGTATCTCTTCATAGTTATCAGTTGTTTTGAAAAGTACGTCGGCTGTTTCTACATCTCGTTGCGTTTTCCCTTATTGGGGCTCACCTTCTCCTCGATGAATTGGAATATCACAAAGAGGGTGGGAACAATAAAGAGCAGTGCAATGGTACCAATAAGCATACCGCCTACAGTACCCACACCAATCGAAATGTTACCATTGGCACCCACACCCGTAGCGAACATCATAGGCAACATACCGAACACCATTGTAAGCGAGGTCATCAAAATTGCCCTCAAACGAGCCTTGGCAGCCGACAATGCGGCACTCACAATGGAGGCACCCGCCTTGCGACGCTCCGAAGCATACTCGGTGAGCAGAATGGCCGTCTTGGCCAACAGACCAATCAGCATCAGCAGACCAATCTGGAGATAGATGTTGTTCTCCAGGCCGAACATATTGGCAAACAGGAAGCTACCCGCCAAACCGAAGGGCACCGAGAGAATAATCACAATAGGTATGAAAAGGCTCTCATACAGAGCACACAGAATGAGGTAGATGAAGACAACGCAGATAACAAAGATTATCGCTGTGGAGCTACCCGAAGCAGCCTCCTCCCTCGACATACCGCCAAACTCATAGCCGTAGCCTGCGGGCAGACGCTCCTCCATAACCTCCCTCACTGCCTGGATGGCCTCGCCCGACGAGTAACCGTTGGCCGCCTGACCATTCACAGAGATGGCCGAGAAGAGGTTGAAACGGGAGATGGACTGGGGGCCATAGACCCTTGTGAGCGACACATACTGCGAGATGGGCGACATCTCGCCCTTCGAGTTGCGCACAAACATATTCTCCAGCGCATCCACCGACAATCGGCTCTCGGGGTTGGCCTGAATCATCACTCGGTAGAGTTTCGAGAAACGGTTCATATTAGAAGCGTAGCTACCGCCCACATAGCCCGAAATGACGCTCAACACACTCGAGGGGGCCACACCATTACGTTTACACTTGGCAGCATCCACCTCCAGCAGATACTGGGGATACTTGGTGTCGAACGAGGTTGATGCACGTGCAACCTCGGGCCTCTCATTAAGACCAGCAATAACATCATCGGTCACCATCTTGAGGTTCTCGATGGTACCACCCTTCTGGTCCTGAACATAAATCTCGAAACCACCGCTGGCGCCATAGCCGGGAATCATACCACGGGTAAAGACCATAATCTTCGCCGAGGTGATATCCGAGGTGAGGTCGTAAATATTCTCCATAACGGAGTTGATATCGTCACCCTCGCCCTTGCGCAAATCCCAATCCTTCAGTTTCACGGTGAACATACCGCACGAGGAGCCCGCACCCGACATCATACCGTAGCCGGTGGTGTAGGAGTAGGTCTCCACCTGGGGCACCATATTGAGTCGCTCGGCAATCTGCTCCATTACCAATACGGTTTCGCCCAGGTTGGTTCCGGGAGGGGTCTGCACGTCGATGTTAATCGAGCCCATATCCTCCTTGGGCACAAGACCCGTCTTGGTATTCTCCAGCATATAGAAGAGGCCACCGCAAGCAATAATCACAAGGATTACGGTAAGCAAGCGCTGTTTGAGCATAAACTTCACACCCTTCTTATAGCGGCGCACAAGGCCCTTGAAACCTGCGTCGAAAGCGACGTGGAAGCGAGCCGAGAAGCTGAGCTTGCCATTCTCGTCTGGCACGTGGGGTTTCATCAAAATGGCGCACAGCGCAGGCGAGAGGGTTATGGAGTTGAGCAGCGAGATACCCACAGCCACAGCCATCGTCAGACCAAACTGGGTGTAGAAAGTACCCGTCGTACCGCCCATAAAGCAGACAGGGATAAACACTGCCATAAAGACGAAGGTGGTTGCAATCAGAGCCTTGGAGATACCCTCCATAGCGTCCACCGTAGCCTTATAGGGCGAGAGGTAGCCTGCATCGAACTTAGCCTGCACGGCCTCCACCACCACAATGGCGTTATCCACCACCGTACCAATCACAAGCACGAGAGCAAAGAGGGTAATCATATTAAGGCTGAAGCCCGCCACCTGCAAGAATGCAAAGGTACCCACCAGCGACACGATAATCGCAATCGAGGGAATAAGGGTCGAGCGGAAGCTCTGGAGGAAGATATAGACCACCAAAACCACCAGGATGATTGCCAAAATGAGGGTCTCGATAACGCTCGCAATCGAGGCATCCAGGAAGTCCTTGGTACTCATAAGATCCACAATCTCCATACCCTTGGGCAGCGACTTGCGAATCTCGTCAATCTCCTTGTCGATGGCCTCAATAATCTCATTTGCATTGGAGCCCGAGGTCTGCGAAATCATCAGCGTAGTACCGGGGTGGCCGTTCACCTTACCGAGGTAGTCGTAGCTCATAGAGCCCAGCTCCACCTCTGCCACATCCTTCAATCTCAGCACCGTACCATCACTCTCTGCACGGATGACCATATTTGCATAGTCCTCCTCCTTGTCGTAGCGACCGCGGTATTTGAGCGTATAACGGAACGTGTTGCGAGAGTCGGCACCCAGCGTACCCGTGGGGGCCTCCAGGTTCTGCTCGGCAAGCACCGTCGAGATGTCGGAGGGCATAAGCGAGTACTTCGACATCTTGGCGGGGTCGAGCCATATACGCAACGAGTAGTCGGCACCCCTCACATCGACCTCACCCACACCCGCAATACGGGACAATCGAGGTTCGATGTTGATTTTGAGATAGTTGCTCAAAAATCGCTCATCGAACGAGTCGTCGGGGCTGTAAATAGCGAGGGTTTTGATACGGCTGGTCTGGCGTTTGCGCACGCTCACACCACTACGAGTAACCTCGGCGGGAAGCAGACCCTGTGCCGAAGCGATACGGTTCTGCACATTCACCATCGCCATATCTGCATTGGTACCCTGGCGGAAGTAAATCTGGATACTTGCCGAGCCGTTGTTGGTGGCCGACGAGGTCATATACATCATATTCTCCACGCCATTGATGGCCTCCTCCAGAGGAATTACCACACTCTTCTGCACAGTCTCGGCGTTGGCACCCGAATAGTTTGCCGACACGCTCACCGTGGGAGGAGCAATCTCGGGGAACTGCTCAACGGGAAGGCCCACAAGGCATATTGCTCCCAAAAGAACAATAATCACCGAGATGACCCCCGCAAAAATAGGCCTATCAATAAATGTCTTGATATTCATAATCAATCTCCTCCCGTTTTACTCTGCGTTAGTGGTTTGCTCTGCGTTCTGCTCGGCCTCGGCGGCGGCTTTGGCAGCCTCTTCGGCTGCGAGGTCGGCCTCGGTCTTCACCTTGGCACCCTCACGTACCAGACCGGCACCCTCGGCGATAATCACATCTCCCACCTCAAGGCCGCTCTCCACGATATACTCCACACCGTTGTTCTGGGGCAGCACGGTGATACCTGCCGACACAGCCTCACCATCGATAACCTTATACACAAAGACCTTCTCCTGCAACTCGTAGGTGGCTGCCTGGGGAATTACGATGCTATTCTTCAGCACGGTGGGAATCACCACCCTGCCGCTACCGCCATCACGCAGCAGTCGGCCACGGTTGGGGAAGGTGGCACGAAGGCTCACTGCACCTGTGGTGGCGCTGATGGTACCACTGATTGCATTAATACGACCCTTCTGGGAGTATTTCTTACCGTTACTCATAATGAGCTCTACCTCAGGCATAAGCCTGATGGCCTCCTTCAGCGAGCCATACTCCTGAATAAGGTCCAACATTGTATTCTCTGCCATCGAGAAGTAGGCATAAACCTCACTATCGTCCGACACCGTCACCAAAGGCATTGCAATGCTACTGCTCACCAGCGCACCCACACGATAGGGAATCATACTTGCCACACCATTCACGGGCGAACGCACCTCGGTATAGGAGAGGTTGTTGGTGGCGTTAATCTCCTCTGCACGGGCCAGCGCCAGCCTTGCCTCGGCCTCCACAAGGTCGTTGCGGGAGGTCATAAGGTCAAACTCCGACACAACACCCTGCTCGAAGAGTTCGTTGTTACTATCGAGGATAAGCTGGGCGGTCGAGAGGCTCGCCTCGGCACTCTTCACATTGGCCTGTGCAATCTCATAGGCAGCCTTGTAAGGGGTTTGGTCGATGACAAAGAGCACCTGACCTTTGGTCACCAGATCGCCCTCATTGATGAGGATGTCGGTAATCATACCGCTCACCTGGGGACGTATCTCCACAGTCTGGCATCCACTGATGGTGGCTGCATAGTCGGAGGCGAGCACACGGTCGTCTGCCTCCACTGTCATAACTTTGTAGATTCGCTCACGGGAGGCAGCCTGCTTGGGGGCCTCCTTACACGATGCAAGCACTGCGATGCTCGCCAAAAGGAAAATTACTCGTTTCATCTATGTTTGATTTTGTATTTGCTTCCTACATTTGGGTTGCGGCGTGGCCTTGCCACGCCACAAAGTTACTACTTTTCTCGAAAAAGTAGTATTTCGATGAGTTTTTGAACATAATATTTGATGAAAAACGGACCATTTTGGTGAGAAAATCACTACCTTTGTGGATGAGAAGAATGAAAAACTAATAACGCAAACTTATGAACAAACAATCTAAAATCCTCACCACCATTCTCGAGTGTGTGGCTGTGCTTGTTGTGGGCGGCATAATTATCACTATGCTGAACCGCACCATCGACACCGAGCCCAAGGTGAAAAACGTAATCTTTATGATTGGCGACGGTATGGGCGTATCGCACATCACCGCCACAATGATTCACAACTCCTATGAGCCCCTCAATATGGAGCGTGCCACCAGCGCCGGCCTCCAGAAAACCTACTCGGCAAACAGCCGTGTGACCGACTCGGCAGCAGCCGGTAGCGCACTCTCCACCGGCTACAAGACCAACAACGGTATGATTGGTATGACCCCCGACAGCGTCGCCCACCCCTCAATCCGTGAGAAGGCCGAGAGGGCAGGTATGGCCACAGGCATCATTGCCACCTATCCCGTGACCAACGCAACCCCCGCCGCCTTTGTGGGCCACGTGCCCCACCGCAATATGGAAGACTCCATTGCAACCTTCTACCTCTCCAACACCGTGGATGTGATAATCGGTGGTGGCAGCCGCCGTTTCGACCAGCGAGAGGATGGCCGCAACCTGCTCGACAGCCTGCGCAAGAAGGAATATATAGTAACAAACGATTTGGCTGACATTAAGGATGTTACCGAGGGGCGTATTGCAGTGTTCCCCACCGACGATTCAATGCCTACCGTGCTCCACGGCCGCAGCACCGAGTTCCTCCCCACAGCCACCGCCAAGGCCCTTGAGATTCTCACCAACAATGCCGACGGCGACGGTTTCTTCCTTATGGTGGAGGGTTCGCAGATTGACGGCTGGGCCCACAAACACGAGTTGGAGGGTGTAATTACCGAGACCCAGGATTTCGACAACGCCGTGGGCGTGGCCTTCGACTATGCCGACAAGCACCCCGGCACCCTCGTTGTGGTGACTGCCGACCACGAGACCGGCGGCCTGACCATCGTCAATGGCAACCGCAAATTCGACCTCAATGACCATATGGTAGATTACGCCTGGACAACCGGCGGCCACAATGGCGGTATGGTTCCCTTCTTCGCCTATGGCACAGGCGCAGAGCACTTTAAGGGTGTGTTGGAGAATACCGACATCCCCCGCATAATGTGTCGTCTGCTCGGCCTCGACGAGAACTAAACCGACAACCAACCATACAAAATCAGGAGGGCGACCTGCGGTAGCAGATCGCCCTCTTTCACTAACAAAATATCGTATGAGTCGGGGGATTTCGTCAATTATCCATTAGTTGGGGACATAAACCCCTGCTTGTTCGTCGCCACACTCCTCCACATAGCCATCACGGTGGATGATGTAGTCGAGCTGCTCCATACGGATTACCACACGCTTATCGGTGTTCACCACCAGCGTGTCGCCATCCACACGAAGCTCGTCGGGGGTGGGAGCACTGTAAACAAACCTCACACACCTGCCAAGGTCGCTACGACCGAGCACCGAATAGTCGCTCTCGGGGTGAACCATCTTGACGACCCTAATCGTCGTATTGTCAATCTGTTGGAACACAGGAGCCATCTCCTTGCGGATAGCCTCGCCTCTGTGGTAGCTGATGCCCACAAGCACTCCGCTGAGGGCTACAAAGAACACTATGGCTCCGATTATAATCTTATTACTTGTTTTCATTTTTCGAGTTGGTTTTATAGTTGAAATAGAGTTTGGTTATCTCCTCGGGGGCAAATCCGAGGGCATCCATACGGCGGAAGAGCTCCGAGAGTTCGTTCTCCACAAACTCCCTGCGGCACTCCTCCAGCGCACGGGCGGCAGCTCCCTCGGCCACAAAGTAGCCGATACCACGGGTTGGGGCAATGAGCCCACCCTGTTGCAGGGCGTCGTAGGCACGCATCACGGTGTTGGGGTTCACCTGCAGCTCTGCGGCAAGTTCCCTCACCGAGGGCACACGGTCGCCCTCGTGCCAACGACCCGATATAATCCTCTCTGCCACAATATCATAAATGTGGAGATAGATTGGTTTGTTTGCTCCAAAGTCCATAGTCGTCAGCTGATTTCTCGTTCACGAAACTTAAACCATCCAATCACCACCAACAGAGCGGGGACAATGGCATTGTACCATCCATAGAAGGGAAGAACGGGGCTTGTCAGGAACTCTACCTTGAGTCCGCCGGCAACGGTGTAGTCGCAGTAGAGAGTATTACCACCAATTATAAAACTAGTAGTACCAATCGTGTAGTCACTATTGACAGGAAGGAACAGCTGGGGTGCAAGGCTGACAAGTATAAGCGCAATCATAACAAACGCCATAGCCTTGGCGGGATTATCCTTCGACGACGAGCAGGCCAACACCGCACCTCCCAAAATGAGGGCCGAGAGGGAAACAAGCTGACCCACATTGGCAAACCAATGACCCACAGGGGTTTTACCGTCATAGAAAATGCCGGGGCGCTCGGGTATTGCGGTGTGCAGAAGGCTTGCACTCACCTCACACACCACAATGGCTGCGACCGACATAATCAGTGTGTTGAGCAGAGCAAAGAGGAACTTTTCGCCCTGTGTTGCGGGGAGTGTGTAGTATATCTGGCGGCTACCACGCCTCATAGAGTCGCCAAAGCTAATCTTGGACACCGTGATGGGAATCAATATCGACGACCACAGAAAGGCCATCTCCAACAGAAAGTTGTCCTCATACTCACCACCCAGCCAACACCAGAAGCAAATGAAGATTACAATAGCATAGCAGGCCAAACCTACGAGGTAGGGGCGGCGATTCTCGGAGTAGTGTTTGCGGGCAAGGAGCCACAAACGGCGAAATGAAAACTTGTTGTTCATAATCATCAGTGGGTTTTAGAGGTTAGTTGAGGGGTTTAGGATACGGATTATCTCCTCACGGGCAGTGGAGGCAGCGCCAAAGAGGAGCTCAATGTCGAGATTGCTCTCCTCGCCGGCGGTGTTCTCCCTCACGGTAGCATAGCCGCCTAGGGTCGATTGGCTGTAAAGAGCACCATCCGTAGAACTCTCAACCGAGAATTTCAATCGGCTACTTATATCATACACGGAGCTATCTACCACCAAGCCCTTGCTGTCGATAATCACAATGTGGTCGAACATATTAGCCACCTCCCTCACCTGATGGGTGGAGATGATGGCAGTACGCTCGGGCGTGGCCCACTCGGCCAGCAGGCTGCGGAAAGTGGCTTTGGAGGTGATATCGAGGCCGTTGGTGGGCTCATCAAGCAGGAGAAGCGAAGTCTTGGCAGCCATAGCAAAGGCAATGTATGCCTTCTTGCGCTGACCCATCGACATCGAGTGGAACTCCTCCTCCACCCCAACCTCAAACCTGCGGAGCGCCTCGGTCAAAAACGAGTGATCGAACGAGGGATAGAAGGGGGCTGTGCGCCTTACAAACTCACTAAGGGTCACCTTGGGCAACTCAAACTCCTCGGGCACCAGGAAGATGTCAGAGAGTTGTGCCACACTCCTCGTGCGGCTCCTCCCTCCAAACAACTCCACTTCACCCGAGTCGGGCGACAGCAGACCACACATAAGTTTCAACAGGGTACTCTTGCCAATGCCGTTGCTACCCAGCAGGCCGTAGATACCCCCTCGCTCAATGAGGAGCGAGAAATCGCGGTAGAGATGGTTCTTACCACGATAATGGAAGGTTAGATTCTTTACGTTAATCATAGTGTATGGGTGTATTATTGTATTAGTACACTGCAAAGGTAGAAAGAAATTTTTAACCTCCAAATATTTTGTGAGATTTTTTTGTAAGGGAGGGGGTGTATAGGGTGTATAGGGCAATTATACCCTATACTCCCAAAAAGACAAAAAAAAGAGGTTGAGCTGTTAGGCTCAACCTCCGGGCATATATACTAAGGTAATTAGTTCTTTTTGTACCTTGCATAACGCTGCATAAACTTATCAACACGACCGGCGGTGTCAACAAGTTTCATCTTACCGGTGTAGAAGGGGTGCGAAGTGTTCGAAATCTCCATTTTGTAAACGGGATACTCAACACCGTCAACTACCAAGGTCTCTTTGGTATTCACAGCCGAGCGGCAGAGGAATACGTGATCGTTGGACATATCCTTGAATGCAACGATTCGATAGTTCTTAGGATGGATATCTTTTTTCATCGTTTTGTCTGTTTTTAAAGAATTACTCTGCTACAACCGAGAAGTGAATGGTTGCTTTAACCTCCCTGTGGAGTTTAAC
>JAZQZI010000010.1:0-107960 GCA_045633985.1 Tidjanibacter sp. | reverse complement strand
CTTTTACAGAGGCACCTTCTACAACAGGTGTGCCTACCAAAACCTGACCGTCGTTGTCTACCAGCAGGACTTTGTCGAAGCTCACCGAGGCATCTACATCCTCGTGGAGACGGTTTACGTAGAGCTTCCTACCTTTCTCAGCCTTAAACTGTTGGCCTGCGATTTCTACTATTACGTACATAGTTTAATAATTAGTTTACGCTAAAATTAGCCCGCAAATGTACGAAGAAAATTCAGAATTCAAAATCCAAAATTCAAAATTTTCGCAAAAAACACCCTTTTTTAGTTGGGATAGCCCTTTTGGCCTACATTTTGGTGTGCACAATAGCCGCAACAACACTTTTGGCATACTCTTATGAAACACTCCTCCGCCCACCCTACGGCAGGCTCCTGCCGCATTCTGCTTGGCTGCTCCGAGGAGCCGCTGCTGCGCATTGTCCGCCACACCCTCGAACCGCTCGGTGTGAGGGTCGATGGTGCCTCCTCACACCAGGCGCTTCTGGTGCGCACCCGTCGCCACCGCTATCGGCTTATCATCACCCGCTTTGTAGCACCCCTCATCTCCTCGCCGAGTGACATCGGCCGACTGCGTCAGGGGGCCCACCATCCACCACTCTTCGTGCTCTCCCACACCCACTCACGGCAGATTGTCGTCACCCTTTTGGAGGGGGGTGTGAGCCAATTTCTATCGCTCCCTGTGAGCCTCGGCAGGCTTCGAGGCAAGGTGGAGGCCGAGATTGGCAAGTACTGTGAAAAGGAAGATTAATCGGCTGTACAACATCCTTACACTCATCTTCTTATGGCACTTACTCCCACAGATATCCTGGTTCTTTGCGGCCTTGCATTGCTCCTCTTGGTGCTCCTTGCCGTGGTGGCGGTGACGGGGGCACAGAGTCTTCTTCACCCTCGCCCACGGGGGTGGGCCTCGTCGCTCACGCTGGCCCTCTACTCCTATCTCACCCGTCCACGCTCGGCTCCCGACCACTTTCTGCTCTCTCTCACTCCGAAGGATGCCGAGCGTGAGGCTCTGACGGAGGTGGTGGTGTCGCTTGTGCGCACCTTTGCCGATTGCCGGCCCGAGCGTGTGAGGGAACTATCGATGGTGTGGGGTCTGGAGGGTGACCAGCTGCGCCGAGCTCTCACCCTGCGTGGCCCCCGCCGCCTGCGTGCCCTAGAGAGATTGCTGTGGCTCAACCCCACACCGCTTGTTGCCGAGCGACTTGCCCGCCGCAGTTTTTCCTCGCCGAGGGTGGCCCTTGCGTCGCTCTTGGTGGTCATCCACGCCAAACCCTCGCAGGTGGTCTATCTTCTCGACCACCACCCCCACCACCTCTCGTGGGGCGATATGGAGCGGGTCGTGGAGGTGCTTCGCCGCCGCTCGCCCGTGCTTGATGAACCTTACATTGGTGAGAATGTGGGAGTTAATGTGCGTCTGTTTGAGCTCTACCTTGCATCGGTGGAGGGGGTGGGGGATGCTGTGGAAGTTGCCCGCCGCCACTCCTTGAGCCCCAATCGGGAGCTGCGTACGGCGGCCTTCAATGTGCTGCTCGAGGAGGCTATGTACCCGACGCTATAATAAAGTGGTGGGGTGGAGGGTGGCGTTTCCAAAAAAAAGCGTACCTTTGGCGGGCGTTGCGATGCGCCCCCCCCAACCAACCATCAATCCTATACGTTCAAAACACCGTGAGAAGATTTTTTACCATATTGTGCCTTGTGCTTTTGGCGGCAACCTCCCTGTCTGCCCGCCAGAGTGTCAAACCCCTCGAAATAAAGATTCAGAGTGGCGAGAAGTGGTGGGGCCTGGCTGTTGCTCCCGACCGCCTGTCGCTCCCATTCGATAGACCCTTTGTGGTCAATAGTGGCGAGTTTTCGCCTGCCCTCTACCACGCCAATATGCTGCTCTCCAACCGTGGCCGCTACCTATGGAGCCCCGAGGAGATTACCGTCAGCTACGATGGCAAACGCCTTGTGGTGAGTGGTGCCGAGGGTGTGGAACTGAAGGTGGAGAAGGTGGGACGCACACTGCGAGAGGCCTACCTTATGTGTTGCCACCGCAACTTCCCACCCACCAACCTGGAGGCCTCCGAGGTGCTCTTTGGGGCGCCAATCTATGAGCTCGGAGGGGTCGATGCGCTGCTCTATACACAGCAGAGTGTGGTGGAGTTTGCCGATAAGTTGAAGAGTCTTGAGGTGCCTGCGGGTACGATTCTCATCCCTCAGGGGTGGAACAGCCCCTCGGGAGCCTTCCACTTCGACCCCGAGGCCTACCCCGACCCCAAGGCGATGATTGACGAGCTCCACAGCCGTGGAGTGAAGGTTATGCTCACCGTCACTCCCTATGTGATGGCTGCGGGGCGTGGCTACCGCCAGAGCCTTAAGGATGGGGCGCTCTATATGGACGACGATGGTCGCCCTGTGGTTTTCCAGAGCCGTGTGGGCTACACAGCCCTGCGTCGCCTCACCCCCGAGGTGGCAGAGGGTATCGCCCGTGAGCTGGAGGTGCTCCAGAAGGAGTGGGGTATTGATGGCTTCTATTTCGACTGCCTCGACGCGATGGAACTGTTGGGCAGCAACCCTGCACGCCTGGAGGAGTTTCTCGAGGCGTGGGCTACGGCGAGCAAAGGGGTGGATGTGGCCATCTACTCGTCGCCTATGGGCCAGCAGCTTGGTAGCACGGCCTCCTCGCTCTCCTCGGTGCGCAACTACACCTGGGAGCAATTGGCCGAGAGCCTAACGAGGGCTGTGGATGCCTCGGTGCTGGGCTATTCCCGCACGCTGCTTGCTGCCGACCTCAATTTCCCTGAGGGCGACCCCGGGCTCGTTGCACGCACAGCCTCGCTCGGAGCACTCCTCCCCGTGGCCATTGTACCCTACTCGGTGTGGAGCCTGGAGAATATCACCCCTGTGAGGGAGGTGTTGCGCTGGCGTGAGGGCCAGAGGGATTACTATATGGAGCTTGCCCGCCAGGGTGCAACCTCTGCAGAGCCTCTTCTGCGCCACCTCGAGTACCAATTCCCCCGCACGGGATTCACCAATTGCAACGACGAATTTATGATAGGTTCCAAATGGCTTGTAGCCCCTGTTGTAAGCGGGTCGGATGTGCGTATGGTGCGCCTGCCCAAGGGTAAGTGGAAGGAGCTCTCCACGGGACGTATCTTCAAGGGGCCGAGGGTTATAGATGTGAATGTAAGCGACGGATTGACACCAATATACGAAAAACAGTAGTGGAATTTTCCACTACTGTTTTTCGTTTGTCGACCGTCGACCGTCGACCGTCAATTCGTCATAGAGTCGGTCGAAGAGTGCTCGGAGCTCTTCGGGGCGGGCGATGAGTTTGCGCAGCTCCTCCAGGCGGGTGGCGTTCTCCGACTCGGGGATGTAGAGCTTCAGGTAGCCCCCATAGTAGTATTTCTCGTGGAGGTGGCCCAGACAGCGCTCCCAATGCTCCTCACGCCCAAACGATGGGTGGTGGGCAAGGCTGTACTGTACCGTGCGGCGCACAATAACCTCGGGCACTATCTGGCGGTCGGCCTCGGCAACAATAAGACCATAAATGGTGCGTGGCAGGTGGCTCGACGAGGCTCGGTGGTCCTCGATAGCCTCCCTCATAGTGGTTATCTCCTCCTCGGAGAACCAGCGGCGGAGCGAGGTATCCTCGGTGAGCATTCGGCCCGAGGAGATGTGGTGCAACTCACGCCCCTCGCACAAGCCCAGGTCGTGGTAGGCCGCCACGGTATAGACCATCTCACGCCTTACATCATAGTGGGCCGCCAGGGCCAGCGAACGAGCGATGACACCCTCGATGTGGTCCCTGCGGTGGGCCGCATCGTAGTTCTCATAGCGGGGGAGTATATCCTCCTGTATGTATGCCTTAATATCCTCGTACATAGCTACTTCTTGCAGCGATAATAGACACCCAGAGGGAGGGCTTTGCCACTGCGGTCGGTGAAATAGAGCTCGCCAAACTGCTCAAAAGCGGGCGAGGGTATGAGTTGATTCATTGCGCTTTTGGCGAGGGTTGCCGAGAGGCCCATAGAGTAGAGGTTGAGCACCAGAAAACCGCCCGGCGTGAGTAACTCGGCTGAGAGGGCGAGCATCTCGGCAATGTTCTGTTCAAGCACCCACTTTTCACCCTCGGGGCCACGTCCATAGGCGGGAGGGTCGAGGATTATGCCGTCGTAGCGGTGGCCCCTCTTGACCTCTCTGCGGGCAAACTTCAGTGCGTCCTCCACCACCCAGCGGATACCCTCCAGGTGGCTCTCCTCCATATTCTCCCTTGCCCAGGTGATGCACTGCTTCACGCTGTCCACGTGGGTCACCTCGGCATCTGCTGCGGCCGCTGCCAGCGAAGCTCCGCCCGTGTAGGCAAACATATTTAGGACTTTGGGGCGGTGGTTCTCACCACCCTTCAGTGAGCGCACGCTCTCGTAGATAAACTCCCAATTGGAGGCCTGCTCGGGGAAGATGCCCACGTGCTTGAAGCTGGTGAGCCCCAGGCGCATAGTTATCCTCTTGTCGCCCACACGGTGGCTTATGCGCCACTGTTCGGGCTGGTGGGGCTTGAGCCTCCAGCGGCCACGCTCCTCGCTCCCCGCCTCACGCTGGAAGGAGGCGGTAGCCATCTGGCACCACTCCTCCTCGCCGAGCGACTTGTGCCAGATGGCTTGTGGCTCGGGGCGGCGGGTGATGGTGCGACCGAAGCGTTCGAGTTTCTCGAAATCGCCCGAATCTATGAGCTCATAATCTTCCCACTCGGGGGATAACAACTGTGGCTGTTTCATATCTTTTTTCTTTGGTGGTCTAATTGTTGGTTGTCAGCTATTTAACAGCTGTCAGCATTCAGCATTCAGCAGTCAGCTTTTTTAGGAGTTATAGGAATAATAGGAGTAATAGGAGTTATATGAATTATGGGAAATTTTGCATTTTAATCCCTCTTCGAGGGCTTTTAATTGCTCACGCTCGGCAGAACAAACTTGTTTGTTCTGCCCTCGCTTATCCGCAATTTTGAATTTTGCATTTTGCATTTTGAATTTCCATTTCCATCTCACTCCTTGATGACGTACATCCGACACTCCTTGCAGTCGAAGCGCAGACGGAAACTCTCCGTGCCGTGCACCAGGCGCAGAGGCTCCTTCAGTCCCGACCCCTTCTTTGTGCAGTGGCCAATCTCTCGTCGCAGACAGTAGGGGGTGCGCATAACCTCCGCACCCTTCAGGTCGGGCAGCAGGTCGTAGCCCTCGTCGATGTGCTCCACGCCGTGGTCGGTGTAGAACTCTCGGGCGAGCGAATTGACCACATTGTGGTCGCCACGCAGGTGCTTTATGGGGTAGGGGAGCTCCCTTTCCTCCCGAGCGATATTCTTGGGTGGCTGACACTGCTCCAGGGCTCTTTGCAGCTCCTCGAGGGTTGTGCGACGCAGGGAGTTGAGCGCACCTGTGGGGATAAAGGGGGTGGGGCCCACAATGTCGAGTGCCACATCCGCCACCTCAAATACCGACCCACCGCTCTTGGTGAGCGACGAACGAATGGAGGCGAGGGCCACCTCGGGCTTGGAGGCCTCATCGAAGGGGCCTGCGAGGGTGGTACTCACCGAGGCTCGCTCCTCGCTGCGGGCAGTGAGGGTTGCAAGGTTGTCGGCCACACGGAGGGTCAGCACCACGGGGAGTGTACGACGTGTGCGTGTGGCGGCAAGGGTGGCGGCAAAACTCTTGTCGAAGTTGCGGAAGAGCTCCCTGCCTACCACAATTTTATCCATACGGTTGGGGAAGATGCGTCCCCCTTCGGCGGTGTTGATGTTGGTGCCCACAAGCTCGCCCTCGGCAATGAAACATACTCCGTCGCCGGCCGCAAGGGGCTTGTTACCATCGAGGGTGAACCACCCACGTCCCACCTTTGTGACTCTTCCTATGGGTTCGCCCATAGCTTTGGGGGTGTCGAACGAGGCGAGGCCGCTGCGCTTACCTCGGAAGATATAGTCGCCACCACTGCGGGTGAATGTTTTTGCGGGGGAGGGGGTGAAGTCGGGCAGCGAGCGTCCACGGCTTGCACGACAATAACCCTTGCGCTCGGCAATCGCTCGGTCGAGCAGTGCGCTATAATGGGCTGTGATGTTTCTCACATAGGCCTCATCCTTCAGCCTGCCCTCAATCTTGAACGACACGGCGCCCATATCTATGAGCTCTCCAATGTGGGCAGACAGGTCGAGGTCTTTGACGGAGAGGAGGTGGAGGCCTCGGCGGAGGGTCTTGCCGTTGCCATCCACAAGGTCGTATTTCAATCGGCAGGGCTGGCTGCACTCGCCACGATTACCACTGCGGTGTGAGAGTGAACGGCTCATATAGCACCTTCCACTGCCCGACACGCATATTGCGCCGTGCACAAAAACCTCAATTTCACTCTCGGTAGCCCTGCACAGCTCCCTTGTTTGGTCGGCTGTGAGCCCCCTTTCGAGTACTATGCGGCTGAAGCCCGAGCGACCCAGGAAGGCGACCCTCTCTGGTGTGGCATTGTACATCTGCGTGGAGGCGTGGAGCTCCACACCCTCCAGACCCAAGCGGGTGTAGGCCATATCCTGCACAATGAGTGCATCGACTCCTGCACGGGTAGCCTCAAGGGCTATGCGGCGTGCCTCCTCCAACTCGTGCTCCCACACGATGGTGTTCATAGTCATATAGAGCCTTGCGCCGTAGAGGTGGGCGTAGGCTGCTGCCTGACGTATGTCGTCGAGGGAGTTGGTGGCTGCCGAGCGAGCTCCCAGCGAGGGGCCGCCCATATATACGGCATCTGCACCCGAGTCGATGGCGGCACGGGCTGTTGCGAGGTCTTTGGCGGGGGCGAGGAGCTCGAGGGTTGTCATTGTTGTTGCTCGGGGTCTTTGTGGGTGCTAAATTTTCGGTAGGCGGCATCCAGGCGCTGGTCGTAGCGATTGGCCCGATAGCCGCTGCCGTTGTACCTGAGCGCAAAGGTACACCAATCTTTTGTTTTTAGCCACCTTCCAATCCCCGTTTTTTCCAGAAAAATCATCGCAAGCTCCATCTGTTCCCTCTCGCTGCGCTCCATAAGGGCCCGAAACTCGCTCGGCGAGCCACATCCGCAGGTGCGCCAATGAAAGCCCATAATCTGAAACAGCCCCCAACTCGTAGCCTCAATGGCCGCTTCGGGGGAGATTGAGGCTGCCTCCTCGAAACGCTCCCACTCCCCCGCACCACGACGGTAGTGAGATGTTGTCCAACGTGGATAGATGATAGTGGGATGGAGGGGTGCGAGTGGCTCGGGGTCTATGCCACGCTCCTTGAGCTTGCGCCAGAATATGTGGCCCTCGAAGAGTATCCTCGGGCGGCCGTCGGCGAGAAAACCTCCCCTGGAACTGCACTCCACCTCCACCACCGCCCGCAGTGCCGCCACCTCAATGCCCCACCTTCGTGCAGTGTCGCAAAAATCGCTGTCGGAGAGCCTTTTGGGTGCCTCCCTCACCTGTGGTCGCTCGGTGGGTGGCTTTCCGATGGCGGGTGTGGGGGGTGTGGTCGGCTCTTTGGGATAGACGTAGTTGCGTATGGAGAAGCTCGCTCCCAAAATCCTTTTGCGCACCGTGCGGTTACACTCGCTCTCAATGATGCCCGTCAGCACATCTGCCGCATCGTGCCAACGGTTTGTGCGAAAACGTCGGTTGTAGCCCATAAGGTGTGCCGCCATCTCTCCCCACCTCTCCTTCCAATCTATAGGCATACGGATTGTGCGGAGCACCGTGGCGGCATTGGAGAGTATTCTCGACTCTTTGTTGGCGCTCTGGTGGAACCAACCCACCACCACTTCGGGTGCCAGGCGTTGCACACTGCGTGCAAACCCCCTACCGCCATTGTTGCTCTCGATGAGGGCCTCACGGGTACCACTCCTGCGGAGCATCTCGGCCACCAGAGGCTCGGTGACCTCCATCTTCTCCCTCGAATATACCACATCCTCCACATAAATGGAGCCATCTCTCGCCACCGAGTAGCTCACCGAGCAGAGGTAGTCGTCGCCGGTGTCGGCCGTATCGGTGTAGTTGCCCTTCCTTACGATGTCGTCTGCCGGGGGAGGGGTTGTGTAGGTCTGAAAATTGTCGCCATAGAGTAGGCCCGCAGCATCCGAGGGACGCCCTTGATACATAGCCTCAAATTGGAGAGCGTCGAGTCGCTGTTTCTCCCGCAGCAGCTCCGCCGAGTGGCGTTCGGGCCAGAGAGCCTCACCCACTGCTCGGGGGTCGAGATCGGAGGAGGGGGTACTCTTTATTGCTTCCAGGTTGAGGTGCAACCAATCCGAGTGGCCGATGCTCTCCAACTGCGACCACTCTCGCAGCTCCACAACCCTCTCCTTCTGGCAGATACGACCAATAAGATCCTCCTTGTGCCAGCGGGTGAAGACTATGAGCTCCTGCGAGTCGTTGTGCTCACGGGTGCGCACCACCGAGGTGTACCAATCCCAGCAGTTCTCCCTCACCGTGGGTGAGTTGGCCTCCAGAGCATCCTTGTAGAGGTCGTCAATGATGAAGACATCCACGGGGTTGCCCGTGAGGGAGCCCTCCCTGCCCACGGCCACAAGGTCGCCACCGGTGCCCACAATCTCTGTGAGCTCCGAGGTGCGCTGCCAGGGGCCGCTCTTTCCCGCAGCCTTTATGGTGGTGTCGGGGAAAAGAGAGTTGTAGGCTGGGGAGTCTATGATGCGCTGCACACGCTTGTTGAACTTCTGTGCCAGCGAGGCGCTGTATGACGCAATGGCTATGTGGAGCTGTGGGTTGCGTCCCAGGAGCCAGGCAGGGAGTGCCACCGACGAGCCGAGCGACTTGCCGTGCTGGGGAGGGATGGTTATTATAAGACGCCTAATGCGCCCCTCAGCAAAGGCCTCCAGGAGCGCATAGTAGCGTGTGTGGAACGGAGTTGCCCGGAACGAGGGAAACATCCGTTGGGTGAAGTCTATAAAATTCAAAATTCAAAATTCAAAATTATTTGTCTAACGTCTAACGTCTAACGTCTATAGTCGCGGGCCTGCGGCCCGAGAAATTATTAGGGAGTTTAGGGTATATAGTGTGTATATGAATTTTCAATTAGGCCTTCAGGTGTTTGGCCAGGTCGGCAAAGGAGAAGTCGTCCTCCAGAAGTTGTGGCTCGTCGTCGAGGGTGTAGCACTCCAGCTCCCACCACACGGGAACCACACGCTCAATCTCCCCCTCGGGGTCGCCGGTGGTGTGGTGGATGATGAGTGTAGCCGTCAGGTGGGAGGCGAAAGAGGCGTGGAGGGTCGATAGATGACCCGAAAAGAAACTCTCGCCCGTGGCCGCCTCTCGGATGCTCTCCCACACCTCTTGGTACTCTCGGCGCCCGAAATGGGCAGCGTGTGGCGTGGCACAAATTCTGTTTTCGCTCTCTTCGGTGGGGACTTTCCTACCATTTTCAACCCCTTTGAGGTTGATTTGCTCTGTTTTAGTCGATTTTTTCATAGTATTTACGTTGTTCAATAAAAATAAATTTCTTAACTTTGCACCACAAATATATGTTCAATATTTGAATTTTATGTTCAGTGAATTGGAAATAATTTAACCAAACAACAGATATGGCTGATAATAAAGGAGTACGAGTGAAGCTCGTTCGCAAAAATTTGGAAATGAACGGGGAGCAGTTTGCGGCCCTGTTGGGTGTGGGCAAGAGTGCCCTTTCGATGATTGAGACAGGCAAGAGCGCCCTTTCGGAGAGGAACAAAAATATTCTGGTACAAGACCTTAACGTCAATCCCGATTGGCTCGAAACGGGTAAGGGTGAGATGTTTAACTGCCCCAAGGAGGAGTGGCAGCCCTACCTCCGTCGCACCGACAACACCATTCCCCATCAGAGTGTACCCCTCTACAGCCTGGAGGCTACGGCGGGCCTTGTTCCCCTCTTTGTGGACCCCTCGAAGGTGAAACCCCTCGACTACATCCACATTCCCAACCTCCCAAAGTGCGACGGTGCTATCTATGTGAGGGGTGATAGTATGTACCCCCTGCTCAAGAGTGGCGACATTGTGCTCTACAAGCAGATGAACGATTTTAGCAACATCTTTTGGGGTGATATGTACCTCCTTTCGCTCGATGTGGAGGGCGACGAGTATGTTACCATTAAATATATCCAGAAGTCAGAGCGCCCCGGCTGCATAAAACTTGTGAGCCAAAACCCCCACCACGCCGACAAGGATATTGAGATAGAGCGTGTCCGTGCTCTCGCATTTGTGAAGGCCAGCATACGTATGAACTCCATAAAGTAGTCCACGCATTATGAGAAGAGTTGCGATTTTGTTGTTCTCGGTTGTGCTCTCTGCCAACCTCTCTGCACACTCCTACACTTTGGGCTTTGAACCGATGAATCCATTGGTAATCACCTCTCAGCCCTACAAACTTACGCTCGCAAACGATTTTACCTCCGTGCAGCCCCGCCACACCTACTGGAACCAGAGGAGTGTGCAGGTGGGCCTGGGACTTGTGGGGGCGGGTGTGATACTCTCGGCTGCCGATGTGCAGACCCGCACTCTGCGCACCGACTATCTCCCCACATTCCGCTACCGCTACGACGACTACCTCCAATTTGCACCCGCTGTGGCTATGGTGGGGCTCAAAGCGCTTGGGCTTGAGAGTCGCAGCTCGTGGGAGCGTATGACCCTGGCCAGCGGCCTCTCAACGGGCATTATGCTCTCCACGGTCTATGTTGTGAAGTATGGCCTCGGGCGACTGCGACCCGACGGCTCCACCTACAACTCCTTCCCTTCGGGCCACACGGCTATGGCCTTCACGGCAGCCTCGTTGCTCCAGAAGGAGTATGGCTCGTTGAGCCCCTGGGTGGGCATTGCGAGCTACACGGCTGCCACCATCACCGGCATCTCCCGTATGCTCAACAATCGCCATTGGCTGAGCGATGTGGTGGTGGGCGCAGGTGTGGGTATTCTCTCGACCAACCTCGGCTATCTGATTACGGAAAAGTGGTTGGGTAATCGTGGGCTTGTGCGCCCCGTGGACGATTGGGAGCCTGTGAAGGTGGGGCGCAACCCCTCCTATGTGGGTGTGGGTATCTCCCATAACGCACTCATCTATGACCGCTCACGCTACGACCGCCTGGCGCCTTCGGGTATTGGTTTCAGCATTGAGGGTGCTTGGTTCTTCAGCCCTTCGATGGGTGTGGGTGGTGTGGCCAAGGTGGGGCGCTATGCCGACCTTATCGACCACTCGGCAGTGACAGGTGCGGCTCCCGTGGAGGCCAAACCACTCAACAATCTTGCGCTGGCTGGCGGCCTCTTCTTCAACCACTCCCTATCGCCACGACTCCACCTGGGTGCCAAGACCCTTGTGGGTGTTGCGGGCAACCACCACCTGCTCAATGAGTTGGTGGACGAGGGTGGTACGGTGGTGGCCGAGGTGGAGCACGACACCACGGAGCACTTTACGGCCATCGCAGGCCTTTCGCTCCGCTGGGTGGTGGCCGACAACCTGGGTGTGAGGCTCTATGCCGACTACAACTATGTGCGCACGGCCTACACCGTGACCCCCACGGCGGGCAATGCTACGAACTACTCCTCCTACCATAACCCCCTGACCTTCGGTGTAGCAGTCGATGCCATACTTTGGTAGGGTATATAGGGTAAATAGTGACGATAGGGAATAATTTTCAATTTTCCATTTTCAATTTAACAAAAACGGCTCCCAAACTTGGGAGCCGTTTTTGTTATAAGACCTTCTCGTAGGCGAGCCTCGGGCTTTCGTACATCACGGTGCCACAGAGAGTGTAGCCCAGCGACCCTATAAGCCCCTGCATTATCTGATTATGGGGGTGGGTATCGACCCTTATACTTCCCACACGTCTGCTCGCCTCTCGCTCTGCAAGGGTCATAAAGGTACGGCCATAGCCACGCCCCGTAGCACCCTGCGAGGTACACAGGCGGTGGATGGTGGCATAGCCTCCCTCGGTGAGCCACAAGCCACCTTGGAGTGCATCGTAGGCAGGCTCGCCATCATAGACCAGCGCACCATAGGCCACAATCTCCCCCTCCGACTCCACTACACGCCCATAGCCGAGGGCGATGTCACGGGCAATGCTCTCCCCATTGGGGTAGCCCCTCTGCCATTGGTCAATGCCGGCGTGGGCCAGGCGCTCGATGGCTCCTCGGATGATATGTTCGATGGTGGGGAGGTCGTCGGTGGTGGCGAGCCTCATTCTGCACTTGTTCATAGCAACTCGTTTAGATGTGGCCGAAGAAACGCCACGAAGCCTCGGCCTGGTGGACAAACATCTTCTGACCATTGCAGATGGCGGCACCCCTCATCTGGCCACGGCGCAGAAACTCGGTGGTGGCGGGGTTGTAGATAAGGTCATAGAGGGTGTGCGAGGGGGTGAGCAACTCGTAGGGCAGTGGCGGACACTCCTCTACACTCGGAAACATCCCCAGAGGGGTCGTGTTTATTATTAATAGGTGTGAGGCCAAAATCTCCTCACCCAGCTCCTCGTAACCCATATCGCCACGTCCGCTGTGCGACACTGTGAGATACTCAATCCCCATATCCTCCAGGGCAGCCCTCACAGCCTTCGAGGCACCGCCCGTACCGAGCACCAGGGCTCGTGGGCGCTCCCCCTGCAAAAGCTCCGTGAGCGAGGTGCGGAAACCCTCGTAGTCGGTGTTGTGTCCCTCCAGCGAGCCGTCACTATCTACCCTCACACAGTTCACCGCCCCAATGCGGCTGGCAGCGGGGGTCAGACGACTAAGGTGGGGGATAATCTGCTCCTTGTAGGGATGGGTGACGTTGAACCCCTTGAGCATAGGGTGGGTGGCCCTGAACTCCGCAAGGTCGCCTATGCTCTCCAGCTCCACCTTGCGATATTCACGGCTATCCAATTCACCCTCCGAGGCAAACTTACGAGTGAAGTAGTCGGCCGACAGCGAGTGGGCAATGGGCTTTCCTATGACGCAGTAGAGCTCCACGGATGTGGGTATATTAGAGTACTTGTGTGACAAGCAGGAAACCTCCAATGAGCAGCACCGTGAAGGCTATGGCGCAGAGGTTGAAGTACTTGTCGATAAATTTTTTGATGGGGGCACCAAACTTCCAGATGAGGCTCGCCACGAGGAAGAACCTCAGGCCCCTCGAAATAAGGCTGGCCAGCACAAAGATGCCAAACTCGCCAATGCCCAGGCATACACCCGCCGAGATGGTTATGAGTTTGTAGGGCAGGGGGGTGAAGCCTGCGGTGAATACCAGCCAGAAGTTCCACTTGGCATAGAGGTCGGCTACACTGTCGAATGCCTCCTGAGAGAAGATGGTGGGGATAAACCAGCTATCTACAAGCTCCCACGCAAAGGCACCCAGACCAAAGCCAATCATTGCACCAAAGACCGAGCCGAGGGTGCAGATAAGTGCATATCTAAACGACTTTTTGGGCAGACCCACGCAGAGGGCTATGAGCAGTACATCGGGTGGAATGGGGAAGAAGATACTCTCGGCCATTGCGAAGAGGAACATTGCAAGTCCTGCCCAGGGGCTGTTGGCCCACGAGAGCATCCAATCATAGAGTCTGCGAACGATGCCGGGCTTTTTCTCCTCCACGGCGGGGGTGTTGGGAGTACTCATAATCTTTTAATATGAATAGTTATATATCTATATTTCTGTATTCTGCATCTGTTGTGTTATGCAGGCATTGCCTGCAAAGATACTTCTCTATTCCCAAATTTCAAAATCGGGCACCAAAAGTGGCAGTTATGGGCATAAAAAAAGCAGTTTGCCGAAGCAAACTGCTTGGTGCCCAGGACAGGAATCGAACCTGCACGCCTTGCGGCACACGCACCTGAAACGTGCGCGTCTACCTATTCCGCCACCTGGGCAGCCTATTCCCGAAGACGCTGTTTCGGTAATTGAGCGTGCAAAGATACGAAGAAAATTCAAAATTCAAAATTCAAAATTCAAAATTTTTGTTTTTTCTTCCAATTGTGGCTTTTCTTTGCTCTTTGCTCTTTTACCTATGGTATAGGTCGAGGAGCTCTTTGGCTGCTATGAAGGAGCTCATCTTGTCCGAGAGGATAGCCTCCTCGTAGGATGCCAGGCGCTCGGCAATCAGCGGATTGCCATAGAAACCGCTCTTGAGGCTCTCGTTGATGCTCTCATACATCCAATATTTACCCTGACGGTTGCGGTTGGCCTGGAAGAAACCGTTAGCCTTGGTGTGCTTGATGAAGTCCTCCACGGTGTTCCACACATCGCCAATGCCTTTGCCCGTAAGGCTTGAGCAGGTGAGCACCTGGGGTGTCCACTCGCTCTCGGTGGGGGGAAAGAGCTTCAGGGCGTTGAAAATCTGAGCTCTTGCCAGCTCCGCACGGTGGCGGTTGTCGCCGTCGGCCTTGGTGATAGCAACCACATCGGCCATCTCCATAATGCCCCTCTTGATGCCTTGCAACTCGTCGCCGGCACCCGAAATCTGCAACAGCATAAAGATGTCCACCATAGAGTGAACAGCTGTCTCGCTCTGACCAACGCCCACAGTCTCAATGAAGATTACATCGAAACCTGCCGCCTCACACAGCACAATAGACTCCCTGGTTTTGCGGGCCACACCACCCAGCGAACCTGCGCTCGGTGAGGGGCGGATGAAGACCTTGGGGTTGTTGCAGATGGTCTCCATACGGGTTTTGTCGCCCAGAATGGAGCCTCCCGTGCGCTCCGACGAGGGGTCGATGGCGAGGACTGCCAACTTGTGGCCCAGGTCGGTAACCATACCGCCCACCGCCTCGATGAAGGTCGATTTGCCCGCACCGGGAACGCCCGTGATGCCTATACGCATCGAGCGGCCCGAGTAGGGGAGGCACTGCTCAATAATCTCCTGCGCCTGTGCGTAGTGGTCGCGGTTGTTGCTCTCAATGAGGGTGATGGCCTGTGAGAGGATGGTGATGTTGCCCTCCAGAATGCCCTTCACATACTCCTCGGTGGAGAGTTGGCGGCGTTTGACACGCTTGAAATAGGGGTTTACGATGGGCTGGCTCTCAACGCCATCGGTGACATTCAGCGCACTCTCGCCGTGCTCCTCACGGTGGTGGTACTCGTAGTGGTCAATATTTGTCGAACTCATTTTTGAAGTATTTTTTGCAGTTTCTCGGCGGTGAGCCCCACGGGGTTGCCACACCACACAATCTTGCCATCGGCACCCACCACCACAGCATAGGGTACGTGGTTCACGCCGAAGGCTCGGAAGGTGTTGCCCCTCTCGTCGGAGGCAACGTAGAAATATTGGTATTCGTGGAGCAGCATCTGTGCCACCTGCTCTGCGGGCTCACGGGTGAGCATCACCACCTCCAGGTCGTGGCGCAGGAGCTTTGCCAGCTCGTTGCAGGCCTCGATGCGTGCTTTGCAATCGCTATTGGAGGAGTGGAAGAACTCCACAACGAGTGGCTTGGGGCTCTCGTGGTGGTCGGGCTTGTCGCTAATCCACTCCACTTCACGGATGCGGGGAGCCTTGGTACCCACCTCCACACGTTGCCCCCATAGCGACCCTATGGCCGCTACAAGAAAAATAATTATGGATACCAATCTTTTCATCACCACAAAAATAGTGAATTAAGTTGAAAACTGAAAGTTTTTGACCAACGTCTAACATCTAACGTCCCACTCCTATAACTCCCCATCGTCCCTAATGTCCTTTTTTGGGGGTTACTTAGAATGTGAAGTAGCAGCCGCCACTTGCAACACCCCTGCTACCCACACCACACTCAACAAATACTCCCCTCTCGCCGCCAAAGCTGACACACAGCGGGTAGAGGTCGAAGGTGGGGATGATGGGATAGACGGGGCCAATCAGTGGTATGTTAATCAATGGGGTGTAGAACTCCATAGGATAGATGGTCACCAGACCCAGGCCGGCGTTGCCCCACAGCCTCAAGCGACCCACACGCAGGTAGTCGTACGAGGCACCAAATGTGAGCGAGAGGGTGAGAACGCCCGTGTTGCCTATGTGGTTGTGGCCATACTCCTCATAGTCGTGGTAGCCATAGAAATCTGCAAAGCAGAAGGTGCCCGAAGCGGTGGTTGTTACCGACAGACGGTCGCCAATGGGGTGCTCGTATTCGGCGTAGAGGCTGCCACCCCTCTTGTAGCTTACATCCGTGGCCCTTGCGATGCCGAAGTCGAGGCCGTTGCCCCAAAAGAGGGGTGCAAGGGTTGCATCCAACTGCCAGGGCTCGGCAAAGGCAAGTCCCACTCGCAGTCGGTTGGAGAAGGTGGTATCCTTTGCCCTCAACTCTTCGCCATTTTTGAGGGTGGGTATCTCTTCATACCTTTGGGCATAGGCATTGGTGGCCGAGAGGGTCGCCAATGTCGCACAAAGGAGTAGTATGCAAAGGCTCTGTTTCATAGTGTTCAGGTTGTGGTTTTGGAGGTTGTTGGGGATAAAATAAAAGCAGAGGAGGTCCGAAAACCCCCTCTGCAAAGTGTGGCGAACTAAAGGTTTGCCTCGATTTTCTTGCGGAGGTCGCCCTCGGAGCAAGCGCCCACCTGTTTGTCAACCATCTCGCCGTTTTTAACGAAGACGATGGTGGGGATGTTGCGAACCGAGAATTTCACGGGAACGTCGTTCGACTCGTCAACATTGCATTTGCCGATGTTGGCTTTGCCCTCGAACTCCTCTGCGAGTTTCTCTACGATGGGGCCGATCATACGGCAGGGACCGCACCACTCTGCCCAGAAGTCGATAACCAAAAGTTTGCTGTCTGCTGCCAACTCTGCATAGTTGGCGTCGTTGATGTTAAGTGCCATAGCTTGTGTGTTTTAGTTAAGTTTATG
Organism: Tidjanibacter sp.; assembly: GCA_045633985.1. Taxonomy (GTDB): domain Bacteria; phylum Bacteroidota; class Bacteroidia; order Bacteroidales; family Rikenellaceae; genus Tidjanibacter. Next base: position 91,147 of record JAZQZI010000010.1, on the reverse strand, counting down.
TATTAGTTATTAGTGTTTAGTCATCTGTGTCTTTGCTCTTTCTTTGCTCTTTGCTTAGCATTTTGTCGCAAAGTTGATGCCGTTGTCGTTGAGGAAGTCGAGCAACTCCTGGGTGATGTGCACACGCAACTTACGGGGTTGGAGCGCCACGTGAACGCCTGTGCGACTGTCAATTACGTGGATGGAGAGTCGAGTTTTACCCTTCGACTTCTTGAACCTCTTGACAAGTTCGCTTCGAAGTTCGGCGGTCAAATCTTCCACAAATATATTAATATTTATCTCTTTTATGACATCCTCGCCCACTTCGTGGAGCTGAATCATCGAATTTATCTTCACTTCCAGCTCCTCGGGGTTGTAGGGACGAGGCCTCACGGCGCCCTTGAGCATCAGGAAGTATCCCTTGTAGAGCAGGGGACGGAACTGTTCGTAGTCCTTGCCGAAGAGTGCAAACTCATACTCGCCCGAGTAGTCCTCCAGCTTGAATTTGCCGAAGGGACGACCCGTGGAGGTTGTCAGGTGCTGCTCGCCGGTGACCATACCACCGGCAATAAACTCCCTCTGGCCCACATCTGCGAGGTTGGAGAAGGTTGTCAGGGGGGTGTTGCACACGTGGCGGATAATCACCGAGTACTCGTCCAGCGGGTGCGACGAGAGGTACATACCCGTCACAAGTTTCTCCTGGTTGAGGGTGTATATCTTGTCCCACTCCTGCAAGGGAGGCATCACGGGGCGCTGTATGGAGGTGTCCGTCATTCCGCCAAAGAGGCTCTGCTGGGCGTTGTTTTTGTCCTGCTGCATCTTCACGCCATACCTCACAAGTTGGTCGAGGTAGCAGGCGTCGCCCTCCTTCACCGTCACAAACAACTTGCTGCGGTGGAAACCCAGGATGGAGTCGAAGACTCCCGCAAGGGCCATATTCTCAATGGCTTTCTTATTGACCGTGGTGAAGTTTATCCTCTCCATAAAGTCGAAGATGTCGCTAAAGTCGCCTCCTCGCTCCCTCTCGGCCACAAGTTCCATCACGGCTCCCTCGCCCACACCCTTGATGCCGGCCATACCGAAGCGGATGTTACCCTCTTTGTCGGCCGAGAAGATGTGGATACTCTTGTTCACATCGGGACCCAACACACGGAGCTTCATCTTGCGTGCCTCATCCATAAAGTTGGTGAGTTTGTCCATATTTGTGAGGTTGCGGCTCAGCAGCGCTGCCATAAACTCCGCAGGGTAGTGTGCCTTAAGGTAGGCGGTCTGGTAGGCCACATAGGCGTAGCAGGTGGCGTGCGACTTGTTGAACGCATACGAAGCAAAGGCCTCCCACTCGCCCCAAATCTTCTCCAGCGTAGGCTCGTCGTGACCCTTGGCTGTGGCGCCCTCCATAAACCTCGTCTTCATCTTGTCGAGCACCTCTTTCTGCTTCTTACCCATCGCCTTTCGCAGGGTGTCGGCCTCACCTCCCGTGAAGCCTGCGAGCTGCTGCGAGAGCAACATCACCTGCTCCTGATAGACGGTGATGCCGTAGGTGTCGTAGAGATACTTCTCCATCTCGGGGAAGTCGTAGGAGATAGCCTCCTTGCCCTGTTTGCGGGCAATGAAGTTGGGAATCTTCTCCATTGGGCCGGGGCGGTAGAGGGCATTCATAGCAATGAGGTCCTCAAAACGGGTGGGCTTGAGCGCACGAAGGTGCTTTTTCATACCTGGCGACTCAAACTGGAAGATACCTGTGGTGTCGCCGTGGCTGAACAGCGCATAGGTCTTCTTGTCGTCGAGGGGTATGGAGTCGATGTCGATAACCTTACCCGTGGTGCGCTTGATGTTGTCCAGCGCATCCTTTATTATAGAGAGGGTCTTTAGACCCAGGAAGTCCATCTTGATGAGGCCCACGCTCTCCACAAACTTACCCTCAAACTGCACAACATTGAGGTCGGCATCCTTGGCTGTGGCGATGGGGGCAAACTTCTCCAAATCGTCCTTGCCGATAATTACACCACAGGCGTGGACGCCCGTCTGGCGCACCGAGCCTTCCAATTTCTCCGCATAGCGCAGAGTATTTTGTATCAGTGGATTGGGGCTATTCTTCTCGGCTGCAAAATCGCTCTGGGTTTCGTATAGCCACTCGAACGGTGTCTGCTTCTTGCCGTTCTCAATCTTGTCGGGGATGAGCTTTGTGAGACGGTCGCTCTCGGGCAGAGGCAACTTCTGCACCCTCGCAACATCCTTGATGGCCATCTTGGGGGCCATAGTGCCGAAGGTGACAATCTGTGCCACACGCTTGCGGCCATATTTCTCAATCACATAGTTCAGCACATCGGCCCTGCCGTCCTCATCGAAATCGACATCCACATCGGGGAGAGATATACGGTCGGGATTGAGGAATCGCTCAAAGAGCAAGTCGTACTTTATGGGGTCGATGTTGGTAATCTTCAGGCAGTAGGCAACCACCGAGCCGGCAGCCGAGCCACGGCCGGGACCTACCGACACACCCAACTCTCGTGCCGCACGTATGTAGTCCCACACGATGAGGAAGTAGCCGGGGAAACCCATATTCTCGATTACCGACAACTCATAGGCGATACGCTTCTCCAACTCCTCGCCCAGCGTCTTGCCATACCTCACGTGGGCACCCTCATACACCAGGTGCGAAAGGTATTGGAACTGCTTGGCAACCGTCAGTCGCTCATTCACCTCGGGGTGCTCTGCAGCATACTCATAGATATTCTCGGCAGCTGCAATAGCCTCCTTCTCCGCCTCATCTTTCGTCTTTTTGAGGATGCTCAGCTTCAGTTTCTCGGGGTCAATCTCCAGCGTCTCGGGCACCTCAAAGTTGGGCATCAGAGGGTCGCTGTTGAGGTTGAAGGGCTCCACCTTCTCGGCAATCTCCAGGGTTGTGGCCAGCGCTTCGGGGTAGTCGGCAAAGAGCTCGGCCATCTCCTCGGGGCTCTTGAAGTACTCCTCGCCCGTGTAGCGCATACGTGTGGGGTCGTCGAGATCCTTACCTGTATTAAGGCAGATGAGGTGGTCGTGAGCCATAGCATCGTCGGCGTCGGTGAAGTGGACGTCGTTTGTGCAGATATATTTTACACCGTGCTTTTTTGCCAGCTCCACAAGGCGTGGATTGACCATATCCTGATGTTGAATAACATCCTGCGGACGTGTGGGGTCCTTGGGGCGGTGGCGCTGGAGCTCCAGGTAGTAGTCGTCGCCAAAGACCCTCTTATACCACTCTATTCTCCTCTCCGCCTCGGCCTCATCGCCCGCCATCAACGCCTTGGGCACCTCGCCCGCAATACAGGCCGAACAGCAGATGATACCCTCACTCAACTCCTCCAAAATGGTGTGGTCGATACGGGGCTTGCCATAGTAGGAGCCCTCGGTAAAGCCTATGGAGATGAGTTTTATGAGATTGTGATAACCTGTGGCATTCTTGGCCAGCAGTATGAGGTGGTAGCGGCGCTCCAGGTCCTTGTTTCGGTTGTGTCTGTCGGCCACAATGTAGGCCTCACAACCGAGGATGGGCTTCACCCCCGCCTTTGTCGCAGCGTCGTAGAACTCCTTGGCTCCATACATATTTCCGTGGTCGGTGATGGCCACAGCCGGCATCTCGTACTTTTTGGCACGAGAGATGATGGAGGGTATGGAGGCAGCACCATCGAGGATGGAGTACTGCGTGTGTACGTGGAGGTGGACAAATTGCGACATACGGGGTCCGCTTGGTTAGAGTTGATACTACGGACAAAGATACTATTTATTCTTCGGAATTTTCACACCCTCCACCCACTTTTTTTATCGAATATTTTTGCTATATTTGAACCTGTCAATAGTAACCAACAAACCGTAAACGCCTTATGACCGACAATAACCAGGGTGAGGTAGTAACCCTCACCACCTTCGCCACCGCCGCCGAGGCGGAGATTGCCGCCTCCCTGCTGCGCAGTATGGGCATCGAGGTGAGCATAGTCAATGAGATTTCCTCCATTATGCTCCCATACATCAACGACAATCGGGTGCGCCTGCTGGTGAACTCCGCCGACCGCCAGCGTGCCCTCTCCCTGCTCGAAGCGGAGAAGGTTGAGAATTGATTTTTTGTCTAACGTCTAATGTCTAACGTCTAACGTCGCGGGTTCGGCAACTTGTTGCCGGGCCCGAATACTTTTATAGGGTGTATAGGGAAATTTTCCATTTTCCTATTACTCCTATTACTCCTATTACTCCTATTACTCCTATTACTCCTATTCTCTACCCCAGATAGGAGTTATGGGAGTTATAAGAATTATAGGAGTTATAGGAAATTTTCTCTAATGACTCTAATGTCCCTATCGGTCCTAATATCCCTAATAATTCCTCGGGCCACAGGCCCGCAACGGTAGACGGTCGTCGGTCGTCGGTAGACGTACGAGGCATACAAGAAAGCGGGCTCCGCAGTTTACACGAGGTAAATGAGGAAGCCCGCTTGTCGTAGTATAACGCAGCAGTCGCTCGTTATATGCGTTTTTTAGCCGTTGTAACGCTTCATATTCTCAATGAGCATAAGCACTTTGTTCGAGTAGCCCCACTCATTGTCGTACCACGAAACAACCTTCACAAACTTGGGAGTGAGCTGGATGCCTGCGGTTGCGTCGAAAATCGAGGTGCGAGCGTCGTCGATGAAGTCTGCCGAAACAACTGCGTCCTCGGTGTAGCCCAGAATACCTTTCAACTCGCCCTCCGAAGCCTCCTTCATAGCGGCGCAAATCTCAGCGTAGGTAGCCTCTTTAGCGAGGGTACAGGTGAGGTCAACAACCGATACATCGAGGGTGGGAACGCGGAACGACATACCGGTGAGTTTGCCGTTGAGCTCGGGAATAACTTTACCTACTGCCTTAGCTGCGCCGGTCGAGCTGGGGATGATGTTGCCGCCTGCTGCACGGCCACCACGCCAATCCTTCACCGAAGGACCGTCAACGGTCTTCTGGGTAGCGGTGGTTGCGTGAACGGTGGTCATAAGACCCTCAACCATACCGAATTTGTCGTTGAGCACTTTAGCCACGGGAGCCAAGCAGTTGGTGGTGCACGATGCGTTCGAAACGATAGTCTGACCAGCGTAGGTGTCGGTGTTTACACCGCATACGAACATAGGGGTGTCGTCCTTCGAGGGAGCCGACATAACTACATATTTGGCACCTGCGTCGATGTGAGCCTGAGCTTTCTCCTTGGTGAGGAAAAGACCGGTGGACTCAACAACGTACTCAGCCTCAACCTCGTTCCATTTGAGGTCGGCGGGGTTGCGCTCTGCGGTTACACGGATAGCGTTGCCGTTTACAACGAGCTTGCCATCAACAACCTCAACGGTACCGTTGAATTTGCCGTGTACGCTGTCATATTTGAGCATATAAGCCATATACTCAACATCGATAAGGTCGTTGATACCAACTACCTGAAATTTGTCTGCCTGGTTGCAAGCAGCACGGAATACCAAACGACCGATACGACCAAAGCCGTTGATACCAATTTTAATCTGTGCCATAGTTCTTTTTAATTGTTGAAATTGTTATTATGTTGACTATTACTTTTTCGCACTACAAAAGTACAAACTTCCCGTTATTTACCAAAACAATTATTAAATTTTTTTAGTAACTCCCCTAAAAAGTAACATTATCTTAACTTTGAGGAGAATGGTAGGCGGTTTGACCGTCAACCGTCAACCGTCAACCGTCAACCGTCAACCGTCTGTTTCCTATAACTCTTATAATTCCTATAACTCCTATAACCCCCTATCGTCCCTAATGGCCCTAAAGACCCTATAATAGTTTTCGGGCTTGCCCAGCAAGCCTGCATTGGTAGTCGGTAGTCGGTCGTCGGTCGTCGGTAGACCCTGATTAATTCTCTTTGAAGTCCACGTACTCGCCCACGTCGTCGCTCACACGTTTTTTGGGCTGGGGGCCGGTTTTGATTTTCACCTTTCCCTCGTCGGGATTTTGCGGGCGGGTAGTGTTGCTGAAGCCGCCAAAGTGCCAGGTGTAGCCGTTGAATGGCTCGCCACGCTCCTCGGCCAGGCGCTGTGCACGGCGCACACGGTGGCGGAAGATGAGCACTCCGATAAGACCCATAAGTATAATAAAACCAATGGTGTAGAGCACAAAACTAAAGATGTCGCCCAGCGAGATGGCTCCCGAGAGGAGCAACACCAGGAGGATTATCCATATCCAAAGTCGTGTTTCGGTTCTCATAATTTTTTTGCTTGTTCTTTCTTGGTTTGGTGTGTTGGTTTATTTGTTTACTCTGTGTGCTTTGCGCACGCCGTCGATACGTTGCAGATGCCAAGTGACCATATCGGCCAAACTTGAGGAGGCCACCTCCACATTTACGAGTCCTCCGAGTTGTCCGTCACGCAGGGGTGAGAGTGCTATGGAGCGGATGTTGATGCCGAGGCTGCCGATGGTGTCGGTGATGTTGTTGAGCAGTCCAGGTCTGTCGTCGGCCACCACACGTATGGCGGCAATAAAACTACCCTTGCTTGTTTCGCCCTTCCACCTTGCGGCTATTATACGGTAGGGGTACTGCTCCCTGAGGCGAGGTGCGTTGGGGCAGTCGGTGCGGTGGATGGTTACACCCTTGTTGATGGTTGTGAAGCCAAAGACCTCGTCGCCAAATATGGGGTTGCAGCAGCGTGCCGTGTGCCACTCCAGGCCGTGCACCTCCTCGCCGAGTATGAGCTCTTCGTCGTTGTGGGCGGTGAGCTTGGTGGCGGTCACTTTGGGTGGTGCGGGTGGTTGAGGTGTATCATCACCCTCCAGGTGGCGGGATATGAGCTCCTTGATGGCGGCCATATCGACCTTTTGGTCCACGATGTTGCCGTAGAGTTCCATTCCTGTGCGCATTTTGTAGTGTTTGCACAGCAGGGTTACGGCGTCGTCGATGGCTATGGAGAGTTTCCAATTTTTCAGCTTGCGCTCCAGCTCCTCACGGCCCAACTTGGCGAGCTTGCTCTCCTCCTCACGCAAGAATACTTTGATACGACTGCGGGCCTTGCTGGTCACCACCACATTGAGCCAATCGGCCTTGGGCTTTTGGTTTTTGGAGGTGAGGATGGTCACTATGTCGCCATTGTGGAGGGGCTCTTTTATAGAGACGTTGCGCTGACCAATCTTTGCGCCCACGCAGCTGCTACCCACCGAGGTGTGGATGTCGAAGGCGAAGTCGAGCACCGTGGCACCCTCGGGGAGCTTGCGGATGTCACCTTTGGGGGTGAAGACGAAGACCTCGCTATTGGTGGCATAGGCGTTGAGCTTGGTGCAGAGTCCCGACCTGGAGTCGCTCTCCTCCATAATCTCACGCAGCTTGGCGAGCCACCCCTCGTGGCTTATGGAGCCACCGCCCACACCTTTGTACCTCCAGTGGGCAGCGATACCTCGCTCGGCCACCTCGTCCATACGTTCGGTGCGTATCTGAATCTCCACCCACTCGCCAAAGGCGGATACTGTGGCGTGCAACGACTCGTAGCCGTTGCTCTTGGGGATGGATATCCAATCCCTCATACGCTCCGGGTTGGGGGTGTAGTAGTCTGTGACTATCGAATAGACATTCCAGCAGAGCATCTTTTCCTGCTCTCTGGGGCACTCTATTATTATGCGGATGGCGAAGATGTCATAGACCTCCTCGAAACCGACACCCTGTTTCTGCATCTTGCGCCAGATGGAGTAGATGCTCTTTGTGCGACTCTTCAGGTGGTAGCGTATGCCGCTCTCCCTCATTCGCTTCTCTATGGGTGCCAACACATCGGCTATGAGTGCCTCCCTGCGCTGTGCGCTCTCCTCCAGCTTGGCCTTTATGTCGGCGTGGGCCTTGGGCTCGATGTGGGCGAAGGAGATCTCCTCCAGCTCGCTCTTGATGTTGTAGAGTCCGAGCTTGTGTGCAATCTGTGCATAGAGGTTCATACTCTCCCAACACTTGCGCATCTGCTTTTCGGCGGGGAAGATGTCGATGTTGCGCATCACCTCCAGTCGGTCGGCAAGTTTGAGGAGTATGACCCTCGGGTCGGTCGAGTAGGAGATGATGAGGTCACGGAAATCGTCTATCTGGCTCTTGTCGGCCTTGGTCTTGATGCTCGATATGTCGTTCATACCGAGGATTATACCCACAGGGGCCTCTCCAAAGAGGGTGTTTATGTCGGAGAGTTCCACAAGCCCCAGCCTTGCGGCGTCGTGCAACAGCGCAGCCACCACCGAGTTGCGCCCGAGTCCCACCTCGCTTGCCACAATGGAGGCCGTTGCCACAGAGTGGCCCACAAGAGGCGAGTGGTCGTATCGCTCCCTACCCTCGAGGGCGGCGGTGGCCATCTCGAGTGCCTTGCCTATGAGCTCTACGCTGTGGTCGCTGAAGAGCCTGCGACATAGGGTCATAAACTCTGTGTAGGGATATGTGGTGCTGCTCTCTGTCATATTGCCGTGAGGTTACTATTTTTGTTGGTCTAACGACTGAGGGGGCGGAATTATTATGGGATTACCAGATGATTACTCGCTCTTCGGCGGGGCGGAACATCTTGTCGCCCTCCTTAATGCCGAAGGCCTCATACCAATCGCCGATGTTGGGCAGGGTGCCGTTTACCCTCCACTTGCCGAGCGAGTGGGGGTCGGTCTTGGTCAGGCGTACAATCTCCTGCTCACGGATGTTCTGTGCCCACAGGGTTGCATAGGCGATGTAGAACCTCTGCTCGGCGGTGAAGCCCTCGATGTCGGCGGGCCTCTCCTCGCCCCACGAGTTGCGCAGTGCGGTGAGTGCCACACGCAGACCACCCTGGTCGGCAATGTTCTCACCGAGGGTGAAGCTACCGTTGGCGTGAAGACCCTCGGCGTTCACCTCGATTGCGTCGAACTGCTCCACGAGCACGGCAGCCCTCTTGTCGAATGCCTCGGCATCCTCGGGGAGCCACCAATCGTTCAGGTTGCCGTCTTTGTCGTATTGGCGACCCTGGTCGTCGAAACCGTGGGTCATCTCGTGGCCGATAACCACACCGATTGCGCCATAGTTCACAGCGTCGTCAGCCTCGGGGTTGAAGAAGGGGGGCTGAAGGATGGCTGCGGGGAAGCAAATCTCGTTGGTGGTGGGGTTGTAGTAGGCGTTCACGGTCTGGGGGCTCATAAGCCACTCGCTCTTATCGACGGGCTGACCCAGGTCGGCCAGGTTGTCGGCGGTGTGCCACCTGCGCAGAGCGCGGATGTTGTCGAGGTAGCTCAACGAGGGGTCGATGGTGAGGCTCTCGTAGCTCTCCCAGCTGTCGGGGTAGCCAATCTTCACGGTGAACGATGCGAGTTTTTCGTGGGCCTTGGCCTTGGTGGCGCCCGTCATCCAATCGAGGTTGTCGATGTGCTGGCCGAGAGCTGTTGAGAGGTTGGCCACAATCTCCACCATCTTCTCCTTGTACTCTGCGGGGAAATATTTCTCTACATATTTCTTGCCAACAGCCTCCGAGAGGTTGCCGTCGGCGGTGCTGAGCGAACGTTTCCAGCGGGGACGCTGCTGCTCGCTGCCCGAGAGGGTGTGGCCATAGTAGTCGAAGTTTACATCCGAGAACTCGTCCGAAAGGTAGCTTGCCGAACTGCGCACCTCGTGGAAGATGAGGTAATCCTTGATGGTTGCAAGGGGAGTTTTGCCAATCAGTCTATCGGCTTTGGCGAGTGCGGGCCTCTGGCTCACAACCACCTCGGCGGGCATCTCGAAGCCCATAGCGGCGGCGTAGGCATCCCAATCGATGTTGCGGAACTCACGCTTCAACTCTTTGAGAGAGAGTTTGTTGTAATTTTTCTGAGGATTGCGCCTCTCGACATTCGTGAAGTGGCTTGCTGCCAGCTCTTTCTCGATGGTGAGCACCGAGTTGGCGATACGCTCGGCCTCCTCGGCAGAGTAGCCTGCAAGTGCCACTACGGCTTTGATGTAGCGCTCGTAGGCCTCACGGATGGAGGCGGCACTCTCGTCGAAGTAGTAGTCGCGGTCACCAATGCCTATACCGCTCTGACCGATGTAGAGCACATTGACGGCGGTGTTCTTCTCGTCGGCACCCACACCGCTTGCAAAGAAGGTGTTGGCACTCTGGAGGTGCATCTTGCCGATGAGGGCCGAGAGGTCGCTGCGGGAGTCGAGGGCCTCAATCTCGGCGAGCGACGCCTTGAGGGGTGCGGCACCCTCGGCATTAAGTCGGGTGCTGTCGAGACCCTGGCGATAGAGGTCGGCGAGCTTCTGCTCCACGGAGCCTGCGGGGGCGTCGCTCTTCTCAATCTCGGTGAAGAGCTCCTTCACACGCAGCTCGTTGCTCTGGCGCAACATATCGAAGGCGCCGAAACGGGAGTACTCGGGGGTGAGGGGGTTGCGCTTCTGCCAGCCGGCGGTGAAGTGCTCATAGAAGTCGTCGCCCAGGGCGTAGCTCTCATCGAAGTTGTCGGGGTTGAGAGCAGGGGTCTTTTTCTGGCCACAGCACGAAGCAAGAGCTGCTGCCGCAAAGAGGATAATCATTGTTCGTTTCATAGGTAAGTTATCGTTAATAATTAGTTTTGTTCCGAGTGTTGAAACACCGCCCCGAAAGGGGCTTGCCACCCATTTTAACAGTATGTAGCTTGCAAAGATAAACTTTTTTGTTATATTTGTAATAAGATAACTCTAAAACTACGGATGTTATGAAGAAAACTTTGGCTGTTTTGTTTCTGGTGGCGGGAGTGCTGTCGGCAACGTGTGAGGCCCGAGCGCAGGTGTATTCGTCGGGCACGAGTGACGATTTCCCCCATTGGGAGATTCGTGGCGGAGTGGGCTGGTTCTCGCCCCTCGACTTTATATGCTCACTCGGCACCGCATTTGGCACCATCGACCTCGGGGCCAACAACGACAATGGCATAACCACACGCAGAGAGGGGTGGTGCGCATCGCTCAATCCCAGTGTGGAGGTCTTCTATAATTTCACTCCGAGAATCTCTGTGGGGGTGAGTGCTACGGTGGGCCACATCTCCTCGAGGCTTGTCTATGTGACGGGTGGCAGCGGCGTGCGCAAGAGCAAGGCGTTTACCTATCCTTCGCTGATGGTAAGTGCGAGGACCATCTATTGGCGCACGGAGGACAACCTGTGGCGCATCTACGGAACGAGCGGTGTGGGCATCTCGCTGGTGTGTGTCAAAGATGTGGATACCGATGGCGGTGTGAGCACCTCTTCGGAGAAGACGTTGATGGCAAATTTCTACCCTCTGGGAGTGAGTTTCGGCACCTCTCGAGGCCTCTTTGCAGAGGTGGGTTGGGGAGCCCAGGGATTTATTAATATGGGAGGATTTTTTAGTTTCTAAAATATTATGAGTAAGACAATTAGCTATGTACCCAAAGGGGGCGTGTGTTCCCGACTTATAGAGGTCGTGGTGAGCGACGACGGCCTTGTTGAGAGCGTTCAGTTTGTGGGCGGTTGCGCAGGCAACACTCAGGGTGTCGCTGCCCTCGCTGTGGGGCGCCCCGCAGAGGAGGTAATCGACCTTCTGGAGGGGATAGATTGCAGGGGCAAAGGGACCTCATGTCCCGACCAACTTGCCTGGGCACTGAAGCTCGCCACCTGGAGGGAATAGGAGGTTTTTTCGACCTCAATTTTGGGGTGTCGGAGAGGTCTAAACAACTCGTTCCGACACCCCGTTTTTGTGTCTAAATCGGGGGTTGTTCCCCTTGCTTTTCTCCTCCACTTCAGCCCTTCGTGTGTGCGTACTGTTGCGCCCGTGCGAAAAAAAATAGGTGAGGGGGTGGCAAATCAGAAATTATTTTGCTACCTTTGCACACTATGTTGTGCGCAAAGGGCGCATCAGACAATGCTTAATGGAGAAAATTAATTACTAATAACTCAATAAAATCATGTTCAAACGAATCATCTATTGTTTGATTGTAGTTGCCACTCTTGCTTCGTGTGGCAGCGCCGCAGACTTGGCCTACTTCCAGGAAGTGGTCGATAGCGGTGAGCTTGAGGGCATTGCCGGACAGCTCAACACCATCCAGCCCGGCGATGTGCTCACAATCTCCGTGTCGTCATCGACCCCCGAGTTGGCAATCCCCTACAACCTTTTCTCGGCTCGTTCGCAGGTGGCCAGCAGTGTCACCGCATCCAACTCCTCCAGCCGTGTGATTACAAATGTGGCTTATGAGGGCTACACGGTGAAAGAGGATGGCACCATTGATTTCCCCGTGTTGGGCGTGATAAAGGTCGCAGGCCTCACTCGTCAGGAAATTGCCAATATGTTGACCGACAGGCTGAAATCGGTTATGCCCGACCCAGTGGTTACCGTAACCCTTATGAACTTCTATGTGACCGTCATCGGTGAGGTTGCACGCCCAGGCACCTACAACTTCCCCGGCGATAGGCTCACCCTACTTGAGGCTCTTGGTTTTTCGGGCGATATGACCGTCTATGGCAACCGTGAGAAGGTGATGGTTATCCGAGAGGAGAACGGCACCCGCCACGTTGAGATGCTCAACCTTAAGAGCAAGGATATTTTCAAATCTCCCTACTTCTACCTCAAGCAGAACGATGTGGTCTATGTTGAGGCTGTGGGTGCCAAGGCGAAGTCGGTTTCGACCTTCACCACCTACTTCCCCGTGATTACCTCGCTGGCATCGCTCGGTTCGACCATTGCGATGATAATTTACTACGTAACTTACGCTTCACGTCTCCGATAACTTTTTTAGAAGATATGGAAAACAACAATATGCAGCAGAACGGTTTTGCACAGCAGAACCCCGAAAATGAGGGTATGGAAATCTCCCTCCGTAGCATTTGGAAATTCTTTGCAGGTAACTGGTTTTGGTTTATGGTATCGGTGGTATGCTGCCTTGCTGCCGGTTTCCTCTATTGCAAAATCTCCCCCAAGGTGTATTCCTCTTCGGCACTTATCTACGTTGATGAGAACGCCTCCAGGAGTGTGAAGTCCGATGTGACTACTATGACCAACCTTAGGATGATGCGTCAGACCTCCGTTGTGGATAACGAGGCAGCTATCCTTCGTTCGCACAGCCTTATGCTGAAGGTTGTGGAGAGCCTCGATCTGAATGTGGTTTATAAGGTTCCCGCAAAACTTCGTAAGGTGGAGGTGTATGCTCCCGACCAGATTGTTCAGTTGGTTGTGGATTCGCTTGTGAGGCCCTTCTCGGTTGAGCTCAATCTTGCAGCCGAGGGTGTGAAGGGTAAGATTACCTACCAGTACCCTGGTGACAGAACCAAGTACGAGGAGGAGTTTGAGTCGGCCTACGACGCACCTATCAATAGCGAGGCAGTAGGTATCTTCCGCATCGTTCCCAATACTGCCAAATACGACAATTTTGCAGAGGCTGTTGGGGCAAACGACAAACTCTTTGTTTCGGTGACCACTCCCAAGCGTGCTGCACGAGCTCTCACGGCCGACCTCTCGGTGGCCCCCTCGAGCAAGACTACAAGTCTTATCTCGGTGGGTATGAAGAGTGCAGTTCCCCAGAAGTCGGCCGATATCGTCAATGAGCTTATCTACGTTTATAACGAGGATGCCAAAGAGGGTGAGCGTGCTGTTGCAAGGGCTACTATGGAGTTTGTCGATGAGCGTCTGGCCGTTGTGGGTGGCGACCTTGCGGCTGTGGACAACAGCGTGGAGAGCTACCGCAAGAGTGCAAAGACTGTGAATCCCACCTCGGAGGCAAACCTTTATGTGCAGGCAGCTGCAAGACTTGAGGAGCAGGCTGTGCAGGTGGAGACCCAGAAGAGGATTCTCGCCGATGTGCTGGCTTCTGTGAAGAAGGTGGCAGGCAGAGTGGAACTTATTCCCAACCTCGGTGTTGAGGATGAGTCGCTCACGGCTATCATCAGAGAGTATAATGACGCTGTTTTGGAGTACCGTATGTTGGGTGGCGAAGAGAAGACCAATAACCCCTCGGTGCGCAACCTGAAAGATAGGGTATTGGCTCTTCAGGGCTTGCTTCCCGCATCTATCAAGAACCTCCAGAGCTCGCTCGACGTACAGCTTCGCTCGGTAAATCGCCAGATTGCCGAGAATGAGGCAAAGGTGAGCAACCTTCCCTCCATCGAGAAGGGTGCACAGTCGATTATGCGTGACCAGCTTATTAAGGAGGAGATTTACGGCTTCCTGCTCAATAAGAGGGAGGAGACCAGCCTTAAGTTGGCGACAACTGCCCCCATCTCTCGTGTGATTGATGCTGCCGAGCCTCCTATGCTCCCCATAGCCCCCCGCACGATGATGATTATGTTGTTGGCGCTGATTGTCGGCTTCATCCTTCCCGTTGTGGTAATCTTCATTGCCGAGGCATTGAGGGTTAAGGTCTATTCGGTTGAGGAGGTTGAGGATGTTATTGGTAGCGATGTGCCCATTGTGGGTGCTATCCCCTCCAAGGAGGCTCGCCACACCAGCGATGTGATGGTTACTCCCAATAGCCGCGACTCGGTGTCGGAGGCCTTCCGTATGGTGCGTACCAATATCGACTTTATGATGCCTCAGGGTGGCCAGGTTATTATGGTGACATCTACCGTCCCTTCGGAGGGTAAGACCACCGTGGCGCTCAACATTGCACTTTCGTTTGTTATCACCGGCAAGAAGGTGGTGATTGTCGATATGGATATGCGTAAGGGCTCTATGGAGAAACGTGTGGGTACTGTACACCACAGCCGTGGTATTGTGAGCTATCTTGTAGGCAAGGAGACCAACCTCGACAACCTCATCGTTAAGGATTGTGTACACGGTGTGGATGCTCTGTTTGTGGGCACCATTCCTCCCAACCCTGCCGAGTTGCTTATGCGTCCCGAGGTTGATGAGGTATTTGCCGAGCTGAAGAAGAGGTACGACTATATCATCGTCGATACTGCACCTATTGCTCTGGTTACCGATACTATGATTGTAAACCGCCTGGCCGATATGACTCTCTACTGTATGCGTATGGGTCACACCGAGAAGACCAGCTTGGAGAGTGTGAAGGCTATTGCCGGTCGCAAGTCGCTCAAGAATATGGGTGTGCTGGTGTCGCAGGTTGGCGTAGGCCAGCTTTACTATGGTGGCGAGAAGGGCGGTAAGAGCTACGGCTACGGCTATGGTTATGGTTATGGCTATGGTTACGGCTACGGTTATGGCTATGGTAACGACGATACCAAGAAAAAGACCGTTTTCCAGCGCATAGTGGCACGTCTGAAAAGAAAATAGCAAGAGAGTGTAAAAAGTTGGGCAAAGTTGTGAAAATGTAAAAACTTTTGCTATCTTTGTCCTAACTGCTTAACATTGAGTAATGCACAACCATACAATAACTTAAATAAACTTTGCAATTATGAAACAGTTAGTAGAGAACATCAACGCTCAGATTGAGCTTTTCCAGGAGAACGCTAAACTCCAGGTGGAGAAAGGTAACAAAGCTGCCGGCACCCGTGCTCGTAAGGCTGCTTTGGAGCTCACCAAACTCCTCAAAGAGTTCCGTAAAGCTTCGGTTGAGGCTGCTAAATAATCCGGGCTTACAAATGATAGACGAGGCGCACCTCAATGGGTGCGCCTCGTCTGTTTTTTGGGGTGGGGGTGATGATGTGGTGGCTAACTCTTTGCCCGCCTTCGCAGACCATAGATGATGTTGTCGAGCGAGTAGAGCCCACCGCCACTTATGGCCAGGGCCACGTAGATGCCCGCATAGACAACCTTGAGTTCCGCCTGGTCGAAATTTTGGGCGGGGAAGAAGAGGAAGGCTGCCGAGAGCATTGCCACAGCCATAATGGCTGCCACGGGCCGAGTTAGAAGCCCTATGGTGAGCATCGCCCCAGCCACGGCCTCCACAATGCCCACAAGACTGACCACCTCGGCGGGCGAGAGCCCCCATATTGAGGGATACTCCTGCTCTAACCATAGGTATTGCTGCGACTTTGTTATGGCCTGTGTGAAGAGTAGTGCGCCTATGAACAGACGCAGAAAGAGGGTTGCTTTGTCGGCGTTACCCAGGGGGCCGAGAAGAGGCCTTTCGCTTGAAGGTGTGGGGCACTTTGTCGGAGAGAGAGGCTTGTTGTTTCCCATAATTGTTGTTTTTGGGAGTAGGGGAGCAAAGTGTGTGCCGTGGTTGGTGGTTAGTAGTTAGTTTTTAGAGTTAGGGCCGTTAGAGAATATTTCCTATAACTCCTATAACTCCTATAACTCCTATAACTCCTATAACTCCCTAACGACCCTATTGGTGTGCCCTACTGCCATACACAACAAGGGCCTGCAAAGGTTTGCAGGCCCTTGAAGGTGTGTGCGTAGCTAAAAACTATTTGTTTTTCAGCAGGTCGCGAATCTCGGTGAGCAGAACCTCCTCTTTGGTGGGCTCGGGCTCGGGAGCGGGTGCAGGTGCGGGAGCAGCTGCAGCCTCCTCCTCCTCTTTCTTCTTACCGAGCTCGGAGAGGCGGTTGATACCCTTAACGAGCATAAACACGCAGAAAGCTACGATAATGAAGTCGAACACCTGCTGGAGGAATGCGCCATATTTCCACATCACGGGGGCCTCTGCGGTACCCATATTGATAGCCAGGTCGGTGAAGTTTACTTTGCCGAGCAGCATACCGATGGGGGGCATCAGCACGTCGTTTACGAGCGAGGTAACGATTTTACCAAAGGCGCCACCGATGATAACACCGACAGCCATATCAACTACATTACCTTTGAGCGCAAATTTTTTGAATTCGGACAGGAAACCCATAGTTTGAAAAAATGTTTAAGAGTTAGTAAATGTGTGTTTGATTTTATGGACAAATATAGGAAATTTTTTTTGGAATGTGTGAAGAAAAATGTAACTTTACGGAGTTAATTGCCCCTTTGGAGTGGTTTGAGGGGGTAATTGCGATACGATGAACCTAAAATTACACCTTGCTATGTTGAAAATTTCGGCCAAGAGTCACACTCTGCCCATCTCGCCCATCCGCCAGCTCGTGCCGCTGGCCGAGGCTGCTGCAGCCCGTGGTACCCACATCTACAAACTCAACATCGGTCAGCCCGATATCCACACACCCGAGGAGGCTACCCGTGCTGTGCAGGGGGTGTCCGATAAGATTTTCCCCTACTCCCACTCGGCAGGCCTCTTCCCCTACCGCCAGAAACTTGTGGAGTACTACCGTAAAAACAACATCAAGGTGGATGTTGATGATATTCTCGTTACGCTCGGTGGCACTGAGGCGGCCCAGATGGCTATGCTTATATGTGCCAACCCCGGCGAGGAGATTTTGGTTCCCGAGCCTTTCTATGCCAACTACAACACCTTTGCTGCCAGCTATGACACCATCCTGGTGCCTGTGCCCGGCACCATCGAGAACGACTTTGCACTTCCCCCTCGTGAGGAGTTCCTCAAACGTATCACCCCTCGCACGCGTGCAATATTAATATGTAACCCCAATAACCCTACGGGTCACCTCTACACTCGTGAGGAGATGGAGATGCTGGCCGATATGGCTGCCCACTACAACCTCTACCTTATCAGCGATGAGGTCTATCGTGAGTTCTGCTACGACGGCAACAAACAGATTTCGGCCCTCTCGCTGAAGGGTATAGACGACAATGTGGTGGTTATCGACTCGGTGTCGAAGAGGTATAGTATGTGTGGTGTGAGGCTCGGCAACATTGTGAGCCGCAATAAGGAGGTGATGGCTGCTGCCCTGAAGTTGGCGCAGGCCCGCCTGTCGCCCCCCTACCTGGCACAAATTGCCGCTTCGGCAGCTATGGAAGCCCCCCAGAGCTACTACGACGATGTTGTGGCCGAGTACACATCTCGCCGCAACTGCCTTGTGGAGGAGCTCAACAAAATCCCAGGTGTCTATTGTCCCAAACCCCAGGGCGCCTTCTATACTATGGCACAGTTCCCCGTTGATGACTGCCATAAGTTTGCCTGCTGGCTGCTCACAGATTTTAGTTATAATGGTGCCACCGTGCAGCTCGCTCCCGCCTCGGGCTTCTATGCCACCAAGGGTAAGGGTAAACAGGAGGCCCGCATTGCCTATGTGCTTTGCAAGGAGGATTTGCTGGCTGCTTGTGAGTGCTTGCGCGAGGCCCTAAAGGTCTATCCCGGTAGGCTCTAACGATTGTATGTTCCAAAACGAAATTACCACAGTGAAACGAATACTTTTTGTCTGCCTGGGCAATATCTGCCGTTCCTCGGCTGCCGACGAGATTATGCGCCGCAAGGTGGAAGCAGCAGGGCTTAATGGCCAAATAGAGATTGACTCGGCGGGAACCTATGGCGGCCACGCAGGGGAGCTTCCCGACCCACGTATGCGTAGGGCGGGTGCTGCTCGTGGCTACAACTTCACCCACCGCAGCCGCAGGGTGAGGAGCCTTGATTTTGAGGAGTTCGACCTGCTGCTGGCTATGGACGATTCGGTGTATGAGTCGCTCAGTCGCCTGGCACCGAGTGTGGAGGCCCTCCAGAGGCTTGAGAGGTTTGCCGACTACCTTCCCGCACATTTTGGCTACACCTATGTCCCCGACCCCTACTATGAGGGTGCCGAGGGTTTTGAGTTGGTTCTCGATATGCTGGAGGAGGGCTGTGAGGTGCTGTTGGACAGATGCCTAACGTCCCTAATGGCACTAAAAAACTGAAAACTGAAAACTGATAACTAAAAAAGGAGGTCTATTCGACCTCCTTTTTGCGTGATGGTGTAATGGCCCAGGCGAGGAGCAATATGCCTGCCGTAGCCACAAGTCCTGTGTAGTCGCCCTCGTAGTCGGGGGCGATGGCTATGGCCTCCTGCAACTCGTCGGCTGTGGCGTGTGCTCCCGTGGAGGTTGTGGGTTGAGGGGTGGTCTTGGCAATGGCCCACTCCAGGCCGTCGGGCTCGTCGGAGGCGGCCAGCGAGAGCACACCGCCGGTGATGAGTGCCGCTACGGCTATAACTATGGAGGCACGTGTGAGATGCGCTACGAGGGCTTTGGTGCGTGTGCGGTAGAGGTCCAGGAGCGAGGGCTCGTGCGAGAGCGAGTAGGCAACCACGGCACCCACCACGGCACCCTCGATGGCGCCTATGAGCAGATGTACGGGGAGCATAGCACCCATAAACTCACCCACGGGAAGTGCCACACCACCCGATGCGGCATTTTCGATTACCACGGCCAGCGCACCCAGGGCGAGAGCTCCGATGGAGGAGATGATGGAGGTTGCAAAACCTCGTGCGGGGGAGGTGCTGCCACCCATCAAAGGCTTGAAGATGAGGGGGTAGGCGACAAGACAACTGATGGCGGCCATATTGATAATGTTGCAGCCGAGGGCCATCAGTCCGCCGTCAGCAAAGAGGAGTGCTTGGAGTGTAACCACCGAGGCGAGGGTGAGAAATCCGAGCCAGGGGCCCAGCATTGCTGCCAGTAGAATGCCTCCCACCAGATGGCCACTGCAACCCATCTCTGCCAGGGGATAATTGACCATCTGCGCTGCGAATACGAAGGCACCCAGTGCGCCGGCCAGGGGGAGTCTTTCGCGCAGCAGAGTTCGATTTTTGCGTAGCTTGACCACGGCGCTCACAATGAGTGCGGCGGCTGCCACTCCGCCGAGAATTGCTACCTCGGGGGATACAAGATGATTAGGAACGTGCATAGTGTTTAGAGTTTTTTAAGATTTTTAATAAATTATTAAATATTTTTATAATTACGAGCTGTGTAGAGATTTTAGCTCGATGAGTGTTGCTGCTTTTGTTGCAATGAGTGCTCTTTTTTGTGCCACGACGAGTGGTCTTCGCCCTCGGTTTTGTCGTCGTCGAACTTCAGAAGTGGCAGCAGGAAGAGCCAGGTGGCGAGGCAGAAGGGTGCGGTAAGCGAGGGGAGTCCCAGCGGCTCAAGCATCAGGTTGAAGGCGGCGCACACAAGAAGGGTTGCAACAGCTCCCAGCACTGCCCATACGGCCGAACGCCACGAGGGGCGGTAGAAGACGCACCCAATAGCAAGGGCGGTGAGCGCCGGCGAGAAACCATAGAGTCCACTTGTTACGGCCACCTCCGAGGCTCCCATAAGGAGTGCTCCATAGGTGCCCACAGCCGACCCTACAAAGGTCCACAATGCTGCCCACGGGGAGCTCACCAGAAGTCCCAGGAGGAAGAGCAGTCCTGTCACCCACGAGTCGATGAGCATAATCTGTCCCACGCCCCTCAGGGGCCACTCTATGGCCTCCCAGATCGAGGTGGGGGGAATGGCCGAGATGTCGAAGTGGTGTATCGAAGGGAGCATAGGGTGGGAGAGTCCCACACCATCGAGCCCCTCGAAGATTCGTGAGGAGGCGAGCAGCAACCAGGTGCAGAGCACAAAGGGGAATGTAAAGGAGTTGGACTTGTGGACACCTCCCACATTGTTGAGTGCTTGTCGCACCCAGGTGGTCATAGCCGAGGTGAAGATTAGCACCACCCACGCCAGAGGGTTACTGCGCAGGAAGGTCATAACGGCTATGCCCACAAGCACCCCGTTGAAACCCCACAGTCCTGCCTCTCCCTCATCGTGAGGAAGACCGAGGAGGTAGCCCGTGAGTGTGGAGGTTACAAGGCCCACAATGGCACCCACGGCCACCTCGGTGTGCCCTCCGCCTATGGCACCCCAGAGGATGCCCGCAAGGATGAGCACACCCGTGGCGGCATTTGCCTGAAACATCACCTGAGAGGGGCCACGAAGTAGAGAAATAATAATCTTTTTCATAATCACTATTTTTTTGTTTGAAGGTTATCGCCAGGGGAACTCGGAGGGGAGTGGTACCCCCTTTACAACTCTTCGCACCTGGGAGCAGAGTGCCCGAGTGGCAGCCACTATGGGCTCCGAGCGAGATGATGTGAACCTCACAAGCAGTCCGCTACTCTCCTTTAGGCGTGCAACGCTCATCCGAGGGTCGCCGCTTGCCGAGGGTCGCAGTTGGTTGTAGAGGAGGTCGGTTACCTCCGATGGTGCAACTACAAGAGAGGTGCCAAAGTGATTGTGGCCCACCTCCAATCCCCACTCCGAGGGGGTGCGGAGCGAGGGGATGAGTCGTAGCGCCTCCCGCAGCACTACCTCGCCACTCGGGCGACATAGCACCGTGGAGAGCTCCAACGAGTGGTAATCGAAGCGTTCGCCACTGTGCTCCCTGCCACAGGCCACCACCTCCGAGTAGAAGAGGGTGGCCGAGGGGGCTACCACAAGCTCCGTGGAGGAGGTGTAGCGTGAGCGGCTGCCGGGGATGAGTGGACGTGGAAGCCATTCGAGATAGGCTCCCTCGTCGAGCACAACAGATTGTCGCATCTGTGCCACCCCCTCCTCCATTGAGGCAATGAGTGTGGCGGCTCCCGAGGAGATGTGGGCCATAGCTCCCGGGCCCAACTCCACACTCACACTGTGTCGGTCGCCCTCCACAGTTGGGCCACCCGATGAGAGGGTATAGACGCAGGGGAGCTCGGGGAGCTCCTCGTCGAAGTAGAGGGCTTGTTGCACCACCAGCGGCACCTCACGGTGGAGGTGGCGGAGGACGGTAGTCCCTCGGCTGTCGAGCTCGAAGCCAAGTTCGAGCACCCCGCATTTGCCTACAACACCACTCATACTGCCTTGCGGTCGAAGAGGGCCATCTTCCCTATGAGCTTCAGCAGGGTGTCGATGCCCTCACCCGTGAAACAGTTGGTCATCACAAAGGGCTTGCCACCCCTCATCCACTCCGAGTCGCGTCGCATAACCTCCAGGTCGGCCTTCACATAGGGTGCCAGGTCGGTCTTGTTGATTACCAGAATGTCGCTCTGGGAGATGCCTGGGCCATCCTTGCGAGGAATCTTGTCACCGGCGGCCACGTCGATGACGTAGATGAAGAAATCGACAAGTGCGGGTGAGAAGGTGAGTGTGAGGTTGTCGCCTCCCGACTCGATGAAGAGGATGTCG
Source organism: Tidjanibacter sp. (assembly GCA_045633985.1). Taxonomy (GTDB): domain Bacteria; phylum Bacteroidota; class Bacteroidia; order Bacteroidales; family Rikenellaceae; genus Tidjanibacter. The sequence goes on along the minus strand of JAZQZI010000010.1, from coordinate 69,317 downwards.
GTGTCGGGGAAACGCTCCTCCATCTCCTCCACAGCGGCCAAATTCATTGAAGGGTCCTCACGCACGGCGGTGTGGGGACAGGCTCCCGTTTCGACCCCCGCAATGCGCTCCTCGGCGAGTGTGCCCCGAAGTATGCGTCGCACGTGCTGTGCATCCTCGGTGGTGACAATGTCGTTGGTGATAATCACTACCTTCAATCCCTGCTCCAACAGACGTGGTGTTAGGGTCTCGATGAGTGCCGTTTTGCCCGACCCTACGGGGCCACCGACACCTATGCGACAGGTGTTTTTGTGTTGTGTCATCTTTTGTGATAGTTGTGGTAAATAACCCGTTGTCAGTTCATAAATAGTCGCCCTCGACCACGCTCGTGGAGCGAAGCCGTGAGCTCCAGGGTGGGCGAAAAACTCGACATCTGCTCCAGCGAGAGCTCCCGATAGTGGTCGTAGAGCCTTTCGCACAGGGGGGCCAGACGGTAGAGTATGCGCTGAGAGTCGAAGTGTGTGAGTCGCATCAGTCGCAGCGAGGCGGCCACAATGGTGCTTGCCACCCCATAGAGGTGGGCAGCAAAGAGCGCCTCCTCGCCCGTGGAGAGTGCTACACCTGCCACAGCTTGCGCCACAGGATAGGTGCAGGGGGTAACACCCTCGGTTGCCCAGCGGTGAAACTCGGAGGTGAGGGGAGTGGGGCAGATGGAGCGGAGCAGGTCGGCCAGACGACGCCCCATCTTGAGGGTCATTGCCCGCTGCTCCTCGCCGCTCTTGAAACTTGCCACACGATGGTCGGCATCCACAAGCCGAGAGTGGTCGCCGAGAGTGGCGGCACGGTAGGCCTCCAGGAGGGCTACACCATCACACTCGGCTGCATTGTGGAGAGCCCGTGTGGTGTAGGCTTCCAGCTCCTCGACACTCCCCACCATCCCCTGCTCCACGGCGGCCTCCAGCCCCAGCGAGAAGCTAAACCCGCCCACAGGCAGGGTGCTGTCGGAGAGCTGCGAGAGCCGAAAGAGCGATAGGAGTGTTTTGGTGTCGTTACACATAGTCTTCAACGTGGTGGGGGTGTGATGTGTGGTGTGAGTGGTGGCAGCCATCGTGGGGCTGGGAGGCTCCGAAGAGTCGGCGTATCTCGCTCGGTGAGAGATAGGGGATAATCTCGCTCCCGGGGTGGAAGGAGAACTCTATGTCCTCAAAATTGTGGGTGCGCATAACGCTGAGCATCACTTTTTTGTCCACCGTGAGCGGCACAAGTAGCGAGTCGCCCCTGTGGAGTACGGCCCAATGTTGGTTGCCGAGAGCGTGGCCCAGCTCGATAGCTGTTGCTGCTGCCTCCCGTGGCGATTTGCGGACAAGGTGGGAGAGGTTGATTACCATCACATCGCCCAACCGCAACCGTATGACCGAGGCGCTGTTGGCCACAGGGTCGTAGGCTATGATGTCGCCATCGGCGAGCTTCACTCCACGCTCGAAGGCCATAGGGTAGGGCTTGCCACTTGTCCCCACGGCGAGCAGTCGGCTCTTCTGGGCGTTCCATTGGTCGAGCTCTATGTAGTCGATAGTGGCGCCCAGGAGCCTTCGATTCCACTCCTTTGAGTGGCTGTTGCCGAGTATTTTTGTGTAGATATCCATTGCCAAGTGTTGTTACGAAAACCAGTATAGCTGTCCGAGAGGGAGTGACTTTGCGGGGGCGATATTGACCTCCTCGCCGTCGATTTTCACGTGGAAATTCTCGGGATTGACCTCGATGAGGGGGGTGGCACCATTGAGCACCAAGTGTTCCTTGTTGATGCGTCGAGTGCCGCTCACAGCCATAAGGTTGCGCTTCAGGCAGAGTCTCTCACGCAGACCACCCTCGAGTGCGGCCCTCGAAGTGAAGGTCCAGCAGGTGGCGGGGAGTGCACCACCGAAGGCCCCAAACATCGGGCGATAGATGATGGGTTGGGGCGTGGGGAGCGAAGAGTTGGGGTCGCCCATCAGCGACCACGAAATCATACCTCCCTTGATGACCATCTTGGGCTTGGCACCAAACATTGCGGGCTCCCACAGCACCAAATCAGCCACTTTGCCCACCTCCACCGAGCCGAAACGCTCGGAGATACCGAATGTGATGGCGGGGTTGATGGTAACTTTGGCTATGTAGCGACGCACACGGAAGTTGTCGTTGCCCGGAGCATCCTCGGGGAGCTTCCCTCGGCGGTTTTTCATAACACAGGCGGTCTGCACGGCCCTCACAAAGTTCTCGCCCACACGACCCATAGCCTGCGAGTCCGACGAAATCATCGAGATGACACCCATATCGTGGAGCACATTCTCGGCTGCCTGGGTGTCGGGCCTCACACGGCTCTCGGCAAAGGCCACATCGGAGGGAATCTTGGGGTTGAGGTTGTGGCACACCATAATCATATCGAAGAGCTCCGCCTGGGAGTTGATGCCATAGGGGAGTGTGGGGTTGGTGGAGGAGGGGAGCACATTCGGTTCGCCCGTCACACGCAGCAGGTCGGGTGCGTGGCCACCTCCGGCACCCTCGGAGTGGTAGGTGTGGATTGCTCGGCCGTTGATGGCAGCCAGGGTATCCTCCACAAAACCTCCCTCATTGAGGGTGTCGGTGTGGAGCGCCACCTGCACATCGTAGTGGTCGGCAGCCTTCAGGGCAGTGTCGATAGCTTTGGGTGTGGAGCCCCAATCCTCGTGAACCTTCAGGCCCATCACACCCCTTTCGATTTGCTCGGCCAGGGGGTCGAGTGTGGAGCAGTTGCCCTTGCCGAGAAGTCCGATGTTTATGGGGAGTCCCTCGGCCGCACGGAGCATTGTGTCGATGTTCCAGTTACCGGAGGTGATGGTGGTGCCGTTGGTGCCATCGGTGGGGCCTATGCCGCCTCCAATGAGGGTTGTGATGCCACCCGAGAGAGCGGCCTCGGTTTGTTGGGGCGAGATGATGTGGATGTGGCCGTCGATGCCACCGGCAGTGAGGATGAGGTGCTCACCACTGATGGCGTCTGTGGCAGGGCCTGTGACGAGCGTAGGGGTCACTCCATCCATAGTGTTGGGATTGCCCGCCTTGCCTATGCCGACGATTATGCCATCCTTTATGCCCACGTCGGCCTTCACGATGCCGAGCACAGCGTCGATAATGGTGACATTTGTGATGATTAGGTCGGGCGAGCCGCTCTGTGAGGTTGCGGTGTTGTCGAGTCCCATACCATCACGGAGGGTCTTGCCACCGCCGTAGATAACCTCGTCGCCAGAGGGACCCCTCAGGTCACGTTCAATCTCCACCCAGAGGTCGCTGTTGGCCAGCCTTATTTTGTCGCCCACGGTGGGGCCATAGAGGTCGTTGTATTGTTTGCGAGATATTTGTGCCATCTTATTACTCTGTTTTTGTTGTCTTAAATCCTCGTTTTGTTGCTTTGCGTACTGCTTTGTCGAGCGTGGGATAGTATGAGGGGGCGCTCTCGGTGCCTGTAAATCCTCCCACGAGCCCCGCAAAACCTATCACCCTGTGTTTACCGCCAAAGGGGACCAGCTCCACGCTCTTCTCCTCGCCCGCCTCGAAACGTATGGCGGTGGTGGCGGGGATGTTGAGGTGACAGCCAAAGGCGGCTCGGCGGTCGAACTCCAGGTAGCGGTTTGCCTCGAAAAAGTGGTAGTGGGAACCCACCTGTATGGGCCTGTCGCCCGTGTTGCGCACTTTGAGGGGAATGACCCTCTTGCCGGCGTTGTACTCAATGGGGCTCTCGGCGAGCACCACTCCGCCCACGGGGGCTTTTGGTGCGGTGCAGCAAGTCGTGCAACTCTTCTGTTCTTTCGTATCCATTGTATTATTGTATTTTGTGGTGATGAAAACTATTTAATCGGATTGTGGATGCTGACCAGGCGGCTGCCATCTGTGAATACGGCCTCCACTTGGAGCAACCCAATCATATCGGCCACCCCCTCCATAACATCATCTCGGGTGAGGGCCGAGGCGGCAGAGGTCATCACCTGTTCCACGGTCATACCCTCTCGGGCACCTTCGAGGGCTTGGCAGGTGATGTAGGCCACAGCCTCCGGATGGTTAAGTTTCAGCCCACGGGCCTTGCGTCTTTCGGCAATGAGCCCCATTGTGAGCAGAGTGAGTTTGTCTTGTTCTCTCGGAGTTAAATGCATAGTTGGTTGGTTTTGGTGAATAAAAGTTTAACTTTGTGTTCGATTTTGGAAGTGCACATTGGGGGGTTGCAAAAGTCTTGCCAGAAGCCTCTCCCATTGGGCACGAATATTGCCACTACTCTCTCCGAAAGATATGTGATACCAAAAACCTTAAAGACCTATGTTGAAGATGATGTTGCTTGCCGGTTGCGGCGGATTTGTGGGCACAGCCCTGAGGTTTCTCACCGGGAAACTTTGCGACCACGTCCACCTTGGAGGATTTCCTCTGGGCACTTTTGTGGTAAATATTGTGGGAAGTTTTCTGATAGGTGTACTCTTTGGGCTTGCCGAGGAGCGGGGGCTCTTGGGCCCTGCTGCAAGTGCGGTGCTTATTACGGGCTTTTGCGGTGGCTTTACGACCTTCTCCACCTTTGCCGACGACATCTTTTTGTTGCTCCAGAGGGGACAGTGGGGGATGTTTGCCACCTATGTGGCGGTCAGCGTTGCCCTGGGAGTCGCTATGGTGTGGCTCGGACGAACGATAGTGAAATAACCAAAAAGGCTCCCGACGAGGGAGCCTTTTTTGGTTGAGGGCCGATAGGGTCGATAGGGTCATTAGTGAAAATTTCCCATAACTCTTATAACTCCTATAACTCCTATAACTCCCAAAACACCCCTAAAACCAACCACTAAATCTCAATAATAACTTTCATAACCCCGAGTGTTGTGGAGCTATGGGAGGTCCACACACGGTGGAGGGCGGGCTGGAGTGTGCCGAGGCTCCAGGGGAGCGAGTAGGTGAACTCCAGGTGTGTTTCATTGCCGGCGGCGCAGATGGTGCGGCTAAACTGACAGCCGATGTAGTCATCCACTACAAAGAGGTTGCTGCACACCACTCCCAGCTCGCCGTAGAGGTCGCAATGGCTGGCAGGGGCCCAACTACCCTGGGCTATGAGCCGGAGCTGGCTGCCACCCTCCCAAATATAGACAGGCTGCTCCACAAGGGCCCACATAGAGGCTCGGCGTGACTTGTGGTGGCTCCCCTCCTCGAGGGTGCTCGCCAGGGGCGCAAAACCGAAGGTGCCCCCTATGTGGTAGCCGCCCACATAACTATCATCTTCGCCGTGGTAGCTAACCTCGCCTATGGCAAACAATCCATCTTTTTTGATGTTGAGGCAGAAGATGTCGCCCCACTTGTCGGAGGCCACACCGTCATAGAGCGAGGCTTTTATGTTAAGTCCCTTTGTTGGTTGCCACTCGGTGTGGAGGGAGAGGGCTGCTGCGGGAGGGTCGGCCACCACAAAGTTGTTGGCAATGGTGGGGAAAAGTCCGTTCATTGCGGAAGTGAAGATGGAGTTCCAGGGGGTTGTGAAGTAGTCCTTCGAGAGGTTGCGCACACCGCCCCACACCATCAAGCGCCCATCCAACAACTCTTGACCCACACCGAGGGCCATAAGTGCCAGCGTAGATGGGGAGTCCTCGATGGCCGAGAAGATGTGTAGATGGTCGGCCACACCACCTTTGCCCTGCTCGGCACGCAGGTTGGCTATGGCCAGCAGGTCGAGCGAGAGGTGGCCGCCACGCCAGAGGGCGAACTTGTAATCGACACCAAGCAGATTGACCCAGTTGGCTACGCCACTTGTGGTGTTCCACAACCCCTCGGTGGTGAATACCACGGCGGGGGTGTTGTCGGTGGTGGATTGTGAGTGGAGGGGGTGGGTGAGTGCTCCGAGGAGCAGAGAGAGGAGTAATAATCGCTTCATATTAGAGGTCTGTTTGTTTAACTCCTCTACGTTGGCAAAATCCGAGCCAAACTCACCACCTAATAAAAAAGCCCCACCCTCGGAAGGGTTGGGGCTTGTGGGCTTTTAGAAACTAATCTTCGCACCGAGGAAGGCACTGCGGGGTTGCAGGGGGCCGTAAACATAGCCCGAGTCACGATTGGCTCCTTGGTCGAAATCGCTCTGGTAGGCATTGAAGATGTTTTTCACTCCGCCAAATAGCTCCATATTGGTGTCGCTGAAGAGTTTGAGGGTGTATGCCACACGCAGGTTCATATCCCAGAAGTCGGGGGTTACCTCAGCCACATCCTCCTCAATCCATCCGGCGTAGTGCTGCACGAGCATCGAGCCGGTGTAGTTGCCGGTGATGTCGATGGCCAACCCATCGAGGGGCTTGAGCGAGAGGGTGAGGTAGCCGTAGAGGTCGGGGGTGCGGAACATTCGGCTCTCGGCGGGGGCTGTGTCGCTCCACTGCTCGGGCTCAATGTAGCGGCTGCGCTGGGCGGTGAAGCCTGCCTGAAGCTCGGTGCGGAGTCCAAACATAGCCCTACCCTCGAGGTTTACACCCCCCACGGTAGCTCCCGAGCCGTTGTAACGCTCCTGGAGAGCCACACCACTTGCGTCGTGGCCAATCTCACGGAGGGCATAGACATCGTTGAGGGCGGTGTGGAACAATTCGGCCACAAAGTTGTAGGCACTGTTGGTGAAGGATGCCGAGTACTCGGCCGAGAGGCTCCAGGTGGTCGAACGCTCCTCACGGAGGTCGTCGGCCAGAGTTATTCGGGTGCGCTCGCCACCAACAATGGCAATGTGGAGATCCTCGTCGTAGGTCTGGGGGGCACGGTAGCCACCCGCATAACTTGCCCTGAGGCTCCACTCGGCCGAAGGATTGTAGCGTACATTCACTCGGGGCGAGAAAATGGGACTCTCCACAAGGCTGTGCTTGTCCAGGCGGCCACCCACAAGAAGTGAAAGCTTGCGGTTTTTCCACTCGTTCTGGAAGTAGGTGCCCCAGATGTTTACCACCTGCTTGGTGTCGATGTCGTAGCCTATGGAGGTGTCGTGGAGGTCGTTGTGGCTCCACTCGCCACCCACGGTAAGCTCGGAGGGCATAAAGAAGAGGTTGTCAAACTCGTGGATATACTGCACACCCGAGGCGGCCGTAAGGTCGTGGGTACGACCATAGGCGTTGGGGTCCTGCCCCGCACCGTAGTAGCTGCTGCGTTGGGTGTTCTGGAACGAGCCGTAGATGTTTATGCGGTTGGTGTGGGTGGGGTCGCTCCAATCGTAGGTCACACTTCCGCCATCGATGGTGTGGGAGGCCTGCTCACACACCATAGCTTCGTGCTGAGGATGGTCGAGCTGGTCGCCACCTCGGCGGTAGTCGTTGATGCGGTGGTATTGGGCAGTCACACGCGAATAGGGGCCTGTGCGGAAGTAGCTCCTCATACCGAGAGCCTCGGAGGCGGTGGTGAGAATCTCGGTGAAGCCGTCACCATCGTGGTCGTAGCCATCGCCGCTGCGGGTCTGGGCAAAGACGCTGAGGGCCGCCTTGCGGCTGGCCGAAACGAGCGACGCATTGAGAGTTGTGGTGCTCTCGGTGGCGCCGGTCATACCTATGGAGGTAGTGGTGTGGGCCATCTCTGCCATACTTATCTTGGGCTCCTTGGTGATGACATTGATGGTGCCGCCAATGGCGCTCGAACCGTAGAGTGCCGAGCCACCGCCTCGCAATACCTCCACACGCTCAATCATATTGGCAGGTATCTGCTCCAAGCCATAAACGCCTGTGAGCGAGGAGAACAGTGGGTGGGAATCGACCAATATCTGGGAGTACTTGCCATCCAGACCATTAATCCTCACCTGGGGGAAACCGCAGTTCTGGCAGGTGTTCTCAACCCTCACACCGGGCTGAAATACAAGACCGCCGCTGAGTGATTGCGAAGCTACCCTCTCAAAAAGGTCGGAGGGGATGACACTCACCAGCGAAGGAGCCTCCTGCTTGAGCCTCTCGCTGCGGCTGCTCGACACCACCACTTGGTCGAGCATCATAGGCATAGGCGAAATGGCAAAGTCGAGCTCGGTGGTGTGTCCCTCTCGCACTACGGCCTGCAACGATTGGCTTTTGTAGCCCAAAGCCTCCACCGTCACTGTGTAGTTGCCGGGGCGGAGGTTGCGGAAGAGAAAGTGGCCCGTAGCATCGGTGACGGTACCATAGGGGGTGTTGTCGATGGTGACGGTGACATAGCCGAGGTGCTCGCCCGTCTCGGCATTTACCACGTGGCCAAAGAGGTGTGCATCGGTTGGGGTTTGGGGAAGGGGTTTGGTGGGAGGCTCCTCGGCCCACAAAGTAAGACTCATTAGGAGCATCGCCAAAAGCATAATTCGTGTTTTCATCTGTAGGGATATATTAATCTATGTTGTATCTGTTGCAATTTGCGGTGCAAAAGTACTTTTCCTTCCGCAATTGGGCAATACCCAAATTTCGGTATTTTTAGAAATTAGGGTCGTTAGGGTGTTATAGGAATTATAGGAATTATAGGAATTATAGGAGTTATAGGAGTTATAGGCAATTTTGCATTTTAATCCCCCTTTGGGGTCTTTTAATTGCTCCCGCTCGGCATAACAAACAAGTTTGTTCTGCCCTCGCTTACTCGCAATTTTGAATTTTGAATTTTGAATTTTGCATTAAATAAAGCCGTCCCCGCTTCCGAGGGGAAGCGGGGACGGTGGGTGCGTCGGTGCACCGTTAATTATTTCGCAGCAACGCAGTCAATCTCCACGAGTGCGCCTTTGGGAAGAGCAGCAACCTCATAGCAGATGCGTGCGGGCTTGTCGCCGGTGAAGTACTCGGCATAAACGGCGTTCATTGCGCCGAAGTCCGAGATGTGCTGCAGCAGCACGGTGGTCTTCACAACATCGTTGAAGGTGTAGCCGGCCTCCTTGAGAATGGCACCCAGATTGTCGAGCGACTGGCGGGTCTGAGCCTCAATGCCCTCGGGCATCTCACCGGTGGCGGGAACAAGGGGAAGCTGGCCGGATGCGTAGAGAGCACCACCTGCCTCAATAGCCTGCGAGTAGGGACCTACGGCTGCGGGAGCCTCGGGCGAACAGATAATACGTTTCATAAGTTCTCTTGTTTTTTATGGTAAATAAATATGTTTTGAATACTCCGATTCTTGGCACAAATTTATATCTTTGCACTGAAACAAACAAATCATTTTTATTTTTAGATTGTAGTATGAAAAAATCGCTTATCCTTGCAGCCATTGCTTTTGTGGCTGTTGCAGCTCTCTCTTGCTGCCCCTGCCGCAAGGCGCACCAGAAAAACCATAAACCCCTCCTTCAGACCTCCTGGATTCTCCAGCAGATGGATGGTCGCAACCTTGCGGGTGAGATGAAGAGTGACCAACTCCCACGCTTGGTGCTCGAGGCGGATGGTAATTTTGGTGGTTTTGGTGGCTGTAATTCTATGGGTGGCAGCTATAAGATGACCCCCAGTGAGGCCCGCTCGCAGAAAGATATCAGTGGTGCTATGACCTTCGGTGGCGTATTCTCCACCAAACGCTACTGCCCCGACGACAGGGTGGAGATGGAGTATTTTGCCCTCCTTGCAAAGGTGGATAGCTATACCATCGACGCCGACCGCCTCTTTCTCTTTGTGGGCGGCGAGCTGAAACTTGTGTTCAAGGCAGCTGAATACTAAAAAATTTTCACACTCGTGCAACGTTTTGCCGGGCTAATGCATCTATAGTGTAGAAAGCAACAATAACTAATCGAAAATCAAAGACGAGATTATGAAAAAAACACTACTTATCATTGGCTTGGGAACGGCATTTTTGGCCGTATCGCTCTGGGTGTGGCTCTCGGCAGGCCGCAGTGCAAAGGCTGTGAGGGCCAAGTTTCGCTTGGGCGGCGCACTCCTCACCCTCACGGGTATGATGGCGCTGGGCGGCTGTGGAACGACCTCCTGCTACGAGCCCCAGATTGAGTGCTACGACCCTGCACCCATCAACGAAATCTGGATTAACGACTACAATGCCCAAAAACCTCTGGAGGTGGCCGAGGGCGACGAGATTGTTATCGAAGCCTATTCGGTGACCTTCCCCCAGCTTGTGGTCACCATCCACGATGCGTCATCGTTGGTGCTTCAGGAGCAATTCTATGAGGTGGGAGCAGATTTTCAGAACAACTTGAGGCTTGTGGTCGATGTGGCCGGCTATGTTGGCGAGGCCGACCTGGTTGTGTCGGGCGTGGCCGAGAGTGGCGACGAGCAGGTGCTTGGCATCTTCGAGCTGAACATCACCGAGAAGGAGCAGACCTATGGCGAGGAGTAAACACCATCTTCCCTTTGTGGTCTTCGAGCTCACCGACGCCTGCAATCAGGCCTGTAAGTTCTGCTACAACTATTGGAAAGGGGAGGAGTGTCCCGCACCCCCTGCGGCACCCAACTTCCGTGAGGCACGACGCACCCTCCGCACCCTTCTCCGTCAGGCCACCGTGGGGAGCCTATCGCTCTCGGGCGGTGAGCCTATGCTGTTGCCCCGCATCCACGACTTGGCACTGAGAGCCAAATTCACGGGTGCCAATGTCAATCTGCTAACCAATGGTACACTCCTCGCCGAGGGGGATGTGGCAATCTTCAACGATATAGGCTTGGGGGCTGTGCAGATACCCATTCTTTCGCACGAGGCCTCCCTCCACGACTACACCACGGGTCTTCCCGGCTCGTGGCAGAGGGCTGTGGCGGCTGCCCGCAGGGTGAGCAACACCCGTGATGGGTGGCTGATGCCTGTGCTCATTGTCAGCAAACTAAATGCCCACCAAGTAGAGGATATTCTCCGCTTTTACAGCTCCGAGTTTGGGGCCAAGAGGGCTATGGTCAATCGCTTCAACATCGGTGGCCTCGGCAAGCATAATGCTGCAGAACTCAACCTCACAAGGGAGGAGTTGAGGGATGTGTTTGCGAGGGTCGATAGGGTTGCGGGCGAGTTGGGTATGACCATTCAGAGCGGCGTGTGCACCCCCGTGTGTGTGCTCGACCCCGCCGACTATCCGCATATACGTTTCTCCCACTGCTCCACCGACCTCTCTCTCCGCCCGCTGACGGTGAACTACCGTGGCGATGTGCGCTTCTGCAACCACTCGCCCCGTGTGCTGGGCAACATCCACCAAACACCTCTGAGGGAGATAGTTGAGAAGTCGCAGAGCGATGGCTACTTCGATAAGGTGCCCACTATGTGTGGCTCGTGCAAACTCTGGGAGAGGTGCAAGGGAGGATGTAGGGCTGCCAGCGAACAACTCTACGGCACCTTCGACCGTGTGGACCCCATACTTGAGAATTGAAATAAAGGTCTACCGACGACCGACAACCGTCTACCGACTTTGGTCTAACGTCCAACGTCTAACGTCTATAGTTACGGGCTTGCTTGGCAAGCCCGTAAACTTTTATAGGGACATTAGGGGAAATTTCCTATAACTCCTATAACTCCCATAACTCCTATCACACACTACCCCGGATAGGAGTTATAGGAATTGTGGCGTCATAGGAATTATAGGGAATTTTGAATTTTGAATTTTGAATTTTGAATTAAATGTGTATCTTTGTGCGCTTCTTTCCCACGTATGCGTGCGTGGGGGAGTCTATAAATAAAGTCTAACTTTTTAATTTTTAAAAACTTAACACAATGGAAAACAAAAAAATTGCCAACGAGAATTTCGATTGGACCGCTTATGAGACCGACGCAGATCTCTATGGTGAGCTTAGCAAAGAGCAGGTAGCCGACAAATATAACGAGTCGGTACAGAAAGTTCTCGTAGGTGAGGTTGTTGAGGGCGTTGTTACCTCGATCAACAAACGTGAGGTAGTTGTTAACATCGGCTACAAATCGGATGCTATCATCCCCGTAACCGAGTTCCGTTACAACCCCGAGCTCGCTATTGGCGAGAAGGTGGAGGTTTACGTTGACAACACCGAGGACAAAAAAGGACAGCTCATTCTTTCGCACAAGAAGGCTCGTCAGCTCAAGAGCTGGGACCGTGTTAACCAGGCTCTGGAGAACGACGAGATTATCAAGGGCTTTATCAAGTGCCGCACCAAGGGCGGTATGATCGTAGATGTATTTGGTATCGAGGCCTTCCTGCCCGGTAGCCAGATTGACGTTAAGCCCATCCGCGACTACGATATCTACGTTGAGAAGACTATGGAGTTCAAGGTTGTTAAGATCAACCAGGAGTTCCGCAATGTTGTTGTATCGCACAAGGCTCTCATCGAGGCCGAGCTCGAGCAGCAGAAACAGGAGATTATGTCGCGCCTGGAGAAAGGCCAGATTCTCGAGGGTACCGTTAAGAATATCACCTCCTACGGTGTATTCGTTGACCTCGGTGGCGTTGACGGTCTTATCCACATCACCGACCTCAGCTGGGGCCGCGTAAACAACCCCGAGGAGATTGTAGCTCTCGACCAGAAGATCAACGTTGTTATCCTCGACTTCGACGAGCAGAAGAAACGTATCGCTCTCGGTCTGAAACAGCTCACCGCACACCCCTGGGAGGCTCTCGATGCTGACCTCAAGGTTGGTGACAAGATCAGCGGTAAGGTTGTTATGATGTACGACTACGGCGCATTTGTAGAGGTAGCTCCCGGCGTTGAGGGTCTTATCCACGTATCGGAGATGTCGTGGAACCAGCACCTCCGCTCGGCTCAGGAGTTTATGAAGGTTGGCGACCAGATTGAGGCCGTTATCCTCACCCTCGACCGTGAGGAGCGCAAGATGTCGCTCGGTATCAAACAGCTCACCAGCGATCCCTGGGAGGCTATCGAGGAGCGTTACCCCATCGGTTCGCGCCACACTGCAAAGGTTCGCAACTTCACCAACTTCGGTATCTTCGTTGAGATTTCGGAGGGTATCGATGGTCTTGTACACATCAGCGACCTGAGCTGGACCAAGAAGATTAAACACCCCGCAGAGCTCACCCAGCTTGGTGCTGACATCGACGTTATCGTTCTCGGTATCGACAAGGAGAACCGTCGCCTCAGCCTCGGCCACAAGCAGCTCGAGGAGAACCCCTGGAACGAGTTCGAGGCTCAGTTCTCGGTTGACTCGGTTCACGAGGGTAAGGTAGTTGAGGTTAACGACAAGGGCGCAGTTGTTGCTCTGGGCGAGAATGTTGAGGGCTTTGCTCCTGCAAAACAGATCGTTAAAGAGGACGGCACCACCGCTAAGGTTGGCGATGTTCTTCCCTTCAAGGTTACCGAGTTCTCGAAAGTTACCAAGCACATCAGCCTCTCGCACACCCGTGTATATGAGGAGGTAAAACGTGCTGAGGAGAACGCTGCTAAGGCTGAGCGTCGTGCTGCTGCTGAGGCTGCTAAATCGGCTGTGAAGAAGATCAACGCACAGGTTGAGAAGACCACCCTTGGTGACCTCGCAGAGTTGGCCGAGCTGAAGGCTAAACTTGAGGCTGCTCAGGATAAATAGTCGAGTGGACTAACAATAGTGAAGATGGGAGGTTTCGGCCTCCCATCTTTTTTTTGTAGGCGCAGATTATTGTTGGTGGTTTGTTATCAGTGGTAGTTTTTGGTTGTTCTGCTGTCTCCTACTCACAACTCTCAACTTTTTTCGTATATTTGTGGTATGACATTCAAGGTAACCATACTCGGTGCTGCAAGCGCCAAACCCTCCGCCACACGCCACCAGACTTCGCAGCTGGTGAATGTGGCTGAGCAGTACTTCCTGGTCGATGCGGGCGAGGGTGTGCAGAGCCGCCTGATGAGGGTGGGGGTGAACCCTATGAGGCTCACGGCGGTCTTTATATCACACCTCCACGGCGACCACCTCTTTGGCCTGTTTCCAATGATTTCGAGCCTGGGGCTTATGGGTCGTAAGCAGCCTCTCCACATCTATGCTCCCAACCCGTTTGGTGAGATTTTGGAGAATCACCGCCGCTTTTTCGACCCCGAGTTGCCCTATGAGGTTGTGTGGCACGAGGTGCACACCACCCAGCACGAGTTGCTCTTCGAGAATAATGCCCTGGAGGTATGGAGCGTACCTCTGCGCCATAGGGTGCCCACTGCGGGCTTCCTCTTTAGGGAGAAACCTGCGGGGCTTAATGTTGCGAAGGAAGCCATCGAGAAGTATGGCTTGGGTGTGGCGCAGATTACCTCTGCCAAAAGAGGTGAGGATGTCACTCTGGAGGATGGAGTGGTGGTGCCCAATGGGGAGATAACCTACATCCCTCGTGCGCCCCGCAGCTATGCCTACCTGAGCGATACCAACTATTCGGGCAAGGCTGTGAGCCTGGTGAAGGGGGTTGATTTGCTCTACCACGAGGCCACCTATGCAGATGATATGCGCCAGGAGGCCAAGCAGAGGGGACACTCGACAACTCTTCAGGCTGCACGTGCCGCAGTGGAGAGTGGTGCAGGAAAGCTTATTATAGGCCACTTCTCCTCTCGCTATAAGGAGCCCGAGGTGTTGGTTGAGGAGTGCCGCACGCTTTTCCCCGAGAGCTATCTTGCGGAGGAGTATAAGAGTTTCGAGATTGAGGAGAAAAAATTGAGATAGAGAATGCGACGACACCTATTATTATATATAGCAGCACTGCTGATGGCCACCTCCACGGCTGCGGCCCAGCAGCCAGACTTCAGAGATATGGCCCGCTATCGCCAGATGGCCCGGCAGGGTGTGTGGAGTGTTGGGCTCGGCATCGAGCCCGTAGTGTCGCTCACCCATCCCACAAGCGGGCTCTATGGCGGCCACCGATACAGCGCTGTGGGCACCTATGGCTTCACCCTGGAGGGTAGTTACTTTGTTCTCGACAATCTACGCCTGTCGGCCTCGCTGGGTTATGTGGCAAATGGTTGGGGAAGTATGCTTTTGAGTAACCCCTATGATGCCACCTCCACTCTCTCCACTTTTCGCCTGAAGGTGGGTGGCCATTGGCACGAGGGACGCTGGGACTTTGGCGGTCGCCTGGTGTGGGGAGAGAGCACGCTCAACTATGAGGCAGCGAATGTTGCTGAGGGCGGCACTAACGACGAACGATTTGGAACAGAGAGCTTTAAGGATAAACGGAAAATTGTGGCCGTGGCCTATGAGGCGGGCTATATGCTCACTCCCTTTTTGAGGGCTTCGGCCTTCTGGGAGCCCTCGGTGGCCCTCGGTGGTGGTTATGCCCACACTCTTGGTGCGAGGCTGACGATATGGGTGCCGTTTATATCGGCCATAGCCTGCAAATAGCGCACCTTGTTGGTGATTTTTTCACCACCTGCAACGGGCAAGTTCCTCATTTACGATTAGTAAACTGCGGACTTGCCCTTTTTTTGTTGGCAAAAAAATCACTCAACAATCTGCGCTATTTCGACGACCGTCAACCGTCAACCGACGACCGATGCGGGCTTGCTGGGCAAGCCCGAAAACCTTTATAGGGTGTATAGGGTCATTAGGGAAAATTTCCTATAATTCTTACCAATCAATCTCCTCTTTCCCGAGTGATTTGAGGTAGGCGTTGGTCTGCGAGAAGTGGCGGCAGCCGAAGAAGCCGTTGTAAGCCGACAGGGGTGAGGGGTGGGCAGCCTTCAGGATAAGGTTGCGTGAGGCGTCGATGCGTGCCCCCTTCCTCTGTGCGTAGGCTCCCCAAAGCAGATAGACCACATCCCGGCGTGTGGCCGAGAGTGCCGCAACCACCGCATCGGTAAACTCCTCCCAACCTTTGCCGGCGTGGGAGGCCGCCTGGTGGGCCCTTACGGTGAGGGTGGCGTTGAGCAGCAGTACCCCCTGGCGAGCCCAGCGCTCAAGGTTGCCATCTGTGGGTATGGGGGCACCTGTATCGCTGGCTATCTCCTTGAATATGTTGCGCAACGAGGGGGGGAACATCACCCCCTCATTCACCGAGAAACAGAGCCCATTGGCTTGACCCTCACCGTGGTAGGGGTCTTGACCTATAATCACCACCTTCACCTGCGAGGGTGGGCAGAGGTCGAGGGCACGGAAGATGTTGCCTCCGGCGGGAAAGACCGTTGTGGTGGCATACTCGTGGCGCACAAACTCCACAAGGCGTGCAAAATAGGGCTTCTCGAACTCTTCGTGGAGCAGCCGGTGCCACTCCTCGTTTAGGCGTACATTCATCTCTGTGGGTGGGTTAGTGTGTTGGGAATATATTTGGCTACTCGGCGAGGTGGCAGAGTATCTGGTTGTCGAAGGTGGTGAAGTGAACAGTGGGTGTGGGATGGCCGTAGAGCTCGGCGCACAGCTCCCCACGTGTGGTGTCGATGGCCACAACCATCAGGTCACGGATGAAGTCCAGCCCCGGTTGGTTGGCATATTTGTATATGGCCTCCTCGGCGCTCCACATAAGTGCCTCAAAGTGGGGCCCTGCACACTCTTCGAGCCTTTGTCGCTCGTCGTGGGAGATGTAGCGTGAGGCAACACGGGAGAAGTTGCGCTCCACACTCTCGATGTCCACGCCGCAGCGGGTGGGGGAGAGCATAACGGCAACCCACTCGGCTGAGTGAGAGATACTCACATAGCGTACACCCCGGGGGGCTCCCTCCACTATTGGTGCGCCCGATGTGGCATAGCGGATGGTGGCCTCGGGGCCCAATTCGTGGCGCAGGATAGCCCGGCAGGTGCTCCATTGTGCCCTGCGTGTGGGGGAGAGGAGTGTTGCGAGGTGTTCGTGGTCGGCCTCGGTGAGGAGTGGCGACTCCTCGGCTGCAGGGCACACGTGGGCCACAACAACGGTGGCTGCTCCCACCTCAAAGCGTCTGTATCCCTCCCAAGCGTTTATCATAGTGCTATGTGGTGGTTATCGGTGGGTGGTGGTGCGGGGCTTCTCGACCTGAATTTCCAGCACGTGGTGGCCCGACACTTTGGTTACTATCATCTTCACACCGTGGAAGGTCATACGGTCGCCCCTCTTGAGGAAATCCTTTTTGGCCTCGAGCATAAGGCCTGCGATGGTCTCGGCCTCTCCTCGGCAGTCGTCGAAGGTTCCCTCCTCCAGCTCCAAAACCTCCTCCACAAGGCCAATGTTTGCCTTCGACTCAAAGAGGAATACACCCTCGGTGAGCTCTCGGTAGAGCACCTCCTCGGGGGCGTCGCTCTCGTCGCTAATCTCGCCCACAATCTCCTCCAAAATATCCTCCAGCGACACAAGGCCCAGCGTGGAGCCATACTCATCGACAACAATGGCGATGTGTACCTTCTGGGTCTGGAACTCGTCGAGCAGCTCGTTGATGTGCTTGTGCTCGGGGGTATAGTAGGCGGGGCGGAGGTATTTTTGCCACTCGAAGTCGGCATCCTTGCCCACAAAGCGCAACATATCTTTCACATAGAGCATACCGACAATGTGGTCGATACTACCCTTATAAACAGGTATGCGTGAGAAGCCGCTCTCGATAATCACCCTCCTCACCTCGTTGAAGTTCTCCTCCTCGTCGATGGCCTTTATCTCCATACGGGGGTGCATAATCTCCTCCACCTCCTTGGTGGCAAACTGCACGATGCCGCTGAGCATCTCCTTCTCCGTCTGGCTTGGGTTTTCGGTGATCTCCAGCGCATCCTCCAGCTCCTCCATCGAGATGTTTTCGGGTTGTATGATACCCCTGTTCTGTATGGCGTCGGAGTATTTTACCAGAACGAACGAGAATGGTTTGAGCAACCTCAAAGCCGCCTTCAGTGGCAGCGCTATGACGGAGGAGAGACCTTTGGGATTGTAGCTTGCATAGACCTTGGGGATAATCTCGCCAAAGAGCAGAAGCAGGAAGGTTACGGCAACGGTCTTTATGGCAAACTCCCAGCCGGCGCTGTGGAACACGACTATGCGGTCGATGAAGTTGTTACACAGAGCAATGATGAGGATGTTTACCAGATTATTGAGTATGAGGATGGTGGCCAGGAGTTTGTCCTGGTCCGAAAGAAGCTGCATAATAGCCTTGTTCACAGGTGTGTGGTGGTGGCGTATGTGGTCAATCTGGGCGGGGGAGAGCGAAAAGAGCGCAGTCTCCGAGCCCGACGCCAGGGCCGAACACATCAGCAACAGCACAATGGGCACAAGCGACAACAGCACGCTCGGCTCAAAAGTGAAGGTGGCTATGGATAGAAGTGTTTGCATTTAGAAGTCGAAGAGTGTTCCGTTGGTGGGCTGCGAAGAGGTGTTCTCCTTTGCTGTGGGGTTGCTCACCACGGCATCCACCTCGGGCTTGGCGTTGCGCAGAGCACTTGCACCCAGCAACACCTTACCCCTGCGGAAGTAGGCAGGCCCGTTAATCTTGTCGTCAATATCTTTGTACCTCTCGGTGAACTCCCACTTGGTGGCCATCATCTCCTCCTCGGGCTGGAGCTCCCTGGAGGGTTGCTCCTCCTCGTGGTCGGGGAGGCGTCGAGCACCCTGCTGGCTGCCGGGCATCTCAAAGCCTGTGGCAATCACGGTGAGCTCAATTTCGCCCTCCTCGAGGTTTTCGTTGGGGCCTGCACCCCAGATGATGTTGGCCTCGCTGGCACCCACGGTGGTGCTTGCCCTATCCTGAATCATCTTCAGCACACCATAAGCCTCATCCATTGTGAGTGCTGCATCGTTGGCCCACGAGATGTTGTAGAGGATACGCTTGGCACCTTTAATGTCGTGCTGGTTGAGCAGGGGCGAGGCCAAAGCCTGCTGCACCACAGCCTCAATCTTGCCGGCACCTTTGGCTCGTGCGCTACCCATAACGGCCAGACCGCTATTGGTCATTGTGGTCTTGGCATCCTCAATATCGACGTTGATGAAGTCCTTGCGGGTGATGAGCTCGGCCATACCTTTTGCGGCTGTGGCCAACACATCGTCGGCCTTGTGGAAAGCCTCGGTCACGGGCAGTGAGCCGTAAATCTTGGCGATATTCTCGTTGTGGATAACCACAATGGAGTCGGTGTTGGCCTTGAGCTCCTCCAGGCCTTTGAGTGCCTGACCCATCCTCACAGGGCCCTCCGACACGAGGGGGAGGGTGACGATTGCTACCGAGAGGATACCTTTGCTCCTGGCAGCTTTGGCCACCACGGGGGCGGCGCCTGTGCCTGTGCCACCACCCATACCGGCGGTGATGAATATCATCTTTGCCTCGCTGTTCTCCAGCTCCAGCATTATATCGTTGAGCGACTCGATGGCCAACGCTTTGCCCTTGTCGGGGTTGTTGCCAGCACCGTTGCCGCTGCCCAGCTTTATCTTCTTCTCCACGGGGCTCAGGTCGAGTGCCTGCTCGTCGGTGTTGCACACCATAAAGAGCACATCCTTGATGCCCAGGTCGTGCATATGGTTCACGGCATTGCTGCCGGCACCACCCACGCCCATCACCAGAATCTTGGAGGTTGCTTTGCGCTTGGCATCTATGGAGGCCAGGCGACTGAGATTGCTGCTATTCATAGTTGCGTGTTGTCTGCTTCGTTAGAAATAAGTGTTCGGTTACGTTTGGTTGTGGAGTGTGGGTTAGTCCATATTCTGGTCGTCCACCACCTCGTTGCCGAAGAAGAAATCGAGCGATTTGTCGCCAACCTTCTTCAGCCAGCCGAAGAGTCCCCCCTTCTTGTCACCCTTCTGAGCGGGAGCCTCCACCTCGCTACCCTTCTCCTCCTGGGGCTCGGTTGCAGCAGGGGTTGTGGGGGTTGTGGGGGTTGCTATGGGGGCGGTGGGAGTGGCAGGTGTTGTGGGCGCTACGGGGGCGATGTTCACCTCCTCCATAACGCTCTGGGTCTGAACACTTGGGGCAATGCCTGCCTCAATCATTCCGAGCTGGAGCATACCGATGGCTGTGGAGTTCTCGGGGGCGCCCCACTTCTCAATGGAGGCCTCCTCTACGCCATTCTCGGCACAGCCCAGGCGCACATCGTAGCCGGTGAGCTCCGCAAAGAGGCTCTCCACACCCAGCAGCCTCGAAGCACCGCCGGTGAGTACGATGCCCGATGCAAGACGGTTGTGGTAGCCCGAAGCCTGAATCTCGGCAATCACATACTCGATGATGTCGTGCATCCTTGCCTCGATGATGGTCGTCAGGTCGTGGTAGCTCACCACATCGCCCTTCTTCTTGCCGGGGGTGCGGGAGATGCTCACGCCTTTGGAGCGTTTATCCTCGGGTATGGAGCTGTGGGATGCGTAGCCGTGGTTCACCTTGAGCACCTCGGCGGTCTTGATGGGCACACCCACCGAGAGAATGTCGCGGTTGATGTCGGCCGAGCCGATGGGAATGGAGGCTACGTGGCGTACAACTCGGTTGTGGATGATACACAGGTCGGTGGAGGCTGCGCCAAGGTCGATGACGATAACGCCCGACTCTTTCTCCTCGTCGGTGGCAGCCACGGTGGCGCTGGCAATAGCACTCGAGGTGTAGTGAATCTTCTCGATGCCGCAGCGTTTGAATGATTTGGCTATGCGCTCGAGGGCCTTCTCGCCTGCCAGCACAAAGTTGAAGGAGGTCTCCAGGCGGCTACCAAACCTACCCACGGGCGAGCCGATAGTCTCATTGGAGTCCACCTTGTAGTTCTGGGGGATGCGGGCGATGATAACCTTGCCGTCGGGTGCCTGTACATTGGCCATATTGTCGTGAAGTTTCTCCACATCGCGTGTAGTCACCTCGCCGTCGGCTCCGCCAACATAGACGAAGCCCGAGTTGGAGGCTTTCACCACGTGTTTGCCCGAGATGCTTATCCACACCTCTTCGGCCTTCACCTGGTTGCGCTCCTCCAGGCGGCTGGTAACCTCTCCGATGGCGGTGGTCACCAGGTCGATGTTGGTCACCTCACCTCTTGTGAAGCCCTCCATAGGGCGGGTGATGGCGTCCACCACAACGGTCTCTCCCTCCATAGAGAGCATACCCAGGGCAGCAGTCACCTTGCTGCCGCCCAAATCAATAGAAATCAAATACTGCTCCATAACCTGCAACGCTTATTTTATATTTTTTGTTCTTATTTTTTCGTTTTCTTGGGGGCCTTGGGGGCTTTCCACACCACCTGGCCGTCGAACTCCACATTCACTCTACCCCCTTCGAGGTTCACCGCGCCCGACTCCACAAATCTCCTCCAGCGATAGAGTTTCTGCTCCACATCTTCCAGGTGGCCGAGCTCTATGGTGTAGTTGCCGTGGCGGGGTATGAGCTCCACTCGGGGCTCTGTGTAGTTCTTCGAGGAGGCTTTTGTAGAGGGCTTAACCACAGCTACTTGCACGAACTGCCCCTTGAGCTCGGGGCTCTCCTCGGTATAAACCACAAAATTAATCAACTTGCTAAAAAAATCGTAACTTTTTGGCGATTTTTTTTCCTCCTTGCCAAACCACTCCACAAGGCTCCCTCGGAACGACGAGCCGAAGGGTAAATCGAGCTCGCCCGTCACCACGGGAAGGTTCAACGATGCGTGGGGTTGGGTGGGGAGTACATACATATCCTCCGTTACATAGAAGTCATACCCACGGGTGCAGACCCTCGCCACGGGCTTGCGCTGGGAGAGCTCCACGGTGAGTGTGCCTCTATAATCGATGTAGGTTATGGCCTTCGAGGTGAAGCAGTAGTTCTCCACCACACGGTTGATGGCCACCAGCTCTACACTGTCGAGCCTCTTGCCCACGGGATTTACACCCTCCTCCTCGATGAGCGAGCGGACAATGTCGGGTGTAACAAACCTCCTCTGGAGGCTGTCCTTCACAACAATCTCCACCCTCTCAACTCGGCGGGCCCTCTCATTGTTGTGGCGCAGAATGGCCGTGGCAACGAAAAATGCCACCAGGCCGCCCCAAAAGAGCACGGCCCCCGCCACACGCCATATTTTTTTCCAGTTGACTCTCATTATCTCTTCTCTATTTTGCTATGCCTTGGCGCTGAGTACCTCACACACCGCCGCACACTCTCTGTCGATGTCGCCCGCACCAAAGGTCACTACCACATCTGTATCCATTGCTCCCAGGGTGGCTGCCAGCTCACTCTTGGCCACCAACTTCCAGGGTGCGGTAATCTTCTCGCCCAACATCCTGCTCGTCACACCCTCAATGGGGAGTTCCCTTGCGGGGTAGATGGGGAGTAGCACCACACTGTCGGCCATCGAGAGCGCCTGGCTGAACTCCTCGGCAAAATCCCTCGTGCGGGTATAAAGGTGGGGCTGGAAGGCCACGGTGAGGTGGCGTCCCGGGAACATACCCTTTATGGAGCCGATGGCTGCCGAGAGCTCCCTCGGGTGGTGTGCATAGTCGTCGATATAGACCTGACGGGGGGTGCGAAGGTAGCACTCAAACCTGCGCTTCACGCCGCTGAACTCCTCCAGAGCCTCTCGCAGCCTCTCCTCGTCGAACTCGCCACCTGCCCAGAGGGCTGCAATGGCCGCCACAGCATTCTCCACATTTATCTGGCCGCCCACGCCGAGGTGACACCCTTCAATGGTGCGGTCGGGACATACAACGTCAAAACGGAAGGTGCCGTCGCCCACAGGCTCCAAACCTCGGGTGTGGAAGTCGGCCGCAGTGTCCGAGAGGTCGTAGGTGTAGGTGGTTATACCCTTATTGTTGTGCTCGATGTTGAGTCCCAGGTGCTCGATGAGCACTCCGCCCTCCACTATGCGCTCCACAAATTGCCCGAAGGCCCTCTTCATCTCCTGGTGGGTGCCATAGATGTCGAGGTGGTCGGCATCGGTGCTCGTAACCACCGCCACGGTGGGGCTGAGGCGCAGGAATGAGCGGTCGAACTCGTCGGCCTCCACAGCCATACGGTCGCCCTCGCCCAGCACAAGGTTGCTCCCCACATTTTTCGATATGCCCCCCAGGAAGGCGCTACCACCACCTGTGGCTCGCAGGGTAATCCACGCTGTGAGGGTGGTTGTAGTGGTCTTGCCGTGGGTGCCGGCAATGGCTGTTGTGCGCTTACCTCGGGTGAGGTGGCCCAGCACCTCCGACCTCTTAACCACCTCAAAGCCCTTCGCCCTAAAGTTGCAGAGCTCCGAGTGGTCGGCGGGGATGGCGGGGGTATAGACCACAAGTGTACTCTCCTTGTCGAGCCACTCCTTGCCAATAAGCTCCACACTATCCTCATAGTGTATGGCTGCACCCTCCCTCTCCAGCTCCGCTGTGAGGGGCGAGGGGGTGCGGTCGTAGCCGCCCACTTTGCATCCTTCGTGTAAAAAATAGCGGGCAATGGCGCTCATACCTATGCCTCCGATACCTACAAAATATACGTTCATACCTCTCTAAATGTCTAACGTCTAAAGTCTAACGTCTAACGTCGCAGGCCTATAGCCCGAGAACTTATTAGGGTTGTACAATTCAAATCTCAATTATATGCCGAGTTCCTCGAGGGCGATGCGTGCCACCCTTTGGGCCGAGTCGGCAATGGCCAAGCCCTTTATGTTGCGGCTGAGCGACTCCAGCTGTGCGCCATCTGCCACCATACGCTCCACCACCTCAAAGCCCTTCGATATGGCCTCCGAGTCCTTGACAATCTCGGCTGCACCCTCCCTCACAAGTGCCATAGCATTGTGGGTCTGGTGGTCTTCGGCTACATTGGGGGAGGGGATGAAGAGCGTGGGTTTGCCCACCAGGCAGAGCTCGCTCACCGAGCAGGCACCGCTCCTGGACACTACCACGGTTGCCGCCTCATAGGCGTAGTCCATACGGTCGATGAAGGCTCCCCTCCAGACGCCCGTCATATCTCGTCCTCTGCAGAACTCCTCCATCTCGTGGTCGTAGTACTTTCCGTTCTGCCAGATAATCTCCATCTTTCCTTCGGCCACAATCCTCTCCAGGTGGGCCTTCATCATCTCATTCATTGTGCGTGAGCCCAGCGAGCCGCCAACAATCAGCACCACGGGTTTGGTGCCCGACAGCCCGAAGTGGGCGAGAGCCTCGGCGTGGTTCACACTCCCCCCAAAGCTACCCCTCAGCGGGTTGCCCGTGTGGACAATCTTCCCGGCGGGAAAGAAGCGCTCCATACCATCGTAGGCAACGCATATTTTGCGGGCCCTCTTGGCGAGGAGTTTGTTGGTTACTCCCGCAAAGGAGTTCTGCTCCTGAATGATGGTGGGGATACCCATCCTCTGCGCCTGTTTCAGAACGGGCCCCGAGGCGTAGCCGCCAAAGCCTATGGCAAGGTCAATCTTCTCCCTGCGGAGGGTGCGGCGGGCAAGGAGCATACTCCTGGCCACCTTGAATGGAACCAGCAGGTTGCTGAGTGAGAGCCTGCGCTGAATACCCGCAACGGGGAGTCCCACAATGCGGTAGCCGAGGGCGGGGATTTTCTCCATCTCCATCTTCCCCTCGGCGCCCACAAAGAGCACCTCTACACGTTCGCCAAGCAGCCCCTTCAGGGCCTCGGCAGTAGCCACGGCGGGGTAGATGTGGCCACCTGTGCCGCCGCCGCTCAATATTATCTTCACCTTCTTCTGTTCCATATCTTTCTGTGGTCTATTTCTTACCCCTCTCCGGGGTGGATGTTCTGTTTTGTGCGGCAAGCCTCTCGGCCTCCTGCTGCTCCACTTTGGCACTTACACCCATTAGTATGCCCAGCATTGTGAGGGTGAGCACCAGCGATGAGCCGCCCTTACTAACAATCGGGAGTTGCTGACCCGTGAGCGGGAATAGCGACACCGACACCAGCATATGCAGGAAAGCTTGCAGTACTATCACCGTGCCTATGCCGAGTACCAACAATCCCGGAAGCGTTGTGCTACACTTGCGGAAAATCTCAATCGAGCGGTAGAACATCAGCAGGAATGCAAAGAGCATCACCAAGCCTCCACCCAGCAGGCCGTGCTCCTCAATCAGAAAGGCGTAGGCCATATCCTTGTCGGCCTCGGCCAGGTAGCGGTTGGTGCTCTGCCCCGGTCCTTTACCTTTAAGTCCGCCCGTGGCAATTGACATCTTGGCATAGAGGGTTTGGTCGTGCTCTATGGGCTCGCCCCTCTCGTCGGTGCGCCTTTTGTAGTACTCCTTGCCGTCGCTCTCCACCTCCACACTCCTGATAGCCACCCAGGGACTCCAAGCTCCTACACGGCTCTTGAGAGTGTTTGCACGGTTGGCGTGGGTGTTTATGGCACCATAGATGGCAATGGCAGACACCGCCACCACAATGCCCACCAAGGCTATCTTACCGAGGTCTTTGGCCTTTATGCGGCTGAGGTACATCATCGCCAGCGAACTGCCACCGATGATGAGCGTTGTGGAGTTGCTGAACCTGACGGTAATAAGGCAACCGATGGCGATGGGAAGCAGCAAGGGGATGGTCTGCGAGGTGAGAATCTCCATCTGCCTCGCCTGGTTGCGTCGCCACTCCGAGGGGTGGAAGCTCGGGATAATCTCCAGCCTGTCCATAATTTTCTGCCTGGAGGCCAGCTGTGTGGCGAGGTTCATAACGATGGCAAACTTAAGCAGCTCAAAGGGTTGAAAAGAAAATCCGCCCAACATAAGCGCCCTCGGTGCTCCCGGCCCCTTGTGGAGGGCAATCATCAGCACCGTCAGCAACAGCGACAAAACATACAGTGGGGCCGAAATCTTGCGATAAAAATTCAGTCCACACATCTGCATAAAGTAGAAACCCGTCATACCGATGCAGATGTAGAGCATTTGCTGTACGAGCTCCTGCGTGGCATTGTCCTTACCCTCGTAGGCAGTGTTGGAATAGACCAAAAAGAGCGAATAGACCAGCAGGAGGATTATCACCACCCACATAACCTTATCGCCCGCAAAGATGCGGCTCACCCATTTGGGACTATTTTGAGTCTTCGGTTGCATTGTTCTTTTTTTTGCTTCGTTTTTTTGAGGTTGTTATCTCTTTTCGGCCAGAGCCCTCACACGCTCCTTGAACAGCCTTCCTCGCTCCTCGTAGTTGCGGAACAGGTCGAAACTTGCGCAGGCGGGCGAGAGCAAAACCGTGTCGCCACTCTGGGCCACCTGGCGGCACACCTCCACAGCTTCGTCGAGCGACGAGGTGTTATAGACGGGTACTATGCCGCTGAAGTTGTCGATAAGTTTGGAGTTGTTGACACCCATACACACAAGCGCCTTCACCTTGCGCCCCACAAAATCCATCAGAGGCTCATAGTCGTTACCCTTGTCGGTGCCGCCCGCAATCCACACCGTGGGGCGGGTCATACTCTCCAGCGCATACCACACCGAATCGACATTGGTGGCCTTCGAGTCGTTTATCCACTCCACGCCATCAATCACACACACCTTCTCCAGGCGGTGCTCCACACCCTCAAACGAGTAGAGGGTGGAGAGTATCTGCTCCTCGGGAACCCCAGCAGCAAGTGCCGCAAGCGAGGCCGCCATAGCATTGTAGGCATTGTGAAGACCCTTGATGTGTAGCCTGTCGAGCTCTATGGCGAGGCTGCGGCCTCCCACCTCCACACGGGCCACGCCCCCCTCAATATTTGCCTTCGCAAAGGGGGAGAGGGTTGCCGAGGGGTGGAGTTTTGCCACCTCCCTGCCTACAACCTCGTCGTCGCCGAGGTAGATGAAGTGGTTGTCGGCACTCTGGTTGCGGATGATGCGCATCTTGCTATCCACATAGTTCTGGAAGTTGTAGCCATAGCGGTCAAGGTGGTCGGGGGTGATGTTCATCAGCACACCCACGTCGGCACAAAAGTCGTAGCAGCCGTCGAGCTGGAAGCTGCTCAGCTCAAGCACATACCACTCCTTGTCGCCACGAGCCACCGTCAGGGCGTAGCTCTCGCCGATGTTGCCGCCCACAGCCACATCCCATCCCGCATCGGCGAGGATGCGGTGGGTAAGGGTAGTTGTGGTAGTCTTACCATTCGACCCCGTGATGCAGATGGTCTTTCCCTTGCTGAAGGGGAAGGCAAACTCCATCTCGCTCACAATGGGCACACCCAACTCCTTGAGGCGCACAATCATAGGCGCTTTGTCGGGAATACCCGGGCTCTTAACGACCAGGTCGGCAGAGGTGACGAGCCCCTCGGTGTGGCCCCCCTCCTCAAAGGCGATACCCTCGGCCACCAGCAGTGAGCGATACTTCTCACTGAGGGTGCCGGCGTCGCTGAGGAATGTGTCGAAACCTTTGCTCTGGGCCAATACGGCGGAGCCATAGCCGCTCTCGCCACCGCCCAGGATTACTACTCGTTTTATGTTGTCGTATTTCATAAGCTTTCTCTTTTTGGTGGTATTACCTGATTTTGAGGGTTACAAGTGCAAAGGCTGCAAGGAGAATCTGCACAATCCAGAACCTCACGACAATCCTATTCTCGGGCATATCGCTCTTCTGGTAGTGATGGTGCAGGGGGGCCATACGGAAGATTCTGCGACCCTCGCCATACTTCTTCTTGGTGTACTTGAAATAGAAGGTCTGAATCATCACGCTCACCACCTCCATAAGATAGACGCCACACAGAATGGGGAGCAGCAGCTCCTTGCGGATGGCCAGCGCAAAGACTGCCACAATACCGCCAATGGCAAGACTTCCCGTATCGCCCATAAAGACCTGTGCGGGGTAGCAGTTGTACCACAGAAAACCTATTAGCGCACCCACAAAGGCGGCACCAAAGACCGCCAACTCACCACTGCCGGGGATGTACATAATGTTGAGATAGTCGGCATAGATGACGTGTCCCGAGAGGTAGGCAAGAATGGAGAGCACCACGGCAATTATGGCGCTCACACCGGTGTTGAGGCCGTCGAGGCCGTCGGTGAGGTTGGAGCCGTTCGACACGGCTGTGATGATGAAGATAGCTAGAATGATGTAGAACAGCCAGGTGAGTGCATCGCCCACCTTTCCCTCCACGGGCACAAACCAGTGGTAGTCGAGCTCGTTGTTCTTCACAAAGGGGATAGTGGTCTTGGTGCTCTTCTCGCCCACGTAGTACTCCTGGGTTTGGAGCCTCTGGTCGCCACCCTCGGTGGTAATCTCCACCACCTCGCTCACCTTCTCGGCGGTGTTCTTATCCACCACCACAACCTGCTCCGAGAAGCACATCACGGTGCCCACAATAATGCCCAGACCCACCTGGCCCACAACCTTGAACTTACCCTTCAGGCCCGCCTTGTTTTTGCGGAACACCTTGATGTAGTCGTCGGCAAAGCCGAGTGCGCCGAGCCACACGGTGGAGATAATCATCAGCCACACGTAGATGTTCGTAAGGTCGCCCAAAAGCAGTATGGGGATGAGTACCGAGATGAGGATGATGATACCACCCATTGTGGGGGTACCCTTCTTCTCCATCTGGCCTGCGAGTCCGAGGTCACGGATGTCCTCGCCAATCTGTTTGCGGCGCAGGGCTTTGATGAGGCGGCCGCCGAAGATGGAGCCAATCAGGAGCGCAAGGATGATGGCGCCCACCGAACGGAACGATAGGTATTGGAACATACCCATACCGGGAATGTCGAAGTGTTGCTCAAGATATTTTACTAATGAGTATAACATTTATGTAAAAGTTTACAAATAATCGTGTGTTATATTAAAATAATTTAGAATTACAGCCACGGTTTGTTAAATTGTTGAAAAATAGTTGAGGACTTGCTCCTGGTCGGAGAAGTGGCGTTTCTCCGTGCCGATAATCTGGTAGTTCTCGTGACCCTTGCCGGCAATGAGCACCACATCGCCCCCCTCGGCCAGGCGCAGAGCAGTGCGGATGGCCTGCTCACGGTCGGGAATGGTGAGGTAGTTGGTGTGGCCCACAACCCCCTGCTCCATATCTTTCAGGATGGCCACGGGGTCCTCCGTGCGGGGGTTGTCGGAGGTGAAGATGGCCGTGTGGGAGTTCTTCACAGCAATGGCAGCCATCTCGGGGCGCTTGGTGCGGTCCCTGTCGCCGCCACAGCCACACACGGTTATCAGCCTGCGGGCAGTGCCCACGCCGAGGATGGTGTCAATAACATTCTCCAGCGCATCGGGGGTGTGTGCGTAGTCCACAATGGCCACCACACCACTCTTCGAGCGGAAGGTCTGGAACCTGCCACACACGCTCTCCAGCGAGCTCAAGGCCACCAGCACCTCGTTGCTATCGAAGCCCAGCAGACAAGCGGCACGATAGACGGCCGTGAGGTTGTAGCCGTTGAACCGTCCCAGCAGGTGCGACCACATCTGCTTGCCGTCAATCTCCAGCAGCATACCCTCCAGAGTGGTTTCAAGAATCTTGGTGTTCGTTCCTCCCACGCCACGCAGCGAGTAGGTATGGCGCTCGGCCTTGCAGTTCTGCACCATAACTGCTCCATTCTTATCGTCGGCATTGGTGAGTGCCCAGCTCTCTTTGGGGAGCCCATCGAAGAGCCTTTTTTTGGCCTTCAGGTATTCGGCAAAGGTCTTGTGGTAGTCGAGGTGGTCGTGGGTGAGGTTGCTGAACATTGCGCCCGCAAACCTCAGGCCCGCCGTGCGGTGTTGCACAAGGCTGTGCGACGACACCTCCATAAAGCAGTAGCCACAGCCCGCATCCACCATTCTGCGCAGAAGGCGGTTGAGGGTGATGGCGTCGGGGGTGGTGTGGGTCGAGGGCTCCTCCTCACCTCCCACCTTATATATCACCGTGGAGATAAGGCCCGCCTTATAGCCGAGCTTCTCGGTGAGGTTGTAGAGCAGGGTGGCGGTGGTGGTCTTGCCGTTGGTGCCCGTCACTCCCACAAGTGCAAGTTGCTCCGAGGGGCGACCGTAGAAGTTGGAGGCTACAAGGCCAATGGACACACTGCTATCCTCCACAACTACATAGGTGGCCTCGGGGCTCACCCTCTCGGGCAGGTGCTCACACACCACTGCGGTGGCGCCGCTCTCCACGGCCCCCTCCACAAAGCGGTGGCCATCGACGGCAGTGCCCACAATGGCGGCAAAGAGCACACCTTCGGCTGCTTGGCGGGAGTCCATAGTGAGCGAGGCGATTTCTCGCTCGGTGGTGCCCACAATCTCCCTCACCTCCACTCCTTTGAGTAGTTCTTTGAGTTTCATCGTTCTCTATTTAGTTTTCTTTGTAATTATCGTGTTGTTACTGTTTGCGTCGTCTGATGACTCTCCTGATTACGGCCCAGAGGGTCATCAGTATCATTGCGGTAATCATAGCTGTTTCGTTTTATATTATTCCATAATCTGAAGTTGCCAAGTGGGGGCGTGGCAACCTCTCTATATTCCCAATGTCAGTTTCACTCGGGTGTCGGGCTCAATGGCCTCGCCGGCCTTCACACTCTGGCTATTCACCGAGCCAGTGCCCTCAAACTCCACCTCTATTCCTCGGCTCTCCATCTCGTAGAGCGCATCCCTGAGGCCCATACCTACAACATCGGGCACCATTCCCTCCTCACACAAGGCGGCTTGGGCGGGCTTGTGGCTCAGGGGGGTAGTGGTTACTGTTGGGGTGGCCTCCACGTACCACTCGGGGTCGTGGTAGTAGATATACTCGGCAATCTCCCTGAATACCGGCAGCGACACACCTGCACCCGTGTAGTACTTCACCTCGCCATACCCTTTGGGGGTCTTGATGGCCACAATGCAGGTGTATTTTGGGTTGTCGGCGGGGAAGTAGCCCACGAATGTTGCAAGGTACTCCTTGTTGCCCGAGGTATCCACATAGGCGGTCTTTCCCCTCTTCTCCTTGGCCAACATCACCTGTGCGGTACCCGTCTTGCCGGCAACCTTGAAGGGAAGGCCGCTGAGCTGGCGATGGGCCGTGCCAAGTTTGTCGCTCACCACAGCCTCCATACACTCCCTCACCTTGGCGAGCGCCTCGGGCGAGCAGATGGCGGGGTTGATGACCTCCGTGGCGAACTGCTCCAAAATCTCGCCATCCTTCTCGATGCTCTTCACCAGCACGGGGGTTATGAGCTGTCCATTGTTGGCCACGGCGTTGTAGAACATCAACACCTGGAGGGGAGTCATATCCATCTCGTAGCCATAGGCGGTCTGCACCAACGTTGTGCGTGACCAACCTCCCGCCTGCTTGTACGATGAGGGGTGTTTGATACCCCTAAAGCCGTAGCCCTTCAGGCGTTGTATGTTGCGAATCTTATCGAGCCCTATGGCGTTGATATACTCCACCCAGCGCTCGGGCTCCTCGCCATAAACCTCCATTACGGTCTTGGCAAAGCCGATGTTGGACGATTCGGCAAATATGCCCTTGAGGGTTGTCTTGCCGGACTTT
Source organism: Tidjanibacter sp. (assembly GCA_045633985.1). Lineage (GTDB taxonomy): Bacteria > Bacteroidota > Bacteroidia > Bacteroidales > Rikenellaceae > Tidjanibacter. The sequence continues at coordinate 38,339 of JAZQZI010000010.1, read as the reverse complement.
TCGCCCACAACGTGTGTGTCGGTCACCTTTGTGCCGTTGATTATCACACTCTCCTTTGTGCCGCAATTCACACGTTTCTCAATGGAGAGCCCTGCCTCATCCACCAAAGCCATCAGTGATACTCCCTTGAAGGTTGAACCGGGTGCTCCCTGCCATTGGAGGGCATAGTTGAAGTCGTCCTGCACATTGCCTTCGCTGTGGCGTGTGAGGTTGGCCATAGCCCTAATCTCGCCCGTGGAACACTCCACAACCACCGCAGTACCATCGTTGGCACGGTTGGCCTCCAGTTGGCGTTTCAGGGCGGCCTCCACCACATCCTGCAACTCGATGTCGATGGTGGTTATGATGTTGCTACCGTTGCTTGCGGGGGTGTTTATGGGGTCCACGATGGGCACCGAATTGCGCTTGCGGGCGTCGAGCCACACAAAGCGGTTTACTCCGTTTGTTGCCTCCAGCACGTCGGCATACTCCCTCTCCACACCCCTCGAAATGGTGTACGACGCCAATGAACCGTGAACCTTATGGCGCAGGGGAGCCTCGTTCACCACCAGGCCATACTTGCGCTCCATCAACGGAAAACTCTTCAGCCTGTCATACTCCCTCTGGTTGAGCACGCCGGGGATGAAGGGTTGATTGTAGGGTGACTTACCCTCTTTGTTGAGGGCCCTGCGGCGGGTGGCGGTGAGTAGTTCTCGATAGTGGGAGGGTTTCTTGCCAAACATTGCCGAGAGCGAGTCGCACAGTGCAGGGAGCTCGGCGGCAAAGAGCTCGTCGGTGAGTGCCTCGGCGTGGAGGTCGAGCCTCAGTCGGTAGCCCCTGGTGTCGGTGGAGAGGAGTGAGCCGTGGCGGTCATAGACGTTGCCCTGGCTGCCCTCCACCTCACGTGTGGTGTAGCATCTCACCTCCGACAGGTTACGCAGACCCTCGCCATTGGGGCCTATCTGGGTGAGCACAATCTGGCCGATGATGGCAACAGACAAGGCGCCGAAGAGCAGGTATAGGAAGGCCACTCTTCGGTGTATTTCTCGTTTTATGTTTCTTGGGTCGGGGTCCTTTGCGGCCCTATTTTGTTGTGCCATCTTTGCGAATTACGGTTGGTGGTGTCTTGCGGGGTTTTATTTTGAGCCCTCGGCTCTCAATCTGTTCTATTATCTCGTTGTAGCCCACAGCGTCGAGCCTCTCCGAGGAGAAGAGCAGTGCTTTGGAGCGAAGTCGCTGGAGCTCTATGCGGCAGGCAATCTCCTCTCTCTGTGCCCTTTGGCAGGTGAAGGTGTAGCCCATATAGATGATTATCAGGCCACAGCAGTAGAGCGCAAAGGGGTAGTGGCGGCGCACACGCTCGGCATAGAGTACATCGCCCGAGAAGATACCTCTCGAACTCTCCTTATAGCCCTTTTTGGCGGCCACAGCACCCGTGGGCTTTACATCGGGGGCTATGCTCTGGCGGCCGTTGTGGCTCACATTGCCACTCTTGCCACCTCGTGCTCCCTTATCTCGTTTCGCTCTGCTAAATAGTTTCATTGTAGTTATCAGCGTTCAGCTGTCAGCTGTTTTTAGGGGTTATCGGAGTTATATGGGCGATTCTAATTTTGAATTTTGAATTTTGAATTTTGAATTTGCAATTTCTCTCCCACACGGAGTTTGGCGCTCCTGGAGCGGGGATTGCGCTCCACCTCCTCGGGGGTGGGAACTATCGCCTTGCGGCTGATACTCTCAAAGGGGGAGCTCACATTGCCATAGAAATCCTTCTCCACCTTGCCCTCCGTGTTGCCCGCCTTGATAAAATTCTTCACCAGGCGATCCTCCAGCGAGTGGTACGAAATGACACACAGCCTGCCGCCGGGGCGCAACACCTTCAGGCTCTGCTCCAGCGCCATCTTCAGCGCCTCCATCTCCCCATTGACCTCTATGCGCAGTGCCTGGAAGAGCTTGGTGAGAAACTTGGCGCTCTCCTTTTTAGGAGTGCAGGGTGCAACAGATTCTATCAGTTCGCCCGTGGTGGTAATCTCTTTTTGGCCCCTGTAACGCACAATGCACGATGCAATCTTGTAGGTGGTGTCCAGCTCGCCATACTCCTTGAGCACCCTTGCAAGCTCCTCGGCCGAGTAGGTATTCACCAGCTCCCTGGCCGAGAATGCCGCCCTCTGGTTCATCCTCATATCGAGGGGAGCGTCGGCCTTGAACGAAAAACCCCTCTCGGCGGTGTCGAAGTGGTGCGACGACACACCCAGGTCGGCAATGATGCCGTCCACCTCGCCATCCATCACGCCACGCAGGCGCAACTGCGAACGCAAAAAGCGGAAGTTGCTCTCCACAAAGTGGTGGCGTTCGTCACCCGTGAGGTTGGCACGTGCGTCGGCATCCTGGTCGAAGGAGAAGAGCACTCCTTGGGGCGAGAGTCGCTCGAGGATGAGATGCGAGTGACCACCACCGCCAAAGGTGAGGTCAACGTAGATTCCGTCGGGGTTAATGTTCAGTCCCTCAATGCTCTCGTCGGCGAGGGCGGGTATGTGGTAAATCTCTGTCATAGGGCGTTGCTACAAAGTATTACAAAATACTTTGTAAAGGTACGGCAAAAGTCGCAAACATTGCAACTATTCCGCAGAAAAGTTATTAACAATTTGGAAAACTCTCCACCCATAGGGTGGAACGGGATGAAATAGCCTCCGACGGGGGAGGGGAGAGTGATGGTTTAGATGCGCTCCACAAGAGCTACCGCATAGGCGGCTACGCCCTCGCTGCGACCCGTAAAACCGAGCTTCTCGGTGGTGGTGGCCTTCACCGAAACATCCTCCATCGAGGTGCCCATAACCTCCGCCAGGCAGACCCTCATAGCGTCGATGTGGGGGCGGAGTTTGGGAGTTTGCAGGGCAATGGTAATATCCACATTGCCAACCTTATAGCCCCTCTCTCTCAGATGGGCCACCGTGCGTGCCAAAAGTATCTTCGAGTCGATACCTTTGTAGGCGGGGTCGTTGTCGGGGAAGTGGGAACCGATGTCGCCCGAGGCTATCGCTCCGAGCAGTGCGTCACACAGGGCGTGGATGGCTACATCGCCGTCGGAGTGGGCCACACATCCAAAGGGAGAGTCAATCCTGACACCTCCGATTACCAGCGGCAGCCCCTCGGCAAAAGCGTGTACATCGTATCCAAATCCTATGCGCATTCTCTTTACTTGGTTTTGATGCACAAAAATAGGAAAAGTTTTTGTACCTTTGAGGCTGCGACGCAAATTTTATTGCAAATTTTTTGCCCGCACCTCGGCCGAAATTTTTTACTAACTAAACCTATTTATAAAATGAGTGCACTTAATGCTCTTAAACCCGCCCTTGTGTGGGAGATTTTCGAGGAGATAACACGTGTTCCACGACCCTCCAAACACGAAGAAAAAATTATCGCCTATCTGGTAGATTTCGCCACTCGTCACAACCTTAAATACAAGGTTGATGATGCGGGTAACGTTGTGATTTACAAGCCCGCAACCCACGGCTATGAGGCAGCACCCGCCGTGGTGCTCCAGAGCCACAGCGATATGGTGTGCGAGAAGAACGCCGACACCGTCCACGACTTTATGACCGACCCCATCGAGGCCTACATCGACGGCGAGTGGGTGAAGGCTAAAGGTACCACCCTCGGTGCCGACTGCGGCATCGGTATGGCGGCTGCTCTGGCAGTGCTCGTTGATGACTCTTTGCGCCACCCCGCCATTGAGGCTCTCTTTACCGTGGATGAGGAGACAGGCCTCACGGGCGCTTTCAACCTCGCTCCCGATATGCTCACCGGCAAATATCTCCTTAACCTCGACTCCGAGGATGAGGGCGAGCTCTTCATTGGTTGTGCAGGCGGCGTCGATACCCTCGCCACTTTTAATTATAAAGGTGAGGCAGCCCCCAGGGATTATGCCTGGTTGCGCATCGACATCGGCGGTCTGAAGGGTGGTCATTCGGGTGACAACATCCCCGACGGCCTGGGCAACTCCAACAAAATTATGGCCCGACTGCTCCAGATGGGTCACGAGCGCTACGGACTTCGCATTGCCGACTTCAATGGTGGCAATCTGCGCAATGCAATCCCTCGTGAGGCATTTGCCATTGTGGGTGTGCCCAAAGCGAAGAGGGCTGCCTTTCTGCGCCTTGTGAAAAAGTTTGCCGCAGAGGTTGCGGGCGAGCTCCAATATACCGATGCAGGCTTCTGGATGAAGGCCGACAAGTGCCTGAAACCCAGTCGAGTAATCGACCTCGACACCCAGTGGCGTCTGCTCACCGCCATCGTCAGTGTGGCCAATGGTGTGCTTGCTATGAGCTTCGCTATGAAGGGGCTTGTGGAGACCTCCACCAACCTCGCCTCGGTGAAATTTGTGGGCCGTGGTAAGATTCAGGTTGTCACCTCGCAGCGCTCCTCGGTGGAGAGTGCCAAGAGGTATGCAGCACGCACCGTGGAGGGTACCTTTGCCCTCGCCGGAGCCAAGGTTGTTCACTCCGACGGCTACCCAGGTTGGGCTCCCAACCCCCACAGTCACCTGCTCGATGTGGCGGTGGCTACCTATCGTGAGCTGTTTGCCAAGGAGCCCGTTGTGAGGGCTATCCACGCTGGCCTTGAGTGTGGCCTCTTCCTGGAGAAATATCCCCACCTGGAGATGATTTCATTTGGCCCCACTCTGAGGGGTGTTCACTCGCCCGACGAGAGGCTTGAGATTGCCACTGTCGATAAGTTCTGGCGCCACCTCGTAAGGCTTCTCGAAGAGCTGAAATAAGGGGTTGTAATTGCATAAAATTGGGGTTTTCTGACCCCAGAATTGCCGAGGCGGAAATCACATTTCTGCCTCGGCTTTTGTTGATATTATTTGTTTTTGCAAAGCGGTGAATAATAGATTGTTGTTGAGGGGTGATTTTTTGTGGTGTGTGGGGCATTAGAGTTATTGGGGTGTACAGGGGCATTACGGTTGTGAGTTGTTGTGATTGTTGGTGGGATTCTCAATTTTGAATTTTAACCCCTCTTCGAGGGCTTTTAATTGCTCCCGCTCGGCATAACAAACAAGTTTGTTCTGCTCTCGCTTACTCGCAATTTTGAATTTTGAATTTTGAATTTTGAATTTTCCACCATCCCCCTCCGTTGGGCGGGGAAAATAGTCGTGCGAAAGTTTGTTTTATCAATTATTTTTACCTACATTTGCAAATCAATTGCAGGGTTGTGCTCCTGTGATTGTGAAACGATAAAATCGATTTACCCCCCCCTATTATGGGTGTAAATAATTGGAAATCAGTGTGTTATATGGTTTTCAATGTCCCCAAGTTATACCCATACCCCAAGGATATACCCACCTCGCACACGCACAAATGTGCGCACGAACGACTTCGTAGTGTTATTTGTTTTGGCATTTGGTACGACAAAAAGCTCTTGTGAGTGTCGATGGTGTGGTAGCGAGCCTTTGGAAAGCGAAGATTTTTTAACCCCCAAAGCATTATGCACGACGGTACACACAGCGATGTTGAGTGGTATGTGATGAGGGTCACATATCAGCGTGAGCTCGTGGCCCGCAGGAAGCTCGAAGAGCTCGGCGTACTCTGCTTCGTGCCGACTCAAAAGGTTAAAAGACGCAAAACAGGGGGTGGTTATACCTATCGAGAGGTCTCCAGGCTCCACAATTACATCTTTGTCCACACTTCGCAGGAGGAGCTCAAGAGGATTAAGACTTTCCATCTCACCTATCTGCGTTATATGATGGGTGTGGATGAGAGGGGTGAGAGTGTCAAGCAGTTTGTGCCTCGCAAGCAGATGGAGGATTTTATGGCTATCTGCAAGAGCGAGGGGGCGAAGATGCTCACAACCGAGATAGACCTCAAGGCGGGTGATAGGGTAAGGATACTCGAGGGACCTCTGAAGGGAGTGGAGGGTGTCTATATCCGCACCACCGCCCGCCACGAAAAGAGGGTTGTAGTGCGCATAGAGGGTGTTGCCACCGTCGCCAGCGCCTCCTTCCCCGCCACCTTGGTGGAGAAAGCGTAGAAATAAACTACTAAAACAGCCATTTTATGAATTCGGAACTTATTACTTTCAACGAAACACAAAACAATTTTTCTACAGTCCACTTATACTTCAATGAGGAAATGCACTCGTGGATTGCTTATGGATATTCTGCGTATGCCCTGCGTCTTCTGATAAAATCGAGAAACATTGATAGTATCCGAGGATTTTCAACTACCAAGCAAATGCCTTATACGGTTGTGAATAAGGATTTGCTCAAACGCTTGTGTGATAACTATACCGTTACCAAAGGTGAAAATAGCGAGCACTACATTATTTCACTTGACACAGAATTCGACCCCAATGACTACAAGAGATGGATCTATAAGCTCAAAGAAGAACTCGAAAAAAACGGCGGTTTCGATACGCAAACACATATAAGTCATCTCGTACCCAAAGATAAGTTTATTAAGGATGGTATGAGTAGTTTTGCTCGTAAATCAAAGAGATTGTTCGACTTGTTTGCATCTTTTGTTTTGTTGGTGATTTTCTCACCAGTATTTCTGATTTGCACGATATTGGTTCGCAAGGAAGATGGCGGACCTGCAATTTTCAAGCAGGAGCGCATAGGTCGCTTTGGTCGTCCATTTTACATCTACAAGTTCCGTACGATGAGATTGGATGCTGAGGCTATGGGTCCTCAGCTTAGTCACGGAGGTGGAGAGGGAGATCCTCGACTGACGAAGATTGGTAAAAAATTGCGAGCTCACCATTTGGATGAGTTGCCACAGTTGTGGAATGTGTTCAAGGGAGATATGGCATTCGTGGGTCCTCGCCCGGAGCGCAAGTTCTACATTGACCAGATTTTGGAGCACGACAAGCGATATGAGTATCTCTATCAGATTCGCCCCGGTGTAACCTCCTACGCCACCTTTTACAACGGCTACACCGACACAATGGAGAAGATGTTGCGCCGCCTGGAGTATGACCTCTATTATCTCGGTCATAGGTCGTGGTGGTTCGACATCAAGATTCTGGCAAAAACATTCTTCGGAATAATTTTCGGTAAGAAGTTCTAATATACACCAATTATGGCCGAGATTAATGTTGTTGAAGGTGAAATTTTCACCGACCACAGGGGTGTTATTCAGTCGGCGAACGAGCTCGACTTTGCAGAGATAAGGCGCAGCTATACCATCACCAATGCAGACACCGCAGTGATTCGTGGTTGGCACGGACATCAGGACGAGAAAAAGTGGTTTTGGTGTCTGCGAGGAGGGTTTAAGGCCGCCTTTGTGGAGATTGACAATTGGGAAGAGCCGAGCAAGAATCTAAAGCCCCACTTCTTCGACCTGAAAGCCTCCGAGAGTAGGGTGGTGTGTGTGCCCGAGGGGTATGCAAACTGCTTCAAGGCTACCGAGCCCAATTCGTTGCTTATGGTCTTTTCGAGCAAGACCTACCCCGAGTGTCTGTCGGACAGTTGGCGCTACGAGCCCAATTATTGGTTTGATTGGAATAATCTTTAGAATTTAGAATATGAAAATTGCAGTTGCAGGAACGGGATATGTGGGTTTGTCGATGGCAACCCTGCTGGCGCAGCACAATGAGGTTGTGGCTGTGGATATCGTGCCCGAAAAAGTTGAGAAAATCAACAAGCGCATCTCGCCCATCCAGGACGAATATATCGAAAAATACTTCGCCGAGAAGGAACTCAACCTTGTGGCGACGCTCAATGCAGAGGAGGCCTACAAGGGTGCCGACTTTGTAATCATCGCCGCCCCCACCAACTACGACCCCCAGCGCAACTTCTTCGACACCTCGGCCGTAGAGTCGGTTATCGAGAAGGTAGTGGAGGTCAATCCCGACGCTGTGATGGTCATCAAATCGACCATCCCCGTGGGCTACACCCGCTCGCTCTATGTGAAGTATGCGTTGCAGTTCCTCTACAAGCCCGAGCTGAAGGACAAAAAGTTCAACCTGCTCTTCTCGCCCGAGTTTTTGCGCGAGAGCAAGGCACTCTACGACAACCTCTACCCCTCGCGCATCATCGTGGGCTTCCCCAAGATTATCGACATCAACGAGAAGAATTTCAATGAGGAGAACGCTGCAATTAAGGCTATTGCCAACCCCAAGGCAGAGGAATTTGCACACACCTTTGCAGGTCTGTTGCAGCAGGGTGCCCTGAAACCCGATATTGACACCCTCTTTATGGGTATGAAGGAGGCAGAGGCTGTTAAGTTGTTTGCCAACACATACTTGGCTCTGCGTGTGAGCTATTTCAACGAGCTCGACACCTACGCCGAGGTTAAGGGTCTTGACTCACAGGCTATCATCAACGGTATCGGCCTCGACCCCCGAATCGGCACCCACTACAACAACCCCTCGTTCGGCTACGGTGGCTACTGCCTGCCCAAGGACACCAAGCAGCTCTTGGCCAACTATGAGGATGTGCCTCAGACGATGATGACCGCCATTGTGGAGAGCAACCGCACTCGTAAGGACTACATCGCCGACCAGGTGCTCCGCAAGGCGGGATACTATACCGCTTCGAGTCAGTGGGACGCATCGAAGGAGCAGGATGTGGTTGTGGGCGTGTATAGGCTCACAATGAAGGCGGGCTCGGACAACTTCCGCCAATCCTCCATTCAGGGTGTTATGAAGCGCATCAAGGCTAAGGGTGCTAAGGTTATCATCTACGAGCCCACCTTGGATAACGGCTCAACATTCTTCGGCTCGGAGGTGGTGAACGACCTCGCCGAGTTCAAAAAACGCTGCCACGCTATCATCGCCAACCGCTACGACTCGGTGCTCGATGATGTGATAGAAAAAGTTTATACACGAGATATTTTCAAGAGAGATTAGTTGAAAATGAGAGTATTAGTTACGGGAGCCGCAGGTTTCATTGGTTCCAATCTGGTCGAAAGGCTGCTTACAACCGAAAGCCCCATTGAGATTGTGGGCTTGGATAGTGTGAACGACTATTACGATGTTAGCATCAAGGAGTATAGGCTCGCAAAGCTCGAGAAGCTCGCCGCCGAACACCCCGAGAGCAAATGGGAGTTCGTAAAGGGCAACCTTGCTGATAAGGCTCTTATTGACAAGCTCTTCGCAGAGCACGACTTTGAGGTGGTGGTGAACCTTGCGGCACAAGCAGGTGTGCGCTACTCCATCACCAATCCCGATGCCTACATCGAGAGCAACCTCATAGGTTTCTACAACATTCTGGAGGCTTGTCGTCATAGTTATGACGGCGGCCGCAGGGGTGTGCAGCACCTTGTCTATGCCTCGTCGAGCTCGGTGTATGGCAGCAACAAGAAGGTGCCCTATTCGACAGACGATAAGGTGGATAACCCCGTATCGCTCTACGCTGCCACCAAAAAGAGTAACGAGCTGCTGGCTCACTCATATAGCAAGCTCTACAACATCCCCTCGACGGGTTTGAGATTCTTCACCGTCTATGGTCCTGCGGGTAGGCCCGATATGGCCTATTTCGGCTTCACCGATAAGCTGCGCAAGGGGGAGACCATCAAGATTTTCAACTATGGCAACTGCAAGAGGGACTTTACCTATGTGGACGACATTGTTGAGGGCGTGCAGAGGGTGATGCATAAGGCGCCCGAGCGACGCACCGGCGAGGATGGACTGCCTGAGCCCCCCTATGCAGTATATAATATAGGTAATAGCAACCCCGAGAACCTGCTGGACTTTGTGGATATTCTGCAACAGGAGCTGGTGAGGGCTGGGGTGCTGCCTGCGGACTACGACTTTGAGTCGCATAAGGAACTGGTGGCGATGCAGCCAGGCGATGTGCCCGTGACCTTTGCCGACACAAGCGCCTTGGAGCGCGACTTCGGCTTTAAGCCTCACACACCTCTGCGAGATGGCCTCCGCAAGTTCGCCGAGTGGTACAAAGAGTTTTACGGATAAACAAAAAGATAAATGAAAGATTACAAATATCATATCTTTTCCCCCTACCGCGTGTGCCCTCTGGGTGCGCACGTTGACCACCAACACGGTCTGGTGAGCGGTTTTGCCTTCGACAAAGGCGTAGATTTCTGGTTCAACCCCACCGACGACGGTATGGTTAGGCTCAAAAGCCTTACCTTCCCTGGCGAGGCAGAGTTCCCCATCGACGACCTTGTGAGGGTTAAGCAGGGACATTGGAGCGACTATGCTCGTGGTGCTAAGTATGCACTCTCCAAGAAGTTTAAGTTGCGCCGTGGTGTGGAGGGCGTCATCAAAGGTTCACTCCCAATTGGCGGTCTTTCGTCGAGTGCTGCGGTGCTTACAGCCTACGTTATGGCTCTCGCAAAGGCAAACGATATTGAGCTCACTAAAATGGAGGTGATTCGCATCGCATCGCAGGCAGAAAGAGAGTATATTGGTCTGAACAACGGTATTCTCGACCAGGCCTGTATCGCCCTCAGCGAGAAAGATTCGCTCCTCTTCCTCGACACCGCAACCGAGGAGTATAGGGTGATTCCCAAAAATCCAGCAATGCCCGAGTTCCACCTCGGCATCTTCTTCTCGGGCCTCACCCGTTCGTTGGTGTCGAGCGACTACAACCTGCGCGTGAGCGAGTGTAAGGCGGCAGCTTGGAATATGTTGGCCTACACCGACCAACCCCTCAAAACCCTCGATAAAACATTCCTCAGGGATGTGCCCCGAGAGGTCTTTGAGACTACTCGTGAGCGTATGCCTGCAAGGTTTGCACGCCGTGCCGAGCACTTCTACTCGGAGTATAAGCGTGTGCGTAAGGGAGTTACGGCTTGGGAGTCGGGCAACCTCGAACTCTTCGGCAAACTCTCCTTCGAGTCGTGCGAGAGTTCGATTCATAACTACGAGTGTGGCTCGCCTGAGCTGATTGCAATCTATGAGATTATGCGTGAGCTCGACGGTGTGTGGGGCGGTCGCTTCTCGGGTGCCGGCTTCAAGGGTGCTTGCATCGCCCTTGTGGACCCCGCAAAGGAGGAGGCTATACGTGAGAAACTCACAGCCGAGTACCTCCGCCGCTTCCCCGAATATGAGGGTACTTTTGAGGTACACTTCTGCAAGACCGATGACGGCGCAAGGTTCGTGTAATTCAAAATTCAGAATTCAAAATTCAAAATTGTCTTGAAAAACATTGTTATAGCTGCGGGGTACGCTACCCGTCTTGGCGAACTAACCAAGAACTTTCCCAAGCCATTATTAAAAATAGGTGAGAGCACGATTTTGGGGCGTATGCTCGATGATATCGACACCATACCCGAGATTGACGAACACATAATCATCACCAACCACAAATTTGCACCCATCTTTGAGGAGTGGGCACAGGGGCTGAACTACACCAAGCCCGTGACCATTGTGGATGACGGCACTGAGACCAACGACACCCGACTGGGCGCTGTGTGCGACCTGCTGTTCGCAATGGAGAAACTCTCCATTGACGACGATATGCTCGTTGTGGCAGCCGATAACCTGCTGTTTTTCAGCTTCAAGGAGTTTGTGGACTTTGCGAAGGCGAAGGGCACGAGCTGCATTATGTGCCACCACCAACCCTCGGTTGAGAAATTGCAACGCACGGGCGTGATTGAGGTGGACGGCGATTGGAAGGTGCTCGGTATGGAGGAGAAACCCGCTGTGCCCAAGAGCGAGTGGGCTGTGCCCCCCTTCTACATCTACCTGAAGAAGGACCTTGACCTGGTGCGTGGCTCGGTCGAGAATGGCTGCGGCAAGGACGCACCCGGCAACCTGGCCCACTATATGGTCGACCAGACCACGATGCACGCTTGGCAAATGACCGCCGGCCGCTTCGACATCGGCTCGCTTGACACCTACCACGAGGCCTGCGAAAAATTTGGGAAGTAAAGAATAACTAGTAATATATAAGATCCAATAGAGTATCTATTATGCCCAACTCAATAGATAAAAATAATAACAAGATAGTACGAAACACCATTTTCTTGTATTTAAGGCTTGCTATCGTTATGATAGTGAATTTATATACAACTCGTGTAGTTCTCGAGGTGTTAGGTGTGTCAGACTATGGAATTTATAACGTTGTTTGTGGATTTGTGACTATGTTTGGAGTATTAAATACTTCTATGTCTAATGGTGTCCAACGTTTTTATAATTACGAGTTAGGGAAAAATGGGGAAAGCGCATTATTAACTGTGTACAACACCTCCATTCTGATACAAATGGCCATCGCAGTTTTACTAATAGTATTATTGGAATCATTCGGACTATGGTACTTAAACACCAAGATGGAAATCCCTGCAGATAGAATTGTGGCGGCAAATTATGTTTTCCAATTTTCAATTATTTCCTTGGTTTTTGTAATTCTTCAAGTTCCATATAGTGCCGCCATTATTGCATATGAAAGGATGGACTTTTATGCAATCGTTAGCGTTCTAGATGTAATTATTAAATTATTGGCAGCAATTATAATTCCTCATCTATATGGCGATAGGTTAATTACTTATGGTCTTTTATTATCTTCCGTTGGATTGTTAAATTTCGTCCTTTATTACGGATATTGTAAGCGTAAATTCCCCCACTTAAAATTTAAAAGAAAATTTGACAAGCAACTATTTAGAACTATGTTCTCTTTTTCAGGATGGAATTTATTCGGGACTTTCGCATATATGATGAAAGGTCAAGGTGTAAATGTCCTTCTTAATACTTTCTTTGGTACTGTGGTAAATGCCGCAAATGGCGTAGCCACGCAAGTCTCCTCCGCAATCCAGACATTTGCATCAAATTTAGTATTAGCATTCAAACCTCAACTTACACAGTCATATGCAGCTGGAGAATACAAACGAGTAGCATCGTTGATGTTTAGTATGTCTAAAATATCATTTATGCTGGTATGTATTATTGCGATACCCATAATGGTAGATTTGGATTATGTGTTAAAACTATGGTTAGGGAATAATGTACCAGCCCACACGACAACATTTACTCGTCTAGTAATTATTACGATGATGATAAGTATTTTAAATACCCCTCTCACACAAGTAATACATGCAACCGGGAAAATGAGAAAATATCAACTTACAACAAGTTTCATTATTTGTAGTATTTTACCAATCTCGTGGTTGGCTCTAAAAATGGGATATGGAGCAAATTCTGTATTTTACGTCGGAATTATCATTACATTGATTAACCAAATTGCTTGTGTATTAGTATTAAAAAAAGTGTTTGATTTCAGTCTTGGCAGATATGTGCGGGAAGTTGTACTTTTCTGTTGCTCAATATGTATCTTGCCAATTCTTACTTCATTTTTTTTGTTTGACCACTTATCTGGAAGTTTTAGTGGCCTTATCGCACTATTTATAATATGTTTCGTTTTAATATGTACAAACTCTCTCTTGTTTTTGAACAAAAGAGAAAAGGAAATGATATTTTCTATATTTAAAAAATTCATAAAAAATAATCCAAATGCTACTCAAAAAAATCATTAATTACCTTCTTTACCAGCGAGCTAAGAGAATTGTCTGCAACAATGCTACTTTGGTCGGATCCAACCATCATTTTAGTCCAAAATCAAGAGTAGAATTAAGAGATGGAGCAAAAAAAGCAAATGTGGTGTTAATGGATAATTGTTGGCCCGAAGGGCAGATTACTGTTCAACACCAAGGAGTAGTTATTATGCACGAATATTCCAAAATTGGCCACACCACTCAGATTTCATGCGTTAATAGGATAGAGATAGGGGCGTATACTGCCATTGCTGATAATACAACTATTTGTGATAATAACAATCATCCAATTAGTCCTGATTTCAGAAAAAAAATGCGTTTAACACCAGTTGGTGATGATATGAGAATGTGGAAACATTCTGCTAATGCGCCAATAATTATTGGAGAAAATTGTTGGATTGGCACCAATGTGCGTATTTGCAAAGGAGTTACAATCGGGGACAATTCAGTGGTTGCAGCATGTTCTGTGGTCACAAAAAATGTTCCTGCAAATTGCATCGTAGCTGGCAACCCTGCAAAAATAGTCCGAACCGGAATAGATCAAGAATAAAAATAATGACCAATAATAGAAACAATAAACACGACACAAATGATAGGATTCTAATACTCTCCATCATTATATTCTTTGGGACACTTCTGGCTCGCGAGTTCGTAGTGTCCTTTATTAATGGTCCTCTTGTCGTCGGTCTTATGGCAGCGTTAATGCTCTTGTTGCCATACAAGCAGTGTGTTTCATTTGTATTCTTTGTGTTGCCTTTAACGTGTGGTATTCCAGGCTACTCAATGCTAGTAGCATATATCATACTTATACTCAAATCAAAAATCATCAATATCTGGCAAATTATACCTCCGATATGCATAGTGTTGCTTGAATTTTGGCATGTTTGTAGGTATGATTTTGAAAGTTCATTGGTGGCTGTCTTCTCATTCTCATCTTTTATATTAGTCTTTTTTTATCTCATTTTTAATCGAGATAATAGAGTCTCAAATATCGACTGCATCAAGCTATATGTAATTGGAGCAATAATAGCAAGTTTAATAGTTATATTAAAACTCGGAAGCTCTCATGGATTCGAAGAGTTATTATTAGGCTCTTTGAGGGGAGGTGTTCGTTCGAATGCCGAACAACAACTAATTGGACAGTTTGATTTGAATGCTAATTCTATGGCCTTCTATTCGATAACTGCGTTTTCTTGTTTACTCATCGGTCGAAAAGCTTACTCAATGAAACAGGTTCATTATCTACTATGTATGATCGCATCCATATTGGTCGGCATAATCAGTTTTTCAAGAACTTGGATTTTGGTAGCTGTTATGGTCATTCTCTTAAACATAATAATTAAGCACAAAAACATTAAAACGATTGTTTTTAGTTTATTGTTTGCAGGGCTTGTTGTTTATGTAGTTCCGATTTTTTTTGATAATTTGATGGAGGTATTTATTGGGCGCTTTACGTTAGACAATATGGAAACGGGTGGTGGTAGAACTGTAATCTTTGACGTATACCACAATGCGTTCATAAATAATCCAAAATTTTACATCGGAGGTACAGGTGTTGTTCATTATACAGAAGTCGTTGGTTACCCATTAGCTATGCATAGCGGTTTCCAGCAACTTTATGTTTGTTGCGGAATGATAGGAGTGTTTGTGTTTGCAGTGTCTGCATTATACTATAAAAAAAGATACGTGACAAGAAAAATACCGTTGCTTTTCTATATACCACTTATTTCCTGCTTGATTTTCGATCAATCAATACAGTTTCTAAATCCATATTACTTGATGTTCCCATTTATTCCAGCTGTATACATTCTGCAATTAAAGTCTACCTAAGATGAAAATCATAGAAATAATACCTAACCTTGCGACAGGCGGTGGAGAGAAGTTTGTTATCGACTTGTCGAATGCTTTTGTTGATGCGGGGCACGATTGTTCGATTGTGACGATGTACGATCGTTCCGATGAGGATGTTTTACGTTGTTATATTAAAAAAGGAGTAAAAACATTTTCACTCGGCAAAAAGCCTGGTGCGGATTTTAGATGTATGTTCCGCATCCTGCGACATATTCGTAAGCAAAAACCCGATGTGGTTCACGCTCATCTGGCCGCAATAATGTATCTTCTCCCCGCTGCAGTTCTGTGTCGCAAAGTGAAGTTTTTTGCAACCATTCATAGCGAGGCGAGTAGTGAAGCGGGAACAGGTTTGTCTCGGTGGATAAGAAAATTTCTTTTCAAATTAAAATTAGTAGCACCTGTAACTATCTCGGAGGAGTCGGAAAAATCATTCGAAAGATTCTATGGTTTCCCAACCCAAATGATTCCCAACGGATGTAGTGACTCTGTTCCCTGCGAGGAGGTATCTAATCAATTTAAGTCGTACCACGATGGCGTGGATTATTTATTTATCCACGCGGGACGTATTCACAAGGTAAAGAACCAGTTGATGCTTGTGGAAGCTTTCGACAAAGTGTTGCAGCAAGGTGTAAATGCCCGCCTCTTGATAGCGGGTCGAATAGAAGATAAGGCCTTGTTTGAGCGAATGAAACCCTATTTGTCGGATAGAATAGTTTACATAGGAGAACAGCCAAACATAAGGGCAATAATGTCAGTTGCCGACGCCTTCTGTTTGTCGTCTGTAATGGAGGGAATGCCGATAACTATAATTGAGGCCTTATCCGTTGGATGCGTGCCTATTGTAACGCCCGTTGGCGGGTGTGTTAATATGATTGAGAACGGGGTGAATGGGTTTATTTCCGCAAGTAAGGATGTAGAAGATTATACAAATTCTTTATTAGTTTTTGCCATGACGCCCATAGAGGCATTGCAACAAATTAGTTGCAATGGCATTGATACGTTCAAGAATAATTATTCAATTTCTCAAACAAGGGAAAATTATTTAATGTTATTTGGTAGTTGTTAAATCCTTCCATAGATGCTAACCCTCATAATACATACATTCAATGTGAGTTGTACATGGGTAGTATTAATTTCAAAATGTGTCAAGTATGAGACGAATAAAAAAAGCTTTCTACTATCTATTGCATGAACCATCAGTTCTTTTTGCACACTGCTTCGAAAAATGTTTTTGGTTTCTCAATGACGAAACATATTTACGGTGTCTATATTTCATAAAATTCCATAAAAGGCTCAACCTGCGAAATCCTAAAACCTTTAATGAAAAGTTGCAATGGTTAAAACTTTATGATAGGAAACCAGAATACACAAAGATGGTAGACAAAGATTTAGTAAAACAATATGTTTCCGATCTAATAGGTAACGAATATGTTATACCAACATATGGCGTTTGGGATGCATTTGACGACATTGACTTTGACAAACTTCCAAATCAATTCGTGCTAAAAACCACTCATGGAGGTGGCGGATGTGGCGTGGTTGTATGTACGGATAAAAATAAATTCGACAAAGTAAAGTGTCGCCGAGATATCCAGCGCTCAATGAGACAAAATATCTATCGTCAGCTCCGAGAGTGGCCGTATAAAAATGTTAAGCCTAGGATTCTTGCCGAACAATTTATAACCAATGGAGGCGAATTTATTAACGACTACAAGTTCTTCTGTTTCAATGGTGAACCTAAGGCGGTTTTGATTTCAAGTGGGCGATTTGTAGAGCCAGAAACCTGTTTTGACTATTTTGATGTGGACTTTAATCACTTACCTTTTGAACAAGGTGGGCCAAACTATAATCGCCCCATAGCAAAGCCCGCACTTTTCGAAGAAATGAAAATAGTCGCAGCAAAACTATCGCAAAATATACCGCATTGTAGGGTGGACTTATACGAGGTTAATGGGCACGTTAAGTTTGGTGAAATTACCTTTTATGATTCTAGTGGTTTCGCAAAGTTCAAGCCTGAGATATGGTCGCGTAAGTTTGGCGAAATGATCACCCTACCTACAAAATAGAAACAAACTATGATTAGCTTATTTATTTGTGGAGACTTCTGCCCATTATCAAGAGTTGCTGAACATATTAGTCGTGGTGATTCAGGAAGGATTCTTAATGATTTTATCCCAATCATAGCTAACTCAGATTATTCTATTACAAATTTCGAATATTCGATTGGTGATAAAAGTTGGGGAATACCTAAAATTGGGCCCGTACTATGTGGCACAGAGGCGACAGTCTCTTTTTTGAAGGGCTCCGGTTTCGACTGTGTCACATTGGCGAACAACCATTTTTTTGATTGTGGACAAAAAGGTGTATTAGAGAGTATAAAGTTTTTTAAGAAATATCACCTTGATTATGTTGGAGGAGGAGAATCTCAACAAGAAGCATCAGCTATTTTTTACAAAACCATAAAAGACAAGAAAATAGCTTTTATAAATGCTTGTGAGCATGAATTTTCTATCGCAAATGCCACACACGGAGGTTCAAACCCAATAGATATCATAAGTATTTGTCAAGCCATTAAAGATGCAAAAGAAAATAGCGACCACATAATTGTGATTACCCATAGCGGAGTTGAGAACTATCAACTACCGACACCAGAGATGCAGCGGAAATATCGTTTCTTTATAGAATTTGGTGCCGATATAGTAATTAACCATCATCAACACTGCTATTCAGGCTATGAAATATATAACAATAAGTACATTTTTTATGGCTTGGGTAATTTTTGTTTTGATGAATATACTCCACGTCAACCTAAAAGTTGGTATGAAGGTTACGCATTAAAGATTGACATAATAGACGGAGAACTGCTTCCTACATTGATTCCATATGTTCAATGCAAAAAATCCCCAACCGTTAATATAATGCCTGATGATAAAGCCTTTAAGGAAAGTATTAAAAAACTCAATAATATTATTGCGAGTCCGAAGTTACTTCAAAAGAAATTCGATGAATATATATCGTCGTGTCATCCTTTAGTAACATTTACTCCTTATAAATGGCGTATTCTGAAGTCTCTATATATTAGAAATCTATTCCCATCTCTGTTGTCAAAGAAGCAGAAACTAAGAATTCTTAATTTCACACGCTGTGAGGCGCATTATGAAGTGTTACAAAGATATCTTACATTGTACTATAACAACAAAATCCAAAATGAAAAATAAAGTCATTCTTATTGGAGCCATAAACATAGGAAATGTCCCAACATGTGGCGAGACAATGAAAAATCAGCTATTCCTTAAGCGATTTGGGGAGTTATTTGATAAAGTTATTCCTATAGATACTCTTGATTGGAAAAAAAGACCTTGGGTATTGGTGAAACTATTTTTCACTCTTCTATTTAATAGTGGAGCCAAGGTTGTTATATCTGCAAGTCCTATCAGTGCAGATCTTATAATAAAATTCTTGTATTACATAAGGTTAAAAAGAGATGTCTTTTATTGGGTAGTAGGTGGATCGCTGCACAATATGGTAAAGGATGGTAAAATTAAAACCAACCACATGAGATACCTCAAGGCGATTTTGGTTCAGGGTACAATAATGTGTAAAGAGTTACAAAAGGCTGGTTTGGATAATGTGGTGTATATTCCTAATTCTAAGTACATAGATTTTATTCCCGCAAAAGCCCCCAAGACCCTACATGATAAGATTCATTTCGTCTTCCTTTCTCGTATAGCTCCTTATAAGGGGTGTGACTATATCTTTGATAGCGTCAAAGAGCTAAACAAACTTTATTCCGAAAAATTTGATGTTACTTTTTTTGGGCGCATTGAAAACGGCTACGAATCATTCCTAAAGTCTGTAGATTCATTTGAAAATGTTAGGTATAAAGGTGTATTAAATCTTCTTTCTGGACACCTTGGATATGAGGAACTGGCGAAGTATGATGTAATGTTATTTCCCACTTATTGGAATGGAGAAGGTTTCCCCGGAGTTGTAATAGATGCATATATATCATCACTCCCTATAATTGCAACCGATTGGAATCTCAATACAGATGTTATTGAGGATGGTAAAGATGGATGGATTATTCCTGTGCACAATGTAGACGCACTGACTGCCTCAATGAAAAATATTATTGAACACCCCGAAACATTGTACAGCAAAGTTAACCATCTTCATAAAAAGGCACTACAATACGATTGTAGAAACATTTTAACACAAGAATTATTTAAACAACTTGGATTATTATAACCCATGCTTAGATTTGTAGGAGATATTTGTTTTACAGACAACCATTTTGATGTAGGTTTTGGTGTTGGCTCGGCCATCAAAAAAGGGTCTAATCCATTTCATAATATCACCAAAGCTCCAGGAGATTGTTGGATTGGTAATTTTGAGTGTGTTACATCTGATAAAACCGTGCACTCCAATTATCGTAAGGATTGTTTTAGGATTGAGCCATCACTCCTAAAACAATGCCAATTATTTGACTATCTTGGCATAGCAAATAATCACGTTATGGAGCATGGTAGCGAGGCGTATCTTGATATGGAGTGCCAACTTAAAGCTATATGCAAAGGAACTTTTGGATCCGAGCGAAAGAAAAGCATCACATTCAGTCATCAAGGGAAGAGCATTTCAGTAACTGGTTTCTCTCTGCGCAGAGAAGAGGGTAAAGATAAGCCCTTATACTGGTCTATGCCAGACCCATCGGATATTGCTACCGAATTCACTACTTTAAGGTCTGATTTCAAAATCGCCTATATACATTGGGGCGTTGAGTTTATTAATTATCCAAGCATAGATCAGATTCGCTTTGCCCATTGGCTAATAGACTTGGGGTACGACCTAATCATCGGTATGCATCCTCATATTCTACAAGGATATGAAGTGTATAAAGGTAAGCATATTTTCTACTCTTTAGGCAACTTTGTATTTAATATGGCATACCTCCCTACCAAATACTCGATTGTTGTAAATGTAGATGTGGATAATTGGAATGTAACATACCAATATGTGCATATAGGTAGCAACTACAAACCTATATTGATTGACAAACAAGAGGTCCCTACTGAATTTCGTTTGAGTCACCTCAATAAGTTGATCGGGCAAGAACGTAATCCAGAAGAGTATATTCACATTGCAGACAATGGCTTGAAAAGCTATAGAAAAGCACATCATTGGGCCTTTATCAAAAACTTATACCGATACGATTTTCGTATTTTGTTTTCAATTATTTTTGATTTTATCAAACGAAAAATAAAGTAACTATGGGAATTAGAACAAATCCTATTCTAAATGTCATTTGCCGCCCCATCATATGGGCTGCGCAATTTATTGGACGTAGTTATCCTGAGACGCTCGTAAAGATGCGTTATTTGGCAAGATTCAAAAAGAGAATAAGTCTTAATAACCCACAAACTCTAAACGAAAAAATACTCCATATGTCGTTGCGAACAGATACAACATTATGGACTCGTTTGGCAGACAAATATGCCGTTAGAGGCTATGTGGAGGAGTGTGGTCTGACCGATATATTGGTTCCTCTTTATGGTTATTGGGAGAGTGCCGATGACATAAATTTCGAGCAACTCCCTAATAGTTATGTATTAAAGACCGTCCAGGGTTCGGGAGACATCATTTTAGTAAAAGACAAAAATCTAGTAGATTCTGAGCAAATTCGTCAACAGATAGACAAATCATCCAAAATTAAATACGGAGAATTGGAGGGTGGCAAGCATTATATGCGAATAAAACCAGCTATCATAGCCGAAGGATTTATGCATAACGATGAGATGTCTGCCAAACACTCAACATCAATCATTGACTATAAAATTTGGTGTTTCAATGGTAAGCCATATTACATTTGGGCTTGTTGCAATCGAGACAAGCACGGCACAGATGTAATGACGTACGATCTAGAGTGGCAAGCACACCCCGAATACTCTATTTTTTACGACCATTATAGGAAAGGCCAAATATTGCCCAAACCAGCAAACTTTGACCAAATGATGCTAATTGCAGAGAGATTAGCAAAACCCTTCCCCGTGGTGCGTGTTGATCTATATAATCTGGGCGGCAAAGTATACTTTGGGGAGATGACATTCACTTCCCTTGGTGGACTTATGGACTTCTACACCGACGAGTTCCAGGCAATGTGCGGTAATCTAATAGATATTAACTACAAAGGATAATATACCTATGCATAATAACGGCCTTGTTTCAATCATTACCCCGTGCTATAATTCAGCAAATTTTATAGCCGAAACTATTGAGTCTATTTTGGCTCAAACATATACCAATTGGGAACTTCTAATTACTGATGACTGTTCAAAGGACAACACGCTTGAGATAGTTCAGTCTTATGCAGACAAAGATGCCCGTATAAGGATTTTCAAGTTGGAAAAAAATTCTGGCGGAGGTGTGGCCAGAAATAATTCTATCGAACACGCTCAGGGTAGATATATTGCGTTCTGCGATAGTGATGACCGTTGGTATCCAAACAAGCTTGAAAAGCAGATAGCGTTTATGAAGCAAAATGATTGCGCACTGACTTGCACAAGCTATATGACTTGTGATGAAGCAGGCGAGATAAAGGGTATTATAATTGCACCCAATAAAATCACATTTAAATCCAATCTAAGAGATTGTAAAATTGGATGTCTAAGTGCAATTTATGATACAAACAAAGTGGGCAAGGTATACTTGCCATTAATTCGTAAGCGACAAGATTGGGGCCTTTGGATAAAAGTATTAAAGATATGTAAAGAGGCCAAAGGGTATAAAGAGCCATTGGCAATGTATCGTTTGAGAGAGGGAAGCATTTCGAACAAAAAAATGGATTTAATAAAATATAACATTGGTGTGTATCAGGAAGTTTTGGGTTGGTCTAAATTGCGTGCTACTCTTTACTTCTTATTTGCATTTGTGCCTGCCTACGTCAAAAAGAAATATATAGTTCGACTTTACAATAAATAATGTGGTGTCCGATAGAGAAGCTTTTTTCTGCTCTGCGGTGTGAGTTGTTTGGCGGCGAGCAGGCAGCCAATCTCTTTGCTGATTTATCGGCGGAGGATTGGAAGGAGTTGTATCGTCTGGCGGCGTCGCAAGGGGTGTTGGCTATTGTGTATGATGTGGTGGCGGGGCTCCCCAGGGAGCAGCAGCCTCCCCGTGCGCTCAACATTCAGTGGGCGCTCGGCACCGAGGCTATCGAAAATCGTCACGAGATGCAGCGCAAAAACTCGGCCCTTTTGGCCGAGCATTTCGCACAGCAGCAGATACGCACCATTGTGATGAAGGGCCTCGCCATTGGCACCTATTATCCTCGTCCGGAGCACCGTGAGTGTGGCGATTTGGACTGTTTCCTCATTCGCAATGGGGGAGTGCCTGCAAGTGACGGCTACGAGCCCGGCAACCAGATTTGCGAGCAGATTGGTGCCAAGGTGGAGCGTGACTACTACAAGAATTCCCATATAAAATATAGGGGGCTGATGGTTGAGAACCACAGGTTCTTCCTCCCCGTGCGTGGCAGTCGCAAGGTGAAGGCCCTGGAGCGTCACTTGGAGAGTGTGGCCTTGAGGGGCAATACCTCCTACGTTGCCGACACAAAGCTCATTGTGCCCTCGGCTGACTTCAATGCACTGTTTCTCACAATGCACGGGCTCAACCATTTCCTTTCGGAGGGTATTAAACTGCGCCACATATTGGATTGGGCGCTGCTGTTGAGGAGCGAGCAGAACAATATTAATTGGACGGAGTTCTATGAGTGGGCAGACCGTCTGCATATGACGAGGTTTGCCGATGCGCTCACGGCCATTTCGGTGCAGTATTTCGGCTTGGAGATTACCAACCCTGCCATACACACTACTTCGCCCTATGCGGAGCGAGTGCTGGAGGATACGCTGTATAAGAGCGAGGGGTTGTTTAATAAGGGCTATTCTGCCTGGAGGTCTCGTTTGGTGCAGGTGGGTAGGAAACTCTCTACGGGTTGGAAGTACCACATAATTTACCGCAGGAGCATTTTTGTTGAAATAACCAGGAGTGCTTTTGCGTTCTTCTTTGAGAAAAATCCAAGATTATAGAGTATGAAAGGCATTGTTTTGGCGGGTGGGAGCGGCACGAGGCTCTATCCCATAACCAAGGGCATCAGCAAGCAGCTGTTACCCGTCTATGACAAACCTATGATTTATTATCCCATTTCGGTGCTTATGTTGGCCGGAATCAGGGAGATACTCATCATCTCCACTCCTCACGACATTCCTGCTTTCCAGCGCCTGCTGGGCAATGGCAGCGACTATGGCGTGAGGTTCTATTATGCCGAGCAGCCCAAGCCCAATGGCCTTGCCGAGGCGTTTACGATTGGTCGGGAGTTCATTGGTGGTGATTCTGTGTGCCTGGTGCTGGGCGACAATATTTTCTATGGTCAGGGCTTCACGGGTATGCTGCTGGATGCGGTCGAGAGGGCCGAGAGTGAGCGTAAAGCCACTATTTTTGGCTACCACGTTGCCCAACCCGAGAGGTTTGGTGTGGCCGAGGTTGCCGAGGATGGCACGGTGACGAGCATCGAGGAGAAACCTGTGGAGCCAAAGAGTGATGTGGCCGTCACGGGGCTCTATTTCTATACCAATGAGGTGGTGGAGATTGCCGAGGGCATTATGCCTTCGCTCCGTGGTGAGAAGGAGATTACGGATGTCAATAGGGCCTTTATGGAGCGTGGTGCGCTCCACCTCCAACAGTTGGGTCGAGGTTTTGCTTGGCTCGATACGGGCACCCACGAGAGCCTGTTTGATGCTGCCCGCTTTGTGGAGGTTGTCGAGAAACGCCAGGGTGTGCAGATTGCCGCCTTGGAGGAGATTGCCTGGAGGAAGGGGTGGATTACGAGTGAGCGCCTTAGGGAGCTTGCCGAGCCTATGCAGGGTAGCTCCTATGGCGAGTATCTGCTGAAATTAGCGAGGAAATAATCTTAAACAGAATATTTATGACTGAGTATTTGTTTCCCCAAGATGAGTATCGTTATTTTGGTGGTTGTAAAACACTGAAACAGAAATTGACTCCTCCTGAGGAACTTAAGTTTATTAAGGCATTCCGCAAGGCACAATACTACTCCAAGAGGAATAAGTTGTTGTATCTCTTGTGGGAGGTGCGAAAACGTAGAATTTCGAGAAGGACTCATATTCAAATATCTACTGTCACGCAGATAGGTGCAGGTTTTTACATTGGTCATTGTGGACGAATTATAATCAATCCTAATGCTGTTCTTGGTAAGAATATTAATATAGCAACAGGTGTTACAATTGGTCAGACTAATAGGGGAAGAATGCAGGGGACTCCTACTATAGGCGATAATGTGTGGATTGGAACAAATGCTGTGATTGTTGGTGGAATAAAAATAGGTAGTGATGTGTTAATAGCCCCCAATTCATATGTTAATTTTGATGTTCCAGACCACTCTGTTGTGGTGGGCAATCCTGCAACTATTATGCATAGGGAAAATGCAACCTATCAATATATCAATTGCACAGTTTAATGAGGGTTCTTAAGACTGATATTGAGGGGGTTCTGATTGTGGAGCCTACTGTGTATGGCGATGCGAGGGGCTACTTTATGGAGAGCTTCTCGGAGCGTGATTTCGAGGCGGCTACGGGGCTGAATGTGAAGTTTGTGCAGGACAATGAGAGCCGCTCGAAGGGGGGCGTACTGCGTGGTCTTCACTTCCAGAGGGAGCCATATGCACAGGCCAAATTGGTGAGGGTCGTGCAGGGCAGGGTGCTCGACGTGGCGGTAGATATCCGCCCCGGGAGCGCTACGTTTGGAAAGTATGTCGCCGTGGAGCTCTCGGCCGAGAATCATCGCCAACTCTTTATCCCTAAGGGATTTGCCCACGGTTATGTGGTGCTGGAGGAGGATACGGTGTTCCAGTATAAGTGCGACGAGTACTACCACCCCGAGAGTGAGGACGGCATTGCTTGGAACGATCCCGAGATTGGCATAGAGTGGGGCGTGGAGGAGAGTGAAATCATCCTCTCGCCAAAGGATACAAACCGCAAATTGCTCTGTGAGCTATGAATATTCTAGTCACGGGTGCCGAGGGACAGTTAGGAAGAACCATCAGGAGGGCTGCGGAGGGTTCTGCGGACCACTATATCTTCACCGATGTGGCCGAGCTCGACATTACTGACCCCGAGGCTGTGGAGCGAGCGGTGGTCGAGAGTGGGGTAGATGTCATCATCAACTGCGCCGCCTACACCAATGTGGAGCGTGCCGAGGAAGACGAGGCGAAGGCACTCCTGCTGAACGCCACCGCTGTTGGTTACTTGGCGGAGGCGGCGAAGGTAAACAACGCACTGCTCATTCACATCTCCACCGACTATGTTTTTATGGGTGGTTGCTGTGGCCTGCTCACTGAGGAGAACTTCCCCCAACCATTGAATGCCTATGGCCGCACGAAACTTGCGGGCGAGAGGGCCATTGAGCAGAGCGGTTGCCACTATATGATTGTGCGCACTGCGTGGCTCTACTCTGAGTGGGGCGGCAATTTTGTGAAGACTATGCTGCGCCTTATGGCCGAGCGTGGGGAGGTGAGGGTTGTGAGCGATCAGCTGGGCACTCCCACCTATGCGGGCGACTTGGCGGAGGCTTTGGTGAGGATTATTGGGGAGCGCAACTTCCACGAGGGGGTGTTCCACTACACCAACCTGGGCGAGTGTTCGTGGTGGCAGTTTGCATCGGAGATTGCACGCCGAGCGGGTGTTGAGGAGTGCCGTGTAGTGCCCTGCACGACTGCCGAGTATGGGGCGAAGGCTCCAAGACCCCACTATTCGGTGCTCTCGAAAGAGAAATTTGTGAGAACTTTTGGTATTGATATTCCCGAGTGGCAGGAGTCACTCCAGAGATGCATAGATGAACTTCGAGCGTAATATACTTATCACGGGAGGTGCGGGCTTCATCGGCTCCCACCTTGTGAGGCTGATGGTCGAGAGGTACCCCACCTATCGTATCATAAACCTCGACCTGCTGACCTATGCGGGTAATTTGGCCAACCTGAAGGATGTTGAGGGGAGGGCCAACTACCTGTTTGTGCGTGGCGACGTGTGCGATAGGGGGCTTGTGGAGGAGATTTTCGAGCGCTATGGGGTGGATGGCGTTATCCACCTTGCTGCGGAGAGTCACGTGGACCGCTCCATAAGGGAGCCCTTTGCCTTTGCGAGGACCAATATTATGGGCACCCTCACCCTGCTCGATGTGGCCCGCATGGCGTGGGAGGGACGTATTGAGGGCAAACGCTTCCACCATATATCCACCGACGAGGTTTTCGGTGCGTTGGAGATGTCGGGAGGGATGTTTACGGAGCAGACCAAGTATGACCCCCATAGCCCTTATAGTGCAAGCAAGGCCTCGAGCGACCACTTTGTAAGGGCCTACCACGACACCTATGGACTTCCCACGGTTATCACCAACTGCTCCAATAACTATGGTCCCTACCAATTCCCAGAGAAACTCATGCCGCTGTTTATCAATAATATCCGACAGCGTAAGCCCCTGCCCCTATATGGTCGGGGGGAGAATGTGAGGGATTGGCTCTATGTTGAGGACCACGCCCGAGCCATCGACCTTGTCTTCCACCACGGCAGGGTAGGCGAGAGCTACAATGTGGGCGGCAATAATGAGTGGCGCAACATTGACCTTGTGAGGGAGCTGATAAGGACTGTGGATAGAGTGCTGGGCAATCCCGAGGGATATTCCGATAGCCTTGTGAGATTTGTCACCGACCGCCCCGGCCACGATGCGAGGTATGCCATCGACTCCACCAAGTTGCAGCAGGAGCTCGGCTGGGAGCCTTCGTTGCAGTTTGAGGAGGGCATCGAGAAAACCGTTCGCTGGTATCTTGACAATCAGGGGTGGATGGACTCTGTCACCTCGGGCGACTACCTCAGCTACTACGAGGAGATGTACTCGGGAAGGTAGAATTACGATGTCAAATATAAGGAGAGCCGAAGCGGAATGCTTCGGCTCTCTTTGTTTATTGCGCTCACAGAGGTGCTATTTGGATAATAGCCACACTGTGTAGGCGATGTATATGGCGAGGAATGTGGCACCCTCTATGCGGTCGATTTTGCCACGACGGAAGCATAGGGCAGCCAACATCACGGCCACCACTGCCGACACCATCACCAGCATATCCACCTCGCTAATACCCCCTAATCGGAGTGGGGTGATGGTGGCACTTGTGCCGAGAATGAGGAGGATATTTGCGATGTTGGAGCCGAGGATGTTGCCCAGAGCGATATCGGTCTTGCCCTTGAGTGCCGATACGAAGGTTGTGAAGAACTCGGGCAGCGAGGTGCCTACGGCCACAATGACAATGCCAATGACCGCCTCGCTGAGTCCCACAAGTCGTGCAAGAGAGATGGAGCCGTCAAGGAACATATCTGCACCCCACACAAGGCCGCCAAGGCCTGCCGCCACCATCAACAACCCTTTACCCATATTACACCTATTATTGTCGATGGTTTGTGGTTGTGCGGCAGGCGTAGCAGCCGAGTTTGTGGAGGAGTTTTTGCCCCCCTTAATCATATAGCCGAGGAAGATGGCGTAGCCGGCTAGCAGGAGCAAGCCATCGGGGCGACTGATAATATTGCTCTCCCTACCTAAGAGGGTACTGTCGAGAGCTATAAGACACAGCAATAACGATACAACGAGGGTTATGGGGAGGTCGCGACGGGTGTTGGCTTTTGTGAGCGGCAGGGGGCTGACGAGGGCTGTAACGCCAAGTATGGCGTAGATGTTGAAGATGTTGGAACCGACAACATTGCCTATCGACACATCGCTCTGCCCGCCGATGGCGCTCATCACGCTCACCACAAATTCGGGCATAGAGGTACCCACGGCCACGATGGTTACACCAATCAGAAACTCCGACACACCCAGCCTTTTGGCAATGGCTGTGGCACCGTCGGTGAGCAGGCTCGCACCCACACTGAGGAGTACTACGCCGAGTAGTAGTTCGACTATAAACATTTTACCTTGCGACGATTATTTTTTAAATACGATGGGCTCTGCAAGGGGCTGGTACTCATAGGGCACATAGTGGAGTATCTGGCCGATGAAGAGTGTGCCCGAGGGGGTCGAGTAGGTTACAACCATCAGTGGCGAGTTGGGTTTGGAGAGCGCTTTGAGGGCCTCGTGGTTGCCGTTTCGGAGCAATTCTTCCGCCTTTGCTTGGTTCTCCTGCTCCAGGGTGTACTCGTGGCGAACGATGGTTTCGCCCGTTGCCGAATGGGTGATGCGGATGCCGGGGCGAATGATTTTTATGATGCCCACGCCTGCACCCACAAAGCCGAGTGTGAGGAGCAGTGTGCTGAGGTTCTCGTTCTCTTTGATGAGGATGGCCACAACCAAGAGTGCCACACCGAGGAGGAGTATGATGATGGGTGCTGTGCGCTTTTTGTCGCACAGCTCAACCTCACTGTAGTAGTATGCGAGGTCGTAGCGGTTGAGTATGTTGTTCATTGTCTGTGTTGTTGTGTTAATATAATGAATTGCAGACATCACCTTTCGTTCCAAAAGTTGATGCACGCACCAACTTCCGAAACGACAAGTGCCGTCGGATAGGTAGTTAGTTGGGGGATATTTGAATTTTAGGGGTTTGATTTTGAATAATTTAGGGGCAAGATTGCGGCCGCTAAATTATGATGTGGCGCAGCGCAAAGATGTAGTAATCCACCGCTCGTGCAGTGTGTTGAGGGTTGCTCTGGGGGGATACGAACCTTTTGGGTTGTCCCGATGGGGCCACTTTGTGGGCCGCAGTGAGCAGCTGGCACGAGCTCTGATGGGTGCGCTGACGCCCGATGTTGGTGCGCACAGTGGAGGGTGTGGCAACGGTGTGTACCTCGGAGAGGAGTGCGGCGTGGGTGTGTCGCTCCTCGATGTAGGGGCGGTCGTGACCGTTCTCCTCAAATAGAGATGACTGAGGGGTTGTTGTGGCAGCCTCGCTACCCTGTGCCACACAGAGATTGAGCGTCGCTATGAACGACACCCACAGGGCGAGCAGTAGCCATATGTTTCCTCTCTTTAACACCTTTTGATTCAGGTTATTGTTGGTCTTCCTCCGTTGTGCGTGGCCTGCTATTTGCGATGTAGGCCCACCAAACGCATCCACAAAGATACACTCTTTTTCGGTTTCCGCAACCCCTTCAGGGGGCAAAGTGTGGAGCGGGACTTGCACTCTGCGAAAATAGTTGTACCTTTGGGGTGCCACAATGTGTTACATATTAATGAGAAAATGATATGGTAGAGAAGTTTAGCGCCGACTACACCATCCCTTGCTACGACACCGACCTCCATCAGAGGCTCAAACCAGCAGCATTCCTCAATATGGCCCAGGAGGCTGCCAATGTACACGCCGAATACCTCGGTGTGGGGTACGACTCGCTCGGCACCACCGGCCAGGCGTGGGTTATGAGCCGTATGAGGGTTGTTTTTGAGCAGATGCCCGTGTGGCGCCAGAGGGTAAACCTTAAGAGCTGGCACAAGGGTGCCGCAGGCTTTATGTTCCTGAGGGATTTTCTCCTCGTCGATGCGGAGGGTAACTCTTTGGTGAAGGCCACCACCTCGTGGTTGGTGGTCGATATGGCTACCCGCCGCCTCGCCCGCCGAGGTGCTTTTGCAGAGTTTGCGGCCGACGAGTCGAAGTGCATCCCCGAGAGCGTCATCGAGGAGCCTGCTGCGAAGGTTGTGCTGCCCGAGGGTGCCCGGCTTGTGGCCACCACCACCCACCGAACATCCTTCTCCGACCTCGATATGAATCACCACGTCAATAATGTAATGTATGTGGTGTGGGCTATGGACGCTGTGGGCCTTGAGGTTACCGAGCCCCGCCCCCTGCGTGAGCTGGAGATTAACTTCAACAACGAGGTGCGCCCCGAAGATACGGTCTGCCTGGATGTTTACCGCCTGCCCGAGAGCCACACGTTCTTTGTGGAGGGTAAGGTGGAGGGCCGCAACTCCTTTATTGTGCGCCTGGAGTTTTAGCGGCGTGCTAAATGGTATAAAATGAGCAGGTTGGGATATATCCCAGCCTGCTCTTGTTTTTGTCTGTTGTTAGTCGATTTTCACAACGTCGCCTTTGGGGTTGAATGTGAGCTCCGTGCCGTCGGAGAGTTCCACCTCCTGCCCGGGGCCCTCGGTCTCGATGCTCATAATCATCACTCCGGGGTAGGCGTCCCACACATAGGTTGTGATGTACTCGGGGATGATTTCCACGGGTATGGAGTCGTTGCGAAGCTTGATTTTTACCCACTGTCCCGAGGCGTCGAAGTTAATCTTGGAGCCGTCGGTGAATAGCACACGGTAAGTGTTGCCGTGACGGTGGTGGTGCTGATGGATGGCCTTGATTTGGTCTTTGGCGAAATACTCGCCGATGAACTGCTGTGCCTTTGTGGGGAGCTGCTTGAGGGTGATTTCGGCAGCCCAGAGGGCTACGGTGGCCACAATGGTTGCCACAATGAGGGTGATGATTCTTTTCATTTTTCGGTTGTTTTTTTGAAAGTGAATGAATAAAAAGTCACCCTGACGAGAACAAAAAGGGTGCAAGAGTGCGCCGCCGGCAAAAAAAGTTTCGGGAAATGTGGCCTTCCACGATTGTGGCACGCATATTGCAAACATATAGGGCGTGGTCGCAACGACCACACAAGGTTTCTTCATTTATTTAAGTTTGGGTTAGTAGTTTTGAAAAGGTAGCCGTTGTGAAACGCCTACCTTTTTTGTTGCTTCTGCGGATACAAACTTAAATAAATGAAGAGTTCATACATTCCTCCCTAAATCCCTCCTTTGACAAAGGAGGGACTTGGTTGAGCCTTTGGCTCAATAAAGCGGTGTGGTAAAACCACATCTCTATTTTCAAAAGTTTGGGTTAGTAGTTTTGAAAAGGTAGCCGCCCAGAAACGCCTACCTTTTTTTGTCTGCCGACTACCGTCTACCGTCTACCGACTGACAGGCCCCTCCGGCCTACGGCCACCTCCCCTAATTTAGGGGAGGTGTGGAGCCGATAGAGCCATTAGGGAATATTTCCTATAACTCTTATAACTCCCATAACTCCTATCTGGGGTAGAGAATAATAATAGGAGTAATAGGAGTAATAGGAGTAATAGGAGTAATAGGAGTAATAGGAGAGCATCCCTAACTTCCCTAACTTCCCTAACTTCCCTAACTTCCCTAACTTCCCTAACTTCCCCTATATACCCTATACACCCTAATAAGTTTTCGGGCTCGGCAACTAAATTGCCGAGCCCGCGACTATAGACGTTAGACTATAACAAGTCGGTCGTCGTTAAATAGCTGACCGCACAAAAAAAGGACCATCTTGCGAGGTCCCTTGTTGTTATTTTTGTTTCGAGCGGTAGGCGCAGGAGTATTTACCTTTTGCCATAGCGTTCAGCTTGTTGCGCAGCATTGTTTTGCGGATGGTCGAGAGGCGGTCGGTGAATACCAGGCCATCGAGGTGGTCATACTCGTGTTGTACGATGCGTGCGGGCCAGCCGGTGAGTTCCTCGTCGTGCTCTTCGAAATTTTCGTCGAGGTAGTTGATGCGGATACTTTCGGGGCGATAGACATCCTCGTGGATGCCGGGCACCGAGAGGCATCCCTCATTCATCAGCACCTCCTCTTCGCTCTCCTCGTAAATCTCGGGGTTGATGAAGACCTTTTTGAAATCCTTGGCAGTGGGATCGACATCCTCAAAGGGGGTGCCATCCACCACGAAGAGGCGGATATCTTTGCCAATCTGGGGGGCGGCGAGTCCCACGCCCTCCGAGGCGTACATTGTGGTGTACATATCTTCAATCAGCTTGGAGAGCTCGGGGTAGTTTTGGTCAATATCCTGACACTCCTTGCGGAGCACGCCCGAACCGTAGATGTAAATAGGAAGTATCATATTTGGTGTTTGGTTTTTCGTAAAGTGGTTTTAAATTTTATTTGCTAACTCTCTGTATTGCAGTGAGTCCATAAAGCTCTGGAGGATGATGGTGGCCGATATTTTGTCCACCACAGCCTTGTCCCTGCGTGCCATCTTCTTCATTCCGCCGTCAATCATTGCTCTGTGGGCCAGCACGGAGGTAAACCTCTCGTCGTGGAGCACTACTCGGCACTGTGGGTAGTTTTGGCGCAGTCGCTCTACGAAGGGCTCGATGGCTGCCCACGATTGGCTTGGGGTGCCATCCATCTGCGAGGGCTTGCCCACCACAATAATATCAACGCCATTGGCGGGGATATATTGCCCGAGCCACTTTTCGAGTTGCGCTGTGGGCACGGTTTCGAGCCCCCCGGCGATAATCCTCAGGGGGTCGCTCACCGCCACGCCTGTGCGCTTGAGTCCGTAGTCTATGGCCAAAATTCGTCCCATAATGCGCCACAAAGATACAAAAACTGTTCGGGAAACTGCTCCATTCTCTCCCAAAAATTCTAACTTTGCACCTCGGAAACGTCAACACATCCGATTATCTATGGTCGATTTCTTGGTAGAGTGGGGCTACGTTGGCCTCTTTGTTGCAGCCTTTCTGGCGGGGAGCATTGTTCCTTTTGCCTCGGAGGTTGTGCTTGGTGTGCTCTATGAGATGGGTGCCGAGCCTGTGGCGCTCATTGTGGCCGCTACGGTGGGCAACACCCTTGGGGGCGTTGTGTGCTACCTGCTGGGGCGTGCTGGCAACCTCGAGAGGATTGAGCGCTGGTTGGGTGTGAGCAGCGAGAAACTCGACCGAGTGGCCGATTGGGTGCGTAGGCGTGGTGCGTGGATGGGACTGCTGAGCGTCTTGCCCGTTGTGGGTGAGGCCATTGTGGTGATGCTTGGTATGACCAAGACGAGCCCTCTGTGGACCACGGTAGCTATGGCGGTTGGCAAGGCGGCACGCTACGTGCTCATTGTTCTCGGCCTTGCAGGGGTGGCCACCATCCTCTAAATACTCTCTGCGAGCCATTTTTTTGAAGATAAAAGGGGTGGGGGAGAACACTCTAACGAATAAAAGCGTACATTTGCCGTGAATTTTAGGGGCGCACCTCTTCCGAGGGAAGGAGGGTGCAGAGAGAGTGTGTGCCGACACCCCGAGGGATGTCCTCACAGACAGGTTAGTTATTTTACAATCAACTTTTTTAACCAACAAATCTGAATAGGCAATGAAAAATTACACTTTCCTCAGTCTATTTAAAAAGTATTCGACAGCAAGTTTTTGGCTGATTGCAGCCACCATTCTGGCACTCATTTGTGCCAATACCCCCATCAGGGAGTGGTACTTCG
Organism: Tidjanibacter sp.; assembly: GCA_045633985.1. Taxonomy (GTDB): domain Bacteria; phylum Bacteroidota; class Bacteroidia; order Bacteroidales; family Rikenellaceae; genus Tidjanibacter. The sequence continues at coordinate 4,775 of JAZQZI010000010.1, read as the reverse complement.
GACTCTTGGAGAAGCCCGTGTCCGTCTCTTTTGGCGACTTCAATATCTTTTCCCACCACGGCGAGCCCTTCACCTTCCAGGTGCTCATCAACGATTTTCTGATGGCCATCTTCTTCCTCTCGGTAGGTTTGGAGATTAAGCGTGAGATTTTGGTGGGAGAGCTCTCCTCCATTAAGAAAGCAATTCTTCCCATCATAGGTGCTTGTGGTGGTATGCTTATCCCCGTGCTGGTATTCCTGCTGTTTTGCCCCTCTGGTGCGGGTATGGCAAGGGGTGCGGCAATTCCTATGGCTACCGACATTGCCTTCTCGCTGGGTGTGCTCGCTATGTTTGGCAAGAGGGTGCCCATTGGCCTTAAGGTCTTTCTGACCACCCTTGCGGTTGCCGACGACTTGGGTGGTATTTTGGTTATTGCCATCTGCTACACCTCGGAGATTGCGTGGAGCTGGATGCTTTTGGCGTTGCTGATGGTTGTGGTTATGCTGGTTGCCAACCACTTCAATGTGAAGAGTAAGACCTACTACCTCATTGCCGGTGCGGTTATGTGGTATTCGCTGCTCAATTCGGGTGTTCACGCCACCATTTCGGGTGTTGTGGCAGCCTTCTGCATCCCCGCAAGTATTGGCAAGGGTACCCGCTACTATATTGAGCGTATTCGTCGTAACATCAGTGAGTTCCCCGAGGTGGAGGTTACCGACCGCCACCAGGTTGTGGTCTTCAGCAACGACGAGATTCAGATGCTAAAGAGTGTGGAGTCGGCTGCCGACCATCTCATCAGCCCTCTACAACACCTGGAGGACGACCTGAGGGAGTTTATCAACTACATCATTCTTCCCCTATTTGCCTTTGCCAATGCGGGCGTTTATCTGGGCAATGTAGCCTTTGTTGACATCTTCTCGGGTGTGAGCCTCTCGGTGATGCTGGGTCTTGTTCTCGGTAAGTTCTTGGGTGTCTTCAGCTTCTCGTGGCTGGCTATCAAGACCAAGATTGCCTCGATGCCTTCGGGTGTCAATTGGAAATCCTTTGCGAGTGTGTGTATGCTCTGCGGCATTGGTTTTACCGTGTCGATGTTCATTGCCGACTTGGCCTACTCGCCTCTGGGCGCAGATGGTAGGGCTATGCTCGACCTCGCCAAGCTCGGTATTCTCTTCGGCACGATTATCTCGGCATTGTTGGGCTCGTTGTTCCTGAGCCGAACACTCCCCAAGGAGAACGAATAATCTATTGCCATAGTGGCTACCACAAGGGACTATATAGAGTTCGTTATGGAGCGTATGGAGGCTGCCCGCGCAGGGTTGGACCTCTGGTATCGCCCTATGTTTGGTGAGTATTGCATCTATTCGGGAGAGAAACCGCTACTGCTTGTGTGCGACAATACTGTCTATGTGAAGGTCATTGAGTGCCTTGCGGAGCTGTTGGCGGATGCCGAGAGGAGGGAGCCTTTCCCGGGTGCAAAGGGCCACGTGGTGCTCGATGTGGAGGATACGACTCTGCTGCACGACGTGCTGCTACTGCTCGATAGCCATAAACCTATGCCCAAACCCCGCAAAAAGTCAAACAAATAGACGATGATTACCACCCCACGAATAACCCTTCGTCCTTGGAGAGAGGAGGATGCTGAAATGATGTTTCGCTGGGCCTCCAATCCCGCCGTAGGCCCCATTGCTGGCTGGCCTGCACACCGCAGTGTGGAGGAGAGCAAGGAGATTATCCGTTCTGTGTTTATGGCCCCCGAAACATACGCCATAGTGCTGAGGGAGTCGGGAGAGCCCATCGGAGCGGCTGCCATAAAGAGTGGCGAGGGTGTGTCACCCTCCTTGCAGGGGTGGGGTGATGCGGAACTTGGCTATTGGCTTGCAGAGCCATTCTGGGGCCGTGGTATTATGACTGAGGTTGTAGGTGTGCTCATCGAGAGGGCCTTTGGCGAGCTCGGCTACAATAGATTGTGGGCGGGCTACTATGAGGGCAACGACCGCTCTCGCAGGGTTATGGAGAAGTGTGGCTTCCGCCCCCACCACACCGAGTACAACAAACCGACCCTCCTGGGCGACACCCGCACCGAACATTTTATGGTCCTGGAGCGATAATCTCATAGAAAGGTGGTCTTTTACGTTCACCGTCCACCGTCTACCGACTTTGGTCTAACGTCCAACGTCTAACGTCTATAGTCGCGGGCTTGCTGAGCAAGCCCGAAAACTTTTGTAGGGTGTATAGGGTTATTAGAGCCGTTAGGGAAAATTTCCTATAACTCCTATAACTCCCATAACTCCCATAACTCCCATAACTCCCTAATGTCCCTATCGCCCTAAAAAACCCCGAAAGGAGTGATCCTTTCGGGGTTTTTGTCGTTATGAGCAACGACCACTAATGGGTCATAGCTGTGCGGAGGGGATTAGTTGCGGTGTGCGTCATACCACATCTCTCTCCTCTGCTCCTCGGTGAAGTGCTTGGGACCTGCAACACTCTTTGCCTCCACCCTCTTACCAAAGGCGGTGCGGCTTGCGGGACGAGCGGGAGTCTTAATCTCCTGGCTCGACTGGAACTTCTCGTTCAGCACTTTACCCTTCACCATCTTCGAGGCTTTGGCAGCTGCGGGAGCGACGTCACCGCTCTTGCGGGTGAGAGTAATCTCGGAGATGACCTTGCAGGTTATCTGATACTGACCATTGCCGAAGTAGATTGCGGCGTTGGGGTAGAAGTTGTAGTCACCATAGGGCATAGGCTTCACGATGATGGTGTTGCCGTCCTCGGAAATCTCCACGGGGAACTGGCCGTTCACTATGTTACCCTCTGCGTCGCCCATATAACCTGCGGTGCTACCCGTGGTGGGCTCGTAGGCAATCAGGTGCGACTCGTAGATTGAGTTATACTCTGCGAACCAGCTCGACATAGGTGTGAAGTAGTTGGTGTTGAAGGGTGCGGTAACGGTGCCGTCGGCAGCTACCTCCAGGTACCACTTGGGACCGAAGTCGTAGATAGGCATCTCGCTGGTGTAGCCGTTGTAGGTGTCCGAAACGAAGAGCGAGTAGGGATCGGAGTACTCGAAGTAGGGCTGAATGCCGCCGGTGAAGTCAAAGCCGTTCATAAGGATGCGGTTCTGCGAGCGGTTGTTGTCGTTGAAGGTCTTGGCAGCAGCCTTGAACTCTGCATAGTAGGCGTCGGCCTGCTCACGGCTCACACCGTGGCGCTGGAAGGTTGCATAATCATCCTCGGTGAGCTGCTCGGGATACTCGAAGTCGCCGATGGTGACATTGCAAGTGGTTGTGGCGGTGACGGGCTCATACTGCTCGGTCTCGTTGTTATAGGTGCTGTAAGTCATCGTTGCGCTTGCGGTCCACTCACCCACAAGGCTCTCGAACAAGGGGCTATCCACCTTGTCGGCTGCGGGCTCAATGAGAGTCCTTGCTATGACGGTGTCGGAGTAGGTTTCGGTACCCTCGTCGTTGGCCACCATCGCTGCGAAGTAGTTGTTCTCGTTGGGTCGCGAGGGGTAGGTGACGGTCAGACCCTCGTCGGAGTTAATCTGCATAATCTCCACGGTGCTGAAGGGGAAGTAGTCGCCGTAAGCTGCCAACAACTCCGCACCGCTCATACCTGTCATAAGCCACTCTTTCTCGTAGTTGGAGATGGAGGCACCACGGTAAGCATCCTTGGTGGGGCACTTCACATTGAATTTGACCTCATAGGGCGAGGTGGACTCCAATGCGGTAACCACAATCTCGGGAGCGGGCTTGGTGGGCTGGGTGAGGTAGAACTCAAACTTTTTATAGACCTGTTCGTGGCCATCGAGGAAGCCGTCGCCATTGCAGTCGCCACGAAGACCTACAACATCCACCCAATATTTCGAGTCACGAGGAATGTCGTAGAAGTACTCGCTGAGGGCGGTCTGGATGGTGCCGTTGAATTGGTACTCCTCGCTGTATGGGTCTACAATCATGGTCACACCGGCATACATAGCCTCGAGCGAGGTTGCAAACCACTGCATATGCTCCTCCTCGAGAGATTTGCTGGCGATGCCGTGCTCGAGCTCGCTCATAATCATAATTGCCACACGGTCAATCGACTCATCGGCAGTAACTTTGATGATAGCGTCATCGGGTTTGGGGGTAATCTCCACCTGAATCATATCCTCGGGCAGGGGCTCGGGTTTCTGAACCTGCACAAAGACGCTCTCATAGAAGCCGGTCCAGTAGGGGGCCTCTGCGAGGGGTGCGGAGCTGTTGGCCTGGTCTGCCAGATATGCTGCATCGTCGAACATTGGGGTGTAGTAGCCGTAGCCCCAACCGCCCCAGTGCTGACCTCGACGATACTCGCCCATAGCGACCACCTGGGGCTGACCGGGAACAACCGACTCGAAGAGTACGGTCTCAATCTCGCCGTTGCTGTCGTAGATGTAGCTGTGTGCTTCGTCGATGATGAGCGAGCGGCTCTCGTTGAAGAGGTTGAGGCCGTTCCAGGCGGTGTCGTGGAGGTTGAGTGCCATTGCGTCGGAGCCGTAGCCGCCGTTACGACCTCTGTAGGTGTAGAGGCTCATAGTGGCCCACTTGATAACGTGGTTCTGCTCCTTGATGCTGGGATCGACCTTCACATCCACGGTGAAACCACGGTAGTGAATATCCCTCACGGTGATGTCGTCTGCGAAGTCGGTAGTGCGGATGTATTTCACGGTCACAACCTCCTCCATATACTCCTCAATACCTGCAATCTCACCTGCGATGAATGCCACATACTCGGTTTTGGGCGAGAGGTTTTTGAGGATGAGGGTGTTGTCGCCC